>CAKRTC010000054.1 GCA_934402055.1 uncultured Lachnospiraceae bacterium | reverse complement strand
TCAGCAACAATTTAATAAAGTTTGTGGTGATTTCTGTTAATTTGCACTTGACAAGAGGTCATTACATATCAGATTTATGGATTGTCGTACATATAATTTGAACACCATCTGTTGTGTTGGCCGTACTCCTAGATGCTTCTTCTTGATATGTCGTTACATTTATATGAAGAAAATCTAAAATCTTATTAATTGTCAAATATTCTCTAGCATACTTTGCTATTATTTTTTCAATCAAGCACTCATAGTTTTGTCTATAATTTAGCTGATCATCCTGCTCTCTTAAATGTGTCCAAGGCTTTAATGCCTCGTATATATCTCTGAGTACAACAAGAACGGGTCTTGACTCAAAATCAGCCACAAGCTGATTCCATGTCTTTCCCATACACAGCATAAAATATTCATCCAAAAGTCTAATTATCTCGTCCCTTCTTTCACCTTTTGTTTTTCCTGCAATTCCATTAAAATCTATCGAAAGAGATACATAATTTGACATTATTAGATTCATCAAATATATTTCATTTCTTGGGTGTGTGATTGCCATCACCAACTTATATAGATCCCTAGTAGAGGATAATCTATAAAGATCTCCTCCTTCGGTAACTTTAATTAGTAATCCTTTTTTCTCAGCTTCTTTTACTATATTGCGAATCTGCCAATTATATCTAACTAAGATAGCTATAGTCTTTTCTTCTTTAGATAGTTTTTCTTTTTGGCATAATTCATTAAGCTCATTTAATTCACTTTCTAATTTTTCAAAAAAATCATCATAAAATGCATCTTTATCTTTGAGATGCGATTCCATTTTGCAAATCAAATTACCATCTGAATATTCTTTAATAATCTGGCTTGATAAACGATCACTCTCTTCTTCATATGGAATCAAACTTCGTAATCCCATCTGAGTAAACACATCATGGAATTTATCTAACAAACGTTTATCCGTTCTATAATTCCTATTTAGAGAATAAAAAGTCCAAAAATCCTTACCATCAACCTGTATTGCTTTGTCAAAAGCACTTAACGATGCACCTCTAAATCTGTAAATACTCTGCTTTAAATCACCTACAATAAATAATTTGCATTGTTCGCCAAAAAGATGTTGGAGCCCCGTAATTGTCTCAATTTGGATATCATCGGTATCCTGAAACTCATCAACGAAGACATACTTATATTCATGTCCTTGTTTCATTAGCTTATTACTCGTAACCAAATCATTGATTTGAATCATACATTCTCTTAAGCCAATTAAATTTGACGCTTTCAATGATTCCGCATAGTCATTTTCTGCCTTTATAATTACCTCATCAACTAATTCATTAAAATATGGAAGAATGCTCGTTGCCTCTCCAAATGATTTTGAAGAAAGTTTTTTTATATCAATACTTCGATCATAAAGCTTGTCACAAAATTCTATAAGAAGTTCTTCTAATCTGTACGTTGGTAGCGTCATCTGTTGTGCAAAATCAGGATTTTCCTCACTTTTCTCACTTAGAAATAGATTCAAATAATTATGATATAGTTCTTTTCTATTATAAGTTTCACTAGATACTTGGCTGTCATACGCCAATCCCATTCGCATACAATCCCTTTGGAGTAAAGAAATTGCAAATTTATCCTGAATTATTCACCGCGGTGCGGTGAGTGCGGCTGAAAGCCGCATAGTTACTGTATTTAAACTGATTATTGC
>CAKRTC010000053.1 GCA_934402055.1 uncultured Lachnospiraceae bacterium | reverse complement strand
TATCTACATTCCGTATCCTTAAAAAATATATTAACCGGCGCACTATGCATAAAACGTTTCATCATTTCACTATCCAAGAATTCCATTATTTCCCCCCCCAAGCGTTAAATTCCGATTTGTCTATATCCTCCGGTTATAAATCCAGGCTATTTTCATTCAGCATAAAATCATAAATCCCCATAATTGTAATTCATTTATAACTCTAAACTATGCTCATTTAAAAGGAAGTCATATATGCTCATGGTGAGAATTCCATCATCATCATGAAACGGCTTTACAACATCTTTCACAATAATAATCTTCTTAAATGAATCCTTGACATTTATAAGAGAGGCTTTTTCCTGTGCTCTCTTCTCGACATCCGGCAGGCTAAAAGCTGACTGGATGTAATACCTCTTACTACCCATATTGGCAACAAAGTCAATCTCGAGCTGTTTCTTTTCCTGAACGCCCGCTTCCGTCCTGCTTCGCTTTGTAACCACGCCGACATCCACCTGGTAACCTCTCATGCGTAGTTCATTATAAATGATATTTTCCATCAGATGTGTTTCTTCCACCTGGCGAAATCCCAGTCTGGCATTTCGCAGGCCCACGTCTTCAAAATAATATTTGAGTGGCGTACCAATGTATTTTCGCCCCTTTACATCGTACCGGTTTACTTCGTTGACAATAAATGCATCCTTCAAATGATCAATATATGTTCTTATGGTATTAAGGCTAATATCTGAGTGAATAACGCTCTTAAATGTTGCTTCTATCTTTGAGGCGTTCGTTAATGAACCAATGCCGGATGCCAGGATATTTATCAAGTCATTTATCTCCTGAACCTTTTCAATATGGTTACGCTCAATAATATCCTTTATATAAGTCTCTTCAAATAACCTAGAAAGATACTCCATTCTCTGCTCATCGGTAGCCATCGTAATAGTTAATGGCAGGCCGCCAAAACTAACATAGGAACTCCATCCTTCATATTTATCTCCTTCAAACACTTCCATGTATTCTCTAAAACTAAGCGGATAAACATGAACCTCATCACCACGTCCTCTAAATTCTGTAATAACGTCTTTTGATAAAAATTTTGAATTGCTACCGGTTACATAAACATCCACATTACGCATATGAAGAAATGAGTTCAACACTGATTCAAAGGATGGAAGTAGCTGTACTTCATCCAGAAAAATATAGTAGTCCCCTTTATCTGTCATCTGGCTTTTGGTATACTCTAGCAGTGTATGTGGATCCCTATACTTCTCATTTTCAAACATATCTAACTCAATTGCGATAATATGGTCATCCTCAACCCCCAGTGACTTAAGGTAATTCCTGAAAATAGTAAATAAAAGATAAGATTTCCCTGAACGCCTAATTCCTGTGATAACTTTTATCATCCCATTATGCATACGATTGATCAACTTCTGCAGGTATACCTCTCTTTTTATTTCCATAACGCCTCCAACTGCTATTTCTGGGATAATGTGCCCTGGTTTTTCAATATTATACTTTGTCAAGGAATGATTCTCAACCTAATTTTTGACATTTCAAGGAATTTGTGCCCATGCTTTTCAACGACATTTTGAATAGTTATAATAAAAAAAGAGACAAGCGCAACATTCGAAAATGCTGCTATTAATCTATAAAGTCTTTATTCATGGCATAATGTGACTTTTCTATTTGGTTTTTGACAGCAAGACTACCGTCTCAACATGGCACGATACCTTCTGATTGATGTCTGGTTTTATGCCCGTTCGCGGAAACATATCCTGTCAAAACGGAAACAGGTCCACACATACCGGAATCAGTTATTATTTCTTTGCGTTTTCTTCCAACTCCAGCATATACTTATCAAAATCAGACATGAACAATCTATCCTGGATGACACGGTATTTTTCAAATTCTGTCTCCGCGTGGAGCTTTGCAATCGCTGCTGTCACCTTGCCTGCATCCTGTAAAATACCGTAATCAAACATTTCAATGAAGCTGTTGAGCCTCTTTTCCCAGTCCTGCATCGTAAGCGGAATATGCCGTAAGGTCATGTTTTCCGCAAAATCCAGGTATGCCGTAACCATACGATTCAGCTGCTTCATCTCATCCTGGCTCAGATAATTCTTTGCAACTGTAACATCACTCTTCATGATCTTTCCGTCAGGCGCATCCGCCCAGGTGGTCAGTCCCATATGCTTCTTTGTATGATCGGCTCTTTCCACGATCAGCTCAGCCGTTGTATGTCCATGAACCGCGTAATGCATTTTATTCTGGACGGTTGCATAGAATCTTTTCGTCGTTGCAGCATTTTTATCGTAATCAATGGCTGTCGCATACAGGTCGGTGATTTTCTGATAGAACTTTCTTTCGCTCGCACGTATCTCACGGATGCGCTCTAACTGCTCATCGAAATACTTTTCCGTCAGATATGTCCCTCGTTTCAGCCGCTCATCATCCATAACCCAGCCTTTGATGGTACAGTCCTTGGCGATCTGGTTTACCCATTTACGGAACTGTACCGCACGCTCGGAATTGACCTTGAAGCCTACGGCAATGATCATCTCCAGGGAGTAGTGATTTGTGCTGTAGCCTTTTCCATCTGCGGCAGTTATCCGAAATTTTCGGATAACTGAATCCTCCTGCAACTCACTATCACCGAATATTCTTTTGACATGATAGTTTATGGTCCGCACATCCACATCATACAATGTGGCCATCATCTTCTGTGTCAGCCATATATTTTCATCCTCATAGCGCATCTCTATGCT
>CAKRTC010000052.1 GCA_934402055.1 uncultured Lachnospiraceae bacterium | reverse complement strand
AATCCAACCTGCACTGATGTAGAACGGCGCTGTGTGTAGAACATATAGTAGCACGCTTCCTTTTTGTTCCAAATCACCGTTGGGTCTGATGCTCCATCAAAAATAGGATCGCGAAACAACGGTGCCGGAAAACCCTTTTCCATTTTTGTTTCCATGTTCTTTTCCTTTCTTTTGCAAAAGTTTTAACCCTTTACGGAACCAACCATAAGTCCCTTTTCAAAGAATTTCTGTGCAAACGGATACATAACAATAAGCGGAATTGATGATAAAACCATACATGCCAATTCAATTGTTTTATAATTGCTTGCCTGCTCTGACATTGTACTTAAAACAGAAGAAGCAGCAGTTCCCATTTTGCTCATATTCTCTGCGGTCTGACTAGACTTAATTACAGTCAGCATATAGTAAGATAATGTCTGAAGATCTGTTGATCTTGTGTAATACAAGGTCTGTGTATAATCATTCCAGGTTCCAACAGCAGTAAAAATTGCAAGTGCTGAGAGCACTGGCTTTGACAGCGGCATAAAAATCTTAAAGAAGATTGAATACTCGCTCGCACCGTCTAGCTTTGCAGATTCTACAAGTGACACTGGAATTTCCCTAAAGTTTGCATTGTAAATGATTACATTATAAAATCCGCCAAATAAGCTCGGAATAATGTAAACCCAGAAGGTATTGTAAATCTTCATTCCCGTAAACAACAGAAAGTAGGAAATAACACCACCATTTAAATACATGCTGATAAATCCAATTGTTGCATAAAATTTCTTACCGCACAAGTAGTTTCTGGAGAATCCATAAGCAAACATAGATGTTATCACTGTCTGTCCTGCTGTGACAATAATTGTTCTTGCCAGTGTTACAAAAAATGCCTTTACAATCTCATTATTCTTTAACACTGCCTGCCAGCTTGCTGTTGAAAATTCATCTGGAATCAACATTGCATAACCATGCTTTGCAATGGCACCTGCACTGTTAAGTGAATTAATCAGAGAAAACCATACTGGATATAAAGTTATAATTGTAATAAGAATCATAAAGATTCCAAGAATCAAATTGAATGTTTTTGATTTGCTGCTTTTAACTTTCATGCCGAAAACCCAATCCTTTCATCAGAATAAACCATATCCATCTGACAGCTTGCTTACAATTCCATTTGCAAGTAACAACAATGCCAGAGAGAAGAAGGATTTTGTAATGTTAACTGCTGCTGCCATTCCAAACTGAAGCTGCTGAATACCAATCTTATAAATATAAGTATCAATTACCTCACTTCGCTCCAGATTAAAGGAATTTTGAAGTACATAAATCTGATCAAAGTTATTATTTAAAATACCAGCAACTGCAAAGATTACCATAATCATCACAGTTCCCTTAATACATGGAATTGTGATGCTGATCATTCTGCGAAAACGTCCTGCACCATCAATTTCTGCTGCCTCGTACAATTCCTGATCTACGCCAGCAATAGCTGCTGTATACAAAATTGTACTCCATCCAAGCTCCTTAATTAAGTTAGAGATAATAGCAATTGCCCAGAATTTTTTCGGCTGTGCCATAAAAACAACTGGATTTTTAAAAATTCCTGTATTTACAAGGAAGTTATTGATTGGTCCATCTGAACTTAACAGTGTGATAACAATACCACCAAATACAACCCATGAAATAAAATGCGGCATGTAGGTCAGCGTCTGAACAGATTTTTTCAAAAATGGAGATGCAATCTCATTGATCAAAAGCGCAAAAAACAATGCCGCTGGAATATTCACCAGATTTCCAAGCAGGTTAATTCCAAGTGTATTTACTAACATTCTGGTAAAATCATGGTTTCCAAAAATAATTTTAAAATTCTGGAATCCATACCACTTGCTTGTAAAAATTCCCGCAACACCCTCCACAACTGAATAATTCTTAAATGCCAGAATTAATCCAAACAATGGAAGAATGCTAAACAGTATGATGCAGATCGTTCCCGGCAGCATCAGCGTATGCAGCTGGAACTGTGTTGCGCGATCTTTTCCCAATGTAAAACTTTTCTTTTTATTCATAGCTAGCCTCACTTCCGCAGTTTTTAAGAAAAGGATGCAAATTTCTTTGCATCCTCTCTCACCGTTATTTATTTCTTACTTACTTGTACAAGTCTGCATTGATATCTTCAATTTTATTTCCAGTATTCTCGCAGTTTGTTTTATATACTTCATCGTAAGCTGCATCAATATCAGCGATACTGTAATCCTCTAGCGTAGATACCATATTGTTGTACTCTGTCTCAAATTCCTCATCTGTCTTTGCAGTAACAATCTTTGCCTTCTGAGATTCCAGATAGCTCTTTACCTGAGACAGCTTGATTCCAAGATCACTTGATGGCTCCAAAACTGTATCTGGGAAGTCAATTAAAGAAGAATCGTAAATATAAGTGGTCTCTTCCTTACCAAATGCTGGCATCAGTGCAATCTCAACACCGCGATTGCTTGTTGGATCTGGAACTGGCTCTGTATGACGCTCAAATGAGGTACTTGCGAATGGCCAGAACAAGATATTGTTCTCATACAAATCCTTTAATTCCTGTTCACCCTTTTCAGTTTTTGTCACAATTCCCTTATCATCAACTGTGTAATATTCGCCTTCAATTCCGTAGTAGTCCATCATTAAGCCTTCTTCACTTGTAATCCAGCTTAAGAACTCTGCTACCTTCTCAGGCTCATCACAGCTCTTAGAAACAAATGTCTGAATCCAACCAGTTCCTGCTGACTGATTAATCGGAAGTGCACCCTTTGCCTCATTTTCTGGTGTGATCGCACCGTAAGATACCCAGCTTGTATTTTCCTTATTGATCTGTGCCTGATTTCCGATCCAACAGAATACTCGTCCTGCTTCCAGATATGTCTTTAAGGCAGCCTCATCAAGTGTCAAGATATTTACATCCAAATACTCCTTCTGGATACAATTATTTACAAATTTAAGTGCATTCTTATATCCTGGACTAAGCTCCTTATGACGATAATTTCCTTCCTCATCAACTGGAACGGCACCAAAATTCCATGACAAAATATCATCAAGTGATATATCAATCCATCCATCTGCGTGAAGTGCAACTGGAATAACACTCTCGCCATTCTCTGTTGTATAGCCAGAGTTCTTTACAAGCTCACATGCCTCATAGAAGCCTTCCTCTGTGGAAACCATCTCCTCGGTAATTCCAAGTGCATCCATAATATCTTTATCAAACATGATGCAGCTGTTGCTTCCTTTTTCTACTACATCTATCCAACATTCATCATCTGGTGGATAAATCTTTCTGTTATCTGGTGTCTCAATATGAGATGCAAGGCTGTACCATCCGCCAAAACGATCAATCAGTGCCTGCTTGTGATCTTCTGGATATCCCTCTAACAACCATGAATCTGGATCATACTCCTCTAAAAATTCCTTCATATCCCATACGGCTCCTGCCTTAATCAAGTCCTTCATGCTGTCGCTGTTTGTGATAGAAATGATATCTGGAAGATCGTTTGTTGCTA
>CAKRTC010000051.1 GCA_934402055.1 uncultured Lachnospiraceae bacterium | reverse complement strand
TTACGTTCCAGATTAGGGAAAAAGCCTTCCTTGTCATAATATCTTAAGGTAGAAACAGGAAGACCAAACATTGCAGAGACCTGACCGATTGTATACATAAAATACCTTCTTTCAAGAATATACTTGACCTAAAGTTAGCTTTAGGCTGTATGATATTTATCATCGTATACTATTGCCGGTGTGTTTACAAGAAATTTTGCATACGGAGGATGATAAATATGTTAAAAACAGAAAAATACCGTAAAGGCGAATATTCCAGAGGCGGTGGTTGTGTTCCGCTTCCGGTTCCGGAAGATGCACCTTTCTTCGTAAAAGATTACAGTGAGTATTATAAAGGCAGATGTTATCATAAAAGGAGCCTGAATTCCAATGATGGCTGGAACAGTATCGGATGTATGTCATTTATGAATCAGCCAATATTAAAGTACAGTAATGAAATCAGAAGTGCAGTCCTTATCGTCAACGGAGAAAAAGCACACAGCTATTATTTTGGAAAAGATGCTTATGAAAATATGATCAAGGATAGCAAGTACACATCCAATAAAGAGCTGCTGACAATTCCGGGTGCTGTTCATACAGATCTTTACGATAATCCGGATGTAATTCCATTTGATAAAATTCAGAAATTCTTAAAAGAAAACGGGGTTGGTTAATTATGGCGAAAAAAGTATTGATCATATCTACAAGTCTTCGAAGCGACAGTAATTCCGATATACTCGCAAATGAGTGCGCGAAGGGAGCAAAAGAAGCCGGGCATGATGTGGAACTTCTTTCTTTGAAAGGAAAAGATATAAAATATTGTATCGGTTGTCTATCCTGTCAGAAGACCGGAATGTGTGTACTGAAGGATGATGTTGCGGATATTATGGCAAAGGTAAAGGCTGCGGAGGTCATTGTATATGCAACACCAATTTATTACTATGAGATGTGTGGCCAGATGAAAACACTTCTTGATAGATTGAATCCATTATATTCGACAGATTATTCATTCAGAGATATTTATATGATTGCAACTGCCGCTGAAAATGATGAAAGTGCATTCAAAAAAGCCTACAATGGTCTGCAAGGCTGGGTAGACTGTTTTGAAAAGGCTTCTTTAAAAGGTATCGTAAGTGGTGGTGGAATTGATGACGCAAATACAGCTCCAAGCCATGTAGATGTGATGAAGAAAGCATATGAACTCGGAAAGAAATTATGAGCCGGTTATAATTCAGCCATGATAGTGATTGATTCTAAAACCGGGAAGTATGAAAAAATCGAAGTTCAAGGAATACAGGAGAGTGTGAATACGTTTCTGTAAACACCAGGGACTGAAATCCGGAATTAAAAATTTCACACACAGAAATTATAAAGCTGTGTGTGAATTTATTGAGTAATTTAAATTTTAAAATTCATTAATTTTACAGATGAGGTTTTATAGAAAAAAAACTTTATTTCGAAAAAATGAAATTAATTGAACTTTTCGAAACGATAGAGTATGTTATAGATATCATATTTGGAGGTTTTTACTATGAAATTGATCGAAAGAACTCATTACTTAGAACAGTTAAAAAGCGTGAAAGGGGTTCCGGACATCAAAGTGATTACCGGAATTAGGAGATGTGGAAAGTCAAAATTGATGGAGGCTTATATCGATTATATTAAGCAAATCGACCGTGACGCAAACATCGTTTATATTGATTTTATGGACTTGGATTTTGAAGATTTGAAAGAGTACCATAAATTGAACGAGCATATTAAGAATTTGTATGACAGGTCGAAAAAGAATTATCTTTTCATAGATGAAGTTCAAATGTGTGAAGGATTCGAGAAAGTTTTAAATAGTCTGCATGCATCAGAGAAATTCGATATTTATGTCACCGGTTCGAATGCTTTTCTATTAAGTTCAGATCTCGCAACATTATTTACAGGAAGGACATTCAGTATAGAAGTTTTTCCATTTTCACTTCAGGAATTTATGGATTACTATGGGCTTTCTGATTCGTATGAAGCTTATTCTAACTATAGAAAAATCGGAGGAATGTCCGGCGCTTATCTTTATGCGGAAGAAAACAGCCGAACATCCTATATCAATGATGTGTTTGAAACACTTGTAATTCGAGATATTGTACAAAAATTCAAAATTCGAAACACTCCACTTTTAGAAAAAATAGCTGATTACCTGATGGATAATATTTCGAATGTTGTATCTGCAAATAAGGTGGCAGATACATTATGTTCAAATCATATAAAAACCAATGACAAGACAGTGGGAACATATATCGGTTATCTTTGCAACGCGTTTGGCTTCTACCGAGTTCGAAGATTTGATATTCGTGGCAAAAAGTATTTGGCATCTAATGACAAATATTATTTGGCTGATCCAAGTTTCAGAAGTGCCAGACTAGGTAACAAAAACCCTGATTTCGGAAGAATCTCTGAGAATATAGTTGCAATCGAATTATTGAGGCGAGGATATGAGGTTTATGCGGGTGTACTATATAAAAAAGAAATTGATTTTGTTGCAATAAAGCGGGATGAAAAAATCTATATTCAGGTTTCTGAGTACATTGATAATCCGGAAACCTTTGTACGAGAGTATACACCACTTTTAGCAATCAAAGACGCATATCCAAAATTGATTCTTGCCAGAACTCGACAGGATAAATATCAATATGAAGGAATCCAGATTATTGATATTGCAAATTGGCTACTTGAGAAATAAAGGACAGCTCGAATGATTATCCGGTGAGCGAATGTAAATGTCAATTTAAAAATGTACAACTTTTTATACAATAACAGGATTAAGATAAGAGAGATAAAAGAGCGTTCCTTACAAAATCTGACTCGTGACTATATAAATCATCATACAAGAAGTGAGATGGTAGAAAAAGAAATGCAGAAAGATTTATCTCGAGCGGATATGATGAATCTTCTGGATTCTTTGTACTCAAAAAGCATACAGGGCATCCCTATGATCAGTTCTCCTATTGAGAAAAATGTCATTCTGATGGTCATCAATCTGACAAACGAGTTCTTCGATGAAGCCAAAGAAAAAGCCGATGAAAACGGAATCATTCTGATTAACGGATTAACATTTGCGTCTCTTCTTGTCAGATATGGAATAGAAGTTGATATACGATGAAGTGTCTGGATATAGCCTTACACCGGAAGAGGATTCAGGAGGAAAAGACATGGAAGCAGCCTTTTCGGGGAAAATGCCCCCGATATATAAGCGTAATGGTAGAGAATGCTATTTAGATCCTATCAGAAAAAAACTGATTTATATTACACCGGAAGAAACAGTACGGCAGAGCGTGATTCTGTATTTGACGGATACACTGCATGTTCCGATGCAGGAAATCATTTCGGAGCAGCACTTATCGCACTATGGCATCACAAGCAAAAAGAGGGCGGATATCGTCATTCATGCGCTGGATGCAGATCGGCAGTCAGTACCGATTGCGGTGATTGAGTGTAAGGCACCAAACGTTTATTTGGACACGAAAGCGAAAGAGCAGATGTTTGAATACTGTGATCTAATGGGTGCAACGTATGCCATGCTTACGAATGGAATCGATCAGTACTGCTTCAGGTATGATGCGGAAAAGGATGATTACATAAGTCTGACGGAATTACCGGATTATAAGGGGATGCTGTCGGATCAATATGAAGAATGGGATCT
>CAKRTC010000050.1 GCA_934402055.1 uncultured Lachnospiraceae bacterium | reverse complement strand
CGTGTACCGAACGGTACGCACGGTGGTGTGAGAGGTCGGGATTTCTCACTTAAGAGAAATTCCTCCTACTCGATTTTAGCGCATAAACGGAATTGTCTTTCTGTATACAAATATACAAAAAGACTTGCAAAGAAACGTATACATGTATACAATGGTAAAACAACACACTTAAAAAACATTTACATAAACAATATTTACATAAACATTACTTTATTCCGCATGACAAATGAGTTATATTTCACGCATGGGAAAGAAAAAACAACGGGGAGAATTAGTATGGATAAGATAGCTATGACGACACCTCTTGTAGAGATGGACGGAGACGAGATGACACGTGTGCTCTGGCAGATGATCAAGGATGAGCTGATTTTGCCTTTTGTAGATCTTAAGAGCGAATACTATGATCTCGGACTAAAGCATAGGGATGAGACAGACGATAAGGTGACGGTTGAAGCTGCCGAAGCAACCAGACGTTATAAGGTTGCCGTAAAGTGTGCCACAATTACCGCAAATGCAGCCCGTGTCAAGGAATACGGACTTAAGGAGATGTGGAAGAGTCCTAACGGAACCATACGCTCCATTCTTGACGGAACGGTATTCAGAACTCCGATAACCGTTAAGGGCATTGAGCCGTATGTGCGAACATGGAAGAAGCCTATAGTTATGGCAAGACATGCCTACGGTGATGTCTACAAGGCATCGGAGATGAGCATTCCGGGACCGGGAACCTGTGAGCTTGTATATAAGGCAGCCGACGGAAGTACTGCAAGCGAGCTTATTCACAAATTTGACGGGCCGGGTGTTGTTCAGGGCATGCATAACCTTGATTCATCTATATACGCCTTTGCAAGGAGCTGTTTTGCCTATGCGCTTGAGATGAAGATGGATCTCTGGTTTGCCTCCAAAGATACCATATCCAAGAAATATGACCAGCATTTCAAGCTGATATTCCAGGAAATATATGATAATGAATATAAGGAAGAGTTCGAGAAGAACGGTATCGAGTATTTCTATACTTTGATAGATGATGCGGTTGCAAGAGTTGTTAAGTCCGAGGGCGGTTTTGTGTGGGCACTCAAGAATTATGACGGAGACGTGATGAGTGATCTTGTTGCCTCAGCCTTCGGTTCACTTGCCATGATGAGCTCGGTACTCGTATCACCGCACGGCTATTACGAGTATGAAGCCGCTCACGGTACGGTACAGAGACATTACTATAAGTATCTTAAGGGGGAGAAGACCTCGACCAATCCTATAGCTACAATATTCGCATGGTCGGGAGCACTTAAGAAGAGAGGCGAGCTTGATGGAAATGCGGCACTTATGAATTATGCCGGTAAGCTTGAAGAGGCATCACTCGCAGTTATAGAGAGCGGGCTTATGACAGGAGATCTTGCGGCAATAAGCACACTGCCGGATATCAAGACTCTGGACAGTGAGAGCTTTATAAAGGCGATACGCGCTAAGCTTGCAGAGCTTCTTGCGTGAAACATAGCCGCAGACAGCTGCGTATCAATAGGAGCACAATTGCCTGACTAAAGAGAAAAACAGAGTGTATAAGCAGACTTGGAGAAAGCTATTATGATAAAGCTATATGACAACGGAGTATATATTGTAGACGGAAGGAATATATGCGAAAGTGAGGCGGAAGTTATATCTGTAAACGGCACATGTCCGTCTAAGGAGGATGCAGCCAAGGAGACTATCGCCTACGGTATATTGAAGGCACACAATAAGAGTAATGACATGAAGCATATGAGACTTCGTTTTGACAGTCTTACCAGTCATGACATTACCTATGTCGGAATCATACAGACCGCAAGAGCCTCGGGACTTGAGCGTTTTCCTATCCCATATGTAATGACTAACTGTCATAACAGCCTCTGCGCTGTAGGCGGAACGATCAATGAGGATGATCATAAGTTTGCACTCTCGGCTGCACACAGATTCGGAGGCATATATGTTCCGGCAAATATGGCAAATATTCACAGCTATAACCGTGAGGCTATGGCAGGCTGCGGCAAGATGATACTTGGTTCCGACTCACACACCAGATACGGAGCACTCGGATGCATGGCGGTAGGAGAAGGCGGCGGTGAGCTTGCCAAGCAGTTATTGGAGCGTACCTATGACTTTGATCTTCCTGATACGATCGCCGTATATCTTACGGGAGCACCTAAGCCGGGAGTAGGACCGCATGACGTTGCACTTTCAATAGTCGGTGCCGTATATAACAATGCCTATGTCAAGAACAAGGTAATGGAATTCGTAGGACCGGGGATAGCTTCACTTCCAATAGAGTATCGCAACGCAATTGATGTCATGACTACCGAGACCACATGCTGGAGCTCTATCTGGGAGACAGATGACGAGACTAAGCATTATCTTGAGATGCATGGAAGGGCAGAGGACTACAAGCCTCTTCATCCGGGCAAGGTAGCATATTACTCCGGATGTATATATGTGGATCTTTCTACTGTGGAATGTACCATAGCCATGCCTATGCATCCGTCCAATACCTTCACCATTCACGAGCTGCTTGAAAATGCAGAGGATATACTGCATGAAACAGAGCTTAATATGAATGCCCAGATAAAGGGAGCAAGCTTCGATCTTATGTCCAAGCTTCGCGGCAAGGATATATTTGTCGAGCAGGGAGAAATAGCCGGATGTGCCGGAGGTACCTTTGACGGAATCATGGCTGCTGCGGATATCTTAAGAGGGAGAAGCTGCGGAAACGGAGCATTTACATTAAGTGTATATCCGGGAAGCATGCCGGCATATGCCGAGCTTGTCAAAAACGGTACTGTATCGGAGCTTATCTCGGCAGGAGTTATCATGAGAGAATGCTTCTGCGGACCGTGCTTCGGAGCGGGAGACTGCCCTGCAAACGGCGAGTTCTCGATAAGACACACCACCAGAAACTTCCCTAACAGAGAAGGCTCAAAGCCGGGTGAGGGACAGATGTCCGCGGTAGGACTTATGGATTCGCGTTCCATAGCGGCTACGGCTGCAAACGGCGGCAAGCTGACCGCGGCAAGTGATCTTGATGTGGAATACAGCAGCACAGAGTATCATTACGAATCGGATATATACGAGAAGAGAGTATATAACGGATGGGGCAAGGCTGAGCCTGAATTTGAACTCAGATTCGGACCGAATATCAAGGACTGGCCGGATATGCCCGCACTCACGGATGACCTTATGCTTAAGATCTGCAGCTATATCACAGATCCGGTAACTACTACCGACGAGCTCATCCCTTCGGGAGAGACTTCAAGCTATCGTTCCAATCCTGAGAGACTCTCACAGTTTGCGCTGTCCAAGAGAGACCCTGAATATGCGGGACGCAGCATGAAGGTGAGATCGGTAGAGAGAGACAGGAGAGCATCGGGAAGCGTTTCGCAGGAATTTGCTGAGGTATACAGGCTTCTTGAGTCACACGGAATTAAGTGTGATCCTGAAGGTACCGATATCGGTTCTTCGATATTTGCAATGATGCCGGGAGACGGTTCTGCAAGAGAACAGGCAGCTTCCTGTCAGAGAGTATTGGGTGCATCGGCGAATTTCGCCAGGCAGTATGCTACCAAGAGATATCGTTCAAACTGTATCAACTGGGGTATGGTCCCGTTTATCATAGAGGATCCTTCGATACTTCAGTTAAATGATTATGTATTTGTACCGGGCATAAGACAGGCTATCATTGATAATACAGACAAGATCAAGGCTTATCGTGTCCGCAAATCATCTGAAGATGACAAGAGCTTTGAAATCAAGGAATTTGAAGTTTCAACCGGAGCATTGACAGCAGATGAGAGACAGATAATAATCGACGGCTGCCTGATCAATTACTATAAACATTAGCGCATAAACGGAATCGGAAACATAAGGATGCACAAGTTCACTTGTGCATCCTTATGTTTTTGATTGCGTAACGGAAATGAGCACAAAGTGCCGATAGGCACGGGTGCGAATTTCCGTAGGATTGCGAGAGTACGAAGTACGA
>CAKRTC010000049.1 GCA_934402055.1 uncultured Lachnospiraceae bacterium | reverse complement strand
TCAAGAGAAACAGGATCACCAAACTCAGAGCCTCTGTCTGTAAGGATCACGTTGAAGATACGAAGGAAATCATACGTACCCAGCTGTTCTTCTAAACGATCAAATACAGCCCTTACAGCGCCCTCAGTGCATCTATCCAACAGATATGCTAACAACAGGTTTGTATCGGGCAAACAAAGCGTCAGAATGCATTTAGAGGAGCCTGAAGCAGAGAGTACAGTATCCATCTCAACAAAGTCAGATGTGCTAAGCCTAAGCTCTTTAAAATCATTAAAAGTTCTGCCGATAAATACAGAGCGTTCCTTAATAGATCGCTTCTTCAGAGCTGACTTACGCGGTTTAAATTTAACTTTACGTTTGAGGTCAACATTTCTGGTAAGCAAGACACCTTGGTCAATGTAGTTGTACATAGTCTTAACTGAGATATCTAATTCAGGATGATTACAAAGAATGTGGTATGGCGACTGTCCCTGACTTACAAGAGGCTGAATTATCTTATCCATCTGATGAACCTCATGTTTAGTCTTGTTAATACCCTGTCTGGAGACAGAAAGCAATTCCTCGTATTTTCTCTGAGCAAAAGCAGGATCATAGTCGTACTTAGAAGCAATGGCGCATTTATTCTTAGGCTTATGACAACCGTTACAAACAAACGGAGCCTTATCAAGACGAGCGCAAGATTCGCGTTCAAAGTCTTTGCAGGTCTGATTACACTTAAAGCAGCTTCTGCACTTTCTGTCGCAAATAAAGAGTTTTTCACAGACATTAACTCTGGAACATTTAAAACGTTTGGTACAAAAATTACTTGGGTTATTAAAAGAGCCTTTGTTCCAGTTGTTCAAGGAACGATGAAGCTTGACTTCCTTGGAAATAGTGGTGGGATCCTTGCATAAGAATTTAGCGATGTTCTTAAAAGAATCACCCTCATCTAAGCGGTATGCTATGTATTCCCTATCTTTAAGAGTGAGATGCTTATTGTTGCCCGGAATAATATTTGACATGGTTTAATCCTCCTATTTATAAAACCACGGGCAGTTATTAAAGAATAAGAGGCAGCTTAAATACATGCAAGACTAAAATCATTCTGCATCAAGATATGATTTGTAACACTAAGTTCCATTTATGTAAGACTAAATTCCACCATACATTAAAGAAGTGGAATTTAAATTTACAAGTTACAAGCAAGTATAAAAAATAAGTTCTGATTGACACTTAATTGTTATTTGTGCTATAGTGATTGAGCTTTGCAATAAGTGATGCTGATATAGCACAGGTGGTAGTGCGTCGCATTGGTAATGCGGAGGTCACGGGTCCGAGTCCCGTTATCAGCTTTATACAACAATTAAAACCCATGTTCTGCATGTCAATATGCCGGGACATGGGTTTTTTAAGGATATAATGCGGCATTAAGGAGCAATTCATGGCACAGTATGTAAGTATAGCTATAGACGGACCTTCGGGAGTCGGTAAATCAACCATAGCCAGGCTTTTGGCAGACAAACTTAAGTATACATATATCGATACCGGAGCTATGTTCCGTTCACTTGCGGTATTTTACATTGATAACGGAGCAGATGCCGAGGATAAGGAGACTGTCACAGAGCTGACTTCAAAAGTTAGGCTTGGCATAGAATATATCGACGGAGTGCAGCATATGTTTGTAAACGGCAAGGATGTAACAGACAGACTGCGTACAGAGACGGTTTCACGTACAGCTTCCGTCACATCTCAGTATCCTGAGGTGAGAAGTATGCTTCTTGATATGCAGAGGGCTATAGCAAAGCAGCAAAATGTGATTATGGACGGACGTGACATAGGTACGGTTGTACTGCCGGATGCCACATTAAAGGTGTTTCTTACAGCTTCCGCGAAGGTCAGAGCAGAGAGAAGATTCAGACAGCTCAGTGAAACGGGTAAGCTTGAAGGAGCTACGTTTGAGAGCATACTTAAGGACCTTGAGGAAAGAGATTACAGGGATTCCCACAGAGAGACTGCTCCGCTTAAGGCTGCCGAGGATGCGATGATTATTGATACCTCGGATATGAGCATTGAGGAAGTTGAAAATGCTATAATGAAGGAGCTTCCATGAAAGTAAGACTTGCCGAATCTGCCGGATTCTGCTACGGAGTCGAGCGCGCAGTAAATGCAGTGTATGATGAAGTTGAGAAGAAATCAGGCAAGATATATACCTACGGCCCGATAGTGCACAATGATATAGTTGTAAATGAGCTTGCGTCCAGGGGTGTGGAAGTGATAGAGAATCTTGACGAGCTTCAAACTATGTCAGATAAGGGAGAATTGCGTGATACTACAGTGATCATCAGGGCTCACGGAGTAGGAAAAAATGTTACAGATCTGCTTAATTCGGAGAAATGCGGTGCACGTGTAATTGATGCTACCTGCCCATTTGTGAAAAAAATACATGATACGGTAAAAAAACATCACAAAAACGGTGAGAAAATAATCGTGACCGGAACTGCGACACACCCGGAGGTGGTGGGTATTCTGGGGCAGATAGGATCGGATGCCACAGTCATAGAAAATGTCTCTGATGCCGAAAATGTGAAACTTGACGAAAATGCCGAGTATTGCTTGGTTTCGCAGACAACATTCAATGTCCAAAAATTCAAAGATATTGTTGCAATTTTAGAGAAAAAATCGTATCATGTTAATGTTGTTGATACTATTTGCAATGCTACACAACTGAGACAGAAAGAAGCACGAGAATTGAGCCGGGAGTGTGACGCGGTCATTGTCATCGGCGGCAGACATTCTTCCAATGCCTCAAAGCTCTATGATATCTGCTCTAAGGAATGTAGTATGACCTATTTTATAGAGTCTTTACAAGACTTTACAGAGAAAAAGCTCGATAGTTCCGTGCGTTGCGTTGGTATTACTGCGGGGGCATCAACCCCGAAAACCATTATTCAGGAGGTCCTAAGTTATGTCAGAGATGAGTTTTGAAGATATGCTCAATGAGTCTTTCAAAACAATAAGAACAGGAGAGGTGGTTACAGGCAAGGTAATCGACGTTAAGCCGGAATGTATTTTACTTAACATCGGATATAAGTCAGACGGAATCATCAGCAGAGCCGATTACTCAGCAGATAACTCTCTTGATCTCACAACAGTAGTTAAAGTCGGTGATGAGTTGGAAGCAAAGGTAAGAAAGGTTAATGATGGCGAGGGTCTTGTTGTTCTCAGCCACAGAGACATTCTTACAGAGAAGAACAACCAGAAGATCCAGGAGGCATTCGAAAACAAGGAAGTCCTCACAGGTACAGTAGAGAAGGCTGTAAGCGGCGGTCTCTCAGTTATCTATGACGGAGTTAAGCTCTTTGTTCCGGCAAGCCTTATTTCAGATACATTTGAGAGAGATCTCACAAAGTATGTTGGTCAGAACATCGAGTTCATCATTACAGAGTTCAATCCGATGAAGCGCAGAATCATCGGTGATCGCAAGAAGATCATCGTTGAGCGTAAGTCAGCTGCCAAGAAGGCGCTTCTTGAGAGCATCAAGGAAGGCGATGTAATCGACGGAACAGTTAAGAATGTTACAGACTTCGGTGCATTCGTTGATCTTGGCGGAGCAGACGGTCTTCTCCATATCTCAGAGATGGGATGGGGCAGAACAGAAGCTCCTAAGAAGGCATTTAAGTCGGGCGATACAATCAGAGTTATGGTTAAGAGCATCAGCGAGGATGGCAAGATCGCTCTTACACGTAAGTTCCCTGATGAGAACCCATGGGTACTTGCTCTTACAAAGTATGCTGTAGGCAACGTTGTAGAGGGTAAGGTTGCAAGACTTGCAGACTTCGGTGCTTTCGTTAACCTTGAGCAGGGTATTGATGCACTCCTTCACGTTTCTCAGATCTCAACAGACAGAATTGAGAAGCCTTCAGATGTTCTTAAGGTTGGAGATGTTGTTAAGGCTAAGGTTACAGACCTTGATGCTGAGAACAAGAAGATTTCACTTTCAATCAAGGCTCTTCTTAACGAAGGTAAGAAGGAGAAGGAAGCTGACGGAGAAGTTGTTGATGCTTATACAGATGAGGCAGATGCAGCTGAGGAAGAGTAATTCTCTTATATTAATGAACTATTGAACTTAATTGGGACTGCCTTTTGGGCGGTCCCTTTTAAAATTTCATATGAAATTGCGTTCTGTTTATCTGAGTTAACAAAGGGAAAAAATGGGAAAAGAAATAGAGAGAAAATGGCTTGTTGATCATCTTCCGAATAATATGGGAA
>CAKRTC010000048.1 GCA_934402055.1 uncultured Lachnospiraceae bacterium | reverse complement strand
CCGGTCCGCATCAACTGAGATCAGTTTAGCGGTCCGGCCTTAACTATGCAAGGTGACGAGTGAACTGTAACCAAATTATTTGGGAAACTCAAAAACAAATTTAAGAATACCGGCGTCTTTTAATTTTTTGATTACTTCTTCATATGCATCTGTTTTCATATGAGAATAATACAGGTTAGCGAAAACATCTGCAATCTGAATTAAATTATTATCTGCGGAGTCAAAATAGGAGACATCAAACTTGCCTTTAGCTGTACCGTTCATGGATAGCTCAGTGTTAAGGTAGTTTTCTAGAAAGAATTTTGTCTCGGTTTTTTCATTGCGTTCATCAAGTTGTAAAGAGCAATCTTCATTTGGAAGTAACTCTTTTCGGATAAAGTATTCTAGAGCTAACTTCATAGTGTAATTGAAAACACGAGCAGTGTTCTGACAAAATACATCAGTTAACTTGCTGTTTTCAATTCTGATGAAAAATATTTCAAATGTTTGTTTACGAGAAAAGAAATCTGAAAAGGTAATTTTCATTTCTCTGTCAAATTGAGAACCTTTTAACTCCTTAAACACGCCATCTGAAAACATTTTTCCGCCTTCTTTAATCACCTTACCTGTTTTAGGATGTACTTTATCTTTATCTAATTCTAATAGTTTATCGTGGTTAGCTGAAACGAAGCGTTTATAGGCTTTCTTTAGCGCATTCTTATTAGTAGCATGTATTAACGCAATTACAAAATATTTGTTGTTGGGAATATGATTGTTGATTGATCCCGATTCATCAATATATATAATCAAAAATGTCACCTTTGGACAAGAACATATAATTAATATTAGCAGAAATAGTAAGAAAGGACAATTACATTATTCTTAAGTAGTATGTGTAATCTGTAATCTGAATTTACAAGATTATATGTAAAGCCCAGAATTTTATTATAAATTTATTTGAAGGATACTTTTTATTGAAATGAAGTTGGAATGGACATATAACCAATATTGGGACAGCAGGAAAGCTATTTTTTCGTAAAATCAACAAATGTTTATGTGCGCATAAGAAGTGCGGGTGTTATTGTGAATATAGAAGCTATAGCCTTTTTACTTATACAAGAAAACAGAGAAGCTTGACTTTTAGCTAAGCAAATGCATAATATAAACAAATTTACCATAAACAAAATCACCATAAACAAAATTATCATAAGCTAATTTATACTAATTATGACAGAAATTAATAACACAAAGATAATCATACGCCCGGCTGAGGCGGCGAATGCGGAGCAGCTGCTTAAGATATATGCTCCTTACGTTGAGAAGACGGTAATAAGCTTTGAGTGTGAAGTGCCGACTATAGAGGAATTTGAAAAACGCATAACGAATACTCTTAAACGCTATCCTTATATAGTTGCGGAGCAGGCAGGAAGGATACTAGGATATTCCTATGTGGGTGCGTTCAAGGCTCGTGCCGCATATGACTGGTCGGTAGAGACAACTATATATCTTGATAAAAATGTTCAAAAGAAGGGACTCGGAAAGCGATTATACTTTGCATTAGAGGATATATGTAGGCAGATGGGCATATTGAATATGTATGCCTGTATAGGATATCCGGAAGTAGAAGATGAGTATCTGACTAAGAATAGTGCAGATTTTCATGAGCATCTCGGCTACCGACTTGTAGGTGAATTTAAGCAGTGCGGCTACAAATTTGACCGTTGGTATAACATGATATGGATGGAGAAGATGGTAGGAGAGCATGTATCACCGCAAAGTAAGATCAAGAGCTTCGAGGAGGTGGTGTCGACTATCGATTTCGGCAAGTACTGATGTACTAAAAATAATTTTCGAGGAAAAGCAATGTCGTTTGAAAAAGCAAAGAAGTATCTTGATGAAAAGGGATACGCAGATCATATCATAGAGCTTGACGATTCAAGTGCCACGGTTCAGCTTGCGGCAGAGGCACTCGGTGTGGAACCCGGTATGATAGCCAAGACACTCTCGTTTTTGGAGGGAGATAAGGCTATACTTATATTGGCGGAAGGAACCGCACGTATAGATAATCACAAGTATAAGGAGAACTTCCATACCAAGGCCAAGATGATACCTTATGAGGAGGTCGAGCATTATATCGGACATGCCCCGGGTGGTGTATGCCCATTCGGGATCAAGGAAGGCGTAGCCGTATATCTTGACGAATCCTTGAAAAAGTTCGATACGGTATATCCTGCAGCAGGTAATGATCACAGCGCCGTTAAGCTCACTATACCGGAGCTTGAGGCAGTTGCGGGGGCAGTCGGCTGGATCGATGTCTGCAAGGAATAAACATATTTACCTTAAGTGTTAAAAAATATGGAAACTGTGAAATCTATGTGTTATTATCTTTTTAGACACATGGAGCTGATCATATAAAATTTTATAGGGGCATCTGTTGTGGACATACAGCAGATGCCCCTTTGTCTGCAAATCGGGGGGGGTACAAATGATCAAGCTTTGTATCTGCCATGAAATGAAGTCATGGAAATAATTTTCTTGCAGCTTTTATAAATGTGTCCGGGAAGGATACAAAAGTATGAAAAGACGAAACTGCAGCAGACTGCTCTGCATACTGTCGGTGCTTGTTATCGGAGTTTTCCTTTTGACAGGCTGCGGCGCGAGTAAGAGTGCGGAAAATGAAGAGACGGATACCGTCAGAGTATACTTGTGGACAGCAAATCTCTACGACAAATACGCTCCGTATATTCAGGAGCAGCTCCCGGATATAAATGTCGAATTTGTTGTAGGCAACAACGATCTTGATTTCTATAGCTTTCTCAATGAGAACGGCGGTCTGCCGGACATTATTACCTGCTGTCGTTTTTCTCTGCATGATGCCTTGCCTCTTAAGAACAGTCTGATGGATCTATCCAAGACCAACGAAGCGGGTGCAATCTATAGTACATATCTTGCCAGCTTTACCAATCAGGACGGCAGTGTCAACTGGCTTCCGGTCAGTGCGGATGCACACGGCTTTGTAGTCAATAAAGCTCTCTTTGAAAAGTACGATATCCCGCTGCCTACCGATTATGACAGCTTTGTTTCGGCTTGCCGGGAATTTGATAAGTATGGCATCAGAGGCTTTGATGCCGATTACAGCTATGACTATACCTGTATGGAGAGCCTGCAGGGACTATCGGTGTCAGAGCTTAATTCTACCGCAGGACGTGAGTGGCGTATGGCATACTCTGACCCTTCGAATCCTACGCTTGTAGGACTTGATAAGACAGTATGGCCGAGTGCTTTTCTTCGCATGGAGCAGTTCATCAAAGATACGGGGCTTAAAGCGGATGATCTTGAGAACGACTATGACACTATAGCCGATATGTTTAAAAATGAAGAGCTTGCGATGTACTTCGGAACCTCGGCAGGAGTGCAGCTGTATAAGGATCAGGGGATGGATACCACATTTTTGCCATTCTTTAATTCAAACGGTGAGAAATGGATCATGACCACCCCGTATTTTCAGATCGCACTGAATCGTGAGCTTGAGCAGGATGAGACACGCCTGGAAAATGCAATGAAGGTATTTAAGGTAATGCTGTCCGCAGAGGCACAGGATATAGTCTGTAACGGTCAGGATACCTTAAGCTACAGTCAGGATGTTCCGCTTAAGTTTACGGATGCTCTGAAGGATGCAAGACCGGTAGTTGAAGAAAACCACATGTATATACGTATTGCATCCAATGATTTCTTTAGTGTGTCAAAGGATGTCGTATCCAAGATGATCGCGGGAGAGTACAATGCGGAACAGGCATATGAAGCCTTTGATTCGCAGCTTCGCGAACCGGCAAGCTCCGATACCGATATTATCTTAAGCTCCGATGAGTCTTATTCCAATTATTTTCATAATGACGGAGGCAACAAGGCATATTCTGTTATGGCAAACTCATTGCGAAACATGTACGGAAGTGATGTGCTGATCGCAACGGCAGACAGCTTTACCGGCAATGTGCTTAAGGCAGATTATACAGAGAAAATGGCAGGAAATATGATCATGCCGAATCATCTCAAGGCATACAGCTGTAAAATAAGCGGTGCGGAGCTTAAGGAGCTTGTAAATGCTTTTGTTGAGGGATATGACGGAGGACTAATTCCGTTTAACAGCGGTTCACTTCCGACGGTCAGCGGCATTTCCATGGAAATAAATAAAAACAAGGATGCATATACACTGAGCAAGCTTACAAAGGACGGAAAAGAGATAAAAGATGATGAAAGCTTCACTGTGACATGTCTTGCAACGGAAAAGCATATGACAGCCTTACTTGGCAATGAGCGATATGAGCTTAAGGCCGGGGATAAATCTGTGAAGGATGCATGGACAGAATACCATAAGCAGGGTGGAGACGCGCTTGCAGCTCCGGAACAGTATATAAGTTTGAGATAATTGAGATGTCTGACATTGATCATAATAAAAGAAGAAATAAGTTAATAAAAAGAAGATCGGGCATTGCGTTTATACTTATAGCTATGTTCATAATGATCGTCACAGCATGTATCCGGTATTTTACATTTGTAAACCAAACTATATACAGCGAGAGTGTAGATCATCTGACAGAGATTATGAGACAATCAGACAATGCGCTGAATGATCTGGTCGAAAGAAAATTCACTTATCTTCATATGTGGAGCGATTATCTGCAGAATTCATCGGATGAAAGCTATATACGTGATTATATAGAGAGGGCACAAGAGGAAACGAAATTTTCAAGCTTCTATTTTTTGTCATCCGAAGGTGATTATATGACTGCGGAAGGTGCGACAGGATATCTCGGAGCAGAGGATGATCTTGGAGAGCAGATACGCGAGGGCAAGGATACCGTTACGAATGCGGTCTTGCCCGGTAAGCCGCAGCTGCTTGTTTTGTTTGCGCGCCATGGGCGCGCTCTAACGGGTGAAAGTCCCAAACACACCTAGGCAACGAGGAAGTGTATAGCC
>CAKRTC010000047.1 GCA_934402055.1 uncultured Lachnospiraceae bacterium | reverse complement strand
CATATCTTTAAAAGCATTGACAGTCTCTGTTCCGGCTGTCTTGGCGATATCACAGGCATCTGTAACCACGCTGCCTGTTGCTTTTGTAAGCTCGCTTGCTGCCTCCTTGATGTCAGACTTCTCCTTGATTGCTATATAGGTACGCTTTGCCGCATCCTTTACCGCACCGGAATCGCTCTTAACTTTATCTATCTGTGAGTCATCGGTAAACTTGACATCGGCATAATCCTTAAGATACTTTACAACTCCAAGCGCTACGCCTGTAGCTATAAGTGTTCCCAATATTCCCCCTGCTGTCTTCTTACTCATAAACCACTCCTTCTCCGAGCACTCCCGGAAATACTATACCTGCTTAATCTATTACAAACTCCGGTCCGAAGCTCTCCGGTAATAATTCCTTAAGCTTCATCACGCGATAATCGTCCTTGCTGCTTACCAGTACCACATCAAAGGTCTCCGGATCACAAAATTCCCTCATTACCTGCCTGCATACTCCGCATGGCGGGCACAAAGCCGGAAGCTTTGACTGCTCTTTATACTCTATTGTCTCAAGATGAGACTTTCTGCATCCTGCTACCGCAATAGCCTTAAAATGACGTTCTCCTTCGGAAACCGCTTTGAAAAATGCTGTCCTCTCGGCGCAATTGCTTGGCGTATAAGCAGCATTCTCAATGTTTACACCAAAATATACCTTGCCGTCTTCGGTAAGCAAGGCAGCAGCAACATTAAATCCGCTGTACGGAGTATAACTATACTTTAGCTTGTCTATCGCTATAGATGCAAGTGCGGTATAATCCATAATCACTCCTTATTCAGTGATTAATAACTTATATCACTAAATATCCGTGAAATAATAAAAAACCCAAGGTGCCGTAAAGCCTATCATTGACTCCCAGCCAAAGGCTAGGTGGGATATCTCGGAGACATTTCAGCCATCCGCTCATAAGGCGGCCCGACATCCACATCATCAATGCTGAATTCCCGTATGTCAAAATGTGGAAGTAATATAAATAAACTCCGCGAACATCTCAGGCGTGTTTAATATATCATAAATGAAGCTTTGATACAATAAATTTTACTCGTACTGCCTGTCACCCGTAGGCATGTAGGAGAATATGCCTTCACCAAGCAGAGTATCGTTCTGATCGTATATGGTCACATCATATACCATGATCTTGCGTCCTGCCTTGATTTCTCTTGCATGGGCACGGAGCTTGGTAACGTCTGAGCCTGCACGAAGGAAGTGGTAGTTGCTGTCGATGGTGACAACAGAGCTTCCGTGTGAGCAGGCTGCAGTTCCTCCTGTAACATCGGCAAGAGTCAGTAATATGCCCCCGTGAACAGTTCTGTGCAGATTAAGGAATTCCTCCTTCATAACAAGCTCTGCATCGCAGCTTCCTTCCGATACATCTGTATATACTATACCGAGACGCTTACCGAAGCCCTCATCATTACGGGTCTGTTTTATCTTTTCATAATCCATGGAAATTCACCCCACCTATATTATTGAATTAGACTTCGTAGTAATACGGAGCCTTTTTACGTATTATGTGTATTATTGCAGTTTTCTTATGTTGATGATATATTATTAATAGAAACGCCACTTGACGTGCGACCACGTACTTCAAAAAAGTATGGAGAATGCCGCTTTCAGTGGCGTTTTTTATTAAATCCGTGTGATACTTTACCCATATTATATTACTTTTTTAGCCTAATATCTTGCATGAACGTTAATTTCAAATTGGCTATAATGGCTATAAACAAAGAAAAACGGCTTATCTAAGCCGTTTTTCTAAAGTCGGGGTGACAGGATTCGAACCTGCGACCCCTTGATCCCAAATCAAGTGCTCTACCAAACTGAGCCACACCCCGACAGCGATACTAACTATATCACGTACCCGTTCAGGCGTCAAGATGTTTTTTGATTTCTATGTAAAATTCCACCCCGGACTCCAGATTACGGACTCCGTACTTTCCGCCGTGGCTCTCCATAATTGCCTTGACTATGCTTAAGCCTATACCGCTTCCTCCGTATTGACGTGATCTTGACTTATCGACCTTGTAGAATTTATCCCAAAGCTTTGGGATACTTTCCTCAGGTATAGGCGTTCCGTCATTATAGACTGACAACTTCCAGTTTTCTCCGTCAGGTTCTATACGCACATTAATGTGATGCTCTCCTTCAAGATGATTTATCGCATTATTGAGATAATTTGTAAATACCTCCTCCATCTTGAATTCATCTGCATTTACATAAGCATCTTTGATGAGTTCTGTGCTGATAACAGCTCCCGCATCTTTGAGCCTCATTTTCTGTGCATCTATAACGCTCTGTACAAGCTCACTCAAGTCAAATACAGTGCAGGAATTCGTATTATCACCGAATTCATAATTTATAAGAGAGGTAAGCTGCTTTACAAGCTTATTCATCTTGCCTGCTTCGTCCATGATAATGCTGCTGTAATAATCTCTTGTCTCCTTATCCTCGGCAACACCCTCTACGAGTCCCTCGGCATAGCCCTCTATTATAGCTATCGGTGTCTTGAGTTCATGCGATACATCGGCAATAAATTCCTTTCTTGCCTCATCTATCTTGGTCTTGATATCGATATCCTCCTGGAGCTTAGCATTGGCCGCCTTAAGCTCGTTGATAGTTTCCTCGAGCTTTTCCGACATGGAGTTCATGGATTCTCCGAGCTGTCCTATCTCATCCTTCTGCATTCCCGTATACTTTGCGCTGAAATCCAGCTCGGACATGCGTTCAGAGATATCTGTCAGGTCAATTATCGGCTTGGTGATGAGTCCTGTTGCAAAATATACCGCGAAGCATCCGAGTCCGATTATGACAGCCGAAAGTCCGGCTAGGAATACTCTGCTTATATTCACTCCCTCTTCCATACTTGATATAGGCATGGTCATGAGGAAGTAAGTATCTCCGTCCGAGAACTGTCCCCAGCACTCTATGTAGCCGGAATTGGATCGTCTGTCGTTAAAGAGCTGTATAGTATAGTTTTGGTTTCGCTCTATCACCTCTATCATAGGCGAATTCTTGTCTTTTTTCTTTATGCTCTTGTTGTCTTTTTTCCCGAAGCTTAAGTTATCGTCGGCCTCCTTACCGCTGTCAGAGATAATGTCATTAGAGTCATTAAAGGATTCGTTGTTATCTGCAGAAGCATTGCTGCCGGAGCCCCCACTGCCTGCTTCGGCAGAGGGCAACTGTGTATCGGTGCTGTTGTCTGCATCGGAACCGGCTGCGGCATCTCCGGTATTATCGTCAGAAGCACCTCCGTCTCCGGTATCACCGAATATCGGGAAGAACGGGTCTTCACTGTCTCCGAACACCTGATCAAAGGATATATAAGCCTTGAGCTTCAGGAGATTCCACTCGGATTCACGGCTCGTTGCAGCAACCATGGTTCCGGTGGAATTCATCATGATAACATCTATATTCGAACGCTCGCTTAAGTTCCTCAGCATGGAAATGGCAACAGAATCCTGTGCATTCCTGTCATAATCCTCCTTCAGGCTCTCAAGCAGGCTCTCGCCGTCTTCTTCACTTGAAGTTACTGCTTCATTTACAGTCTTATAAGCGTTGCGAAGGGTATTGAGCTTGGCATTACGGTATACCTTAAGCAGAAAAAAGCTGTATAGCACAAACATACCGCCTACAAGCAGTGCTATAAGCGCAACAAATACCAATGTAATCTTTTTCCTGATAGAATGCTTCAATTCTTATTGCTTCCTTTTTCTGAGTTTCCGGGATCAGCTCTCGGTGAATTTGTAGCCCATGCCCCAGATCGTCTTGATCTGGTCTCCCGCCGTACCGAGCTTTGCACGTAATTTCTTGACATGGGTATCTATGGTACGCGAATCACCGAAATAATCGTAATTCCATACATTATTAAGTATATTGTCACGGCTGAGCGCAATATTTTTATTACTCATAAAATACTCAAGCAGCTCAAATTCCTTAAAACTGAGCTCTATATTCTTTCCGCATGCTTCTACTGTATGCGCAGCTTTATTTATGGTAATGTTTCCGCATGTCATAACATCACTGTCAACCGCATTTCCGGTACGTCTTAATATAGCATCAACTCTTGCCGTAAGAATCTTTGGTGAAAAAGGCTTCGTGATATATTCATCGATACCGAGATCAAAGCCGTGCAGCTCATCCTGCTCGTCACTCCTTGCCGTAAGCATGATGATAGGTACTCTTGATGTCTTGCGCACGGTCTTGGCAACATCCCAGCCGTTCATCTTAGGCATCATAACATCAAGTATAATAATGCCGATATCTTTATTCTGATAAAACTTCTCTATAGCATCCTCGCCATCCTCCGCCTCAATACACTCAAAGCCCTTGATAGTAAGGAAGTCATTGATGAGCTTGCGGATACGCATCTCATCATCTACTATAAGTACCTTCATATTGTTCATAAACGCCGCCCTCTTTCTTACTGTAAATGTCTCAGTACGTTCATTGTTTTCAATAAACCGAGAGATTCTCTCACGAATCTGCTCATATTTTGTTTTTTATTGTATAGGGTAAATATGTCGGAATTATGATTATGTTGAAATTCTGTGAAAAAAACTTGATTTTTTTTGATGTACGTCACTGTAATTTGTACATCACTTTACATCAACGCCTTATTCCTCCATACTTTCGGTTTTTGTACACATTTGAAAATACTCAACACCATAGTATACATAATTCCTTACATCGGAAGCGAAACCATCTGCATTTCCTCTTGTTTTTTCTCCTCACTTAAGTGGTAATACAAGTCCATTGTGAGTGTAATTTTAGAATGCCCAAGTATCCTTTGTAACGTTTCCGGTTTCATTCCCGCTTCAACAGCTCTTGTGGCAAAGGTGTCTCTGAAAGCATGAACACCGAAATGTTCAACCCCATCTCCGCCTTTTTGCATACGCTGAAGTATTCGTCTTAGATAGTTGGTTACCACATTGGATGTAACTGCGTTTCCTTCACTATTACAGAAAATCCAACCCTCTAAATTAATAATGTTGCTCTTACTGCGTTCATCAGCAAGGATAGCTTTAATGGTGTTATTCATAGGGACATCTCGTTTACTTCCTTTAGTTTTCGGAGAATGCACCAAATGGTTTTTACCAACAGTAGCTATTGTACGATTTACATGTATTACATTACGCTCGTAATCAATATCGCTCCATTTTAAGCCGCAAAGCTCGCCGACGCGCAGTCCGGTAAAAAGGCACAGCAGCACAGAAAT
>CAKRTC010000046.1 GCA_934402055.1 uncultured Lachnospiraceae bacterium | reverse complement strand
CTTTCCTCTCATCTATCCGCCACATTTACTCGTACTTCCAGCAACTTTTAGACTTCATCTTCTTTTGCAGACTTATCCTGAATTATTCATGAGCGTATAAAAATGCTCATAGTTACCCAACATAATAACAACTTCATCGAAAATAGGTAAGTTATCCATAGAAATGGGCAGACTTCACCTGTGTATCCACATATTTCCGATTTCAGTTGTTATTGTGCGTTGATAGTTGCTATTCCAGCTGCGGCAGTGAGCTTATGTTTCTTAATGTCTCATAGAACTCGGTCTTATACGGACAACTGCTGCACAGCTTGAATGTTATATATCTTGCTGAATGGACTACCTTTGCGGCTATCTTTATCAGCTTTAAGCGTATGGTATCTATCCTTTGCTTTCTTAAAGCTATAGGCAGTACCAAACGTCTGAACCAATTAAATAAGTTGTAGGCGAGCATGTGAAGCCTCATGCGGTTTGCATTTACAGTTTTGGAATGACTGCTTACGGCAGCAAAATCAAAACCGGATTTACTTTCCTTGATGAAGTTCTCCATCCTGCCTCTGCCACAGTAAAACCGGATGAGTTGATAAGGCTCGGCATCCATGTTTGTAACTATGAATGTATACATATGTGTGAGCTGCCCATAGGGCTTCTCGATCTTGTATACAACTCTGCGAGGATATGACCATGTGTTAGCCTTATACATAAACTCACCGTAGCTTACGGCATAGCTTATGGCATCATGCTTTGCAAATTCATAAAGCTCGGTATCCTTGTCGACAGCATTTGCTATCAATGCCGAATTCTGCTTTAGGCGAAAGCAATAGCTGCAGCCATGAGTCTCACATGCCTCATACAGTTTAGGTATTGCAAAACCGCTGTCACCTCGCATGTATGTCTTAATGCCTCTTGCAAGATACTCATCAAGCAGAGGCTTGATGAACTCATCTGCCTTGTTGCCGCAATACATAGTTCCGTCACGAAGCTCTGCTTTAAGCAGATCGCCTGTAAGACCATCATAACAAAGCAGAGGATGATAACCATTTGCCTGATAATGATAGTTGAAGGCAGCTCCGTCCTGGTTCCCATAGGTGTCAAATAAGGTGCTGTCTATGTCAAGCAGAACGAATTGCGGTCTGTCAATGCTGTATACATTGTCACGGAGTGCCAAGTCTATGCAGTCAAACTGATCAAGCGTTGAGTCATCCATCCTGTTAAAAAACCTTGACAGCGTAGGCTGTGAAGCTAAAGCATCAGCATTAAGCAAGGCTTTAAATACAGGATCAGCCTTAAGTTCATCGGCGCAGTCATCCTCAAAATATGCAGCGATGATCTGATAAATCATCTGCATCAGGTTCTTATCGTCTGTATGACGACGCATAGCTGCGGTATCCGTAGTTTTGAAATACTTACGGATCAGACTTATTAAGCCAAGCTTTGCAGCAAATTCTTTGATGAGGATGAGACCTGCATCTGAGGATAAATCACCACCGTTGAAATTTATTTTAATCTGTTTATTGCTTTCAAGAGCTAAGGTGTTTAAAATACTCATAAAGAGCTCCTTTATGTTATTTTTTTGTTTTGACACCTTAATTTTAGCACAAATGGATGCTCTTTTTTTTAATTCACCTAACAAGTGAAAAGCAATAATCAGTTTAAATACAGTAACTATGCGGCTTTCAGCCGCACTCACCGCACCGCGGTGAATAATTCAGGCTTATCTATATTTCCGAGCCTTATATGTGATTTCTGTCCGTCGGACCAAGAGTTTGCTTACAGCTTCCTTCAGATCCCACCTCACGATGGACACCCTTGCTGTTCGGCTATACACTTCCTCGTTGCCTAGGTGTGTTTGGGACTTTCACCCGTTAGAGCGCGCCCATGGCGCGCAAACAAAGAGAGAGCCCTTTCGGACTCTCCCCAAATCTTATTCGATATGAATCATAGATTTAATTAGTTGCTACCACCAACTTTGTCAATCTCATAAGTTGTTGTAACACCCTTCTTATCAGTCTCAGTAACCTGAATCTTGTCACCAACAACTGTGTAATCATTCTTGTTGTTTACAACTGCCTTAGCATCGTCCTCGCTGTATGTTTCACCGATTACCCAGCCGCCATTTCCTTCCTTAGCTGTAAGATATACAAAGTACTTGTCGTTAGCATCCTTGTACTTGTTAACAGCCTTTACAACTGATCCGGTTGAACCTACAAGATACTTCTTGCCTGTTGTATCGTCCTTAACAACCTTGTACTTGTCATCTCCGGCCTTCTCAAGAATACCTGAGTTGTAGATCTTCTTTGAAGAAGAATCATAACCGTCCTTAGCTGCACCTGTGTTCTTTGTGAAGCAGAATGTGTACTCATCATCAGCAAGCTCAATCTTAATTGTACCTGTCTTCATCGAGCCATCCTTCTCCTCTTCCTCTGAGAAGTAGTGAAGCTTCTTACCAGGAGCAGCAGGATAATCATCATTACCATTCTTAATGATATCCTTAGTTACTTCATCCATGTCATAAGCAAAATCAAAGTTATCCTTACCGCTTACAGCACCATCACTATCTGTAAGAACAACAAGACCTGTTCTCATAACACCATCCTGGTCAAATACATACCACTTACCGTTAACCTTCTTTGTCTGGTTCTTTACGAGGTTACCTGAAGCATCTGTACGGAACCATCTCTCTGTCTCATCATCACGATCAGACTGTGTTGACTTAAGAGTAGCTCCCTCGTATGGCTTGTTCCAGATCCACTGATTCTTAGCAAGTGAACCGTTCTCAAGCTTGTTGAACCATGTTGTAGTCTTAACACCGGCAATAGTAGCTGTTGACCACTTAAAGTCCATTACACCGTTTGTATCGAACTGATACTTCTTGCCATTGATAGACTTCAGCTGATCAGTAACCTTCTTACCATTAGATGTGTTGAAGTAGAACCAGTAGTAATCCTCATCATACATATCAGAATCAGAAAGAGCATCTGTGTACTGAAGCCATCCTGAGTGACGAGCGCCGTCCTCGTTTGTTCCATAGTAGTATGTAGCGTTAAGGATCGGATCCTCATCATCGTTGATGATGTTGTATGAAGCGTCCTCTACATAACCGAAGAGCATCTTTCCGTCATCATCGAAGCCATACTTCTTACCGTTGATTGTCTTGCCGTATGACTTAGCATAAGCCTTACCTGTTGATCCGAAATAATACCTTAGCAATTGTGCGGTATACATAATATATATGCTGATACATACATAAATGCATACTGTTGTTGTGCAGGCGCCTCATAGGGTTCACTGCCTACGATAACTAACAGGTAGTCAACAACATAATACAATACAATTCTTACGGTATTGATAACGAAATGTCTATACGGTACACATCTTTTTTCAAGTAACTGATAAAGACAATACTTTTACGCTTTCTATGATATCATTCCAAGATAGTTCTCCAACAAAGAAGGACTCTTTTTGGAAGTTCTCCCACTGCAATGCCATTGTATCATCTGATGCTACTGCGGCTATGATGTTTTTTAGGTCAGGAATTTGTCCTGTTGTATTTCTCTTTGTGCTTGTGGCAAAGAATGCGCTTTTAAAAACTTCCTTGTTAAAGACCTCTTGCCGGCTGATTGTATAGATATCGTAGAAGTCACGCATACGCGTATTTGCGGTTCCACGAGCCATAATAGTTTCAAGTTTCTCCGCTAGCAGTGTTTCCAGATTATATGTCCACATAGAAATAGATCTGTCTTCAAACATAAGTCTATATGAATATTCCACAGCACCCGGTGTGATAATATCCCCGGTGGATATATCAATTTTTACTGCCTGGCGCATCTTATCAAGGGTTGCTTCCAACATGACACGGATGCCCGGGTAGTCATGTTCCTCCATGATATCCGTGACTTTTGTAATCCTAAACTGCACGCCATCCGGAATCTCCACAGCAATAATATCTTCGACAATTTTAATGATATTGTCTTTTGATAGTGTCAGAGATTTGACCGTCGTGTCAATATCCATAGTTGCCCTTGTGTCTAGTCCAACTATGGCAGCCACCAACATACCACCCTTCAGGATTAAGCTGTTTCTATACTGAGATAGCGCAATTCTCTCTAGAAAACGTTCCATCATGAAATTCCGGATAAGCGTTTGTGCCTTCCGACTGTCTCCTCCCGACAGGTTTCTTACTTTTGCTTTCAGCTGTGTCGCTGCTTTAATCATAACATCACCTCTGTATATGTCCGCATAGCAGCCTCAATATGAAACCTTTTTGCATAGGCTATCAGATGGTTAAGGTTTTTATGCTCGCTTGCCATATATCCCTTCATTGCATACTGGAAAATCTGCACATCCAATGATTCCTTATATCGCAGAATGTCACAGATAGTGCGTTCCATATCGTATGCCTGTACCTTATTTCCGAAGTTTGTCTGTACATCAGTCATGCCAAGTTCGTATAAATCTTCTTTCACTTGATAAACGAGAATGCCTTTCTTTCGAAGATGTGATGCGTTATATCCGGATTTTACCGTTACACTTATTCGCTTTGGTTCTCGCTCCATCAGTCCATGAAGCTGTAGTGCGGTTTCATGTGAAAAAACAATACGTCTATTTGACAGATAGAGCTGATATAGCTCATCCGGCCATGCATCCTCTGCAAGATACACGCCATGTGCAACTCTTGCCATATTCCTTTTATTAACATAATCTGCGAGGGTCGGTTTTGAAATACCATTTGCGAGCACATGGGATGTGCATAGATATCCGTTTCCGTCCTCTACCAGATTGTCTAAAATATCAAACCGGCTCATTTCATCACCTTACTTTCTTGCTTTCGATGATAACATGTAAGAGCGTAAAAGTAAAATAAATTTACACCTCATCATAACTTACAATTAAAGTCATGAGTGTACATTGCGAATTTTCTGAGAATAACCCATAATAAACTTTTTTAAATGAACCCACCACTAAAAAAGAAGACTAAGATCACTCAACCCCAAATAAATTTTAAATAGTCTGTTTTTATAATGAATAAGATTTCTGTCAATAATAAGGTTTTGTGTAACAAAAGAGAGAGCCCTTTCGGACTCTCCCCAAATCTTATTCAATAAGAATTATGATTTAATTACTTTGTAGGCTCAGCTACAGTTACGTTGCTATAGTCACCCTTTACAGCAGCCTTAGCAGCATCCTCATCGTAAGTCTTGTAGATCTGTCCGTCCTTAGCGATGATGAAGTACATGTCATTAGCATCCTTGTACTTGTTTACTGTCTTAACAACAGATCCTGTTGATCCAACAAGGTACTTGTGACCATTTGTTGTATCCTCAACAACAACGTACTTGTCGTCTCCAGCCTTAAGAAGGATACCATTGTTGTAAACCTTCTTTGAAGAAGAATCATAACCGTGCTTAGCAGCTCCTGTTGTCTTTGTGAAGCAGAATGTGTACTCATCATCAGAAAGCTCGATCTTAAGAGTACCTGTCTTCATTGAACCGTCCTTCTCCTCATCCTCTGAGAAGTAGTGAAGCTTTCCAGCCTCAGCTGCTGATGAAGTTGAACCAAGAGCTGTCTTGATATTAGCGCCTGTTACAACGTCCATGTCATAGCAGTCATCAGCCTTAACCTTAGCTCCGCTTACGCCAGCCTGGCTAAGTCTAACAAGTCCAGTTCTCATAACGCCATCCTCGTCGAATGCGTACCACTTAGAGTTAACCTTCTTTGTCTGACCCTTTACAAGCTTACCTGAAGCATCTGTACGGAACCATCTCTGTGTCTCATCGTCCTTATCTGTGATTGTAGAATCAAGCTTTGCGCCATCCTCTGCACCGTAAGGCTTATTCCAGATCCACTGGTTCTTAGCAAGAGCACCATCCTCAAGCTTACCATACCAAGCTGTACCTGTTGACTCTCCGAAAGAAGCTGTTGACCACTTGAAGTCCATGATACCATCGTTATCGAAGCTGTACTTCTTACCGTTGATATTCTTTGTCTGTCCGGTTACCTTCTTACCGTTAGATGTATTGAAGTAGAACCAGTAGTAATCCTCATCCTTGTCTGTAAGAGCATCTGTATACTGA
>CAKRTC010000045.1 GCA_934402055.1 uncultured Lachnospiraceae bacterium | reverse complement strand
CGCTTGTACAGCCTTCGGACGGACTTCGTGCCCGCATGAAGGAAGAGCTTAAGAAGCTTGGATATGCTGTGAAGTAATAAGCTAACCCTTTTTTATACTATATACCTCGGTTTGCGGCGGAGGAGGAAATGATTCCGAATCCGCCGTAAATGCTAAAGCAGTGGGAATATACATGTGGTGATACTATTTACTTTTTAAAGACGGGGGTTACGTTAAGGAAGATATATAATGGGAGGAGCACCATGGGCAAATATCTTGAAGGAAGAAGATACGGGTATCTGACACGAGAGACGGACGGCGGATTTTACAAGGGCATTCAGAATCAGCAGGTGGCAGGCTATCCTGTAGGTATAGTTTATATTGAAAATGTCAATTATCCGCTCATTCCGGGCAATGTTGTAAACGGCTGGACCTATGACTTCCCGGTGAGAATGAAGGCTGTACCGAATCTTACAAATGACAGACTGTTCAATAATGACCCAACTATAGTTGATGATCTGATTAAGACGGTGAAATCTCTGGTTGAGGATGACGGATGCCGTGCCATAAGCGGTGCCTGCGGATTTTTCGGAAATTTCCAACAGCAGGTAAGAGCAGCGGTTGATGTACCGGTAGGCTTATCAAGTCTTGTGCAAATACCATTTATACAAGCACTTATAAAGCCGGGACAGAAAATAGGTATACTGACAGCCAACAAAGGTTCGCTTACCGAAAGTCTGTTAATGAGCTGTGGAGTCACGGATACAAGCAATCTTGTTATTAAGGATGCTTTACAGACTGAAGAATTTGCGACAGTAGTCAATATGCGAGGATATTTTGACAACAGTATTGCAAGAGATGAGATAATAGGTCTTGCCAAGGAACTTGTCAATGAAAATGACGACCTCGGAGCCATACTGTTGGAGTGCAGCGATATGCCGCCGTATGCATCAGAGATACAGCGTGTCACCCAACTCCCTGTATTTGATTTCATAACTCTTATCAAATGGCTTAAATCAGGCGTAGCACAAATGCCTTACAACGGCTGGGTATAAGAAAACGTCAAAACATATCGGGATAATATAAAACAGGCAGGAACATCGATTATCCGATGTATCCCGGCCTGTTTTATATTTGTTATGTATTATTATGTATCAGTTTTTAAATGTGAATGAAGCAGGCATCAGTCGTTAATGTAGCAGGCTGTGATCTCAGCTATATACATTGTGTGGAAGTCACCGTCGGCATAGTATGCCTTTCTCTGCTCGTCTGTAATATCGTCAAGTTTGATATCATCCTGATAGAGTTTTTTGCATATGAATACGCACTTACTCTCTTCGTAAGCCGGCTGGCCGTCAAGCTCTACAAGATGCATACCCGACTCAGCAAGCTTGTCACAGTCACGGCCTGACTTTGAACCGTAGATGCCGAGCTCCTTCTTGTGACCGTCAAACATGCTTATTGTGAAATAATCCTGAGAGTCAATGAACTCCTTAGTATATCTTGACTGGCGGATATAGGCGGTTACAGTATCTTTCTCCCAGAAACGTCCGAGTGCGCCCCAGCTTACGGTCATACCGTTGATCTTGCCTTCAGGATCCTTGGCACTTATTATCATCCAGTTATTCTCATACTCATTGAATACATTCTGCTTTAATTCTTTAACATCGATTTTATGAAACATTGTTTCTTACCTCCTGTATAGAAAATGAAGTTTTATCATATGTTCGTGACATTAAGCTTGCCGATCCGTGATTAGCGCTATATAGGAATCTGGCAAAGGAATATGTGTCTTCCGTTACATATTATAGCTTATGATGCAAGGCTTCTCCATAATTTTAAAGTAAAGAGTTTGTTATGACCGTCATAGGAATTTGTTATGAAACGTGATGCATGTTACAAAAATGCCGTAAACGGCAAAAATATTAGATGGATACTATTAGTATATGAGTATGATATACTTTTATAAATGCAGTATATTGTAATTGAACTTCTATCAGAAGGATGCCGTGAGCGAAAATAGAGAGAAGGCGGTTTACGATACCTATTTTGCGGCAGATGATTTTGGATTTTTCAGTTAAGGAGAGTTGGATGGATATTTCAGAGGTTAAAGAACTCCTTGATAAGGGCGAAAAGGTGGACATTGAGTGTAAAGAGTCTGACAGTAATCTTTCCAAGTCCATATGGGATACGTATTCTTCTTTTGCTAATACCAATGGTGGCTATATATTTTTGGGAATTAAAGAAGATAAGAAAAAGAAACTGCCTGAGGAAAGGTTTCAGATTCAGGGCATAAAGAATTTTGATGCTCAGGTTAAAACCTTCTGGGATACCATTAATAGCGACAAGGTTAATAAGAACATCTTGCGGGATGAAGATGTTCAGATTTTCAGAATCCCATCAACAATACTGGCTGTTGTTTCGATTCATGTGCCAAGGGCAGATTATAATAACAGACCGGTTTTTATAAATGGAAATCCATACAAGGGAACATTTAAAAGAAACCATGAGGGTGACTATCATGCATCTGAAGACGAAGTAAACGCTATGTTGCGTGATCAGAAATCTGAAGGAAATGACTGCATAGTATTGGAGCATTATGGTATGGATGATGTCGATTCTGAAACGCTGAGCCGTTATAGAACCATGTTCCAAAATAACAATCCTGATCATGTCTGGAATCAGGAAGACAACAAACAATTCCTTACAATGCTTGGAGGATATAAAAAGGATCGCAGCAAGGGCATCGAGGGGCTTACTATTGCCGGTCTGCTTATGTTTGGGAAAGGAATATCGATCAGAGAGAGATTCTCTAATTTGATGATGGATTATAGAGATGAAAGTCAAGCTACAGATGAAATGAGATGGGGCGATCGAGTAACATATGACGGTACGTGGGAGAACAACCTTTTTAATTTCTTCATGAAGGTGTCTTCAAAGTTATCTTCTGACCTGAAGAAACCCTTTGTCCTTGATAATCAGCAACGTGTGGATGATACACCGATACATAAGGCTATCAGGGAAGCTTTTGTTAATATGATAATTCATTCTGACTACTTGCTGGATGCAGGGACTCTTAAGATACTTAAAAAACAGGATGAATTCATATTTACAAATCCTGGAAGTTTAAAGCTCTCCGTCGAAGAGATTTTCAAGGGCGGGAACTCAAAGTCAAGAAATCCAAATATGCAGTTAATGCTTCGAATGATTGGGTTCGGAGACAATGCCGGATCAGGTATCCCGACGATACTTAATGCGTGGAAACAGGCAGATTGGGTTGAACCGGACTTATTTGAGGATACGCATTTGAATCAGGTGACGCTTACACTGAAGACATTAGCAACCTGGACTGAGTCAGTTGACGAATTACAGAATAGTATTGTGTATCTGCCGAATATATCTGAGGAAAGCATGACAGCGATGAAGAATGCGTTGTCCATTTATAATCTGGGTATATCTCCGGAGGCACGTGCAAATATGACTCAGGTTGCTACTGCTATTTCAAATGCGATGAAGACAGTTAATCAGATTGATTTCTCAGGACTGTATGAGGCGGTGTCTCGATTCGCTGAAATAAGTAAAATGGTTCAGCCTGCCGGTGAAAACGCAAGAAAACTGGCTGCGTTAGTTTCAGAAGAGTTGAAAATAAGCATCGAATCAGCGAATAAATCAGCAGATTTGGATAAAAAATCAGCGGATAATATGAGCAGACTTACTGGTCGACAGAAGGAAATCCTGACCATAATGGAAGATGGCAGGGAATATACTACGGAAGCTATAGCCGGAGTGATTGGATTAAAAGGACCAAGAACCAGACAAATATTGAACGAACTGGTTGAGCTGGAGAAAATAGAGAGCCTTGGTACAACAAAGGATCGCAGATATCGAATAAAGTAGTATTCGCATAGGATTGGAGAATGCTATAGAACTCGGTCTTATACGGACAACCGCTGCACAACTTGAATGTTATATATCTTGCTGAACGGACTGCCTTTGCGACAAATTCTTTGATGATGGTAAGGCCTGCATCAGAGGATAAATCGCCACCATTAAAATTTATAGTGAATTGAAAAAGTAAATTCAGTTTAAAAGCAGTAAATATGCGGCTTTCAGCCGCACTAACCGCACTGTGGTGAATAATTCAAGTTTAGTATATGAGTATGATATACTTTTATAAATGCAGTATATTGTAGTTGAACTTTGAGGAATTGACATGAAAATTGTTCCGGGCTTGTATGAGCAGGTCATAAATATATCTAAAAGTTCATTATTTACGGGAGCTGTACATGAGCCGCAGATGTTTTCTGAATTGAAAAAAGAGATACCTTTTGATTTTCCCACATACATTTTGAGTTTCCCTTCTAGTGGTTCAAAGCGTAAGTTCACAGTGGTTCAAAACTTCACGGGCAAAGTCGCCGAAAAAATAAAAATCGGCATAAAAAATAGACAAAGCCTATTTTTTAGGGGACTATGCATAGCAGTAAAAATGCGTTAGCATAACTTATGTAAATCGCATAAGTATTTATGGAGTGATGATTGAAAAATGGTTAAGAATAATACTGAATTGGATATTAAAGTTAAGTGCGTAGAAGAACACATGATACAGGCGGATATTGCAAAGACGGTTGAAACACTAGCTTCATATGTGAATAAACTGATCCGAAGAGACGAGGGCGTTGTGAATAAAACTTATGTTAAGATGATTGAAGCTCTTGGATAAGATATTGAACTGCATTATGTGAAGCGCGAAGAATGATTTTTGAGATGCCAAATTAGCATCTCAAAACGAAAATATCACAAAAGAGGATTATCTATGGCAAAAAAGGAAGAAATTATCAAGGTTACAAACGAGACCAAGATTGAGGTCACGAGTGTAATGGTAAGCAGCCTAATACATATAATCAGGGGAAAACAGGTCATTCTGGACAGTGATCTTGCGATGCTGTATCAGGTTGAAACAGGAGCAATGAACCGTGCGGTGAAACGTAATAAGAAGCGCTTCCCTGAAGACTTTTGTTTCCAGTTGACGGAGGAAGAGTTTTTGAGATGCCAAAATGGCATCTCAAAGGATGAGGGTGCAGAGGGTCGCGGCGGCAGACGATATATGCCCTATGCCTTTACGGAACAGGGGATATCGATGCTTTCTGCTATACTTCGGAGCGATGTGGCAATAAATGTCAGCATAGGGATTATGAGAGCGTTCGTAGAAATGCGAAAATTCCTAGCAACAAACTCTCTGATATTGAACCGCATTGATGATTTGGAAGTTAAACAGCTGGAATATCAGAAAAGCACTGATGAGAAATTTGATAAGGTGTTTCAGTATATCGAGGATCATGCAGAATCGGAGCAGAAGATATTTTTCGATGGTCAGATTTATGATGCATTCAGCCTGATTACATCTATCATCCAGAAAGCGCAGAAGGAGATAATTCTGATAGACGGATATGTCGATGTAGATACGCTGAACATTCTAGCTAAGAAGAATACTGGTGTTGATGTGAAGATATATACATATGCGAGCACGCAGCTTACGAACAGGGATGCGGCTAATTTCAATGCACAGTATCCGACTTTGACAGTGAAGAAGACGAAGGTATTCCATGACAGGTTTATCATTCTGGACGGAAAGACAGCGTATCATATAGGTGCATCAATTAAGGACGCAGGAAAGAAGTGCTTTGGCATTTCACTGATAGATGATCTGGGTGTTGTGGCAGATTTGCTGAACCGGCTGAAAACGGTATGAGAGTGAATTGAAAAAATGATAAGTGAAGATAACAGGGCAGAACTGTTTCGTTTGCAAGATGTAAAAAACGTGATTTTCAGCGCATGCTTATCACGACGGTAGAGCCGGATGCAATAATTGGAGTAAGAACACCGGAACATTGGAAGTATGCAAAGCAACTGATCTTTTTAAACACAATTAACCAATATAAAAGAAAGGGGTAGTGATTATGAAAAATAAATACTTTGCCGTTGGCCTTTTTGCAGTGGCCATGATTACTGCACTAGTAACTGGTTGCGGAAGTTCAAATACAGCATCATCAGGTACTGCAAAATCAGGCGAAGCATCAAATATTCAGGAAACGACGGAAACACAAGCTCAAGTTGAGCCACTGGATCTTACTGGACTTTGGGTACAAGAAGATGCTGAGGTCACTTATATGGCCGCTGATATTAATGACGATAAGATTGGCGTTTTCTTTGTACTTGAGGGTGATGATACTCCATGGACATACTGGGTAGGAACTTATGCTGCACCGACAGATGATAAAGATGCATACAAATGGACATCAGAATCAACCTATGGTGGAACTGGAATGCTCGCTTCCAGTGCTGATACAAAAGACTTCACTTATAAAAATGGAAAGCTACAGTGCGAAGTTTCAATCCAGGGAACAACGAACGTAGTTACTTTTGTAAGAGGCGAGTGGGATACATCAAATATTCCGGAGTCTGCTTACTCATCAGTTAATACCGATACAACAGAAGCGCTTCCGCTTGAAATGAAGGATTCTGGTTGGGTGACCTCAAATGGGTATCTATATTATTATGCGACCATTTATAACCCAAATACGGAAATCGCAGTTGAATTCCCAAGTTTCCGTATCACTGCACGTGATGCTTCAAATGTGATTTTGAGCACGCAGGATCAGGTTTGCAATATTATTTATCCGCAACAGGAACTCACCTATGGAAGTCAGGCGTTTGCAGTAGATGAAGAACCAGCGACGGTTGATTTTGAGCCTCTTGCGGCGGATGATTATAACCTTAAAAATGCATCTGCACTAGATACTTATTTACCATTGAAGGCAGTAAATGTTGCCATTAGAAGTGATAAAGTGGTTGGCGAGATTAATAACCCGAATGATTATGACTTTGATATGGTTGCAGTAACGGTGATTTTGAAAGATGATAATGGTAATCTTGTAGGAGTGCAGTCCACGTTTGTAGACAATGTGACTGCAAACAGTACAGTACCATTCGAAATATCATCCTATGGTTGTGACGGGGCGACAACTTGTGATATTTATGCTTGCCAGTGGTAAGCGGTTTAAATAGTTCAAATTTAGATTAATAGCCACAGAAGAACAGATAGCGCTCGGCGGTAGCTGAGCGCTATGATTGATTATATTATAGACGGCGTAAGTTTAACATTTACAAAATAATTGCATCTACTCTGATTTTTTAAAGGACATTTTAGGATAAGAGCGGTTTGCTGTTAATATAAAGACCTCGTCGTGCGCATTCTTTAAGGGTAACCACTCAAACATGAGTACCATATATAAAGAAACCCCCGCATTTTAGCGGAGTTTCGAATAAAAGATCGTACA
>CAKRTC010000044.1 GCA_934402055.1 uncultured Lachnospiraceae bacterium | reverse complement strand
ATTTGTTTTTGACACCCATTTAGTATACAGGTAAATCCACGAAGTTACAAAGCGGAGGTCATTACATATTGTCTAATATTATTACTATCTGCTATTTTCTCAATAGCTTCAATAGACATATCCAAAAGCTCAGCTACTTGCTTTGCATCATGTGTTTTTTGAAGAAGCTGAACTACGATATCACAGCGTTCTTCCTCACGTTCTTTCTTCTTTATCTCATCCAGTACCATATATTCCCTCTCCTTCGACCTGCTTCTCTTGATCCATTTCACAGACCTCTGCAGTTTTGTTACGAAATCGCTTCCGAAGTCCTGCTCCGATTCCTTTAGTCCTGCACTTACATACCTGAGAAACTTGATTATCTCTTCAGGCACTTCTGTGGTATTATTTCCCTTGGTGCTCAAGAATATCGTATGTACTCCGTCCCTATACTTTAGTTCCGGCAACTCCTCACAATGAGTATTCATTGTGTATATATACTTATTATAACCGAGTGGATCATAATCGCATATAAATATTACGTACGATTCCGGCGAATGTATATATTATCCAAAATAATTCCGTAATTATCTATTTGCAATAATCCTTATCATATGAAACAATGATATTACTTTCAGCAAGCCGTCGGTGACTTGCAGCATATGCATTTTCAAGTACTTATGAACATATCTGAAAATATCTTAAGTATCTGTCAACACATTAATGCATGCATCAGGTCTGATTAGTGCGCATGCCAAAGTCAAAAAGGAGAGATTTCGAAAGCGAATTTGTAAAGAAACTTCAGGCATCTATAGCCAGAATAAAGCAGATGAGAGGGAAGGAGGCAGAATATATGAATACTGAATTGATCATGCAAGACAGATATGATGCGGGTAAAACCGCAGGTAAGGCTGAAGGTGAATCCTTTACCATAGCTAAGGTTCTACGCAAAAATCCACATACCGACATTGCTGTCGCCTTATTTGACGTGTCTCCGGAATATGTAAGGCAGATCGCATCGGAGCATGGGATAAAATTAATAGATTAATCGCATTGCAACACAATAAAGCTCTCTCAGATTTATATTTAACAAATAAGACTGTTGCCAAGGAGAAATGATAAACTCTACGGCAACAGTCTTTATGTTTATAGATCTAATTATACTTCTTGATGAATTTCACTTCTTTCCGAATATGGTATTGATAAATTCTTTCATTGCGGGAATTGCAATGATAAGCGCACCCACAACAAACCACAGATAGCAAAAGATATAATAAAATTTCATTGCACCAAAACTCATCATATTTAAGTATCTCCTTTCATTCTTTACAAAAAGTATATTTCCGGCGGTCATCGTATATACCGTATTACTCACAAGTGTTCCGCTTTAATACTGCTGCTGCGAACTGCTTTAAAGACAACTTATTCATATTTCATTGTTGAATAATTAAACTTTGTCTTGGAGAACAGGCTTCCGATAATTATTACTACAAGCGGAAGCAGCAATGAGCAAAGATTTCCGTGGAACATGGCGTCATCAAAGTTTGATGCCGTGAACCATGCTATCATAGCTCCCACCCATCCGATAACTATTGAAGCGGCTGCAATCTTACCGTTGACCTTATCCCAGAACAAGCCTACGAAGAATGCACTTACCGGCGCTGCAAATAGGATTCCTGAGAATGTATCAAGTGTAAGCAGTGAAACATTTTCAAGGAATGTTGCAATAAGTGCCATAGCAAGAGCAATTATAACTGTAGCAATCTTTCCGAATCTGAGCTGCTGATCTTCTGTAGCATTTTTATTAATAATTCCCTTATAAACGTCAACACTGAGCAGAGCCTGTGCACCTGCTATACAGTTACCGCCGGTGGTCATAGCTGCCATGAACACCATCAGAACAAAGAAGATACTTCCTACTCCGCCTCCGAATACATATTTCATAACAAGAGGAGCAACATCAGAGCCTGCGCTTACCGCTTCAAGGCCAAGTTGTGACTTGAGCGCAATATAGCCTGCTCCGAATACGCTGCCGCAGATGATTGGGATCGGAACCCACGCAATAAGTGTTCCTACGATGTAAGCTCTGAGCATTGACTTGTTATCTGTTGATGCAATAGCCTTGGAATAATAACCCTGATCAAGGAGCACCTGTCCGAAGGCAACGACTACCGCTGCTATTCCATAGTGGAATCCGGATGAAGATGTAAGTGAAAGTGCCTGCGGCTCATAATATTCATTGCTCGGATCGGTAGCAACTTCCTTGAGTCCGTTATATATATTCTCAAGTCCGAGTGTCTTGATTACTATCGGAATACAGATGATAAGTATGATAGATACAATAAAAAACTGTATGCAATCGTTGTAGATAGAGCCTCTGAGACCTGCCTTTGTTATGTAAATAATAACTATTACCAAAGGTATAAGTGCTCCGATGAGGTACGGAACTCCGAACATATTCTTAAATACGGTTCCTACTCCGACTCCCTGAGACATCATTACATAGAAGCAAAGCGCAATACCGAATAAAAGATATACATACGAAACGCCTGCACCGTATCTCGCCTTAAGGAATTCTGTAAATGTAGTACAATTCGGCATAAGCTTTCTTATACGTGTCACCATAGGTATGAGCAGGAAGAACGGCACTGCTGCTCCCCATGCGTAGTTGAGACCTCCGGATACTCCGTAAAGTGTCCCCGCTTCCGCAGCACCCATAATAGTCGAGCACCATATCCATGATACAACCACACTGGCGGATATGAGTGCCGTAGGCATGCTTCGTCCGGCTACCAGGAAATCATCCATGGAGTTAGACGGAAATCTTTTGGAGATAAAAAACGCAAATCCTATAAATATAAAAGCAAATAATATCAGTAAAAATATTCCTATTCCCATAACAGATCCCCTTTCTTAGTATTTTCTGATGATGTCCGCATAAACCTCAGGCTGACGATCCTTGAAGAAGCAATAATATTCGGCACGCTTTTGCTGTGTAAGAGCGGTATCTATCTCTGCTGTTATAAATCCTTCTTTACGTTCGTCAAGTGAAGCTATGGTCTTGCCTCTCGGATCAAGTATCTTGCTCCTTCCGAAGAAGCTGAGTGTCTTACCGTCATCTCCTATTCTGTTGGCCGCAACAAGATGAAGTGTATTGTCAAAAGCACGTGCCGAAGTAATAAGATCCCAGTCCTCGGCATGAGTATTGATCGGGCTTTCCTTGGTCCAACCGGCGATTTCATAAGGATCCTCCCAGTTTGTTGAAATAACCAAGAGATCCGCACCGTTTACCGCATAGCATCTGGATATCTCAGGAAATGCCGTATCCCAGCAGATCTGTATACCTATCTTACCGAGAGCTGTATCAAATATCGGAAGTGAAGCTCCTGCACGACACCAACGCTTTTCATCGGCAAACGGATGAACCTTATGATAAGTTCCGAGTACTTTTCCGTCCTCATCGATCATTATCGCGGCATTATAGAGGACATCCTTAAGCACAGCATCTCTCTCAGCAAAGCCATATACGATATGCGTATGGTATTTCTTGGCAAGCGCCCCAAGTCTTACCATACTTTCGCCGTTAGGAACGGTCTCCGCAAGCTCCTGAAACTGCTCCGGTTCACCCTCATATCCTGTCGTGCAAAGCTCAGGGAAAACGATCAATCTGGTATCCGGATATTCACCCATTACAGAATGAATATACTCTTCCATTTTATTAAGGTTATACGACTTATCCCCAAGCTTTGGTTCCATCTGAACACAGGAAACTCTGAATTTCATTTTCGATCCCTCCAATGTCAACATAACTAAATCAGCTTTGGAACACGATAATCTTCCGGACGATCATCCATTCCGTAATAAAATAAAAAAACGCGGTGCGCAGTGATACCTTCAAAAGTGAAAATATCATGCAACATCGCGTGATTTATGCGTGTATGCTAATAGAATTTGAACAAATTGTCAAGCAAGCGTAAACACGCGATATACTACACAATAAGCAATTAATATGCCTGAAAATGTCACTCTCAAAAACGTCTGAAAACAAAGCTGATCCGAGAGAACAAAAAAACCGAGTGTAAGTTTTTCCTTACACTCAGTACTCATTAACATTCGGCTATTCTCTTTATCCTGCTTGACAAAAAGCTTACAATTTACGTTTTGTAAAGTTATGCGCACACTGTCAGTTTTTCTTTACACAAATTTACGTATAAAAGCGGATTTTTTCGTCATTTTACATATCTTTGTTTATTTCTTACAACTTAAGTTTGTTGATTTTGTCATATAATGCAGTACGAGAAATTTTCAATAATTCCGCCGCCTTGCTTCTGTTATTGTTAGTAAGCTTCAGCGCAGTCTTGATAGCCTCTTTCTCCGCATTATTGCGTATATCCTCAAGAGGATTATCAGAGTCAAAGCTTATATCAAGCATCCTGCCTGCTGTCTTATATATAAAATTGCCGAGATCTTCAAGTCTGATAAACTCATCTCTGCAAACATTTACAGCATGTTCCAATACATTATTAAGCTCTCGAACATTTCCGGGCCAATCATAATTCATAAACACTTCGATAACATCATTGGAAACGCCCTTAATGTCTCGAGATATCTCTTTGTTCAGCTTCATGAGCTGGTGGTTGACAAGCAGCGGAATATCTTCCTTGCGTTCCTTGAGCGGAGGGATGTCAAGCTCTACAACATTAAGTCTGTAATACAGATCCTCTCTGAATTTGCCATCCTTAACCAACTGCCAAAGATCCTTATTGGTTGCTGCGATAACTCTGATATCCAGAGGTTTGGGCACGCCGCCTATGCGTGTAACTTCCTTTTCCTGAAGCACTCTCAACAGCTTAGGCTGTACATGGAACGGCAATTGGTCAACCTCATCAAGGAATATCGTGCTCTTATCGGCACGTTCAAACAGACCCTTTTGTCCGCCGCGCTTTGCGCCTGTAAAAGCACCTTCCTCATATCCGAAAAGCTCACTCTCGAACAGAGAGTCCGGTATAGCGGCACAATTTACCTCTATCATCTTCTTCTTGCATCTGAGACTCAGATTGTGTATGGAATGTGCGACAAGCTCCTTACCGCAGCCGGTCTTGCCTGTCACAAGCACCGTTGAGTCTGATTCGGCTATCTTACCTATCTGCATGCGAAGTTCTCGTATGGACTGCGACTTACCTATAATATCCGTAACCACATACTTAATCACACTCTCATTTCTGCTTTCCTCAAGCATAGACTGGAAAGTGTCCTGGAGATTTATGAAGCCCTTGCGTGAATATTCATATATCTTATCTATAAATGCCTTAAGAGATGTTCCGTCGGTAAAATAATCATAGTCTATTGCCCCGACTATTTTCCCGTTCTGTTTGATTGCTTTGATCCTCGCGATATTCGTAACATCGGAAGCGAAGTAGAAGCACAGTTCATCGGAATTTCGTTCATCCAAAGCATTTAATATCTTGGTTGCGGGATGTATCTCACTAATATGTTTCCCCACTATCGAATCCGGAATAGGCTTCTTGTTATACGCTTCTATTACCGGATACATATCCGGTGACAAGTACTTAAGATATCCGTCCGCATCAACAATAACAAGATCTTCAAGCGTATCAAAGACAGCCCTGCATTCCTCCAGAGTCATATCAAAGTTATTTATCTTATGCATATCTCGTTTCGGCATTTTGAAAATTCCTTATAATTCAATCTATCTGTGCTCTGCTGTTTTTTATTCATCTTTAATCGGCATTCCAAGAAGTTCTGCCACCTTGGGATATGCCCCAATTGTCAGACCGAAAATCTAACAATTGGGAGGTCGGTTCACCGTCTTTGACATGCCTCTGTTTTTTATTATACTCGAGCGAAATCATAATCGCATGAAAATATGTATATATTATCCAAAATGATTCCATGATTATCTATTTGCAATAATCCTTATCCTGTGAAACAATGATATTACTTTCAGCAAGCCGTCGGTGGCTTGCGGCATATACATTTTCATAAACTTATAAACATATCTGAAATTATCTTGAGTATCTATCAACATATTAATGCGTGCATCAGGTCTGATTAGTGTGCATGCCAAAGTCAAAAGGAGAAGATAATAATGAAAACAAACGAAAACAACATCAATTCAGCATCTACAGATTTCAAAAGAACTATCGTACCGTTTCAGGAACAGACCATCAGGAACAACTTTATATTTCATATTTATTTGCTGTCATGATCCCCTCAAAATGAAGAAATACGTGTATAATATAGTAAGCAGATGCGAAGAGGTACCCAAGTTGGAATATTGCGACGGAGTACAGACCATTTTTCTAAGTACGAAGGGTACAAATGATAGCGAAGTCTCGGCTGAGATCATAAAGTTTCTCAACTATGTAGGAGACGATCTGAGTGAATCGACGAGAGATTTCGAAAGCGAATTTGTAAAGAAACTGCAGGCATCTATAGCCAGAATAAAACAGATGAGAGGGAAGGAGGCTGAATATATGAATACTGAATTGATCATGCAGGACAGATATGATGCCGGCAAAGCCGCCGGTAAGGCTGAAGGAATAACTGAAGGCCGTGAAGGCTTAATTGTGAGCGCTTTAGAGAAACTTCCTGATGCGTTCAAGGTATCTGAAATCCTTGGGCTTTCTGTTGACTATGTTCTAAAGGTCGCTAAGGAGCACAACATTTTATTGAAATGATATCCACCCAATAGAAAATATAGAACAAAGACTGCTGCCTACAGAGAAGTAATAAGCTCCATAGCAACAGTCTTTTCCGATACAAAAGCAGGCGGGAGACAGCTTAAAACTGCCTCCCGTCTATATTCATGTAGTTTATTAAAAGGGTTTTTAATAACTTATTTAGAAAAAAATCTGTCTGTAAGCAACTCTTCCATCTATCATTGTAAGAAGCAGAATAAAGAGTTTATTTGCTTTTATTTCATCTCCCCAGTAATCCGTAAGGATCATATCCGTATCAGAAATACTAAGCAGATTCTTTTCTTCAAAATAGAATTTTAATGATCACCCATTAAGGCTTGTTAGTTACATGCCAAATTGTATCAGTTTGAAAATACTGTCACAACAGAGGTAGCTTGTTAAACAGTTCACAAATCAAACAAGCTCTTCAAACTATAGCTTCATATTTCAACACCACCTTCTATTCTCCGCACAATCAAGCAGATTTAAAGATAACAATTGTATTACTTTTATACATTTTCACTCAAAACCTATATTTAACAAATAAAGACTGCTGTCTACAGAGAAGTAATAAACTCCATGGCAACAGTCTTTATCTTAATTTTTAGAATTTATCGCCCACGATGTTTCATTCAGTGTGTTGCCAGATATCGTTGCATAGAGGTTTTAGAAGAATGTCTGTCTGAATACAGGTACTCCGTCCTTAAATGTCATTAGCGGAACAACGATATGTATAAAATATCTAAAAATGTTTTGTAATTATCTATTTGCAATAATCCATATCCTGTGAAACAATGATATTACTTTCAGCAAGCCGTCGGTGGCTTGCAGCGTATGCATTTTCATGAGCTTATAAACATATCTGAAATTATCTTGAGTATCTATCAACATATTAATGCGTGCATCAGGTCTGATTAGTGCGCATGCCAAAGTCAAAAGGAGAAGATAATAATGAAAACAAACGAAAACAACATCAATTCAGCATCTACAGATTTCAAAAGAACTATCGTACCGTTTCAGGAACAGACCATCAGGAACAACTT
>CAKRTC010000043.1 GCA_934402055.1 uncultured Lachnospiraceae bacterium | reverse complement strand
TCAAAGATATAAAGCAATTTTTTATCTGGGTATCTGAAGGCAGCTCCAGCTATGAAAAAAGGAAAGAATTATTTGAAGCCAGAAAATCAGCTGTTGAAACTGAAATTCATGAACTTCAAAAAACTCTCTCCCTCTTAAAATTCAAGTGTTGGTATTATGAAACAGCAATGAAAGATGGTAACGAAGATGCTATAAATGCCATGTTGCCTGACAAACTTCCCCAAAATATACAGAAACTATATGACAAAGGACATGAATAATTTTTATTTTCTTAAATAAATTGCACACAGGCTAACATCGTGGATGATTCCAACTTAACTGCCATATTATTACATATTCCTTCTCACCCGTAGCTTCATCCAAATAAGTGTTATAAAAAATACTTACGCGCCGCGCAAATATATGCTAAAGTAACACGACATACAATTTCATAGGTTTACATTGGAAACGCACACTCCTCCCGGATGATAACGAACAACACTATTTTCATCACAGGAGGATTTTTTATGCCTAAAAGCAGATTTCAAAATGTCATATTTACCGCCATCATGGCCTTCGTCATGGTCTATGGAATGATAGTGTACAACATCGCCCTGGAAACCGATGCCATGTCCACGATGTGCTTCCTCGCCGCCTTCCACGAAGTTCCAATCATGGTTCCGATTGCCTTCGTCCTCGAGCTCTTCGTCGTCGGCCGCATCGCCCACATCCTGTCCTTCCGGGTTATGCGCCCGGATGACCGCCCGGCCTTCATCACCTATGCTATTTCCATCTGCATTTGCACTATTATGTGCCCGATCATGAGCCTCATCGCAACCATCCTCTTCAAGGACGAAAAAACCTTCGGCACCTTTGTTCAGACCTGGGGCATGAACTTCCCGATGGCCATCTTCTACCAGATGTTTTACTGCGGTCCGTTCGTACGCTGGATCTACCGACACATCTTCACTGAGAAGAAATAACTTTTATAGTTGCAGATGTTCTACCGCTTTCCGGTCGTGTGCCGGATCTTCAACCACATCTTCACAGAGAAAGAACGTTCACGGTCGCCGATGTAGGCGGCCGTTTCTCAATCCAATGGTAAAAGACATCTTGCCCCGAAGTTCTTTTCAAAAGAAAAGTATCTCTCCGCCTTGAGGCAATGACACTGACCTGTCTTCATCTGAATGAGCTGATTCGATCAGATAATTTCCAAAACTCATGCTGTTAAGCTTTCGGTCTTGATTTAGCTGTAAACTCTGAGGTGACAACTTTGATGATTTCTACTGTCGATGCCATCTCTTCATTTATATTGAATTCACGACCCGTCTGGTTTTTCATAAGGAGCGAAAGGCCTCGTATTTTCTCCTGCACATCCTCTGTTAATTCTGCACGGCCGCGTCCTATCACAGATGCAAATGATGCTCCGTATTTGCAAGCAACATCTCCGCCGGATATAAGCTCAACATCACCTTCCAGCTCGATGCAAACATTTGGATTACTTCTGATCAGATCCAGCTTATGTCCTTCTTTTGCGCAGTGCATGTAGAAAATTAAGATACCATCGGTATATTCGTATCCGTAGTGAAGCGGAACGATATAGGGATAAACATCATCAAACAAAGCGAGATGCAGTACTTTCGCTTTTTCAATAATCTGCAGCATTTCAGTAATATTTGTTACTTCTCGATCTTTTCTTCTCATAAATTAATACCTTAAGAATCGTACACGATTCCTCCTAAACTTCCATCTCTTATTAATCCGTCCACGGACTTCAGCATCTATCTGCATCCAAGTTCTTCCATCCAAAGCGGAGAATCGATATAATCATAGATACTTCACTGACCACTTCATCCATTATACCGGCCCAGGAACCGACCACGATATCATATACGATCCATAGAGGCGAATTAATCAACATACCGGCCAGACGTATCTTACGTGCACTGAATGTATATCCCGCTATCGTTGCAGCTATATTTGCCGCCACCGGCAGGATGGACCACAATCCACTCCATGTCAGCATAAGCGTCACCAGTTGAAGCGCACAGATTATTCCGCATGTCCATCTGCTCTTCAAAAACTTATTTTCGCTGCTGAGAGAAAACGAGCGAACAGTATTCAATATATAACTGATTCCACCGGTGGTTGCTCCCAGCAACATTAAATGCACGGTATAGAACAAATACGAAAGAAACTGAACTCTAAACAATGCTTTAGTACTTCTGCATTGATAAGACAGAAAAAACAGGATCGTTCCGAAAAATCCGATGATTTGTATCACTATAAACTTAACGGCCATGTCATTAAATAATCCTTTTCACCTGTAGCTTCATCCTCGTCCCCGGCCATAATTTCAAAGCCTTCTCTAAGACGAAAATGCATATCTTCAAATACTTACAACTCATGATAATATGGGCAGATATCTGCATAGGTCCCGTCTTTCATTCGAAATCCCTTTGGTATAGTGCCTAATTGAACGAATCCCAGTCTCTCATACAGATGCCTTGCATGAATATTGCTTTCAACGACCGCATTGAACTGCAGCACACCGAATCCGTGTGCTTTTCCCTGCATAAGACAGTCCTTAACCAGCATCTCCCCGATATGCTTACCACGTACTGAATTCGCCACTGCATAGCTGGCATTGCAAATGTGCCCGCATCTTCCGACATTATTGGGATGAAGTATATACAGTCCGTAGATACATCCGTTTTCTTCTGCAACAGCAGTATATGTCTGCGCTGCGAAAAATTCTTTTGCCGTCTCCTCAGTCAGATATTCCTCCTGAGGAAATGCAATCCCCTCTTCAACGATTTCGTTCCAAATGTCTGCCATGTTTTTTACATCCGAATCCAAATATTCTCTAATGATCATTTATCAATCCTCTTTTTTCAAGATTTCTTCCCGGATTTCATCAACTCTTGTATCTCTTCGACCTCAGGCATAACTCTCAGCGCACCCTTCCTTGTAGTAATTATCGATGCGGCCGCATTTGCAAATACCAGCATTTCATGAAGCTCATCTTCCGAAAGCTTATTCAGCCCGTGCTCGAGGACATAATGCAGTATACATGCACAGAAGGTATCACCTGCTCCTGTTGTTTCAATAGTACCGGGCTGAATAAATGCTTCGACCTCCGTCATTTTTCCATGATAATACGCCCTGCTTCCGGTTTTACCCATGGATACCAGTATTAAAGGGATATCAAATTTTTCATTTATCCAATGCACCCCGTCTGTATAATCCTCTTCTCCGGTCAGCCAGATAAGTTCGTTATCGGATATTTTCAATATGTCGCAATACTCTAAGCCGTACATTGTTTGCGCTCTTGCATCCTCCGATGAAGCCCAGAGCGGGAATCTGAGGTTAGGATCAAAGGAAATTATTGCACCCGCATCCTTTGCTGTCTGCAAGGCCTTTTTTGTCGCATTTCGCACTCCTTCATGTGTCATCGAAAGTGTTCCGAAATGAAAGATCTTCGAATCAAGTATTATATCTTCTCTTATCTCTTCCTGAGTCAGCATCATATCGGCTCCCGGATCACGGTAAAAAGAAAAATCGCGATCTCCGTCGGATAGCGTATGCACCATGGCAAGCGTAGTGTGTACTTCCTTGTCAGTACATAAGCCTGACGCATCTATCCCTACTTCCGTAATTGCTTCTTTTAGCTGTTTCCCAAAGAAGTCATTTCCGACTTTTCCTATAAATGCTGTCTTATGTCCTAATTTTGCCAACATAGCAAGCACATTACACGGAGCACCTCCGGGATTTGCCTCAAACACGGGATTGCCCTGCCGGCTTTGCCCGTTTTCGGTAAAATCAATGAGCAGTTCACCCAATGCCGTAACATCATACTTTTTCAAAACCTTCTACCTCATATTTCTTGATTCTTTTTATTATAAAACCCTTTGTGCTTCAATTCCACTTAATATGCAGCTTGCACTCATCACTGCATTTTGCGCCGTCCGAACGGCTGCTCGTAGCGTAATACTGTTATCGCAGCATTATCTCTCAGCATTGGTCTAGGCTTTACTCAGTGCGCAGATCTGTTTGCTATCTTCCCACAGATAATACAGACTGTCTTCGCCCAAAACTGTGTTGCAGTGGTATTTGTAGTTGCAATCATCCTTAATCTCATCCTTCCTCAGAATATGGAAGCTGCTCATTCCACTTGCACCGAGGAAGCTGAATGATTTAAAAAAAATGAACCGCCCCCAATCGTTAGATTTTTCTAACAATTGGTGACGGTTCGCTTCTCATCCATGCTCTTTTTTAACTACCTGCAAATACATTTATTTCAGAATGAATATATATCTTTGCTTGGTTATAAATGTATCTGTTTATCAAAATAATATATTTATCCGTCAGAATAATTCCGAAATAATATTCACGCACTTATCCAACCCCAATACGCCGCTGTTAAGTGTCAGGTGGTAATTCTGTGCGTGTCCCCATTTCATATCTGTATAGAAACGGTGATAGGCTGCTCTGCGTTTATCCTTGTCTCTCAGACGTTCTTCCGGAGACTGCTCACGCTCACCATACACCTCGACAATGCGCTTGGCACGAAACTCCATGTCCGCATGAATAAATACCTTAAGACAGTCTGCTTTATCCTTTAAAACATAGTCCGCACATCTTCCGACAATAACACAAGCTCCTTTCTCTGCAATTTCACTGATAACCTTATACTGATGCTCCCACAATATATCTTCATTTGTAGGTCCGAACAATCTATTTGAAAATGCAGAAGACAGAAAGCCTCCCGGCGTATATTCTCCTGCTTCCCGAATATAGTCAGATGTAAATCCGGTTTCCTTTACCATCTCCTGAATTATCTCGGAATCATAGCACGGTATACCCAGTTTCTCCGCTACCAGCTTTCCGATAGTACGTCCTCCGCTTCCAAACTCTCTGCTTATAGTGATCACTCTGTTTTTCATAATCTCTTAACTCCTTCCGCTTTCAGCTCTTTGAAAGTCTTCACGATGATAATCGCCGATATGATAAATGTTAAAATATCTGATACAGGCATAGAATAAAGCACACCTGTCAACCCGAAAAACTTCGGCAGCAACAGTGCAAAACCTACACCGAACACCACCTCACGGAACATTGACAGCATAGTGGAAGTCAGTGCTTTACCTTCTGCCTGCAGGAAAATGAAGCAAGCTTTATTGACACAGGCAAGCACCACCATACAAAGATAAGTGCGGAATGCCTTGATTGCGAATTCCGTATAGTAGCTGCTCTCATTTGATGCACCGAAAATATCTATAAGCTGATACGGAAATGCCTCCGCAAGTATGAATGCTATCAAACCTACCAGTGCTTCAAAGGTAAGCAACTTTCTGAACGGCTCACTTACTCGCAACATCTTTCCTGCGCCCATATTATAGCCAACGATGGGAATGCAGCCCGCAGCCATGCCCACAACGATCGAAATAACTATCTGGAAAAACTTCATAACTATACCTACTACCGCCATAGGGATCTGTGCATACTGCTCCTGTCCGAATACCGCATCCAGCGCTCCATACTTCCGGAGCATGTTGTTTATTGCCGCCATGGCAGCCACAAGGCTGATCTGAGAAAGGAAACTGGTAATTCCGAGTGTCAGCATCTGACAGCATATAGTCTTGTCAAGTCCACAATCAGACGAAGCCGGTCTTATTATCTTCATATTCACCAGATACCAAACAGCTAAAATCGCTGTTGCTACCTGACCTACAACCGTTGCGACAGCAGCTCCCATCATGCCCCATTTAAATACAAAAATAAAAATAGGATCGAGAATGATATTGATCACAGCTCCTGTTAAAGTCGAGATCATTGCAAACTTTGGGCTTCCGTCAGCACGAATAATCGGATTCATCGCCTGACCAAACATATAAAAGGGAATTCCCAGTGTTATATAGAAAAAATACTCCTGCGAATACCTGAAAGTCTCTTCATTGACAGTTCCGCCGAACATAGCAATAATTCTGTTTGCAAAAACCAGATATATAATCGTAATTATTATACTTGTCGAAACACTCAATACCACGGCATTGCCGACGCTGCGCTTTGCCTTATCATTTTCCTTTCGTCCCAGTGCCATACTAACAAATGCACAACAACCGTCACCTACCATGACCGCAATCGCCAAAGCAACTACCGTAAGCGGAAACACCACCGTATTGGCTGCATTTCCGTAAGATCCCAGATAAGAGGCATTTGCTATAAAAATCTGATCTACGATGTTATACAAAGCGCCTACCAGCAACGATATAATACAGGGAATGGCATACTGACGCATGAGCTTGCCGATATGCTCAGTCCCCAAAAACTGATTTACGGTTTCCATAATTTTCTCCTTTTTTTACAAAAAATAAGAAATGCGCAAGTCTTAAATATCCGGACTTACGCATTTCAGCTACACGATTGATGAATATGATGTTTTTCTTGTTCCGGTTATAAAAATGAATATGCCTTGGCACATTCTCGCCTTCAGCAGTTACTTGCGATATTTTTCCTTCACGCAAGTATGCAAACTACAAAGCGTTTTTATCTCATAAGACGAAATTTCATATGAAACAAAAAACGTATGCCGTTCCTGCAACCGGATTTACGCAGGAACGCCACACGTTGTATCAACATTTTATCGGATTCATCTTGAATTTTCAAATCTTTTTAAATTTCTTTTTTGAATACAACTCGGACACATATATGGATACGGCAAAAGCAAAACTATACTCAAGTTACGCAATTCAACACCAGCACCAGTATTAGCATATGTACCGGATAGAAGGCATAACAAAAATACTGAAAGGTCTTGCTGTGGTGTACCTGACGCCCTTTATACAGCCATATCGGGATCAGTGCAAGCAGCGCAAGTCCCTGTTGGCAAAGTTCAAATTCCATGCCGAACAGCTTTATTGGATACATTAATCCTCCGAGCATCTCTACATTCAGCCAGTAAAGAGCTGCAAGCTGTCCTAACAGACACCAAGGCTTCCTTCCACGGAAGAAATAGAATACAAAGACTGTAAGTACACCGACTCCGTAATAATCAACCATACAGAGGGTTCCTATCGCCAAGCCGGCAATAACTATAAGTACCGACACAAGCAGATATGCCCATCTCCTCCCCTTTTTTCTGACAGCCTCCATAGCTTGGATACCAAGCAGTCCCAACAGAAAAGTCCATATCACATTTTGATGCACAGGATAAAACCAGGTTCCGCCATACATCAGATCAAAGGGTACCTCTGAAAGCACGGCAAACAGCAGCATACGAAGCATGTATTTTTTTAAGCTGCGTGTATGAAAATATCCCTCTACAGTCATATATGCGAATATCGGAAATGCAACTCTGCCTGCACAGGTCAGCCATTCTTCGGCAGGAAGTAAAGTTGCCCAGAGGTGATCCATGAGCATAAGCAGCATAGCAATGATATGCAATGCTGCCGAGCTTATATCAAAAAGCCTAGCGTTTCTGTAATTTTTGTTATCAGTCAAGTTTTTCTCCATTGTAAAACCCATAATTTTATCAGCGGTTTAATTTTCAAGTAGGATATCATTGATTATGCTTTGTTAAAAGAAGTAAAGCGCAAATTAAATAATTTGACAGAAACAAAGACCGGATATAGCTTAATTAGGCGATATCCGGTCTTTTTTATTATTACAACTATATTACATTGATATCCATCCGAAAGCATTTGCAATCGAACTGATTAGTATGATCACGGCAAAGATCGGACACATATACTTGATCATAAAGCAGAAAATCTTCTTTCTGCGGAAAGGCTCTCCGCACTGAGTAACCTCTTCGGCAATACGATCCACTCCGATGACCCTTGATACCAAGAGGCAGGTTGCTATAGCCGCAATAGGCATCATGACTGTATTCGTTATAAAGTCAAAGAAATCAAGGAACTGCATTCCTATAATTGTTACATTGGCAAGAGGTCCGTATCCGAGAGCCGATAAGCTGCCAAGAGCGATTATGATAATGCCTATAACAGTGGTTGCCTTCTTTCTGCTCCACTTGAACTGATCCTCAAAGGTGGATACAGCACTCTCCGTCAATGCTATAGAGCTTGTAAGTGCTGCAAAAAGCACCAATACAAAGAACAATACACCTGTTATCGTTCCGAACCCCATGCTTGCAAATACCTTAGGAATGGTAATGAACATGAGTGACGGTCCTGCCTGAAGAGTATCTGCATCACCGCCCGAGAATGCGAAAACAGCCGGGATTATCATAAGTCCTGCCATCATAGCAATGGCAGTATCAAATATCTCTACATGCTCCGTAGCTGTCTCGATAGCAGTCTCTTTCTTCATATAAGAGCCAAAGGTGACAAGGATACCCATTGCTATAGACAATGAATAGAACATCTGTCCCATTGCCGTAACAACTGTCATCCATGAAAAATGGCTGAGATTAGGAACCAGGAAATACTTTACTCCTGCAAGTGCGCCCGGTCTTGTTACCGAATAAACCGCAATTACTACCGAGAGAACAACAAGTATAGGCATCATGAACTTTGAAACACGTTCAATACCGTTCTCAACGCCCGCATATATAATAGCCAGTGCCATTACCGCAAATATTATAAAACATATCTCCGGTGACAGTCCGTTGGATATGAATTCCGAAAAATAACCGTCTGCAGCTACAAGCTGAGTCTTGCCGGTGATATATTCAACAAGATACTTTACTACCCAACCTCCGATAACCGAATAGTAAGGTACGATAAGGATAGGAATAATTGCGTTTATCCATCCGCCTGCCGAAAGCAATTTTGATTTACCGAAGGAACCGTAAGCTCCCACAGGACTCTTTTTTGTCATTCGACCCAAGGCTGTTTCGGCAACTATCATCGTATAACCGAATGTCAGTGCCAATATAATATAAACCACAAGGAAAATGCCCCCGCCGTATTTAGCAGCAAGATATGGAAATCTCCATATATTTCCAAGTCCTACCGAAGCTCCAGCCGCCGAAAGAACAAATCCGATCTTGCCGGAAAATGAGCTTCTGTTATCATGCTGATCCATCTCCAATTACTCCTTAACCCCTAATATGATCTGTTTTTTTTATCAAATATCGGTATTTAAGTATTCTTAGAAAGAGCTTATATACTCAAAACGATAAAAAAATACATAATAAATGAAACAATATCACAAAATATACACAAACACAAGCCTGTTGTATCAGCTCGGGCTACAGCTCATTACGTGCAATGCAAGGCTCTGTTTTATCCACTAAAATCTTGTGCCTAGGCGCATCTTCGTACCGGACACGCTCGCTTGCGAGAGTACGAAGTACTAAGCAATCCGTATTTAATCGATAATATAGAAGAGAACGCAATTTCCCGTGGAATACAAAAAAGACGCATGAAAAAAATTCCATCTTTTCATACGTCAATCTCTGCAATAATGGAGATGAGGGGATTCGAACCCCTGACCCCCTGCTTGCAAGGCAGGTGCTCTCCCAACTGAGCTACACCCCCATAGGGTAAATCATATTCTGTCATTTTGACAACTCAGTTATAATACTATACATATGGCCCTTGTGTCAATGTTTTTTATTATCAATATTATGCCGGGTACAGTCGCGGAAGTTTGACACCCCAAAACGCTAAAAGCCTTGTATGGCTTTGTTTTTTTGTCAAATTTTATGATTTTCTTGTGG
>CAKRTC010000042.1 GCA_934402055.1 uncultured Lachnospiraceae bacterium | reverse complement strand
GGATAAGAGCCTTGAATCCGACTTTTCCGAGATATGAAATATCTACCGTGGCACCGACCAGAACGAACAGGAATACTTCGGCAGCCACCCAGAGCTTTCCGTATTTAACGGAGAGTCTTTTTGCAACGGTTTCACTATGCTTTTTCAATCCTATACCGATAAACATGATAGCTATCAGGGCAGAGAAGGAGATGGGAGTATTCAGTCTGTCTTCGGCAACCACGAGTAGGAATGAAATACTAAGGATCACCAGTACCTTGGAGGTATCCCTGATATGTATTTTTTTGAAAAAATACGTCAGGAGATATCCGGTCATCAGTCCTATGAGTATGCCTAAAATGATTGATATCGGTATGTTGATAAAACTTAGTACAGAAGCACTTTCTCCTTGCAGGATTCCTATAAAAGTCGAAAATAATACGATAACATACACATCATCTACGGAGGCCCCTGCAAGTATCAGCTGTGGGATACCTTCTCTGACTCCGTAACCCTCATCCATGAGCTTTACCATTCGCGGAACGACCACAGCAGGAGAAACTGCCGCAAGAACAGCACCCATAACAGCAGCTTCCGTCACAGTCAGACCCATGAGTTTCGGAGCAAATAATATCATTCCGATCAACTCAAAAGATGCAGGTACAAAGCACATCAAAACCGCAGGCCGTCCTATTTTTTTTAGTTCAGACAGATCCAAACCAAGTCCGGCTCTGGTAAGAATAATGATGAGGGCAATTTTTCTGAGTTCAGCAGATATTCCCAAGATACTGCTGTCCAGCAGATTGAGAACATAAGGTCCGAGTATGATGCCCGTAAACAGCATGCCTATCAGACTAGGAAGTTTGAATCTTTGGCATATCCGCCCCATAGACATACCTACTATCAGAATTAACGAAATACTTAACAACATATGATCAATCCTCTCTGTAGACGCAGAAAAAGCTGACACTTTCTGCGTTGATTCTTCGCAGAAGTCATCAGCTTTAATAAGCGGTTTAAGTAAAATCAATTACTTAGGGAGAACTTCATTCCCTTTATTAATTTCAGCAAAGTATATCATTTTCTATATTTAAGTGCAAGGAAAATGCGGCCGCCTTTCTTTTCTTTTATTTCTTAGTGAGCAGTACTACCGTCTCCACATGCACCGTCTGTGGGAACATGTCTACAGGCTGCAGCTTCTGCACTTTGTAGCCATGCTTAGTAAGGTACTCGAGGTCTCGCTTCAGAGACTCTGGTCCGCATGAGATATACACTATGGTTCTTGGGGCAAGCTTAACAGCGGAACTCATGAATACTTCCGTGCTTCCGGAGCGCGGAGGATCCATAAATATCACATCTGCCTGCATGCCCTCATCTGCCATCTCTGATATGTATTCGGATGCGTCAGCATTTACAAATTCGGCATTGCTGATATGATTGTCACTTGCATTGATGCGTGCATCCCTTACCGCATCCTTGTTAAGCTCGATACCGATAAGCTTTGATACCTTTCCGGCTGCCGTAAGACCTATTGTTCCGATTCCGCAATAGGCATCAATTATTACATCATGATGCTTGAGATCGGCATATTGTATAGCCGTGTTATACAATACCTCAGTCTGCACCGGATTGATCTGATAGAAAGATGACGGTGATATGCGATAGCTGAGTCCGCAGAGCTTATCCTTGATAAAGCCGGGCCCGAATATCGGAATATTTCGCTCTCCGAGTACCATTGAGGTATCCTGATCATTCACATTGATTACTATGCTTGTAATATCCGGATGCTTTTCTCTGAGTGCTTTGACAAAATTCTTTTTGCCCGGAAGTATAGGAGAAGTAAGCACTAATACCACCAGTATCTCACCGCTTTCAAATCCGCGGCGTATAAGCACATGTCGTAAAAGTCCGTAGCCTGTGTCCTCGTTGTACGGCTTATATTTGAATGATTTGGCAAGCTTTCTGATAGTTTCGATTATATCCTGACTTTTTCTGTCTTCAAGCAGACAATCATCAGTGCTTACGACCCAGTGAGTATCAGCGGCATAGCTTCCGGAGATGATTTCTCCGCCCTTGCCCATTGCAAAGGCATGGTGCACCTTATTGCGGTAATGCAGCGGATCCTGCATACCTATTATAGGCTTGACCTTGACATACTCCGAGAACAGCCCGTCTATATATTCCTGCTTAAGCTTAAGCTGCTCATCATATTTAAGTGCAAGGTAATTGCAGCCACCGCATAGCTTTTCCGCACGACATTTTCCGCTGAGCTTCTTTTTCGGCGGTGCTACTGTCGTAACAGTTCCGTTTTCATGTCTTTCAGCCTTGCTGTTCCTATCTGTGACCGGCTTATACTTATTATTTCCTGCTGCCTTATAATAATTTGCCTTAGGCTTTTGTTCGGATCTGTATCCCGAAGTCTTTTTAGGCTTAAATCTGTTATCCTTATTCATATTTAGTTCTTTCCTTTTCCGGCTGCTCTGCAATATACCCGGAATCTTTTTTCTGTGTTTATCGCTCTCCGAGTGTCAGTTCAAATTGAATTTCCTTATATTCACTGTTTATCGAACCTCTCATCAGCCTGACGTTTGTTGTAATTCCCGGCTTAAGGCTGTTCAGTATCCTGCTCATGGATGCTACATCCGTAATCTGTCTGTCAGCTATTGATATAATTACATCACCGTGACGGATACCCGCATTGTAAGCAGGCGTAGCGTTCAAAACCTCCGATACATATACCCCCTCGGGAATGCTGCTGTACTTCATACCGAAATCAACATCTATACCCATTATTCCCAACAGAGATTTCTTACTTCCGGCAGTCAGTGATTGAATCACACGCTCAACAGAATCAATACCTACAAAGCGTGTCACTGCCGAATTAAGTGCAACATCTGTCTTTTGACTTGATGCTACGCCTATAAGCTCTCCATTATAGTCAACTGCAAAGCTTCCTTTTGCTGCATTGCTTGCAAGCTCACAATAGAAGGCATATTGCAGACAATCTGTGCTCATTTCCGAATCATCAATGTATCCGATATTTCCGAATGCGCAAGAATCAATAACTCCGAGCGGTGAGCCTACTGCTATTACGGGAGTTCCGTTCTCAAGCTTGTCCGTATTGCCATAACCGATTGCTTCAATCGTATCAAGAGTATCCGCACTTATTCCTTCGGTCGCAGACACGGCAATAACGGAAAGTCCGTCTGTCTGTGAGCTTTGCTTAAGATATGCATCGGCACTGCTTTCGTTGCTGAATACAAGTTTGATCTTCTTTTCGTCGGCATTGATAAAAGGAGCAAGTACAAGTATTTCCTTGTCATCTATGCTTATTATTACTCCGGAAAATGTCTCGGTGCTCTCCATCTCACTGTCAAACCAGGTATTGGTCTGTGCTGTGACATTTACGGTAACAAGACAATCCTTTACAGATTCGGCAGCCTTGGTTCTGATCGACAAAAGCTCTCTGTTCAGATCTTCCGAGGAAATTGCTGCTGAAGTATCAGAGCCGTTTTCGGAGGAGCCTCCGCTTTCGTTTTCTGTCCCATTATCGGAAATGCTGCTTCCGGGCTCGCTTTCGCTTACCGAAGTTTCTGTTTCGCTTATACCGTTATTATCTCCGACATCACTGCCTGCTGTCTGACTCTCTGTCTGTTCCTGATGCTGCTTATCGGAGGAAGCATTTACATGAGCTGTCAGAGTCTGTGTCAGGAAAATGCCGCAGCCGAAGGCTACTCCGCATATACCTGCTACCAAAACATAGCGCAGTGCTCTTCGTGGAGTAAGTCTTCTGCCTGTTACGGTTTCGTTTATGAGTTTTTTCTTATTATTGTCTTCCATTGTCGTATTTGAATTTTGCATTTATACTGTAAATGTAATTTTTCAGCAAGTAAGCTTGACCTGCCTGTTTCTTACCTCATTTCGCAGGGATTGCGAAACAGCTTAAGCTCATTATATATCAATAGGTATTATGTTAAAATCAATATATTCAAAATTTACTTTGGGTTATATCCTGTTCGGGCTGACAGGTTTTCTGATGATAGCCTTATTTTCCGACAGACTGACCTATAATTATCTGGTTAAACTGAATGCAAACAGGCTGTATAACGAAGCTACCTATATGGCAAGGAGCTATGAACAGTCTAATTACTACAAGGGCGATATTAATGCTCCGATACAGAGTGATATCAAGCTGGTATCTAATTTTATCGGCTCCACCATATGGATAAGTGATGCCAACGGACGCATTATCATTGATTCAGAGGGCGAAAACACAGGCAAGGTAATAGGAGGCTTTGATCCCGCTTCAGGCACATCAAATTACTGTACAGGTTTTTATTACGGTTTCTTTGATTCGGAGATGTTAAGCGTTGAAGCATCTATCAACCATAATTACTCTCCGATAGGTTATATTATTATACATTATCCTATGTCGGAGGTCACCTCTGCCAAGAATGATATACTCGATATAGTATATATCACGGCATTGATAATATTTGCCCTGTCCTTCATCATACTCATCATTTTCACGGTATATGTATATATACCTCTGCGTTCCATAAACAGTGCAGCCAAGGAGTATGCGGCGGGCAATCTTAATTATAAGATCCGTCGGCATTTTGCTCATGATGAGGTAGGCACACTTGCAGCCACTTTGGAGCTTATGGCAGATGATCTGTCAAACTCCGAAAAGACGCAGCGTGAGTTTATTGCAAATGTCTCGCACGATTTCAGATCTCCGCTTACTTCCATAAAAGGATATCTTGAGGCTCTTATTGACGGAACTATCCCGCCGGAAAAAAGCGAGACCTATATACGACGTATCATTTCCGAGACCGAGCGTCTCAGCAAGCTGACTCAGGGAATGCTTACCATAAGCTCCATTGACAGGAATACTGTCCTGAATCGCAGCAATTTTGATATCAATGAGATGATACGAAGAGTATGCAATACAAATGAAAATGCATGCTCAGCCAAGAATATTGATTTTGCCTTGACCTTTGAGAGCGAATCTGAATTTGTCAATGCGGATTATTCAAAGATAGAGCAGGTACTGTATAATCTGATAGATAATGCAATCAAGTTTTCCGAGAAGGACTCCTCAATATATATATCGACTTTATGCAAGAGCCGTAAGGTATTTGTATCTGTCAAGGATACCGGTATCGGAATCCCGAAGGACTCAATAAAGAAGATATGGGACAGATTCTACAAGACAGATATATCGAGGGGCAGAGATAAGACCGGTACGGGACTCGGACTCAGCATAGTCCGTGAGATCATACAGGCACATAATGAGACTATAGATGTTATATCTACAGAGGGAGTGGGCACCGAATTTGTATTTTCGCTGCCGATGAGTGAGGAAGAAACAGACCGATGATAAAGAAAAATGACGAATTCGAAATATTAATAACAGATATGAGCGATGACGGAGCCGGTATAGGTAAGACCGACGGTTTTACCTGGTTTGTTAAAGATACCGTCATCGGAGACAAAGTTGTCGCAGGCGCAATGAAGCTTAAGAAAAGCTACGGTTTTGCAAGACTTGTGCGTATACTTGAGCCTTCGCCTAAGCGTATCGATCCGGCCTGTCCTATCTCACGAAGCTGCGGCGGATGCCAGCTGCAGCAGCTCGAATACAGCGCACAGCTTGCATTCAAAGAGGATAAGGTCCGTAATGACATTCTCCGTATCGGAGGCTTCGACAACAGCGATGTAGACCCGATATTTGAACATATAGTCGGCATGGATATACCTTTCAGATACCGCAATAAGGCAGTCTATCCGATAAGACGTGCCAAGGACGGACGTATCATAAGCGGTTTCTTCGCAGGACGTACCCACAGCATAATAGAGTGTGAGGATTGTCAGCTTGGATTTGAAGATAATAGGATAGTGCTTGATACCGTGATAGCCTTCATGGAGCAGCATGATATAGAGCCTTATGATGAGGGCTCTCATCAGGGCGTGGTTCGTCATGTCCTTATCCGCAAGGGATACTATACCGGTGAGCTTATGGTATGTCTTATTATAAATGCGTCAAAGCTCAAGGATGCCGAAGTATTGTGCGCTGAGCTTAAGGAAAAGCTCCCGGAGCTTAAGTCATTTACAATAAACATTAACCGTGAGCGTACCAATGTGATCATGGGGGATAAGCTTGTAAATGTGTACGGTCCGGGATATATCGAAGATATTATCCATGAAGCCGACGGCAGGGCCGGGGTAAAGTTCAGGATCTCGCCGTACTCCTTCTTCCAGGTCAACTCGCTTCAGACCGAGAAACTTTACGGAACTGCACTTGAGTTCGCGGGCTTAAGCGGCAGCGAAAAGGTATGGGATCTGTACTGCGGCGTAGGAACGATCTCGCTGTTTCTTGCGCGTCATGCAGCCAAGGTCTATGGTGTTGAGATAATTCCGGCAGCAATAGATAATGCCCGTGAAAATGCCGCCGCAAACAATATCGGTAATGCCGAATTTTATGTCGGAAAGGCTGAGGAGGTGCTTCCTGACCGGTACGCAAAGGAATATTCAAAAACACATGAAAATATCGATCTTATAGTAGTCGATCCGCCGAGAAAGGGCTGTGACGAAAACTGTCTGCGCACTATGGTAAGCATAGCTCCGAAGCGCGTAGTATATGTATCCTGTGATCCTGCCACCTTGTCCAGAGATCTGAAATATCTCTGTCAGAACGGCTATAAGCTTGAACGCATCCGCCCTGTAGACATGTTCCCACAGACAGTGCATGTTGAGACGGTAGTGTTGCTGTCGAGAGTATGAAGGAGGCACTTCATTTGGCAAAGAAAAAAGATGAAATAACCATCCGTTCCAGCGCAGCGGAATATCTGACCTATGTTGCCTCTGTAGGTGATCAGCAGGACAGATTATTCTGATTCGGAGCTTGAGGAAGATTCAACTATCCGGAATTTCCGAATAGTTGAAACCGAAGGTTCTCGTCAGGTTACACGAGAGACCGAGCACTATAATCTTCAAATGATCATTGCCGTAGGCTTTAAGGTCAATTCCGAGCGTGCAGTACAGTTCCACAAATGGGGAAACCGGATTGCCAAGTACTACACCATCAAAGGCTGGGTCATGGATGATAAGCGGCCTTTGATGGTGTAGTACTTTTTTTAATTGATAATGTATCTGATTTTGGAGGGAAAATAATTTATGAACAAAGAAAAAACAGATATGATTATTTATACGACAGAGGATGGTCTGACGAAAGTTGAAACTACTTTTGATGGTGATACAGTCTGGTTGTCTATTGATCAGATGGCAGAATTGTTTCAGAGAGATCGTAGTGTGATTGGAAAACATGTCAGAAATATTTTTAAAGAGGGAGAGTTAGAAAAAAAATCAGTGTGGGCAAAATTTGCCTACACTGCTACTGATGGAAAAGTTTACAATGTAGATTATTACAATCTTGATGTTATTATTTCTGTTGGCTATCGTGTAAAATCAAAACGAGGAACACAGTTCAGAATCTGGGCAACCGGAATTTTAAAAGAATACATGAGAAAAGGTTTTGCGCTTGATGATGATCGTTTGAAAAATCTGGGTGGCGGTGGATATTTCAAGGAATTGTTGGAGAGAATCCGTGATATTCGTGCATCCGAGAAAGTATTTTATCGTCAGGTTCTGGAAATTTATGCAACGAGCATAGATTATGATCCGAAAGCGGAAATATCCATTGCATTTTTCAAAAAAGTGCAAAACAAAATTCACTATGCGATTCATGGACAAACTGCAGCAGAAGTAATTTATATCAGAGCCGATGCAGAAAAAGAATTTATGGGACTTACTACTTTTAAAGGCAATCAGCCAACCTTAAAGGAAGCGGTAGTTGCCAAGAATTATTTATCTGAAAAAGAATTGCGTGCAATGGGACAGCTGGTATCGGGATATCTGGATTTTGCAGAACGCCAGGCAGAACGAGAACAGGCTATGACAATGAGGGACTGGGCAGAACATTTAGATAGGATTCTGACAATGAGTGGTGAACAGCTTTTACAGGGAAACGGAAGTATATCGCACAAACATGCTGTCGATAAAGCAACGGATGAATATAAAAAATATAAAGCGCGAACACTCAGCACGGTGGAAGAAGATTACTTGAATTCAATAAAAATGTTGGAGAAGAAAACAGATAAAAAACAGTGAGAGCATCAGCGAAATTATTGGTCTGGCATTTCATCTATGAGTGAACAGTTCGGATATGGAATGGGATTTTATAAAACGGTGAGTGACTATTTGAAGTCTATTTTGCCTGATGTGAAATCATTTTCTCCAACTAATTAACCGAGGAAGGACTTATCATCAGAGAAGGTTCAGGCAGAAGTACATTTTATGTCCGAGCGGACAGTAAATAGTTTTCGTCCAAAATCAAGGTAACTTGGACAAAAAGAGAAAAGCGTTGGATGAAAGGATTGAAGCATAGATGACGGAGAGTGACAGACCGAAACTAATCAAAAGTCTTACGCGGATGTAGTTGCAGCATATTATGAAATCAAGGCAAGTCACATCAGGAAAATTATTCCTGTGACTGAGGATGTCCCTGAAGCAATCAGAATTAGTGAAGATTGTGAAGATGAGTATGAGTAAGGCATCGCGAAAAACACATGCGTTTAACCATAACAGGAAGGAATTGGTGGTGTATGGGAATATTCGACAAAAGGAAGATACGTATAGAAGCTATTGTGAGTGTTGTGCTATTGGAAAAAACTCAGAACTATAGTAAAAGAACGAGATCCGGACTTGTTTTTGGGGATTCTATCTTTAATCCGGATGTTGTATTCATGGACGGAAATGCCGAACCGACGGGGGCTACCTATACGTTTAGCGTTACCTTAAAGGATGGCAGCAAGGAAATTGTTAAAGCTGATTCAGGAACAGCTATTTGTGATCAGCTGCTCCAAAAGGCCTTAGACGGTGAATCTGCAACACCGATGGACACTGCGGAGTTGTCTAAGAATAAGAAAGCACCGGAACTCCAAAAGAATCAGCTCCCGCAAGGTGTGTATAAGGTAGGAAGAGATATCCCTGCCGGAGTATTTGATTTCCATCATGTATGGGGAAATGGCAGCATTTATGTCTATAAGGCCGAAAAAACGATACTGGGCAATCTGACATTCGGAGACAATATCGGCGATACATATGAGAATGAAAAGATGGACTGTATACACGTGACTTGCGAAAACGGCTGGTATGTACATATCAATGGAAATCTCATTGTGAGTATTTCGCAATCAAAAGATATTGAACTTGATTTGTAAGGAGCAACACTTAAGCTCATATTTATCCGAATGGATGTGGAAGAAAAGTACACTGGGTATAAGGCTTGTCAATGAAGCGCTATTGCTTAAGAAAAACGATCCTATGCGCAAGAATTATATTCGATTTTTTGGATTTAGAGCTGAAGAAAAAGATGATGGAATATCAATGGGAAGCATTTACGTACGTGATCAAAACGAAAAGAAATTGTTAGAGAAATTTGCAAATGGTTTGCGATACACAAAGCTTGATGGTATATCAGTTTATCTATGCGCTCCTGAACCAGGCTATTCTGCTGCCTATTACAGCAGATACTCAGGATACTGCGTTGACTATTTTCTCAACTTTGAATGATAGAGGTCTTCCTCTGTCGGACGCAGATATTTTTAAGGCAAAGATTTACAACCAGCTTGCGTCGGATGATAAGAAGGCGTTTATCGACCGCTGGAAAGATTTAGATGAGCAGTCTACAGATGCTAATGAAAGCATCCAGCAGCTGTTCTACTATAATATGTTTTATTATCGCGCACTGGATAAGGATACGAAGACGACTACTCCTGGCGTCAGGAAGTATTATGCGGCTAATAAGTTTGAGCGCTTGTATAAGCCTGAATTGTTGGACACTCTTTTTGTTATCCTGAATCTGTGGAAGGTTGTAAACAAAGGAGAGGAACTTGAAGATGAAGCCTGGTCC
>CAKRTC010000041.1 GCA_934402055.1 uncultured Lachnospiraceae bacterium | reverse complement strand
ATTTGTTTTTGACACCCATTTAGTATACAGGTAAATCCACGAAGTTACAAAGCGGAGGTCATTACATATTGTCTAAAACCTGTTTTGAATCATACCAAGGAATGTGTTCGTTCCAAGGAGTCTTAATCTGAATCGTATAATGCCATGCTCTCTGAGATGCTGTAACACCCATAATATTTGTCTTTAGGTTATAATCTGCCTCTATTCTATGAAACACTTCCAGATCATTAACCACATAAGCTTTGCTTTCTTGAAATGTGGCCATCCTCTGAACTTTTGTTTCCTTTATCGTTCCCAGATTGGCATTTACTTCCATCTGCATATGACAAAACTTTGTTTTGGCCAATTTCTCTAACAGCGTAATGAGATCCATCAATAGCATCTTCTGTTTTTCTTCATAAAAGAGGAATCGAACTTCTATGCGATTAATACCAATGAAGATACTATCTCCGTAAATACTATGAAAAATAAGTCTTGGTTTAGCAGCCCCATCAGTTACAAGCTTATCAATAGTTGTGTTGGCTTTCCATTCCTCGTCAGGCAATATACTCTTAAACTGCTTTATCCATTCCTCAGTTGGCTCTATATCCTGAATATTTCCTGCTGCTGATAATACATACCCCTGTATACCAGACATTTTAGGCTTGAATTCCTGTAATAATGCTGTTATATCCGGCTGTGTCAATCTTTCTGGAAATTTTCCTTCTATCAAATCTTCTACAGGAACACATATTGCTATTTCTGATAAATCCCCAATGTCAAAGCTTACCGGTTCTGAGGCAACGTATTCACCTATAGCATTAATTCCCGGTCTCATCCTTGCCATGGCAAAGATTTCCTTTTTCCAGCTTTCTTTTATTGGTCGAGCAAATAAATCCCAATTCTCCGGTTCGTATGACATATCCTTATACTGTGCCGTAGCTATTTCAAGTGTACGTAGATGCGTAAACACAGAATAAACACACCATCCTAACACCTGCATAAATGCCTGAGGATTCAATAGAATTACTGCAACATTCCCCAGATTTCTAAATTTATGATTTATCCTCTTATATCCTGATTCGCCATATTCCAAATGAAATAATGACAGCGACAAAGTTTTTAGATCAGATGTGTCGCAGACATATCCGTTATCTATATTGGTTACTGTAATATCAGCAACCTCTTTCAAATCAGAAAATAATTGTTTTTGTACCTCTAAATCCACCATTGGACGTAACGTAATATGCCCATGCATTATTTCTCTGCCTGACTCCTCATCGGTAATAATCATCGGGAGAAAGCAGTGAGGTGATGTAGTAAATCTGGATTTCAAATCATATATTTTTTCTTTAATGCAATTAAACACCCTATACACCTCCTCGTTTATTCGTTACAATCCAACACATTAAGAGAAAAACTCCCCAGCCCTCAATCTTCTTTCATTTCTCCCATAGGTAAGCCCGCAATAGCAGGGACTTTATCTGGTAAGATATAAATCATCGTTATCTTTATAATCCCACATCAACCCTTTCCACTAATCAAATACTCAATTATCTTATCCGACGGCAGCTCTATCCCCTTACTGTCCAAATCCTTAAGTTTCAACTCAAGAATATCCTTAAGCTTACTTAAGGTTTCATCATTCCTGATTTTTTTCTGCTTCGATATCTCAGCCTTTCTTCGCAGGAACTCAGCATACTTTTCTTCCTTAAACTCAATTCTGTTGTTCACCATCTCTGTGAACAAATCAAACAGATTGGAATAATATAATTTCTTGTTGTCATCGTATCCGTCAGGATCTGTATCAAGATTCAGATCAACAAAATAAGTCATTATATAATACAAAATCATGTTCTTTTTATAGCTTCCGAGCAACAGCAAAATAAACTTATAGATCTGTTCATCCGAATCCTTTTTAGCCACATCTATCAACATCTCATGGATATCGGAAATATAATCCGCCTCACAAGTATTCAGTCCCGACGTACTCAGCCTCTCATCCCTATCCAAGAGCGTACTGCAAATGTCTAACTGCTTGAGGAATTCATCTTTATCTTCAATTTTTTCATCAAAAAGCCTTTTGAAAATGATGTCGTATCTCTCTCTCGGAATAGATTTCTGCTTCTCATACAGATCAATATACAGATCAAGTGTAGGCCTTGATATATTCAAGGCTTCAGCTAAATACATTTGTGTTATTCCAAGGCTTTTTAAATGCTTCTTTATACTATACATATCACTATTATCATAAAATCCGCATGCGCAAACACGCATGCGGATCCTTCAATTAAATCACTCGTTTACCGGAACTAAATCCTCTGAATTCACACTAAAATCAAAGCCAATTGAATTGTGCGCATAACATAACGGCACAATATACCAACTGTTCTGTCCGTAGACCATCTTAACATGTGCGCCTACTGCTGCTTTGTTACTGCAAACTACACATGAACAGCTATAAGCCTTTCGCCCTGTTTTTCTCTCCCAGAAATCAATCCAAGATGAATATCCTGCCGGATGGTTGTTGTCAGAGGTTCCGTTGAGATTCTTCACTCTAACGATCATGGTTTATCTCCTTTCTTTTATACTCGATAAAATAAAGCTTGACAAAGCCACGATCATATCTCACAATAAAAATGCAACTTCTCCAATGTGAGAAAAGATCAGAGTCTGCTTCGGCAGGCTTTTTTCTATCTGTACTAGAGACAATACACTTTCGTTTAACAAATGTCAATCTGTAAAGTTTTACTTTTATTTTACATTTGTGTTTCTTTTTTGATATTGTATTCGCCTATTATGAACTCCGTGGATAATATCGCCAGCATGCATTATGTAGTTACGAAGAATCCTTAATAGGTTGTACGTGACGTCGTCCCTATAATAATTTTCCATGTCTTTATAGATATCCACGCCATTTCTTTTCTTAAAATTACCTAAGAAACGTCTCCAATGACTAAAGAATACATCTGCTTCCAAAAAGTATGACCTAATCCTCCGCTCAATCCGATACTGCTCTGATGGGCCTAGTGATTTTCTTGATATTTCGAATACTTCTTGGATATCTTTCAGTTCTTTATAAGATTCTGTAAACGATTGAATACGATAAGTGTTATTCACATAATTCTCTACCTTGCTTGCCGAATTAAAAATATGTTCTGCATCTAAAGGTGTAAACATATCACATATTTTCAGAGGAAGTTCCCTCCCTATTTCTCCCGTATGCTGGATTGGACGACCATCAATGTAAAATATTTGCTTCATAATAAGGTACCTACACTATCAAAATCAAATATTCTGAGAGATTTTTATTCCAGATTTTAATGTCATCATTCCTGATATCTACATCGTGAATTAATATCATGTCCATGTCTATGCTTCCGGAAAGAAGGTGTTTCATGGCAAAAAAATCATACGATCTCGCCCATACAAAGTGGATGTGCAAATACCACATTGTATTTACTCCAAAGTATAGGCGAAAAATAATTTATAATCAATTGAAAGCAGATATAAGAGAAATTCTTGTAACCGTTTTGGCACTTACGATCAACACATCTCCATATGGGATTCTTCTTTATCTTTATCAAACTTCTGTCGAATATCTTTAAAACATATTCCCAAATTCGAATGTCGCTCCAGAGAATGCACATCCTCCCGAATATAGTCCCAGGATTCCGCATAATCATTTACTACTGAAAAATCCGAATCACACAAAAATGTAAGGAACTCTTTTAGATGATCCTTATATTTCATAGCAAAATGATATGCATCGTTTTCTTTATCATCATCGGTACTATTCAACTTATCATGCAGAACATGATCCAAATTGCAGGACATATAGTACGCGCGGTATGGAATGCTCGTCCATACCTTATTTTGAGCCTGCAGCCGATTCATATTACTGCTTTTCCGATGATTTCTTGCAATGATCAAATCTGGACGGCTCGTTTCGATCGAGCGCAATGTGTACTTCGTTCCACTCGTGACCTCCAGATTTTCCTCCACATGATCATCCGAAATGTAGGTTCCATCCGTATCCATAATGTGTATTACTTCGAGAAAATCGGTCCGCGTATAGTGATTTGATTTTGCATACGCTTTCACCATATCACCGACCTTACTCACGATATGGGCAGCATCCGTACGACTATCTGAAGTAATATCTCCATGTGTGATTTCGACGAAAATCTCTTGGTCCGTAAATAATCTCTGAAATATGGCTCCCAAGGCCTCATCATCCGAGGGTCCTTCTACAATTACGTAGATTATTTTCTTACGTGCCAATCGCCTCACCCGCCTCTCTGAACGCCAGTGCGATTTCCGCATTATTGGTTGCTTTATACACTTCTTCTCGTTGCTCGCCGAGCACGATATCCCGTAAGTAGAAATCTCTCAGATTATTATTTTCCTTGATATTCGTCAGTCGGATATACCGATTTTTTGGATTCGTCGTCGTAAATGCGATGAATCCACGATCCAGCGTCTCCAGCGGCCGCAGATTATGGGACGTAAAAATAAGCTGTCCCTTTCCCTTTTCGGAAAGAATCCGAAGAAGTTCACCGAGCAGATACTCGAAAATACCTGAATCCAGCTCATCAATCACGATCGTGATTGACGGTTTGTTATACATGACGATTAAGAGCTGCAGCACAGATATAATTTTCTTGATGCCTTCCGACTCATACTGCAACGGGATACTCTTATGATTCTTATCAGACATCAGCATGATACGACGGCCTGCTGCACCGCTCTTAGTCACCGTCGGTCCCAGATCCATCACACTGATCGTCAGACCCGGTACGATCTGCTTTAGAACGATATTCATATCCTCCACAACTTCAAATACCGTACGAAATACTTCATCTGGAATATCTGCCGTTTGCCCTAACGGAACCATCAGATTTCCTACTGCACCATGTTCGCCATGTCGAACATTAAATGCAAGCGGAAGTGCATTTAAACTGATGATACCTGTGTTCGATGTGCCGATGACGAAAAGCTCATAATTACCATAAAAAACCATCCTCTCGATGAGTTCTCTATGAAATGCACGATCATCCGGAATCACAGTTCCATCCTGCTTCGCAGATCCCTGCTGCTTCCGCATTTCTATCAAAAACTCTCTCGAAAAAATAAAAGAACGGGAAGTCGCCGATGCCAGCGCCTTCGCAACGATCAGCCTTTGCTTCACGTCACGATCCTTGCTAAAAAGCAGCTCGTACTTCGAATTCGGCACACAAACAGAAACGGAAGATGTATCAATAAACGGTCCCTTCCGTATCTTTCGATTCCCCTCCGCATCCTCATAAGAAAAACTCAGCAGTTCATCCATGATCTGCACTTTTTTATTTAATTTATGCTCGAAAACCTGATCTGTATTCTGTTCTGTATCATTCTCTATGCTCATCATCGAGAATGCATAAAAAATATCACATTCCCCGGTCTGCTGATCTTTCATTTCGAAATGAAAGGAAAGACGTGCCATCTTTTCATCCACGTTAATATAATCCGCATACTTATCCGGTACACTCTGCCCGGATAAAATATGCTTCAGCACCTGGAGTGCATCGATCAGTGCAGTCTTACCTGAACCATTCTGACCGTAAAGCCCCAGTACACTGGCTCTGAACTGCTTTCTACGATTTATCAGATTCAGATGACCATTTTTAACATTCTTAAAATTCTGAATCTGAATATCGACCAGTCGAACAACCAAATTTTCCATAGCCGTTCCTCCTCATCTCTTTGCATGTTCACTATAACATCAGCTCGCAAAAATTTCAATACGAATCAAATTATAGGTACAATATGTGCCATTATATCATTTCGCCACAAGTAATTCGGATTTCTATTGTAGTTCGCGACCGCCAGCGGGTTCAAACTGCAAGCACAACGGCTTTTGTGTATCCGGTAAATCTATCAATCGAATAACCATCTGTAAGCATATGAAACTGTTCATCTGTAAGTTCTCGGACTTCGGAAGGTGTCCTCGGCCATCTGAAATGTCCGTCTGCGATCCTTTTATAGAGCAGGAGAAATCCATCCTTCTCATATGTCAGTCCTTTGATACGATCTGTTCTTCGTCCACAGAACAGATAGAGTGTATTTTCGGCATATGGATCCATTGACATGTCATTACGAATGTATTCTGCCAGACCGTCGATACCTCGGCGCAGATCCACATAGCCACACCGGATGTAGATATGCTCAAAGCATGTGGCTTCTCTAAGCATCTTTTAGTATTTCCATCATTTTTATTATGAGGCTCTTCGGGTTTTTTTCCGTTATACCGAGGATACCGCCTTTATATTCCATGGTCATCTGAGGAATGAATACATGTCCTGTTTCCTTTTCTTCTTCTATGTCTGTAACGGATGCTCGCTGTGCAGTGATCTCAGCAAAGCATGAGCTTTCCAATGCTGCTTCCTTGACTCTCTTATAACGGTAATAATACGTTTTTATCCCGATATCGTTTTGCCTGCACCATTCCACTGTAGTTAATCCGCTGCTTTTACAGGTATGAACCATCTCTGCCCATCGGCTTAGGTAGATCTGTTTATTTATCAGCTGTGTATCCATAGTCTTGCCATCCTTTCAGATAATCTCTAAAACACCTTAAGAACCTTGATATTCTTTAGGAGTCTTAGAGTGATTATCTAAAATTCAGATTGTTTTTTCCATAGACCTGTGATTTACCGTAAACGTCAAATCCAGAGTACCTTGAACGATAGTCTATAAAATTGAGAAAATATCTGAAAATAGCACGACTTGCGCGATTCGTCAGTACTAGTCGCACGAATCGCGCAAGTACACTACATGGGAGGTATCAGATATGGACTCAGTTACAGTAACGAAACAAAACCGCCTTAGTGCCGGAGCAGAAATGATCCGATCATATAATGCCAGCGGATTAAAACTAAAGGACTGGCTTGAAGAAAACAGGATTACAAAGGATAAGTTTTATTACTGGAGAAGGAAGCTCCGCGATACCTGTCTTGATGAAATTGTGCAGAATAACGAGCCGGATCAGGTGGAGTTTATAGAGATGCCTATGCAGCACGACACAGTTTCAGTAACTCCGGTGGCTGCAGCTTCCGTACAAATTAACGGATGTGAGGTCATGCTTTATGATACGGCATCGGTCTCATTTATAAGAAAACTGACAAAGGCCGGCAGCCATGCTGAATGATGCAAGCTGCTTTAAAAGAGTCATTATAGCAGCAGGATATACAGATCTTCGAAGCGGGATAGATAAGCTTGCTGCAATGATCAAGTTTAGGTATCATCTGGAGCCACGTGATCGTAATACTCTGTTTCTGTTCTGCGGGAGACGTGCCGACAGGATCAAAGGACTCGTGTGGGAGGGTGACGGCTGGCTGTTGCTCTATAAACGGGTAGAACTCGGTCAGTTCTCATGGCCACGGTCAAGCTCTGAGCTGCATGAACTGAGCACAGAACAGTTTCATTCACTCATGCAGGGACTGGAGGTAGTACCTAAACATCCGATAAGGGATGCCGGAGACAAGCCGCTTTTGATGTAGTATTCGTCATAGTGCTGAAATTGCAAGTTACGATAGAATGGGACAGCTGCTCCGCGTAAGCGGTGCAGCCATTCCATTTTGAGCGGTGCGGAGAGCCGCTATGTTTTCTGTTTAAGCTAATAAGGTCTATTTATCTGTATCGCGCATGCTGATTCCATTCATTTCCAAGCGATAACAATGCCGTTTGTCGGTGATTCGGGCAAGGCATGCATCTGCATAGGTGTGTTCCTTGAAAAGATCAAACCAGGATTTTACCGGGAACTGGGAAACTATAACCGTCGATTTTCTTCCATTACGCCCATCTATTACTTCGAAGAGATCACGGCATTTATCAAGGTCCAATTCCATCAGACCGAAATCATCGATCACAAGCAGATCCAGTTTGCTTAAAGCAGATACATGCTCAAGATATACGGTTTTTAGACGCGCCTGCTCAAGTTCGAGCATAAGTGTATTGGCGCGGACATAACGTACCATTTTCATCTGACGAATAGCTGCAACGCATAAAGCGTTACTGAGATATGTCTTTCCACTGCTTGTCATTCCTGTTATGATGAGATTCTTCCCTTCATCAATCCAATGGCATTCAGACAGTTTCAGAATTGAAGCAGTATCCAGCTTTCTTGCCGGATCATTTATCGTTTCATCAATATCAGCAGATGGATAACGGAGTCTTGCGAGCTTCAGCAGACGATTGAATTTCTTGTCATATCGTATCTGCCATTCCCGTTCAACGATCTCCGTAAAGCGTTCTTCAAAGCTTTTAAGGTCAGCATTAGGATCATTCAGCTGCTTTTCGTATGCATCCGCCATTCCGGACATTTTCAGCTGGCGAAGGTGTTCACAAGTGACGATTTCTCTGGTGCTGGATAATGTCTCTCTCATTGATAGCAGTCCCTCCCTCTGATATTTTTATGCTCCGGGAGATGACCGGTTTGACCGATAGATGCAGTATGCTTATCTGCGACCTTGCTGAGCGCCTTTTTGAAGTAAGAATACTTGCAGGCATTTGCGTCTATACACATTTGAGCTGCTTCTGAAACCAAATGGCGTGGAACCTCATTGCACATGTGCAGCATGCCTTTACAACTGTTGTAGGCCTGTTCCTCGTGCTTTGCACTGCGAAGGATCCGATCAATCAAAGTGACCATTGATTCACCAAATACGCTCGCCCAGCGACGATAATACGAGCCATCGTGGGCATTCAGCTCCTTGTAGTACCGGTGATGTTCGGGCATATGTGCTACATCTGTAATGTAACGCGGAAAATCCTTATAGGAACGCGGATGCTTGCAGATAAGACGGTTATTTTCATCACAGATCCTGATTTCTGACATCGTTGCTTTCAGAATTGCAGGCTTGCCATGGTACGTGTACAATACAGAGTAATAGTGACCATCATACTCAAGATGATAATTATCCGGTACACGTGCATAATACCTGTAATCACAAAGCGCATAGCAGCCTCCCGGCAGAGGACGCATCTGCGTTTTGTCATAGGTTTCAAATGCGTACATCCTTGTTTTACGTATGTCAGATTTCCGGCGGAATTCATCTTGGTTGATGGTTGCTATTATTTTTTGAGTTGCTCTATTAAGTTCTTCCAGGTTTGTGTAGATATCTTTTTTTAAGCGCTCAATCAAGTGGGTCTCGAGAAACCGCACATGATTCTCGACTGATGGTTTTCCTTTCGGCTTACGCGGTGGTGGCGGAACCACAATAACATCGTAAAAATCTTCAAGGTCAGAAAACACAGAATTCAGTGTAAGCTCATCCTTTGAGTGCTTTGTAATTGCTGTTTTAAGATTGTCCGGAACAAGATACTTAGGAACTGCCTGATAATACTCCAGTGCATGTACGACACCATTAATGAAACTTGGAAGTTTTTCGTCCGGAAATATCTCAGCATACACACAGCTGCTAAAGCCTAATGTAGTGGTAAATACATGAACCTTGCGGATCTCTCCGGTTGATGTGTCTGTTAATAACTCCGGTTGATCTCCAACCCAATCGATATACATCTTTTCACCGGGAATCCGCTCGACCGGCATAGAGACCTTTTCTAAACCAAAATGTTCATGAAGAAAATCTCTATACAGCTTGTAAAACTGAGACAGCTGATATCCATCGGGATGCACCTCCTTGTATTCCAACCATAGGAACGCAAGATCAGGATGTTTCATTGCCAGCATACGTTGATGAATCATGTAGAAATCCGGAAGAGGCTTCTCGGCTTGTCTTAGATTCTCAGGTGGATAGAATAATGCTTCAACTTTTGCTGGTTCCATCGTTTTAAGCTCATCAATCGTAAACCCTATTTCCTTATAACGATTCATGATAAGTGTGACAGTACTGTTTCCAATCCCATAACGAGCTTTGGTGGTACGGTATCCAATACCGCCAAGGCGTAATTCAATCACGCCGATGATTGTTGAGTAACTCTGCATACATTTGCTCCTTTCTCAACTGATGATGAATAAGTTACATCATTCAGTATACAGAAAGGCGCACCGCTCATTCAGAATAAACGCACCGTCACATCGGAATAGCTGCACCGCTTATTTCGGAATAGTTGCACCGTTCGACTGGAATTTGCAGCTGAAATTTAAGTGCTGTATCATAACGGTAAATATAAGGCTTATAAATAAAAACCACAGTTATCAACGATATAAAGCGGGATATGCGAATAAAAATGGTATATCCTATAAAAACGTTGACAACTGTCCCGGAATGTCAGGAGTTAAAGTATAAAAAGTTGCGATCTTCTGATATCCCGGGACGGTTATCAACCGTCATAATGACAAGAGGCAGTAAAGCTGTCAGTCGCCTAAAATAAGGCTTTCTGTTATAATCATGACGAAAAGAAAGGTCACGATCATGACAGTAAAGTTCACCGAAGAACAACTGAATACAATGGACAAGTCTATACTTGTCACACTGTTTATGCAGATGCAGGAACAGATGGAAAAGATGGCTGAAGAAAACCGTATCGAGCATGAAAAGACCCAGAAGATGCTTGAGCAGCTCATAACAGCAAGACAGCATCGTTTTGGGCGTTCGTCGGAAAAAATGAATGATCCGAATCAGATATGCTTCATGGAAGTAGACGGAAATATCGTATTCTTCAATGAAGCAGAGGCGGTGTGTGATCTTGATGCAGAAGAACCGGAGGAGCTGGCAGTTCCAAAAAAGAAAAAGGCCAAAGGAAAACGCGATGCCGATATGAAGGATCTTCCGACGAAACGAGTTGACCATTACATGACAAATGAAGAGCTTGTAAGGGAATTCGGTGAAAACGGATGGAAACAGCTTCCTGATGTCATTACAAAGAAATATGCCTTCAGGCCGGCAGAGGTAAGTGTAACGGAGCATCATATCGGAGTCTATGCATCAAAGAAGGATGAACACATAGTTAAAGCATCCCATCCGAACCGGCTCCTTCGTACCAGTCCTGTATCTGAGTCACTGGCAGCTGCTATCATGAATGCTAAGTATGTCAATGCGATACCGCTCTATCGAATGGAAAAGGAGTTTGAACGGTACGGCCTTTGCATCACACGTCAGAACATGGCAAACGTAATCCCTCAATAGCGAGTACCTTATTATAATACCATATTCATGAGATACTGTTCCAAAGCAGTTTCGTGCGATT
>CAKRTC010000040.1 GCA_934402055.1 uncultured Lachnospiraceae bacterium | reverse complement strand
CATTTTCGTTTGGCCGTCCTATAGTCGTCTTCGCAGCTGCAAGCCGCTGCTTTGCCGACTACACTCCGGCTTTAATCGATAATAATAAATCCCTGCCGTTACGGCAGGGATACTTCATGCTAACTTATTAATAACAAGCAGAAATGCTTATATTATTTGTCCTCAAGCAGACCCTCATAGATCTCACCTGCTGCAAGCTGATATGCTTCCTTCTTGTATTCGTCGATGCTTCCATCTGCGGTTGCCTCGGCAATTACCTTATTTACAGCTTCCTTCATATCATCGTGTCCCTTTGGAATAGCGATACGGTCTCCGGAGTTATCCATTGATTCATACGGAATGTTAAAGGATACAACAAGCTCAGGATAATTTAAAACAAAGATCTCTGCCGCATTATCATTCATAAGCGCACCGTCAACCTTGCCATCCATAAGCTCGGCTACCAGATCAGTTGCCTTATTAAGCAACAATGTGTCTGCATCCGGAATCGTATCTGCTGCAACCTTCTGCTGAGTGCTGCCTGTCTGAAGAGCGACCAGTACATCAGGATTGTTTACAGATTCAACATCCTTAAACTTCTCACTGTCTTCCTTACGACATACAAATGTCTGTTTAACGTAATTGTAAGGATCCGAGAAATCCATAACTTCCGCTCTTTCTTCAGTATATCCGAGTCCTGCAATACCAAGGTCTACACTACCATTGGCAAGCTCGGCAAGTACACCGTCAAAACTCATAGGAACCAATTCGAGCTTAAGTCCAAGTTCGTCTGCAATACGATTTGCCATGCTGATCTCAAAGCCTGCGAGCTCAGGCTCCTTATCCTCGCCTATAGCATAGAACTCATATGGCGCAAAATCCGGAGAAATAGCTACTGTAAGAACTCCGTCCGTAATTGTGCTTAAAGCTGAACTCTCAGCACTTTCGCTCTCTGATTCGCTATCTGCTGTACTGCTGTTAGCAGCTTCAGTCTCTGCTGCTGTTGTCTCTGCTGCACTACCTGATCCGCATGCCGCAAGTCCCAATGCCATAGCAGCAACAATGCCTATAGAAATAATTTTTTTCATAATAAAGCGCCTCCTTAAAACGAATGTCTTAATTATAGTCATTTTTTTTGAGTTGAAAAGATATTTGTTGTATATTTATTCGACAGTATTGTATTTTTATTAATACCTAATTTTCGTATATTTACCCTGAAACAAATACTACAGTGTAGTGCCAAATACCGTGGCCCGGAAGTTTTATTTGTAAAAAGACCCATCGGTTATTGAACCGATGAGTCAATACATCAATATACTTGCCTTGCCTTTATTCCGTCATTTTTCCTCTTTGTTTTGACAGTGTTGACATCATTATTTTTACCCGAAAGTTCGGTATATCCATGCTCGCGAATATCAAGATGTTGTGCCATAAGTTCCCTTGCCTTATCTGCATTACGATCTCTTACCGCTTCAAATATATGGCGATCGGATGCTTTGTTTGCTTCATAAATATCGGTAGGTTCCATATGTTCAAGGTACCACATACGGTTATTATCGAACTGGGTCTTAAGTGATTTATATACTGTAGCCATAAAGGTATTTCCGGTAGCTTCCGCAAGTATCTCATGAAAACGTGCACCCCAGTATACCATATTTTCGTTATCTTGTTTTTGTCCGGCTTCTTCAAGATTTGCAAGACATTCTTCAAGCTTTTTGATGTCATCATCAGTACGCTTAATTGCTGCAAGATAGGCTATCTCTTTATCAAGCAAACCTCTTACTTCCATGATTTCACGTTCGTAATGAGTATCCTGAAGCATACTCAAAAGTCTGCGGTTATGTATCTCGTCAATAGCATTGTCCGTAACAAATGTACCTATGCCCGGCTTACAATTAAGAATATCATATGATACCAGTACCTTAATGGCAGTCCTGACAGAGTTCCTGCTTACCTGATAGTTCTCTGCAAGCTCTATCTCCCCGGGGATTCTCTCTCCGATAGGCCATGCACCTGACTCTATACTGTCTATCATAGAATCATAGACTGCCTCATAAACCTGTGTTTTTCCTATCGGTTTCACCATAAAATCTCCCTTGATTTAAAATGTGCTTTTATGACATATATGCCATGATCTGCACTGTTTATTCTAATTTTGAATATCATAAACTCCTTAAAAAGAGTCTATCAAATACATTCTACAAAAGCAAGCGGCTATAAATAAGCGATTTTTCTCTGTAAAATTATTCTATTACTTACAGCCGCCTTATTCAAATTTTATTTCACCATATCGTGAATTTCTTCTATTGTCTTGCCTGCAAGTCCAAGCTTTTCAACTGTACGTCCCTCTTTCTTGAAATCTTTTCCAAGCATGAGGCTCTCAAGATCTATTATCATATCAATAACAGGTGTTTCTACTCCGAGCATATGTCCGATAGAAGCTGTCGGTACAAGATCGCAAAGTGTATCCTCCTGCATAAATCTGTGATTAGTGCTCATAGGTGACTTGATTCCCTTATATGGAGTACAGCTCTGAATTGCATCATACAGATTATCCGGCTCAAGACCGTATACGCTCTTAAGATGCGGAAGCAACGGCTCAACTTCAACTCCAAGTGCATTGCATACATTTATACGCTCAGCGTCTGCTGCCTCTATAACCTTGCAAATACCCGGAGTAAGGCCTTCAATATAATAATCAAACGGCTGCTTAAGCTCTATCTTATTCATATTTAATGTACACGGAATGGAATGAAGCATGCCGCTTCCACCCGACATACCGGTTATAAGCACAGATTCAACCGGAACAAAGCATGGAAATGCATCCTTAAGCAATTCTGCTGTCTTAACAGCATTCTCTGAAGGAATCGATGCGAGTTTGATCTTAGCCTTTACTCCCGAATGGAAGGTATGTCCTATTTCCATAGTTCGGCATGCAAACATCATATCTGCAGCTTCGCAAATTACAGGCAGCTCACTGCATCCTGCATTGTTAAGTGCTGTTCTGAAATTTAACACGCCTCCGACATGTCCCGGATTAAGCACTACAGTCTGCTCCGGTTTTACAGCTTTAGCAATAGCTGCCGCAACATCCGCATGAGCATCTGTAGTCGTGCAAACCATGATTACATCTGTATCATTAATACATTCAGCAGCATCTGTTGTGATCAGCTCCGGCTTAGCCTCAGCTTCGGTCTTTCCTGTTGCCTTAAGCTTATCAAGCTTATTTAATGTTTCAACCTTGTCTGCATCGTTATCCATAAGCTTAACAGTATATCCCTTACTCTTAAGAATTATCGACATAAGAGTTCCGCTCGCACCGGCACCGATAACAGCAAATCTTAACTGTGACATAATAACTTCCTCCTTATTTTTTTATACGTCTGTCAATAGCTCATATTGACAGCTGTTTACATAATAAAGTTTTCAAATCCAGGCTAAAAAATACTTTCCTTATAACTTCTCTTAATCTTTAGCCCGGTTTATATCTTTGAATAAAATATTAAAAACAATCAACCACCGGCAAAGACTGACTCTTATTCATTGTATCTTCTATTTCTCTTGCCTTCTTGGATTCAGGAGTTATTCGTAATGCGCCTTCTCCGCCTCTAAGCTGTGCAGGCAATAAGTTCTCGGTATTTCTCAACGCAACAGCCACACTATCCGGACTTACATAACTACGTATTCCTGCAAGTGCCATATCACAGCCGGCAAATGCATTGGCAACACCTATACAGTTTCTTGTAGTACACGGTATTTCTGATGAGCCTGCAATACGATCACAAACCAAACCAAGTATGTTTTTCATCGCTAGTGCCATTGCATGACAGCATCCTTCTGTATCTGCTCCGCCAAGATATGCAAGCGCACTGGCTGCTATTGCAGATGAAACGCCTATTTCTCCCTGGCATCCGCCTCCCATACCTGAAAAACTTACCTCGTGGTAGTAAAGTCCTATACCTGCAGCTGCTGCCGCAAAAAGTGCTCTGATAAGTTCCTCATCCGAATATCCTTTATCCTCCTGAACCGTCAATAGACATCCGGGAACAATACCTGCAGAGCCGCCTGTCGGAGCAGCAACTATACGTCCCATAGACTCACCGACTTCCATCGTAGCCATAGCTTTTGCAAAAGCTCTTGCCATAGTGGATCCACTGAGAGTTCTGCCTGATTCAAAAGCGTGCATCATTTTTTTTCCATCGTCACCCGGATCAAATCCAAAAAGCGTCTTGACTTCCCCGTTTAGCCCGGTATCAACTGTCTCTCGCATATAGTAAAGAGTTTTTGCCATTTCCTCCCATATGTCCTCACGCGACCTTCCCGAGCGCTGCATCTCATACTCTATGGCAAGCTCAGCTATATCCTTACCGCTCTCCTTTGAAAGAGACATTAATTGTTCAAAGCTTGTAAATAACTTCTCATTGTCTGTACTTCCGAATGACAGGAAGGGATCTATGAATATAATTTTTTCAACTCCTTCCATTGCTAAAATATCTGCATACAGCTTTGAATTCTCATCGGTCTCCACAGATACTCCGGAATAAAATAGGAAATGTCCTTTATTTATGCTAAGCTTAAGCTTATTTGCATCCGGCATAAGTGCATACAGTTTGTCGAAAATATTTCTATCTGCCCATATAAATATATGCTTCTCTGTAGCCGACAGATTTACCGTAAAATCATTTATACCTATTATATCTATACTTCCGCCTCCGACAGATACACCCGTAACAGTAGTTCTTTCACCGTTTTTAAGTACCACTGTCGTTGCGACTGTAAGTCCGCTTTTAGGGAGCGGTTCCTTGAAGCAGCTTGCTGTTACCCTAATCCCCAGTTCCTTAGCCTTATCAAGTGAGTATTTAAGATTATTATCATACTCACGCATACCGAGAACACCACCTATCAGCCCAAGATGACTTCTTGTGCCTGCATAATCCATATGTCTCGGATGAAATTTAAGGTTTATCTCTGCTATATCTTCATTGGAGGCATTTACAAATTTACCTGTTACCCATCCCAGTCTTGCCATGCCTGCAGTACTCGAACTAGATGGGCCTATCATAACCGGTCCAAGCACTTCAAATACACTGATATCCATTTTTCCTCCCAATGCAGCATATCTCTGCATTCAGCTGCAAATAAACATCACACTCGCTAATAGCCAAAATATTTATAACTGATGTTGCGACTTAATGATGTCATTATTATCAGATAGTTCAGGCTTTCTTAATAACCTTAAGTATCTCTCCGAAAATCATATGATGATTATCATGCTGAGGATACATATCATTTGTAAGAGTCTCCTGCATATATTCCGATGCTTCCGATATATCAACAACATGATCGTACATTTTACGGCAGAAAAGAACTTCATCTGCCTGGGCAATATACGCAAAATCACCTTCCTGTACTGCTTCAAGACCTGATGCAGCATACTTATCTTCATCTCTTCCCGAATGTCTACCCATGTAATTTATCTGTTCTTCATACTTCGGACTCATAAATGAAAGAGTATAGTATTCACGATCTTTAAGAAGCTCAAATGTATATCTCTGAGGTCTTATATACATTGTTGCCGTCGGTTTCTTCCACAGATAACCGAGTGCTCCCCAGCTTATTGTCATCGAATTGATCTTATCTTTGTTTTTTACAGTCAGTAAAACCTTATTGTTAAATATCCTATCAAAAACATTTCCTGTAATATCAAAATGTGATATCTCTCTGAACATAATTCAAACCTCCGTTTTTTCACATTTAACCGTATAAATTTATGCTTCATCCAATGCAAGACTTCTGCATATCTCCTTTTCAATAGCTGTAGCCTTTGCAGACTCAGGTGTGCATCTAAGTGCCCCGCAACCGCCCCTAAGCTCCGGCGGAAGCAACTTCTGCGTATTTGTAAGCGCAAGTATTACATTGTCAGGACTTACATAGCTTGCGATTCCGGCAAGTGCCATATCACAACCGGCAAAAGCATTTCCGACTCCTATACAATTTCTTGTTGTACAAGGTATCTCAGAGGATCCGCCTATACGATCACATACAAGACCGAGTATATTCTTCATAGCAAGTGCCATTGCATGACAACATTCCTTTGCATCTCCTCCTCCAAGATATGCAAGTGCTGCGGCAGCCATAGCCGATGAAACACCTATTTCGCCCTGACAGCCTCCGCTCATGCCTGAAAAACTCGTATGGTGATAATACATGACTACGCCCATTGCAGCTGCAACAAACAATGACTCAACAAGTTTATCATCACTAAATCCCTTATCTTCCTGAACAGTAAGTATGCATCCCGGGACTATACCTGCCGAACCGCCTGTAGGTGCAGCAACAATACGATTCATCGATTCGCCCATCTCCATAACAGACATAGCTTTTGCAAATGCTCTGCTCATAGTCGATCCGCTCAGTGTCTGTCCGCTTTCATTAGCTTTGAGCATCTTCTTGGCATTATCACCCGGATCAAATCCGAATAAGGTATGCAATTCCTCTGTCAGACCATAGTTTACGCATTCCTTCATCAGCTTCAGATTATTTGACATCTGAGCATATATTTCCTCACGTGACCTGCCTGACCTTCCGATCTCGTATTCAATAGCCAACTCCGGAATGTTCTTTCCTGTCTCCTCAGACAATTTCATCAATTCATCATAGCCGGTGAATAACGGTTCATGCGGAACAAATCCAAATTCTATAAATGCCTCTGTATGCAGTACACGATTTACCCCTTCAACATCTTTGACCAACTTTAAAACATTTTCATCAAACTGTTTCGGTACACTTATATAGAACAAGTATCTTTCCTGCTTACAGTCATGATTAATATCGGAATTAATATTTGCTGATCTCAAGATATTTAAAAGTTCTGTACTAATATCTATGTCTGACCAAACAAATAGATAATCTTCTGTGCTTGCCAGCTTAACATCAAAATCATCTATACCGAATATATCAATACTTCCACCGCCTACAGATGCTCCTGTTACACGTTGAATCCTTCCGTCTTTTTGAACAACAGTCATTCCGACAGAATGCCCGTCAATATCTGCATCATCCGGAAACCAGCTTCCGGTAAGCTTTATTCCTTTACTTTTGGCAAGTTTAACGGATTCCCTGATAACAGGATCATCAGCCTCATAACCCATGAGTCCACCTATGAGAGCACAGTGACTTCTTAAACCTGCATAATCAACATTTCTCTTATGAAACCTAAGATCTATGCTTTTTATTTCTCCGTCAAGGAACCTGCTTGCAGCTCTTCCGAGTCTTGCCATACCTGCAGTTCCCGAGCTTGACGGGCCCAGCATAACAGGGCCTATTATCTCAAAAATACTTATATCCATATTTTTCCTCATATTTATTCAACATGTGAGCATTATCTCAAGTATCTCTTTATCGGTCTCCTTCATGCCTTCACTTGCAAGTCTTCCGACATTTTTAACAACATTATCGGAGCCTTTCTTGACTATGCCGTCTCCACCCATGAATTCCTGACCGTTTTCCCACATCTCATAACCGAATATTCCGTTTTCTACAGCCAATGCTATCTTAGCCGCACATGATGCCTTGGCTCCGTCACAAACAACACCTGATGCTACGGCTAGAGCGTTGACAAGGGTATGCTCTATTCCGTCAAGACCAGCTCCATACAAATATGCAATTCCACAGCCTGCACCCACTCCGGCATTAACAGCTCCGCAATAAGCAGATAGTCTGCCTATTGGATATTTCTGATAAATTGCAATCAAATTAGATAAAGTAACTGCTCTATACAGCTTGTCTTCATCTGTTTTCAGATATTCACCAAATACCATAACCGGCACAACAGCTGTTATTCCCTGATTTCCGCTTCCCGAATTTATAACTACAGGCATCTCGCAGCCATTCATCCTTGCATCAGATCCTGCTGCTGCCATTGCCTTCGCTCTCTGCTTAACAACAGCTTTATCATTGATTTTATTCAATGCTTCATTTTCCTTCAGTATGGTAGATCCTATATTAGCCCCGTAATTTCCTCGAATTCCTTCAGCTGCTATAGCCATGTTAAATTCAATCTGCCTGCCTATAACATCTCTGATATCTTCAATATCTAGTGATTCAACAAAATCATATATAACTGAGCAATTTAAAAATTCTCTGTCTGTAAGCTTTGTCGATGAAGTACTGTTAATATCCGATTGCTCTATCACCTCACCATCTTTTTCCCTTAATACAATATTGGTATGATGGTTGGCTATTCTACATTTTGCATATTGTGTATCTTTATATACCGTAATCTGAATATCAAAGATCAACTCAGAATTGAAATGCTTAACTTCAATGTCTGTCTTTTGGGTATAATCTTTTATTGCTTCAATCTGTTGCTTGCTTACCGATGAAATCACCTGAAGTTTTTTAGACGCATCCCCTGCAATAATTCCTGCAGCTGCTGCCACCTGAAGTCCCTTAAGATGACCGGTATTCGGAACTATTACGCTCTTGACATTTTTTATTATATTTCCACTGGCCTCTACAATGACTTTATCCGGAATCTCACCCAATAACTCTCTTGCAGATGCAGCACAATATGCAACTGCTATCGGTTCGGTACAACCCATTGCAGGAATTAATTCCTCATTAAGTATATTTATACAATCAATGTATTCTTTAGATTCTCTTTGCATGACTCCTGCCTATTATTAAACTAAACCAAGCAACCTCGGCAACGCCATTGACACAGGCTCAAAATATGTAGTAATAAGCATTACAGGAATATATCCAAACAACAATAACTGCATAGTCGGTCCATATATCTCAGAAAATTTACAATTGCCGACTTTCATTCCAAAATACATAATACTTGCATATGGAGGTGTAAGGCCTCCTGCTGCCAAATTCACTATCATAATTGCGCAAAAATGAACCGGATCGATTCCATATGACTGTACGATAGGAAGTAAAAGCGGAGCACACAATACTATACCTACAGTATCTGATGTAATCATTCCTACAAAAAGTAAGAATATATTAACTATAAGAAGTACTACATATTTATTATCGGTTATGGACATAAATACAACTACAAGCTTCTGTGGTATCTGTAGATAAACCAGTGACTGGCTCAACATATAACAGAAGAATATCATCATGAAAATTCCACCAATGGAATTTGCACTATTTTTCAAAACATGTACTGTAGTTGTTTTATTTAAGCTTCTATAAATAAATATTCCTATAAGTAATGCAACAGCCGCAGCAATCGAAGCAGCCTCAGAAGGTGTAAATATACCACCGTATATTCCTCCTAATATAATTATCGGCATTGCAAAAGCCGGTATTGCTTTAATAAGAGTATTTTTAACATTTCTATTTGTCTGAAACTCTTTCTCTTTTGCAGCAATCTCAGAATATTCATAGCAATGTTTTCTTGCATAGATTATATTGATTATAGAAAATGATATTATTACAAGAATTCCAGGTACAACAGTTGAGACAAACCCTGCCAAAATTGATGATCCTGTAGACCATCCATACAATATCGTTGCTGAACTTGGAGGAATAAGCATTCCTAATACAGAAGCAGATGCAACTAAAGCTGAAGCGAAACCTATTCCATATCCCTCTGCTACCATTCTTGGAATCATGACCGGTCCGATTGCTGCTATTCCTGTAAAAGCTGATCCAGATATAGCACCAATGAATCCGCATGTAATTACACATATAACACCAAGTGCACCTTTAATCTTACCAACAAACAAATTTGCAACATCTAGCAATCTCTCTGCAATTCCGGTATCAGCTATAAGTGATCCTGCAATAACAAACATAGGGACTGCCAACAATGTAACACTTGTCATTTGAGCAAATGCGTAATTAAATAATGTTTTCACCGGTACATTTGCGCTTAAGATCAGAAATCCCATTGATGCTGCAAAACAATACGGAAGTGCCACACCACCCAACAAAAAAACCATAAGGATCAATATTGCAATAAAAAAAAGCTGCATTACACTCATGGCATTTTTTCCTCCACGTCATTTCTATTAAAAGTAATAATATTCTCAATAAGTTCAAGTATCATGTAAAAAAGCATTCCCACAATACCGACAAGAATTGCAACATTGGCATAGAACCATGGAAATCCAAAAATCACACTGACCTTATTTGCACTGTAACAGTATTGGAGATATTCATTGGTCCAAACAATGGCGAAACAAGCAACAATAATGCTTAGAATACATTTAATTATCGATAAAATTTTCTTTGTTCGAGCGCTCTTAACCATAGACTCAAGAATTCCGCAATCAATATGAGATTTTGTATATGAAGCACATATACCGCCTAACATATACATCCAAATCGTTGGCATTTTCATAAGCTCTTCTATACCCAACTGTGGAAGATTAAATGTTCTCAAAATAACCTGTGCCAATGATAAAATCAGTAGTACAACAATAAAAAAAATTGTAATGTATTGAATAATATTTCCTATAAGATCAGATAATCGTTTAATAATGCAATATAAACTCTTCATTATTTCCCTTCCTAAGGTTTTTGCAGTAGAAACGGTTTCTACTGTTAATAATAAAAGAGTCAGCACACCGGTACTGACCCTTTCTTTTTAATATTACTGTACTCCAAGATATTCCTTAACGGCGTCAAATGTATCCTTATCAAATACATCTTCAAGCTGCGGCCAAACTTCAGCTCTCACCTTCGCTGATATCTCTGCAATCTCTTCATCGGTAAAATCAATTACCGTATATCCTTCATCTCTGAACTTCTGAATTGTATCTGTATCATTCTTCTCAGCTGTTTCAAAAACACTATCCTCAAGTTCTCTTGCTCTCTTTGAAATCATTTCCTGCTCTTCAGGCGAAAACTTATTCCAGTCATCCATATTCATCATAAGCCAATGAGGCTCAAATGCATTTCTGTACAAAACAAGAACTTTCATGACATCCTTAAGCTGAGTATAGAATGCCTCCGGACCACCACCGAAGCAACCATCAACTATACCGGTCTGCATACTTGTGAACACATCTGACCATGCCATAGGAGTTGCCTGATATCCTAATGTTGTTGCAACGAGTTCATAGCTCTTCATCGTTGGCACACGAACCTTCATTTCTTTATTTGAAAACAAATCATGAATATCATTAGGTTCTTTTGTTAAAGCAATAGCATTAAAATATCTTGGAATCATTGCAAGCAATTTAATATTCTGCTTCTCAAGAGCTGACGCAACATATT
>CAKRTC010000039.1 GCA_934402055.1 uncultured Lachnospiraceae bacterium | reverse complement strand
TACCGTCACCTGTACCGTCAGTCGTGCCTCCGAAAGCATTGCCGGTTTCCTTCGGTATAGGCAGAGTAAGCGGTGCCTTATTCATCTGCCTGATATTGGCATTTTTAAGCTTTTCCACAAAACGAAGCTCTGTCTCCGCACTCGGTCCTACAACGGAATCGTGCAGACGCACATCTACCGTATACACAAACTCGATATTATCCTTTTCTCTCGCATCTATGGAACGACGCACAAGCTTAAGCTTACGTATATCGTCCTGTCTGCAAGAAAGCAGCCCCGCCGAAAGCTTCTTCAAGAGCCTGGTTTCCTTTTCGGCATCCGTACCGACCTCAAATATGGATATTTTTATCTGATTTATTCTTATCATTTCTTAATACGCCGTTTTCCTGTCAGCTTTATGAAAATGTATCATTTTTCAGCTCTGACGCATTTTGTCTTGAGCCGAAAAAATATTAAGTGAATTGTTTTTTATTAAATGAATTGTTTTATCGTCGATGTTCAACTCAAGTCAGTATGCAGCGATCTGCCTGCCGCCTGCCGCATTTCCCGCTATATAGCCGGTACTCCACGCAAACTGGAGATTATAGCCTCCGCAGTCTCCGTCAACATCTATAAGCTCACCGCAGATATATATATTGCTGTCCTTATACCTCATGGTATCCGGATCAATATCCGCAGTAGGCACTCCGCCGGAGCAGGTCTGTGCTCTGTCAAAGCCTGCCGTCCTGTGTATGGCATAATCGTGACCGTCTATGCTCAATACCACCTTATCACCTCTGCTAAGAGCAATAGCGGCATAGCGTGAAAGCTGCATAACAGGTATACCCGATATTGAATGCTCGTTAAACTGTATCTCACCGCTGCAGCTGTATTTTTCGCTGCATAGCTGTTCCTCAAATTTTTCTTCATAGAAACCTGAGAATATCTTTAGCTCCGCCTTAGTCTTAACTCTGCGCCCCTTCATAACTTTAAGATACTCGTCCTTGGAAAAAAGCGCACACAGAGCAGGCAGAAATCTATGCATCTCAATTCCTGCTTCCTTAAGCACCGGATATATTGAGCTGTCGCTGCCGGTCATGGGATAAGCATTGGAGCCTGTGGCTATTATCAGGGAGTCATACTTTGCTTCTCCGCGGAAAGTCTCATCATCATTTACCGAGGTCTTAAGTGCAGTACCCGGAACATCAAAAACAGCATTTCCGACTTTGTCACAGCCAACTTTGCCGGACGCAATACAGCCACATCCCTCTCCGACTCCGACAACAGTTCTCACCGCAGTCCTCAGCGTATCAGGCTCAACACCGTAATATATCTTAACTCCGGCATCAAGCGCAGCACGAAGCAGTATATCCCTGAAGCCTACGGCATTCATGTCCTTTGGATATACATATCCGCTCTCATCATAGGCGTAATGCCTTATAAGCGGTTCTATCCCAAGTTCACGAAAGAATCGAACAGTATCCTCGCTTCCGAAGTGCTCCAGCACCTTAGCTGCAAAAACTTTTGCGCCCTCATCCCCGTGGTACTTATCTGCCACCGCATCGGTATTGGTATAATTGCACCTTCCGTTTCCGGTAAGAGCAAGCTTGATCCCTGCCTCCGACTTATGCTCAAACACCGTGACCTCGGCATTGTTCCGCGCCGCTGTAAGTGCGGCCATAAGCCCCGAAGCGCCTGCTCCGATGACAAGTACCCTGCTCATTACATGAGCCTCATTGCGTTAAGCAGTCTGTATAATCTGAGTCCCATTGGCATCTCAAGCAGTTCTTCCTTGGTGAAGGCTCTTAAGACAGCCAGTAATACAGCATAGACAAAAAGTGCTATACACATGCATATGACCACGATAACAGAAAGTCCGGCACGTCCCGATGCAAATGCCGCCGGCAGCAGCATTTGCAGTAATCTGGATATTCCGTATACCGCAGCTCCCATTACAGCCGAGGATATAAACGGAATAATGAAGGTATTTCGCATATTTATACGAAAATGCACATGCGAATGCAGATTAGCTATATTCAGCACGCATACGACAAGTGCGAAAATCGAATTGGCATAAATTACCGCAAGTATGCTGTGAGTCACAAATACAAGCACCACAAGCGAAATCACATGTATCACAAGTGCGATCACCGCATTCTTAAGAGGCTCGGAAAGGTGTCCGAGTCCCTGCAACAACCCGTTTGTAATGGTAGACAAGGCATAAAGTATGATGGTTATCGAGCCATGTCTTAAAACCGATATAAGCAGAGTGTTATCTTCCGAAGCAAACAGCAGATTGCATATCGGCTCTGCAAGTGCAAACAGTCCCATTGCTGCCGGAATGGATATAAGCATGACGAACTGCATGCTTAGCTTAAGTTTCTGAACTATAAGCCTCTTATCCCTGTCGGCAACAGCATTGGTAAGCGAGGGAATGACCGAAGAGCTTAAGCTGTTTGAGATGGCAACCGGAATATTGAACAATATCCTGTACTCTCCGAAAACTCCCCACAAAAATACGCAGGATGCCCCCACTCCGAGTGCATTCATGCTGCGGCTGAATATAAAGTCATCAAGCACGGTGCTGATGTTATAAACAGTAGAGCTTAAGAGTATAGGAATAAGCGTTACAAGGAGCACCTTTGCAAGCTGACCCGAAGACTCTCTGCGTCTAGATCTCGCACGACCGAGAGAGCCGTCAGCATTTCTTGCTCGGACATATCCGTTGCCTGAAGGCATCCTTCCGTAGAGCAGGAACAAAAGTATAAAGAAAAGCAGGGCGATAAGAGCACCCATGCCGGTTCCTATAGTTGCACCCGCAGCTCCGTAGGCATAGCTGTAATCTGTCTCTGCATAGATAAGATTGGCCTTTGCTCCGTAGTTAAACAGCAATATCGCCATGATTATCGAGACTGCGGCATTTATGATCTGCTCAATTACCTGCGATACCGCAGTCGGCACCATATTGCCAGAGCCCTGGAAATAGCCTCGCATAATGCCGAGATATGCCATTACCCATATGGTCGGAGCAAGTGTACGCATCGCATAACGACAAAAAGGCTTCTCAAGGAAGCCTGCTATCATATCCGATCCGAAATACATAAGCCCGCATGCAAAGGCACCCATAAGAGTCGCATAAACAAAAGCAACTCTGAGAGTCGTTCTTACGTCATCATAACGTTCCTTGGCAAGTCTGGTGGATACTACCTTTGAAACAGCCGTCGGCAGCGAATAAGAGCTTAAGATAAGCAAAATATTGTAAATGCTGTACGCCGAGGTGTAATAGCCGTTACCGATAGTACCTATAATGTCAACAAGAGGAATGCGGTAAAGCATTCCTATGATACGGCAGACGATACCTGTGATGGCAAGTATGCTGCCCTGTGCTATGAAATTTCTGGACTTAGCGTTATTTATCATATTATCTGTTAATACCTAAGGAGCCTAATATTTCTTCCTGTCTTCGTTCCATCTCAGCTGCCTCAGGCTCGGTCATATGATCGTAGCCCATCAGATGCAGCATGCTGTGCGCGATGAGAAAGGCATATTCACGCACCACACCGTGACCGTATTCCGCGGCCTGTGCGATACAATGATCAATGGAAATGATTATGTCGCCGAGCATAAGCTCTCCGGTGTCGGGATTGAAGAGATCATCCATATCGTCAAAACCGTCAAAGCAGGCAGGGCTTTCATAATCCACAAGCGGAAAGCTTAAGACATCCGTGCTCTTCGCCATATCTCTGTACTCGGTATTGATCTCCTCAATAGCTGCATCATCGGTAAGCAGCAGGCTCACATCTATATCATAAGGACATTCCTCATGATCAAGCGCCGCATTTATAACCTTATGTGCGATCTCGGTATATTCCTCAGGCGTCAAAAAGCCTTCAAAATTATCCTCTGAAAGCTTTTTTAAACTGCCGTTATATTCATTTTCTATGTTTACGGTCATTTAGCTTAGCCTCATAATTGTCATAAGCCATAACGATCTTCTGAACGAGCGGATGTCTTACAACATCACTCGCAGTAAGCTCGGAAAAGCCTATGTCATCAATACTCTTAAGCACTCTCATTGCTATCTCGAGACCGGATACCTGATCCTTCTCAAGGTCCTTCTGGGTAAGATCTCCCGTAACTATAACCTTGGATCCGAAGCCTATACGTGTCAGAAACATCTTCATCTGCGCAGGCGTTGTATTCTGAGCCTCATCAAGTATGATAAATGCATTATCCAGGGTACGTCCTCTCATATAAGCAAGCGGAGCGACCTCTATAAGTCCCTTCTCCTGATTTGCTATAAATGAATCAGCTCCCATTATCGAATAAAGAGCGTCATACAAAGGTCGCAGATACGGATCGATCTTCTGTTGCAGATCACCCGGCAGGAAGCCTAACTTCTCTCCGGCCTCTATGGCAGGTCTGGTGAGGATAATACGCTGTACCTCCTGCTCCTTAAACGCCTTGATTGCTAGAGCCATGGCAAGATAGGTCTTACCTGTTCCGGCAGGTCCTACACCGAAGGTGATCATCTTGGATCGTATATTATCCACATACTGCTTCTGACCGAGAGTCTTGGGCTTGACAGGTCTTCCGCTTACGGTACGGCAGATTATATCCTTATCTATCTCGGATATATCCTTAGTCCTGTCCTCCCCCTCCATTGAGAGCGATATTGCATAATCTACCTGCTGCTCATTGATGGAATTGTTGCGCTTACTGAGCTCTAAGAGAGAGTCTATGACTGCTCCGGCACGCTTAGCCTGTCCCTCGGTACCGAGTATGCTCAAGGAACCGTTATGTTCCGTTATATCAACTCCGAAGCTGCGCTCTATCTTCTTAAGATATACATCACAGCTGCCGAAGATATTAATTTCATGTTCTGTGGGAATTTCCTTATGAATCTCAAACATCTCTTACAATTAATATAGCCTCAACTCCACAGGAATTGAGGCTATCTCTCATTAGTTATACTTACGCTTTCTTGCAGCTTCAGACTTCTTCTTGCGTCTTACGCTTGGCTTCTCGTAATGTTCTCTCTTACGAATCTCCTGCTGGATTCCTGCCTTTGCGCAGTTTCTCTTAAATCTGCGAAGAGCTGAATCAAGTGACTCGTTCTCTTTAACGATAACGTTTGACAAAGACCCCTTACCTCCCTCCGGTGGCCGATTATGTAATTTATTACATGCCACTCAGTGCGGGGTATAATTGCACTGCCATAATTTATATCATAATTAAACGCTTGATGCAAGTTAATTTTGCAAAAATATATACGTATACCGCTTATTTATGCTTACGGAGCTCATCCTCAGGCTTCTTCCAGATAATAAAGTCATAGCTCTCCACTATCTCAAAGAACTTAAGCAAACGCTCATACAGAGGCTCCGCTTTTTTGCCGAAATGCTCTCTCACAGAATCTGCAATTGCGGCAACATTTCTCCTGCCGTCCATAAGCTGCCAGATAAAGCTTCCGGTCTCATCAAGATGAATATATGATATCCTCGGCTTTTTGAAGCATTTCTGCATAAGGGTATTCATAAAGCCCTTATTTTCGATACTGAGCGTCACTATTCCTTCATCATCCGTATTCCAGTCAATGATTTTCTCTGAAATGACCGGAACATAGCTGTTATACAGTGCAATAGCCTCATCACGCGAAAGCTTAGCTTTTTTAGCCATAAGCTGTCCTTATGCCTTCTTCTTGCCGCCAAGTGCAAACTTGAATACAAGAAGTATCATAACCGCAAATACAACGATAGAAGCTACTGTACCTGCCGAAGCGCTGAGGTTAAGAGCTCCCGAAAGATCTATCTTGCCGTCAACGCCGAGAACAGCAAGTACTGCAAGAAGGATACCTACAAGACCCTCACCTGCGATCATACCCGAGCAGTAAAGCACACCACGATTTGCAGTAGCTGTCTTCTCCTGCTCCGAAGCAAACTTCTTGCGATCGAAGTAAAGACGTACAAGTCCGCCTACCATGATGCATGCACTAAGCTGGATCGGAAGGTAAACACCGATAGCAAAAGGAAGTACCGGAATACCGAGCATCTCAACAACAAATGCAAGAACAACACCTGTGATAACAAGCCCCCAAGGAAGCTGTCCGCCCATAACGCCCTCTATGATCATCTTCATAAGAGTTGCCTGAGGAGCACCGAGCTGCTCTGAGCCAAAGCCCCATGCAGAATCAAGAAGATAGAGAACACCGCCGATAGCTATTGCAGAAACAATAACACCGATAACCTCACCGTACTGCTGCTTAAGCGGTGTAGCTCCTACGAGATAACCGGTCTTAAGATCCTGTGAAGTATCACCTGCGATAGCTGCCACGATACAGATAACGGTACCGATAGCAATAGCTGTCTTCATTCCGGTTGCGCCTATGGTGCCTGTAGCCTTAAGCACGATAGTAGAGAAAAGAAGTGTTGCGATAGCCATTCCCGATACCGGGTTGTTGGAAGAACCTACGATACCTACCATACGTGAGGAAACAGCTGCAAAGAAGAAGCCGAACACAGCGATAAGTACGGCTCCGCCGATACCTACCGGAATCTGAGGAAGTACAGCTGTAAGAACGATAAGAACAGCAAGGCAGATAACAACCACCTTCATGCTGAGGTTCTTGTCTGTACGAAGAGTACTGTCGCCCTGACCTCCTGCAAGTGCCTTCATAGAATCACGGAAGGTAGTAACGATCATAGGAAGTGACTTGATAAGGGAGATCATACCTCCTGTAGCAAGCGCACCTGCTCCGATGTAACGGATATAGCTGCCCCAGATACCGCCTACACCGTTCTCGGCGAAAATCTCACCGATAGGCGCTGTTCCCGGATACATGATAGTCTCGGGACCAAACATAACGATAAGCGGAATGAGCATCATCCAGGAGATAACACCTCCGCAGAACATATAAGAAGAGATCTTAGGTCCGCAGATATATCCTACCGAGAATACTGCCGGATAGATCTGAGTTCCGATCTGTCCCTTGAAGCTTGAGATACCTGTACCCGGTGTGTTGATCTCACTCGGAACAAGCTTTAAGCCGTCGATAATAAATTTAAATGCAGCAGAAATACCAAGACCTGCAAATACTACAGATGCTGAATCTCCGCCTTCCTCTCCTGCAAGAAGTACCTCTGCACAAGCCTGTCCTTCCGGATAAGGAAGTGTACCATGCTCCTTAACGATAAGAGCATTACGAAGCGGCACCATGAAGAATACGCCGAGAAGACCGCCTACAATACAGATGATCATGATCTCAAAGAGATCCGGCTTATCCATGATTCCGTCCTTAGCCCAAAGGAACATAGCCGGAAGTGTAAAGATAGCACCTGCTGCCACAGACTCACCGGCAGAACCTACTGTCTGGACAAAGTTGTTCTCCAGAATCGAATCACGATGAAGAATCTTACGAATGACACCCATCGAAATAACGGCTGCAGGAATTGAAGCAGATACAGTCATACCTACACGTAAACCGAGATAAGCATTAGCTGCGCCAAACACTACAGAAAGGATAGCACCCATGATGATAGAAAACGCTGTCATCTCAGGCATGATCTTCTCTGCAGGGATAAATGGCTTAAACTGTTTTTCGTTATCCATTTGATAACCCTCCCAATAAATAAAAATAACCCAAATGATTATAGCATGTATAATTATAAACACAATAAATTTATGTATTATGCATCATTTAAATTATTTATGACTACCATTCGGCACGTCCTTCATAGTAAGCGCGATCTTCTTTCTCTCCTTATCGACACTAAGCACTCTGACACGCACCACATCCCCAAGATGAACCGCATCCAGAGGGTGCTTGATAAAACGGTCAGACATCTGAGAAATATGCACCAGCCCGTCCTGATGAACACCGATATCTACAAAGGCACCGAAGTCCACTATATTTCTGACCGTTCCCTGCAGCTCCATATCTGCTTTGAGATCATCAAAATCAAGTACATCCGAGCGAAGTACCGGAGCAGGCACATCCTCTCTCGGATCACGTCCAGGCTTCATCAGTTCATTTATTATGTCCTTAAGTGTATAAATACCAACATTCATACGCTCCGCAAGCGCAGTTATATCTTTCTCAGCTTCCTTAAGCTTAACCGCAAGCCTTGATGAGTTTCCATTTTTGATATCCTCTTCCTTGTATCCGCTAAGCTTAAGCAATTCCTTTGCAGCCGCATAGCTCTCCGGATGCACCGAGGTCGCATCAAGCACTTCCTTTCCGTCTCTGATGCGCAAAAATCCGGCACACTGCTCATAAGCCTTAGGTCCTAGCTTGGATACCTTCAGCAGTTCCTTACGCGAAGTAAAGGCTCCGTTTTGCTCACGATATGCCACTATATTCTTTGCTATAGTCTTATTGATGCCCGATACATAGGATAAAAGCGAGTAGCTGGCAGTATTTACATCAACTCCAACACTATTTACGCAATCCTCAACTACGCTTGTAAGCTGTTCGCTGAGCTTACTCTGATTCATGTCATGCTGATACTGACCTACTCCTATTGACTTTGGGTCTATCTTGACAAGCTCCGCAAGCGGATCCTGAAGACGTCTTGCCATGGAGACTGCAGAACGCTGTCCCACATCAAAGTTCGGAAATTCCTCGGTCGCAAGCTCGGAAGCCGAGTAAACCGAAGCGCCTGCTTCATTTACAATAATATATTGAACAGGCAGAGAATCCTTTTTTATATAGGAAGCAATTATCTGCTCAGACTCACGCGAGGCAGTTCCGTTACCGAGTGAAATGATATCGACCTTATGCTTACGTATAAGAGCCTCGATAGTGCGCATAGCTTCCTCAACGCGGTTCTGAGGAGCAGTAGGAAACACCACTGTTGTATCCAGTACCTTACCTGTAGGATCTACGACCGCAATCTTGCATCCTGTACGGAAGGCCGGATCCCAGCCGAGTACAGTCTTGCCTGTAATGGGCGGCTGCATAAGGAGCTGACGAAGATTTTCACGGAATAAGACGATTGCACCGTCCTCTGCCTTATCACTAAGCTCATTGCGAAGCTCGGTTTCTATTGACGGAGCGATAAGACGCTTGTATGCATCCGCACAAGCCGCCTTCAGATATTCCGATGTCAGAGGATGCTTATCCGTTCCGAGCCTTTTCTCCATGTACTGCAATATCTCTTCATCAGGAGCATCAATCCTGACATTAAGTATCTTTTCCTTCTCTCCGCGGTTAAGAGCAAGTATACGGTGCCCCGGGATGGACTTAAGCGGCTCCGAATATGCATAATAATTATCATAAACGGAGCGTTCCTCTGCCTGCTGCTTAGTCTTGGCCGAGGAAACTATACTGCCCTCACGGAAAGTCTTGCGGCGTATCCATTCACGAAGCTCTGCGCTGTCGGACAAAGTCTCGGCAATTATATCCTCGGCACCCGCTATTGCGGTCTGAACATCCGGAACTTCATTGTCAGCCGAAACATACTTGGCAGCCTCGACAGTAACCGGATCCTTGCCATTTCCCTTGAATATGTATACAGCAAGCGGTTCAAGTCCGCGTTCCCTCGCTATCATGCCTCTGGTGCGGCGCTTTGGCTTATACGGGCGGTAGATATCCTCAAGCCTTACTGCGGTTTCTGCCTCCTCGATCTCCTTGCGAAGCTCAGCAGTAAGCTTGCCCTGCTCCTCTATGGACGTGAGAATGGTAGCCTTACGTTCCTCAAGATTCCTGAGATAGCGCAATCTTTCATCAAAACGCCTCAGCACATCATCATGCATTGCCCCGGTGGCTTCCTTACGGTAACGTGCAATAAAAGGGATGGTATTTCCTTCATCAATAAGCCTGATGACAGCCTCTGTCTGCCATGCCTTAATCTCAAGCTCTGTACTTATCTTCTCAATTATATTCATATAAATATTATTTGTTCCTGTTCTTAGAATGGTTTTTTCAGTTTTGTGACAGCTCCTTGAGCAGACCGCGGCAGCCTTCCAGCACATCTCTCCATGTAGACTCAAAATCTCCTGTATACCATGGATCCGCAACATCTCCGGGACGATTGCTGTGATCCATAAGGAGCGATATCTTGCCCTTCGGATCACCACCACAGATACGCTGCATATTACGCAGATTAGCACTGTCCATCCCGATAAGCAGATCATATTCATCATAATCGGATTTCGTAAGCTGTCTTGCCGCATGTCCAAAGCAGCCTATGCCGTGCTCCGCAAGCTTACTACGTGCCGGAGGATAGACCGGATTGCCTATCTCCTCCCTGCTTGTGGCAGCAGACTCTATATGAAAATGCGACGCCACTCCTGCCTTCTCAACCAGATCCTTCATCACAAACTCCGCCATAGGACTGCGGCAGATGTTGCCGTGGCAACAGAAAAGTATACGATGTTTCATTTTCTTTCTCCTTTTATGCCTTAAAACGACGTATTTTGGCGCTTTTTGCGCAGTATCTGATTTCTCTCGACAGCCTCTGATTTTTACAAAAATCGCAAATAAGGGCGTAAACGAGCAAAATGTGGAAGTCGATAGTAGTCAAATCGTAGTCTCCCAGGGGGTGCAGGAATACCGCGCATTTTTCGGATCTTCTATCGTTATAAGGTAGATTTCCCGTTTTTCTACCCAGGGGGTGCAAAATCACTCCAAAGGGGTGCATTTTTAACGATAGGTCTTAAAAAACAAGCACAGGGCAAAAAATGCTCTGTGCTTACTGATTTCCCGTATTCGATTCCGAAGCACCTCGTTCAATATACCATAGAAATTGATGAGCTTCCACTTGAGTTGATGAGCGTTATAAGAGCGTTATAAGAGCGTTATAAGAGCTGGTATAAACCAGCAAACAAACAGGAATTGTTATGTGCACTCTTTGAAGGAAAGTGAATCAATTTGGAGATGGATTTTCTGATGTCGTGAGATAGAAAGATCAAGGATATATTGAGCAGTGCTACCATCATCTTTTGTACAATGGAACACCATTTCTCCCCCTCCATCATTCAAAGCAATTATGTGAAACTCTGAAATATTTTCCGAAATATTATGATAATCGCTTACGAAAGTCTCTGGTTCCGATATGATCGACCATTCTTTGCTGCTATTGTTAAGTTCCAGCAGTATGGAACTTCCATCAACGACCGTGGCCGACCAATTATCTCCATCAACAACAAATGATGTTGGCTTATATGGTCTGTTCTCGTTTAAGAAAAGTGCGGCTACGCCAACTACAATGATCAATACAAGAACTAAAATGGTGAATTGTTTCTTTTTCATGGCAACCCTTCCTTTGCAACTCCCGATTTTCTCAATCCTCCAAACTTGGATTTATCGCAATATTCCATTCTTGGATTATACTCGCTTATAGATAATTGGTTCATCATATCCAAAAGTTTTCTTTCCAT
>CAKRTC010000038.1 GCA_934402055.1 uncultured Lachnospiraceae bacterium | reverse complement strand
TGGCCTGGTGGCTCAGCTGGTTAGAGCGCCGCCCTGTCACGGCGGAGGTCGTGGGTTCGAACCCCATCCGGGTCGTTACACTGGTTGTGACGATGAGACATGCGCAGCCGCGTGTGTCTTATTATTAACTTCATATTGTGTTATGGATGGGTTCCCGAGTGGCCAAAGGGGGCAGACTGTAAATCTGTTGTCGACGACTTCGGTGGTTCGAATCCACCCCCATCCATTTTGGGATCTTAGCTCAGCTGGGAGAGCATCTGCCTTACAAGCAGAGGGTCACAGGTTCGAGCCCTGTAGGTCCCATTTTTCTATCGCGGGGTAGAGCAGTCCGGTAGCTCGTTGGGCTCATAACCCAGAGGTCGATGGTTCAAATCCGTCCCCCGCAATCAGCAGGGCGGAATTTAAATTTCCTGCCCTGTTTTTTTATTAGCAGGTCACATATGAGGGCATGTAGCTCAGTCGGTAGAGCACTTGACTTTTAATCAAGTTGTCTCGGGTTCGATTCCCGACATGCTCATAATTAGCGGAAATCCTTATTTTACGAGGGTTTCCGTTTTTTGTACCTTAATTTTTTGATAGTAATTGCATGTGCAGGAGCCGGAGCAGCGGCATTTACAGCATTATCTTATGCCAAGAAAAAGAGTTCTAAGGAAGCGGCTTCAGATTACAGAAATATCGAGAGAGGAAAGCAGGCTAAGAACAGCAAGGGAATATTTTATTCCAATGGTAACTATGAGGCATTTATCCGCCCGAAAAAGCCTGAAGGGATTGATTCCAAGAGTGCGTATATCGTAGGAAGCGGACTGGCATCACTCGCAGCTGCATGTTTGCCTTTGAGGAGTGGCACTCAGCTCTTGAAATGAAGAGATATTTCCAGAGATTTATCCATCATATCGGTGGACTTCCGGATTTCAGTGCTCTTAAGTTTACCAAGTACAATCAGTATGATTCGCTTATACTGCCTATGCAGAAGTATCTTGAGAAGGCCGGCGTTGATTTTAGATTCAATACTGAGGTTACAAATGTTGTATTTGATATCAATGGGGAGCATAAGATACTCAAGTAATATTTATAGTCATCGGCTAAGATAAGGTATGCATATTCTATAGTATTATCAATGCTGATGCAGTGAAATAACAAAGTAAGATATGCCTTGCCGCATTTTCCGTGGATAGATCCTGCGGAGAATGCGGCAATTGTTGATAAGTACCGTAAATATTGGGCTCCGAGTTGATAATCGGAGAAGCTAACAGCGTCTTTACCGTATTTTTCTTGACAAAATCAGGACTATAAAATAGAATATAACTCTGTTAAGCGTTTGTTACAGACAGGCTTGGCGTTATGCCTCGGTAGCTCAGTTGGTAGAGCAATGGACTGAAAATCCATGTGTCGCCGGTTCGATTCCGGCCTGAGGCATTTGAGCAGTCGAGGAATCGGCTGCTTTTTTAGCGCATAAACGGAATCGGAAAGATGAGGATGAGCAAGTTTACTTGCAATCATCCTCATCTTTTTGATTGCGTAACGGAAATGAGCACAAAGTGCCGATAGGATTCATTATTTTACTATGTTTTTCTTTAAGGTTTTGTCGGTTGCTAGCAAATATAATTAATGTTAAACTTTAGCGTATAATTCAGATGGTATTGTTAAAATGCGGTAATAGGCTGATCGTTCATTGTTTAGCAGATCAAGATTAAAATGACGCGTCTCAAACAGACAGTGTTCAAGCTTAAAGCTGCATTTTCAGGAGATTTTTAACACAGAGTTTTAGATATGTCACAGAACAGAAACAGTAAGAGAAGCCGCGGCAGCCGCAGATCATCGGGCGGAAGCAATATGCTTTCGGCAATAGCATTGATGATCATAGCAATATTGTTGCTTGTATTTGTATTTGCATACATAAGTAATAACAGTTTTCTAAGTTTTTTCAAAAGATTCAAGTCAGACGGATCGGAGACTGAGACCACATCAGATGAAACAAAGACACAGGATGCTGCCGATGAGCCGGGTCTTGTCTGGCTTGACAAGGACGAGCTTGTCTATGTTTTGAGTGAAGATGAGCTGTCGGATCGCGAGGATTCGGATATAATAGAGGAAGACGGTAAGAAGCTCCTTGCTTCGGAATGGCTTGAGGATGGTTCTGATCTGTATTATTTTGATGATAAGGGACGTGCCGTATCCGATCTTAATGAGGGAGCATTCAACTATAGATTCGACAGGGAATACAGGCTCTACAGTATAAGCTATAATAATGCATATATTTCAGAGTCGGAAAACGATCAGAAGGATTATCCGGGAGTAGTTCAGACCAAGACGCTTTGGGCTTTTCTTGATACCGAGAAGCAGGTAGATGATCTCTATGCGATAAAATATAAAAAGACCACCGAGTCATTTTCGCATCTGCTCGGGGGAGACTCAAATCTGCAGTATACTTCCAACTTTGCCATGAATGTAGCAGACGGATATATTTATTATGTTGCTTTTGTCGACGCTTCGGATAAGATGCTTGAGCCTATAGCCAACAAGCTATTCAGGATGAAGCCCGGTGCAGAGAAGAGAGAGATCTGTGCGGAGGACATAAAGGGGTATAAGCTGATAGGAGCCGGAAACGGAGATATTCATGTCTATGTTGATGACGGTACAAAGGTAGAGCGTGTTACTTCATTCAAAGAAGATGAGAGCATGAAGACATTTCCTGAGGACGGAGACTATTATGTGGATACCTCCAGCGGAAAGGCAATGCTTATGCTTGAAGGCGGATATCCGGTTACTTTGGCATCTGATTCGTTTAAGGCCGGCAACTTTGTTTATGCGGTAAATGCAAACGGAGAGATAACATCCGTTGCTTCAAAGTCTCAGGTTAATTACGGCGGTTATACATATACCGTGGAAAACGGAGATTCCTTCGGTAAGAAGAAGGCAAGAGTAATAAGAAGTGCAAACGGTAAAAAGGAAGTTATTTCCGCGGAATTTGACGGAAGTGTATCCAATATGCATTTTGATTTTGACTCTTCCAAGATCGTTGCGGAATACACAGATGCAAACGGATCGGCAGGGCTTGTGACCATTAGTCTGGACGGAGATGTGGATATAGTATATGATGCTTCGGATCTCGGATCGAAGTGTATATTGTATGCGATCAAAGACGGTTACGCTACCGTAAGGACCTCAAATATATTTAAGCAGGCAAAGCTGGTATCATCATATCCGCTTGCTGTTGGTGTAGATCCTGTTGAAATATCGGAAGAGCCTGCAGGTGAACCAAATGAGAGTGCCGGTAGTTCTGATCCGTCAAACGCAGCAACCGGCAATACAGCAGAGACTAATGCGCAGCCTGCGGCTCCGGACAGTAGTGCAAATACAGAGATAGGTGCGGCAGCAGAGCCGGGGGCAGCAGCCAACGGACAGTCCGGCAGTGCCTTAGGGGCTGTAGAAAAGAAAGGACCCGGTGAAGCCTGATGGGTAAGCTTTATTGTCTGATAGGCAAATCAGCATCGGGCAAGGACAGCATTTACAAAAGGATAATTGAGCGCAGACCGCAGCTCGGAAGATATGTAATGTATACGACCCGACCTATACGTGAGGGCGAGGTTCCGGGAGTGAGTTATAATTATACAGACGAAGCCAAGATCGCCGATTACAAAGCGGCAGGCAAGCTTATTGAGTCAAGGACTTATGATACCGTATACGGACCCTGGACTTATGCTACAATAGATGACGGACAGATAGAACTTGATAAAAGAAATTATCTGATGCCGGCAACCTTGGAATCGTATCTTAGTCTTAGGAATTATTTCGGTACGGATAAGGTCGCAGCTATATACATTGAGCTTGATGACGGAGTACGCTTGATGAGAGCTCTCACCAGGGAGATGCGGGAAGAAACTCCAAAATACAAGGAGCTGTGCAGGAGATTTATCGCGGATTTGGAGGACTTTTCCGAGGAGAAGCTGCTTGAGGCCGGTATAGATAAACGTTTTGTAAATGATGATCTCGAGGCTTGCGTTGACGAGATCATTGATTATTGCGGGCTGTAATAAAGCTGTTTGTAATTTGATGCGGATAAGCGCTACGGTGATAGATATGGATAATAACGGATTTAATAAAATAATCGGAAACGAGCTTATAAAGGATCAGCTTAAGTCGGCCATAAAATCCGGAAGTATCAGGCACAGCTATATGCTGACCGGAGAAAAGGGTATGGGTAAGAAGACCATGGCAGAGGCTTTTCTGCTTGAGCTTTTCTGCGAGGAGCAGGATGAGAGCAGGAAGCCGTGTCTGCATTGCCCGGAGTGTAAGAAGATATTAAGCGGCAATCATCCTGATGTTATATACATCACACATGAGAAGCCTAATATCATAAGCGTTGATGAGGTCAGAGAGCAGCTTATAGATACTGTGGATATTAAGCCGTATGAAGGAGGCTATAAGGTATATGTAATGCCGGAGGCCGATAAGATGACGGTTCAGGCGCAGAATGCATTGCTTAAGACCTTGGAGGAGCCGCCGGAATATGTCATAATCCTTCTCCTTGTAAATGATGACAGGAAGCTTCTTGATACGGTTAGATCAAGGACTATCAAGGAGAACTTAAGGCCGCTTACGGATGCTACTATCAGGGATTATCTTAAGGATAAGTATGATGTCTCGGAGGATATGACAGATATCTGTGTTGCTTTTTCCAAGGGCAATCTCGGCAAGGCGATAGAGCTTGCACAGAGTGAGACATTTACAGAATGGTATCACAGAGTAATGAAGATACTAAAGACTCTTCGTGATATGGACAGTACGGATATGCACATAGAGATATCAAAGCTGCTTATGGAATGTCCTGATCCGAATGATGCGCTTGATCTGCTGGAACTGTGGTACAGAGATCTGACCATGTTTACGGTCACGAGGAATCTTAATTCTCTTGTGTTTAAGGGAGAGAGAAAGGCGCTTATGAATGCGGCGTCACTCACCTCCTATGACGGAATACAGGAGATAATGAACGGAATTGAAATATGCAGACAGAGGCTTAATGCCAATGTTAACCCGGAGCTGGCATTTGAATTGCTGCTGCTCCGCATGAAGGAAAACTGATAAGGAAATATAAAATATGGTAAAAGCAGTTGGTGTCAGATTCAGACAGGCGGGAAAGATATATCATTTCGATCCCGACGGCCTCAATCTTAAGAGAGGCAGTAAGGTCATAGTTGAGACTTCGAGAGGTATAGAATACGGCGAGGTCGTAACGGTTGATATGATCGAATCAGACAAGGATAAACAGCCGTTGAAGAAGGTCATCAGGGAAGCTGATGCAAATGACACGGCCAAGATGGAAGAAAACAGAGAGAAAGAAAAGGCAGCGATAAGGACATGTAAGGATCTTATCAACAAGCATGAGCTTGATATGAAGCTTATTGCCTGCGAGTACACACTTGATAACTCCAAGATGCTCTTTTATTTTACGGCAGAGGGAAGAGTGGATTTCAGAGAGCTGGTCAAGGATCTTGCGTCTGTGTTCCATACAAGGATAGAGTTAAGACAGGTAGGAGTCAGGGACGAGACCAAGATACTCGGAGGCTACGGTTCATGCGGCAGACCTTTATGCTGCCACAGCTATCTCTCTGATTTTGCACCGGTATCGATCAAGATGGCAAAGAAGCAGAATCTCTCGCTTAACACAGCCAAGATATCCGGTGTCTGCGGCAGACTTATGTGCTGCCTTAAAAATGAAGAAGAGGCATATGAGGAGCTTAATAAGTCACTTCCGTCCACGGGTGATTTTGTGACTACTCCGGATAATCTTAAGGGAGTGGTGAGTGCCGTCAATATACTTAAGCAGCGTGTAAAGGTTATAGTGGAGCTTCCTAATGATGAAAAGGAAGTAAGGGATTATGCTGCTTCCGAGATCAAGTTTAAGAGCCGCAAAAAAACTAAACAGTCTGAAAACGACAAGGAAATAAAAGAACTTCGCGAGCTTGAACATAAGGATAAAAGAGAAAGATCCGCACTCGATGATTGAATACAGAGGAGAAGTTGTTCTCAAAGAAAATGAGCGCATAGATGATCTGGAGAGAAACGGATACGGGATAATACAGCGTAACGACGGTTTCTGCTTCGGCATGGATGCCGTACTCCTGAGTGGTTTTGCATCTGTTAAGGCAGGCGGGACAGCTGTGGATCTCGGGACAGGTACCGGTATCATACCTATATTGCTCGAGGCTAAGACCAAGGGAGCAGAATTTTACGGGCTTGAGATACAGCCAGAGATGGCTGAGATGGCTTCTCGCTCCGTAAGACTCAACGCGCTCTCCGACAAGGTGCATATAATTGAGGGAGATATCAAGGCTGTGTCTGCCAAGGCCGGAGATCGGGATGCGGAAAATGCCGCATTTACAGAAGTAATGGCCAAGCTTAAGGGCAGAGTCGATACGGTTACGAGTAATCCTCCTTATATGAAGGATTCGCACGGTCTGAAGAATCCGGATGATTTCAAACAGATCTCAAGGCATGAGGTGAAATGTGATCTCACGGATGTGTGCAGGGCGGCTTCGGTCTTGCTGAAAAACGGCGGGCATTTTTATATGGTGCACAGACCATTGAGACTGCCTGAGATCATTACAAAGCTTAAAGCCGTGGGGCTTGAGCCAAAGCGTATCAAGCCTGTCTATCCCTATGTGGACAGAGAGGCCAATATGATACTTATAGATGCCGTAAAGGGAGCAAGAGAAGAGTGCAGATTCGAAAAGCCTATTATCGTATATAAGGAGCCGGGCGTGTATACCGATGAGATATACGATATTTACGGGTATTAAGTAAGCATATGTCTTAAGAGCGAAGCCTGTTGATTTGAAACTAAACATTTAAAAAGTGATAAATATGAATGAGACCGGATACGGAAAATTATATATAACGGCTACGCCTATAGGTAATTTGGGAGATATGTCTCCGAGAGCGGTAGAGGTGCTTAAGGAAGCCGAGCTTATCGCTGCCGAGGATACCAGAAATACCATAAAACTTCTTAATCATTTTGAGATAAAGACGCCTATGACCAGCTACCATGAGTTTAATCGCTTTGACAAGGCGGATGAGCTGGTTGAAAAAATGCTGGAGGGCACTGATGTGGCTATAGTTACGGATGCCGGAACACCTTGCATATCGGATCCCGGAGAAGTGCTGGTACAAAAGTGTGTTGAGGCAGGTATAGAGGTGACATCCATACCGGGACCTTCCGCAGTGATAACCGCACTTACCTTATCAGGCTTCTCGGTAAGAAGATTTGTATTTGAGGGATTTTTGCCGCCGAAGCAGAAAAAAAGAGACAGAAAAGAAGCGATAGATCGTATCAGGAATGAAACAGGAACTATAGTTTTGTACGAAGCGCCGCACAGACTTAAGGAGACTCTCAAGGAGCTCGCGGGAGTATTCGGACCGGAGCGACGTATAGCGATGTGCCGTGAGATGACAAAAAAGCATGAAGAGGTCATACGAACCACGATAGGAGAAGCTGCCGAGAGAGAACCGAGAGGTGAGTATGTGCTTGTCATAGAGGGCAAGAGTCTTGAAGCGATTAATGAAGAGATCAAAGCAGGCTTTGAGGATATGAGCCTCGAGGAGCATCTTGAGCAGTATATCTCAAAAGGCATGGATAAGAAAGCCGCCATGAAAGCGGTCGCAAATGACAGAGGATTGTCAAAGAGAGATGTCTATAATGCTTTGGAACGCTAAAAATGACATTTTTCACAGCGAAAACACGGAAATTTAATGATTAGGTAATGATTTAAAACTGAAAATCATATATAATGGAATACTGTCTTAATCAGACAAAGAATAAGAATATTACTGTTCAGGAGGAACGATAAGATTGAAGAAGATAGTTAACATCGTATTACTTGGAGTTGCGGCAGCAGTGCTTAGCGCATGTTCACCGTCAACAATTACCAATGAGGAGACACAGTTCATACCGGACGGAGCAATAATTCCGTCGGAGCAGGAGACCACATGGACACTCCCTGAGACTAAGGAATATGTAATACCTGAAAATGCACCTACCGGAGAGGCCGGAGGGCCGGGAGCTATGGAGACCACAGCAGTGGATTATTCAATGTATCCTGAGGACAAACGTCCGGTAGCGGCAGAGCCGGGTGATGAGAATACCACACTGGTTATTCTCTACCGTCAGACAGACCTCGGACTTGAGCAGGACTTTGATGCCGTTGACGTATGTGATGCATCTTCGCTTATCGAGGCACTTTCCAAGAACGGAGCTTTCAAGGAAGGTAGCAAGGTTGTGGATTTCACTGTTGATGATAACAAGACAGGCCATCTTAAGCTTGATAAGCTGAATATCTACGGAAGCCGTGATGAGGATGTTGTTATTGCAGGTATCGCCAATACCTTTATCGACAATCTCCAGCTTAAGGATATCGAGATCACTATAGGTGACAAGGATTACGGCGTATTAGAATTCAATACAGAGTATTAATAGAGTCATATTTATCCCGTCCGTTATCTGCGAGTAATCTGTGATACAGAGCTTGCGGGTGACGGGCGGGTGTCGTGTATAATAATCCGTGATAAGCATGAGTAGGATATATACAAATTTGATTTAAGACCGGGTGGAAAGTGTTTCGGCCCGAACAAAAACAGGGGAGACTACGGGGATGAGAAAAACAGCAGAGAATAAGCCATATTACATAACAACGGCTATCGCCTATACATCGGGCAAGCCGCATATCGGCAATACCTATGAGATAGTTCTTGCCGATGCTATTGCAAGATATAAGAGAGAGCAGGGCTATGATGTCAGATTTATGACAGGTACCGATGAGCACGGTCAGAAGATCGAGGATAAGGCCACGGCAGCAGGTATCACACCAAAGGAATTCGTAGATAATGTATCGGGTCAGATCAGAAGCATCTGGGATCTTATGAATACCTCATACGATAAGTTCATCAGAACTACGGACGAGTATCATGAGAAGCAGGTTCAGGCCATGTTCAAGAAGCTTTATGAGCAGGGCGATATCTACAAGGGACATTATGAGGGATGGTATTGTACTCCTTGTGAGTCCTTCTGGACAGATTCACAGCTTAAGGACGGATGCTGCCCGGATTGCGGAAGACCGGTGCAGAAGGCAAGAGAGGAAGCTTATTTCTTTAAGATGAGCAAGTATGCCGACAGACTTATCGAGCATATCAATACTCACCCTGAGTTCATTCAGCCTGTATCAAGAAAGAATGAGATGATGAACAATTTCCTGCTTCCGGGATTGCAGGATCTGTGTGTATCGAGAACTTCATTTACCTGGGGGATCCCGGTAGATTTTGATCCTAAGCACGTTGTATATGTATGGCTTGATGCTTTGTCAAACTATGCAACAGGACTCGGCTACAATATAGCAGGTCTTCCGGAGACGGAAGCAGCCGCATATGCCAACGGCAAGTACGGAAGCGGAGAACCAAGCGAAGCAGGCAAGGAGTGCTTCAACAAGTATTGGCCTGCGGATCTGCATCTTATCGGTAAGGATATCATCAGATTCCATACCATATACTGGCCGATATTCCTTATGGCACTCGATCTGCCGCTTCCTAAGCAGGTATTCGGACATCCGTGGCTCCTTATGGCAGACGGAAAGATGTCCAAGTCTAAGGGAAATGTCCTCTATGCCGACACGCTCGTAGATGTGTTCGGTGTGGATGCGGTAAGATATTTCGTGCTTCATGAGATGCCGTTTGAGAATGACGGAAGCATAAGCTGGGAGCTCATGCTTGAGAGATTTAATTCGGATCTTGCCAATATACTGGGCAATCTCGTATCACGTACTATCTCCATGAGCAACAAATATTTCGGCGGTGTTGTTGAGAATAATGATGCGCGTGAGGATGTGGATGATGATCTTATCGAGACCATACTTAACAATGTCGAGGTCGTTGACGATAAGATGCGTGAGCACAGAGTTGCTGACGCACTTACTGCCATCTTCAATATATTCAGAAGATGCAATAAATATATAGATGAGACTCTTCCGTGGGCTCTTGCCAAGGATGAAGCAAAGCAGGAGAGACTTAAGACAGTACTTTACAATCTTACCGAGGGCATTACCATCGGAGCTTCTCTGCTCATGAGCTTCATGCCGGATACTGCGTCAGCTATACTTGAGGAGCTTAATACTCCAAAGAGAGCATACGAGGATATGGATACCTTCGGACTTTATCCTAACGGCAATAAGGTGACAGAGACACCGAAGATCCTCTTTGCAAGAATGGATGCCAAGACTCTTGAGGAGAAGGCGGGCATACTCAAGAAAGAAGAGGCAGCAGCCGAAGCCAAGGCAGAGTCAAAGGCCGAGGAGAGCAAACCGGAGGCGGAAGCCAAGCTTACTCACAAGCCAAATGTTCAGTTTGACGATTTTGCAAAGCTGGAGTTCAGAGTAGGTGAAGTCATTGCCTGCGAAGAGGTAGCAAAGTCCAAGAAACTGCTCAAGGAGACTATCAAGATCGGAAACGAGACACGTACTATACTTTCCGGCATCAAGAAGTGGTACAGCGCCGAGGATATGGTAGGCAAGAAGGTTATGGTCGTATGCAATCTTGAGCCGAGAAAGATAGCAGGAGAATTGTCTGAGGGCATGATAGTTGCTGCAGAGTCACCGGACGGGGAGATGATATCGCTTATGACACCTGACAATGCAGATATGCCGTCCGGCGGTGAGATCGGCTGATGGCAGCAAAGACCATAAGTTTAAAATTCAATAAGCGACGCTTAAGCGGATTTACGGGCAATCAGTTAAAAATGATTGCCTTTATCCTTATGCTCTGTGATCATATAGGCTTTGTGCTGATAGAAAACGGAGTGCTCTACGGGCAGAATCCAATGTACTGGAACCTTGCTCTTCAGACAACGGTGGGACAGCGCTGGTATATGCTTGCAAGGGTATTGCGATTCTTGGGCAGATTGTCGTTTCCGATATTTGCATTTCTTGCGGCAGAGGGATTTGCACATACCAGAAACATCGGGAAATATATATTAAAGCTGGCTGCATTTGCGGTAATAAGCGAGGTGCCCTTCGATCTTGCTATAAAGGGAGCTGTCTACTATCCGGCTTATCAGAATGTCATGTTCACTCTGCTCTTCGGAGTTATGGCATTGTACTTTGCCGATAAGATCAAGAAAAAGCATATAATACTTCAATGGATGGTGGTGGCATTCTTTAGCGGAGCTGCATATCTGATGAAGTCGGATTACGGAGCGATAGGTGTACTGCTTATAGTGATAATGTATTGGTTCAGGCTGGATAAGAAGCTCTGTATGTTTACAGGAGCCTTCCTGTCGGCAATAGAGAGCTTAAGCTATTGTGGTGTCGCTGCGCTTTCTTACGGTTTCATATGGTTTTACAACGGCAGGAGAGGAGATCTTCCGATGAAGTATTTCTTCTATGTGGCTTATCCGGCGCATCTGCTGCTGTTCTTTGCCATGAGATATCTTGCGAATTTGCAAATGTGATAAAGGTAAATAATAATGATTTTCGACACTCACACACATTACGACGATCATGCCTATGATGCGGACAGAGACGAGGTACTAAGAGGCCTTAAAGCTCATAATGTAGGCAAGATAGTTAATATAGGAGCTGATATGCAGGGCTCGAGAGATACTGTAGCACTCACTGTAAAATATCCCTTTGTCTACGGAACGGTAGGAGTTCATCCGGATGAGGTAGGGGAGCTTTGCGAAGATAAGTTTGAGGAGCTCAGATGTCTTGCGCAGGAGCCTAAGATCGTAGCAATCGGAGAGATAGGCCTTGATTATCATGGCTTTGATATATATGAGGGTAAGCCTGACAAAGAGACTCAGAGCTATTGGTTCAGGAGACAATTGGAGCTTGCGATGGAGCTTGATCTTCCGGTAGTCATTCATTCGAGAAATGCCGCTCAGGATACTATGGATATCATGAAGGAATATCATGCCAAGGGACTTAAGGGAGCTGTAATACATTGCTACTCCTACAGCAAAGAAACGGCATTTGAATACTTAGATATGGGCTTTTATATCGGCATAGGAGGAGTACTTACCTATGAGGGGCAGAAGAAGCTGACAAAGGTCGTTGAGAGTATGCCGCTTGACAGACTGCTGCTGGAGACAGATTGCCCTTACCTTACGCCTGTTCCGATCAGAAAGGACAGGGAGCGCAACAGCTCGGCTTATCTCAATTATGTCGTTGATAAGATATGTGAGCTGAGAGGCATATCCGCCGAGGAAATCGAGTCAGTGAGCTGGGACAATGCTCACAGATTTTACGGCATTGACAATGCTTGAGAAAATATAATATACTGTGATTGCGTCGGGGTCTCATGCGATGGGAATCTGTGAACCGTGTCAGGGTAGGAATACAGCAGCACTAAGCAGACACTCTCATGTGCCATGAATAACTCCGGCGCCTTGTTTTTTATATAGGAAATCGCATTAAATGAAGAATCTCATAGATCCGCAAAATACAATACAGTTTCTCAGAGAGCACGGTATAAGTGCCAAGAAGCGCTTCGGACAGAACTTCCTTATAGATAAGCGTGTATTGGAACGTATTATCGAAGGTGCTAAGATAACCAAGGATGATCTTGTGCTTGAGATAGGACCCGGCATAGGTACGCTTACACAGGCGCTCTGTGAGGCAGCAGGCAGAGTTGTAGCGGTCGAGATAGATAAGGACATGATACCGATACTTGAGGAGAATCTGTCCTATTATGATAATTATGAGATAATAAACGATGACGTGCTCAGGGTGGATCTAAAGCGTCTTATCGAAGAAAGAGATCATTCCGGAAGACGTATCAAGGTAGCGGCGAATCTGCCCTACTATATAACAACACCTATCATAATGCAGCTTCTTGAGAGTCGTATGCCTATAAGCTCGATAACTGTCATGGTTCAGAAGGAAGTTGCGGACAGGATGCAGGCGGCACCGGGAACATCTGACTACGGAGCATTGTCACTGGCTGTTCAGTATTATGCAGAGGCTGCGATCAATTCCAAGGTCCCGCCAAATTGCTTTATTCCGAGACCCGGAGTGGATTCGGCGGTGATAACATTGAACTGCTATGAGGAACCTCCTGTCGATGTCAAAGATGACAGGTATATGTTCAGGCTTATCAAGGCAGCATTTGCACAGAGGAGAAAAACTCTTGTAAATGCACTTAAGAATGATACCGGCCTTAAGCTTACGAGGGAGAAAGTCGAAGCAGCGATAGACGAGCTTGGTCTTGATATAAACATAAGGGGAGAGAGACTGTCACTTGAGCAGTTTGCCAGACTGTCTGATATACTCGGAGTCGGGTGAGCTATTGCAGGACGGGCGGAAGAAAAGCATTAGGCAGAGCATTAAGAAATAAGCTGCTTAGAGCAGGCTCTGCTGTTTATAATAAATATTTACATTCGGTGGAATGAGGTATATAGGGAAATGAATATATGCGCTCTTGAGGAGAGGTCATTATCGGAATATCCCGGACATGTTGCCTGTACGATATATACAGACGGATGTAACTTCAAATGTCCGTATTGCAGCCACAAGTCTATTCGTGACGGAGTGGCAATGCCGGTAATAAGTGAAGAGGATTTCTTTAAGTTTCTGGACAAGGCTGCCGAGGAGAAAAGTCTCGACAGTGTAGTGATCAAAGGCGGAGAGCCCACACTGCACAAGGAATTGCCGGATCTTATAAGACATATCAAGGGATATTACGGCTTTAAGGTCAAGATATGCACCAATTCGTCGAATATCACCATGATAGATGAGTTCCTCTGCGAAGGTATGATCGATTATATAGCCATGGATATCAAGGCGGGACACAGCGGATATGCCAAGCTTGCGGGAACCGAGATAGATGAGGGCGTGATCGCAAGTATAAGGGGCTGTCTGGATCTTTTTGAAGGAAAGTTCGAAGGGCTTCCTCTGTTTCCTTATGAATTCCGAACCACAGTAGTCGGAGGACTGCATACAGACGAGGATTTCCGTGAGATAGGAGAGCTGATAGACGGAATTAAGAGGTATGTGCTTGTGCCGTACAAGCCTTGCGGAGAGGAATGCGCCGAAACAAAGGGACTCTATACTCCGAGTATGGAAGAGCTGCTCCGCTACAAGGAGATCATAGCACCGCATGTGGAGACGGTAGAGATCCGCGCATAAATGAAGATGATTAAAGGCACCGTAGTTTGGTGTGCTGCTTGTTGGAGGAGCATATCATAAACTGCGGTGCCTTTACTGTATCAATATCCCGTAACCACTCAAACATGAGTACCATATATAAAGAAACCCCCGCATTTTAGCGGAGTTTCGAATAAAAGATCGTAC
>CAKRTC010000037.1 GCA_934402055.1 uncultured Lachnospiraceae bacterium | reverse complement strand
TAACACTAAGTTCCATTTATGTAAGACTAAATTCCACCATACATTAAAGAAGTGGAATTTAAATTTACAAGTTACACCAGAAACGAATTTGAAGTTTGATAGTCTTGTAAGTTATGAAAGGTATGATAAAATTAAGGAGTAGATATAATTGCCTAAAGTATTTGAAATAAACGGATATAAGTTCTTCTTTTTTTCAAATGAAGGATGTCCTATAGAACCGTGCCATATTCATGTAAGGAAAGGCAGCGGACTTGCAAAATTTTGGATAGATCCTGAAGTGCAATTATGTGATAGCATTAATTTTTCAGAAAAAGAATTGAAGTTTATAAGAAAGCAAATAGAGGATAATAGATTTTATATCAAGGAGGTGTGGAATGAATACTTTTGCTGACAGTGTAAAGGCACTTAAAGTGTGGTTTGACAAAAGCAGCATGTGGGTAGCATTGGATGATGGCAGAGTTCTTGCTGTTCCACGCAAATGGTTTCCTCGATTGGATGCTGCAAGTAATGAGCAATTGGAAAATTATGAATTCAGCGGTAACGGTATCGGAGTTCATTGGGATGATCTTGATGAGGACATTTTTATCCCAAATCTTCTTGTTAATGAGAGAGTGACCAACGTTTATAAATGATTTACTTTGATAAGGTATTATCTGAAGCGGTATATTTATCTATTTATATTACAGCTAAAAACAATTGAATCTGACGATTTAAGGTAAGAGCGCTGATGTATGCCTATCCGTAGTTATGTTCGGAATTGACGTTAATACAATAATAGGATTGCTGCCGCAGGATAACAATGCGGCAATGTTTATATTGCTTATAATGTTTGGAATCAAGAGCCTTACAATGGTATTTCCGTTGTCATGGCTCTTCTTTGCAAGCGGAATTTTATTTTCGCCGGGAAAGGCTATATGCGTAAGTCTTACCGGACAGCTTATCGCACTGACTATTCCTTATATACTTGGAAGGAAATGCGGAAGCGACGGCATGGAGCGTTTTCGCAAAAAATACCCCAAGCTTGATAGATTGATGGAGTATCAGGATCATAACACTGTTTTCCTATGCTTCATTATGAGAATCATAGCCTTGATTCCGGGTGATGTGCTCAGCTTGTATTTCGGAACCTGTAAGGTGCCATATCATATATATGCTCCGGTATCCTTGGCAGGCTGCATCCCGATAGCTGTCTGCTATACTCTGTTAGGAGATGAGGTCAGCAATCCGAAATCAGCCGCATTTATAGGACTAATTGCATGCAGGCTTATACTTTGTGTTATTTCTATATGTATAAGTATATATATGGAAAAGAAACAAAAATCGGAGAATAACAATTGAAGGATAAAAACAATACTGAGCAGCTTCGAGGGAGAAGCCGTCACAGGGACAATTCGAATAATAGATCACCTCACGGGCGAGGCAGAGCTATATGGGTAGGAGTATGGAGTGTCCTGCTGATAGCTGTGCTTATCTTGCTTTATTTTACGGTGATAAATCCCGGCAGCAGTAATATTTTCGGCAAGAAAGGCTCCGGGGCAGCTAATGCAGCAGCGGAAAATGCTTCCGGGGCTGACGCATTTACATCTAATGACAAGGATAGCTCAGGAGCCGATACCGCAGTAAACCAAGCACATAATGATGGCAGTAATAACACAGATACTTCCGGCTCGGCAGGAACGAAAGGCTCCGGAGATAACGGTAATGGAACGGCAAATGACACACTCCAAGATGCTGACGGCAGCAGCATTTCCGGCAAAGGCGATAACAGCGGTGCCGACGACGAAAAGAACAGCAAAGCCGGAAGCAAAGATAACGGCGATAACGACATCGCAGACAAACAACCTGTCAGACTGATGTTTGCAGGTGATGTGTATCCGAGTAATTACGTGATGGATGCATATAATGCTGCGGGAAGCATCAAGGGAGTTGTATCCGAGAGCTATCTTGAGGATATTCGGGATTCCGATTTCTTTATAGTTAATGAGGAATTCCCGTTCAGTTCAAGAGGAACGCAGGCTCCGGACAAGCAGTTCACCTTCCGAGTGGCTCCGGATAAGGTCTCAATGTTCAGGGAAATGGATATCGATCTTGTAACACTTGCCAATAATCATGCTCTCGACTACGGCACAGAGGCATTGCTTGACAGTATAGATACGCTGGATAATGCAGATATAGCTCACGTCGGAGCAGGCAAGGATCTTGAAGCTGCGCGTAAGCCGGTGATAGCAGAGCTTAACGGCAGGACTTTCGCATTTATAGGGGCTACACGTGTGATCCCGGTAGCGGAATGGGCTGCCGGCACGGACAGACCGGGTATGTTCTCGGCATATGACGGAGGGGCACAGCTCGCAGAGAGTGTCAAGGCTGCAAAGCAGCATGCGGATTACGTTGTGGTTTATATGCACTGGGGTATAGAGCGTGATGAGGTGACTAATGAGGTGCAGAGAAACATAGCTCATAACATAATAGACGCAGGCGCGGATCTTGTAGTGGGTGCTCATCCGCACGTACTACAGGGCTTGGAGTATTATAAAGGTGTGCCGATAGCATATTCCCTCGGCAACTTTGTATTCGGAAGTCAGATACCGAGTACGGCACTGCTTCAGGCAGATGTTGACGACAGTGGTATAAGGCTTCGCCTTATCCCGGGAAGCTCCGCCGGAGGCTATACGAAGAAGACGGAGGATACCGCCTCTGTTGCCGCATTTTACGATAAGATAAAAGGCTTAAGCAAGGGCGTTGGGATAGACGTAGACGGCTATGTGTATGCGGAATAAGGTATTGACGTAATTAACACAAAAATGTATAGTTAACTCTGTATGTAAAAGAGATTTAACATTATTATTTTATGCAGTTGCCAACACGATCGTTGCTGTTACAGCGATGTCCGAATAATGACGGGACCGTTTTATGACAGCTATACAGACAGGTGCGAAGCTCTGCAAAGGAGAGACAAATGAATCAGAATTTCGGAACATTTTCCAAGACTCTCGAGAGACCTTACAAGACCTACAGCATGGAGCTGTGCGGCAGAACACTTTCAGCGGATATCGGCAGAGTTTCGGCACAGGCAAACGGTGCCGTTCTTATGCACTACGGCGACACAACTATATTAGCTACTGCAACTGCTTCAAAGGAGCCGAGAGACGGCGTGGATTTCTTCCCGCTTTCGGTTGAATACGAAGAGAAGATGTATGCAGTCGGCAAGATACCGGGTGGATTCAATAAGCGTGAGGGTAAGGCAAGCGAGCATGCTATCCTTACATCAAGAGTTATTGACCGTCCTATGAGACCGCTTTTCCCTAAGGATTACAGAAATGACGTTCTTCTTGATGATCTTGTTATGTCTGTTGATCCTAAGTGCCCGCCTGAGGTACTTGCTATGCTTGGCTCTTCACTTGCAACCAGCATTTCGGACATTCCGTTCGATGGTCCTTGTGCCGCAACAATGGTGGGTCTTATCGACGGTAAGTTCGTATTTAACCCTACAAATGCAGAGAAGGCTATCTCTGATCTTGCACTTACAGTTGCTTCTACAAGAGATAAGGTTATCATGATCGAGGCAGGTGCAAACGAAATCAGTGATGAGGTCATGATCGACGCCATCTATCAGGCACATGAGATCAACAAGCAGATCATTGCATGGATGGATCAGATAGTTGCAGAGGTAGGTAAGCCAAAGCACAGCTATGTATCATGCGCTATTCCGGATGAGCTTTTCGCAGCTATCAAGGAGATCGTTCCTCCGGCTGAGATGGAAGAAGCTGTATTCTGTGATGAGAAGCAGAAGCGTGATGAAAATATTGCAGATATCACAGCAAGACTTAAGGAAGCATTTGCAGACAACGAGGAGTGGCTTGCGGTTCTCGGTGAGGCTGTATATCAGTATCAGAAGAAGACAGTCCGCAAGATGATCCTTAAGGACAGAAAGAGACCTGACGGAAGAGCGATCTCTGAGATCAGACCGCTTGCGGCGGAGGTAGATGTTGTACCGAGAGTACACGGATCCGGTATGTTCACAAGAGGCCAGACACAGATACTTAATATCTGTACTCTTGCTCCTCTTTCGGATGCACAGAAGATCGATGGACTTGATGAGAATATCACTTCCAAGAGATATATGCACAACTACAACTTCCCGTCATATTCGGTAGGCGAGACAAAGCCTTCAAGAGGACCGGGAAGACGTGAGATCGGTCACGGAGCACTCGCAGAGAGAGCACTCCTTCCGGTACTTCCGAGTGTTGAGGAGTTCCCGTATGCCATCAGAACCGTATCCGAGACACTTGAGTCTAACGGTTCGACCTCACAGGCATCTGCCTGCGCATCAACACTGTCACTTATGGCAGCAGGTGTGCCGATCAAGTCAATGGTTGCAGGTATCAGCTGCGGTCTTGTAACAGGCGATACAGATGATGACTATATCGTACTTACAGATATCCAGGGTCTTGAGGACTTCTTCGGAGACATGGACTTCAAGGTTGCAGGTACAGAGAAGGGTATCACAGCTATCCAGATGGATATCAAGATCCACGGACTTACCAGAGCTATCGTTGAGGAGGCTATCGCACGTACACATGAGGCTCGTCTCTACATCATGAACGAGATCATGAAGCCTTGCATAGCTGAGCCTAGAGCAGAGCTTTCAAAGTATGCTCCTAAGATCAGCTCTATCCAGATCGATCCTTCCAAGATCGGTGATGTTGTCGGCAAGCAGGGTAAGACCATCAACAAGATCATTGAGGAGACAGGCGTTCAGATCGATATCGAGGATGACGGACATGTATCGGTATGCGGTACAGATCAGGAGATGATCGACAAGGCTATCGAGATCATTGAGAGTATCGTTACGGATATTGAGCTCGGCATGATCATGACAGGTCCTGTTGTCAATATCCTTCCGATAGGTGCTCAGGTACAGCTCGGACCGAATAAGAAGGGACTTGTACACATCTCAAGACTTGCTGACAGCCGTGTAGCAAAGGTTGAGGATGTCGTTAATCTCGGTGATGAGGTTACTGTAAGAGTAATCAAGGTTGATGATATCGGAGGCAAGATCGACCTTTCAATGCGTCCTTCGGATATCAATGATACCTGGTCCCCTGAGCTTGAGCAGGAGCGCAGAAAGGCTGCTGCGGCAAGCAGAGGAGACAGAGATCACGGTGACCGCGGAGACAGACGCGGAGGCTATGATCGTGACCGCAGAGACAGACGCGACCGTGACGACAGATACAGACGTTGATAAATTATGAGCGGATCTGAGTTATTCAACAAGGATCAGCTGAGAGCTATTAAACACTTGACGGGACCTGCTATGGTTATAGCGGGTCCCGGAAGCGGTAAGACTACAGTCGTTACAAACCGCATCAGGTATCTTATTGACAGCGGTGCTGCCCGGCCTTCAGAGATACTGGTCATAACCTTTACGGCTGCTGCCGCTTCCGAGATGCGCTCAAGGTTTATTAAGCTAAGCGCCGATTCATTATATACATCCGAACCTTGCTTCGGAACTTTTCATTCTATTTTCTATCATTTTCTGAGAGAACATCCGGCATATAGTAATTTAAGACTTGCGGAACAGTCCGAATGCGTAAACATTCTGAAGCGGATAGTACTTTCAATTATTCCCGATAATACATTTACAAGTGATTATTATATCTATTTGCTTAATGAGATAAGCAGGCAGAAGACTTCATTAAGCGGTAAATCGTGCATGCCTTTGGTAACTAAAGTTATGCCGCAGTACTGTGCTGACATGCTCAATGCAGGACTTATTGACTTTGACGATATGCTTGTGCTTTGCCTTAAGCTTATGAAGGAAGAGACTTCAGTGCTGAGGCATCTTAGAAATAAATACCGCTTCCTGATGGTTGATGAGTTTCAGGACATAGACGGTCTGCAATTTGAAATTGTAAGGCTGCTTGCGGCACCGCATAACAATATCTTTGTTGTCGGAGATGATGATCAGAGCATATACGGCTTCAGAGGCTCGGATCCCGGAATAATGCTCAAATTTCGTGATTACTATCCGGATGCTTCATTTATAGAATTATTCACCAACTACAGGTCGTCAAAGCCCATAGTGAGGGCGGCATCAAGGCTTATATCGCATAATAAGCTGAGATTCGACAAGAGCTTTGATGCCGTAAGCACCTGTAGGCTTGGTATAGATTATGTAAGCTATAGGGACAGGGAGGAAGAAGCAGAGGCTGTAGTGAGAGATATACTCAGACTGCCGCCAGAGATAGAGAGCGTTGCCGTATTGTTCCGTACTCACAGGACGGGTAATGCGCTGAGGCGTTGTATTGATAGTAAACTTCAGTCTTTGCATATGCAGGAAAATGCAGTTTCCGGAGAGTTATATTCAGGAAATAAAGTATCTGAGCTTTTTTATGCACGCGGTTGTATAGGCAAAAATTCCAAAGGTTTAAGTTCGGAAGCAGAAAGAGCTTGCCAACTTGACGGAACGAAACGGGAGGACAAGCAAAATAAGATCATCACAGAGAGACTTTCTTCCGTCAGCCTCATTACCTTCCATGCGTCCAAGGGACTTGAGTTTGATGCGGTCTACATAATATCTGCTAATGAAGGTATAACTCCGCTTAAAAGCGCCGGAAATGATGAAATTGAGGAGGAAAGACGACTTTTTTATGTTGCTTTAACCAGAGCAAAAAAATATGTACACATTTCCGACATTTATAACAACTTATGATACAGTTCACTTATATGAACCAAGTTTTAAGCCATTTTAGAAATAACTATTATTAATAGCCATTTTCAACATTTCTCAAAATATCTATATTTTATTGAATAATTCATAAAACTGAACTAAGACACCAAAAATGACGTACAGTGACGTACAAAATATCTTTATTTCTACGGCATTTTTAAGAAAAAGTGACGTACTTTTAAGCTAAAAAAAGAGGAGACACTGCACACGGCAGCATCCCCTCAGTAAATCAATCATTTTTCAAGTGTCTTATAATATTCAGAAATCTTTTCCATTGCACGAGTAGTCCGACCATTCTTCTCATTCCATTTCTTTAAAAGCATTTCATACTCTTCATGATTATCAAACATTTCATCACACAAGTCTTTATCGTATTTCCTGCTATTCATAGCATTAGCAAAATCTAATATCTCCTTACGGAGCTGTCGCATCCTACGATGATCGGCGGTTTTCTCATTTTCAATTATTCTTTCCGACATTGAGTTCACTTGATCTTTGATTTCATTAACGGCAGCGACAAGTTCTTCAATTCTCTTATCGTGCCTATCAAGCTTTTCAAGCTCAGCTCTATGCTCACGAGTTACTTTAGACTCAATCCCGGTTTTGCGTAAAAACCATTCTGTAAGCTCACCCATCTGCTTAATGCAGAATAAAAAAATGAACACGTATATAACGAAGTTCTTTGGTGAGAAAGACTCTAAGTATTGTACGAGTTGGTTCATTCCCAACATCCTCCATAAATTATATTTTATATTCTATCCTTTTATTCCTTATTAAGCTGACAGCATCAATCAGCCTTTAACCCAAATATTCTGAACACCGTTTGAGTCTGATACATACATTGCTCCGGTCAAATCACCGCTCGGTTGGAAGTAATACCACTTACCGCCAATCTGTTGCCAGTCATAGAGCATTTTACCCTTGTTATCAAAGTAGTAACGCCTTACTTTACCGTCAGCATTCTTTATGTTGAGCCATCCGTGAGCGTTAACACCCGAAGATGTACGGTAATACCAGTCATTACCCGACTTTATCCATCCAAGCTTATTCTCGAGCTTAGACTGTTCATCCCTTGGTCTACCACTTACCACGGCAGCCGTATGACCCTTTGTTTTCGTAACAAGGATATCGCCATTATAAAGAACGGTGGATGGTTTTACTTCAACCGTAGGCTCAAACAGCCCAAGTCTCTGTAAAGCGTCTGACTCTGTTGCTGTGTAGAAGTCTCCGCTATCTTCACCCGTTGCCTGATACACACACGCTCTTATGAGGTCTGAGCAATCTGTATCACATTTAACAGCTATCTTAGCAAGTGAACCATACTTCTTAACCATTGCTATAATGTTACGGTCACCTTGATCGTAGCCTATATTGTTATTACGGCATGCTTCTAACATAGCGTTGGCGATACCGTTAGCATCCTCTACTAACTTAGGACGTATAAGCAGCCATCCCTTTTTATGAACGTAATAGGTCTGAGTGCTTACTTCTGTACCATCTTGGTCTCCGTTTCTACCGCCTCTGTAATTGCCGTTTTCATCATGTCGTGCGCTACCTATTATTAAAGCCATGTCAACCTCCACTTAAGTAAGCTCTTTAACATAAGACTCTATAAGCGCATCAATGGACTCAGTATCGAGTTTAAAGCCCTTGTCATTAAGGAACTTAACAACATACGCCTTCTTTTCCTCGCCTCTGCCATTGCCCTTGTAGAGCTGTTCTGCGGCAATAACAGCAATCCTCGTCCATGCTCTGACCTCATTAAGTTCATCCTGTGAAAGCTTTGACTTTACATATGGGATAAGCGCACATGTAATAATCACAGCAACTAAAGAAATAATACTCTGTACAATAGGTGTTATATCCATTATCTCATTCCTCCTTCGTGATCGTCCTCGGGGATCGTCTTTGTCTCCGGTACGGACGTTCCAAACAGACCGCCGTTGTTGTATTTGAATACGTTCTCGACAGTCTTGCTTATTAAATTAGCTCCGACAATAATTCTGAATGTCTCTCCGTTATCGCTTATAAAGGTATCAAGGAAACTAAAGTCTCCAACTTTAATAACAGCAAACAAAATCATTATTGCAGAGTAGAGTACACAAGAAGCCCATATAGCGGTACACGCTATTATGAGCTTCTTAGTAAATGTTAAAGTCCAAAGAAAATAGTCTTTAACGTTTATTCTTTTTTTTCTTTTCATTTTTTATGTATCTGTCATGTCCTTTGATATATCTCAAGCACGTAGCAAAAGTAGCCCTACTGCATTGATAGTGATATTCTCCATAATCAATTGTCCTATGGTAAATCACGTAAGCTGAGCAAGTAGAGTAGTCTTGAGCAATGATATGCCAGTAATGTTTAGTATTACGAGATAGAAGAGTTACAGCATATGCATTGACTTTGATAGTCTTGAAATAAGACTTGTTTATGAGATTAATATCTGATGTGGTAAACATACGTCTACCATATCAGATATATAAATCTCAATCAAGATGCCTTAACTGTAATTCTCGCTGTTCCCGGTTTTACATAGGTCACAGTAACGGTTCTGTCGGTTATCGTTGCCGTTGCTACGGTAGGGTCGCTTGACTCAACACTAAGCTCTCCATCACCGTCATAAGTATCAACAGTAAACGTGACTGTGCCATCTGCGCTATAGCATGTGAGCTTAGTCGTAGAGAGCGTAAGAGTAGGTGTTGACTTAATGCAAGCGACACTAAGCTTTGCTTCAGCTTCAGCGTATATGCCGGTCTGAGAAGCGTTGAGTGTAATTGTGGTTGAGCCTACGTTAATATAGGTTACAGTAACGGTCTTTGTGCTTGTATCGATTGTAGCTGTTGCTATATCAGCATTTGCAGAGCTAACCGTTATTTCACCATTACCGTCATACGTATATTTAATCGTAGCCGTTTTATCTGCACCGTATACAGATAGCATAGAAGAGGCAAATTTTAATTCTGTCTCTTCAAGAGATTTAGAAGCGTAATAAGCTCTTATATGTTGCAGTAATATCACCACCTTTCTTATTATGTTTAAGTTATCTTCTTCTTACTACTATGAGGTTTATTGTTCCTTTAGTACCAGCGTAGGCAGAGTACCCAATAGCTTCAACTGTTTGTCCTTTGCTCAACGAACGCTCAAAGCTCTGAAATCCCCAGTTGTTAGTACTTATGGTTTGCCCACCCGCTTTTATCGTGAGCGCTCTTAAACCATTACCTACAACATGTATCCAATATACACCTGTTTCACCCACGGATACGCTTGCAGTGCCTCCGGAATAGGCTATACCTTCCCAATACTCTCTATTTAATATCTCGGTTTGATTAGCTGTTACTTTTCCATTTCCATTATGATAACCTTCGGGGACAGTTACAGAACCACCCGCAGAAATCGTAGCACTCCATGCGCCTCTGTCTGTAGCACTGTCTCCGCCAGTTCCAGTAAAAAAGCCTACTGCCATATTTAGCCTCCTTTTAATATTATCGCTAAATCAACGGTAGGCTTTTCATATTTCGCCGTAACCTTAATTGAGCCATTAAATGTTTCAAAGAAAGTCAAATACCCATAAGATTTTTTCATGTTTTTTTCGGCACTCAGATTTGCACTCGTTCTCGTGTCAAGCATCGGTATCGGTATCATATCTTGGGTAATACCTTCGACCTCTACCGTCTGAGTATAAGGTGCTGCGCTACTCCATTTGCTTGCAGATAAGGTTATAGTTATGATAGACGTATTAGCAGCGTTTATCTCTGCTTGAGTTTTCTTTTTTGTTTCGTCATATAACTCGGTTGTTCCGAGTTTCTTGTTATCATCTAATCCTACTATTGTCATAGAGAAGTTTTAGACTTCTTAAGTTCATTTGATAATTAATTTGTTATCTTCCTACCACCCATATAAATACCGTCTATTCCAAACGTATAGACCGTATTATTAAAAAAGGCTCTAAACATGCCGTTATAATTGTCAATGCATACTACATGGTTATTTCCGGCACCGTAGAGATTAATTTGACCGCCTTCTATGTCACCACTTTGAGGAGCTAAACTAAGATCTCCATATCTGCCTTGCCCTGCTAACGGTATCAAATTCATCTGAGAAGTTAGACTCGATACCGCAGATGATAATTCAGAGACTTGTTGCTTTAAATTTGCAATTAGCTCCTCTTGATTTTTAGTTATATCGGATTGCTTTTGATGTGTAGTTTCATCTACCACATAATCAGAAGATAACAAATTATTATTATCCAACCCAACTATATTTTTCATATAGTGTTTCAGCTTTTAATACGATAGGAGATTAGAACCTTTCGATATTATTCTTGCACAAGAACGTAAATGCCTACAGTAGCAGTTCCGTTATCAAGATTAACAAAATCGTATCTTGATATACCAAGACAGAAGTATTCACCAGTCCGATAATAATACCTTGCAAAGTAGTTTAAATTAGAACTGACTTCCGCACGTAGAAAATGCACGCTACGACAAGCTTTAATATCATCCGGAATATTAGCAATAAAAGTGCCTACAGTTGAAGTCTGCCCTGTTACAGAAAAATACCTCACTTGAGGTCTATCTTTATTAAGCTCAGATTGACTATTATTTATCGCAATTTGGTTCTTGTTAATATCAGATTGTAATGCTTTTGCATCAGTGTCATATATTTCTGTGCTTGATAATTTTTTGTTATTATCTAATCCTACTATCGTACTCATAAGAGGTTACCCCTCTTAAAGCTTACTAACCTCCTTTGCAGGGGTCTTAGGATCAATGAACTTAGATAGTCCACCCCCCTCTCTCGCATATATATATATATATATATTGCGGTTTTTAATCATTGTATTGCTCATAATATAATATGAGACTTATCTTTATTCTTATGTATTATTCTGTGCGTTTCCACATGTTGACTGTAAGGTAGGGCGGCATATTATTATGAGGTTGGGAAGAACCCCTATTTGTAGTATAGCCCATATCACCGTAAGTTTTATTTGCAGTAGTCCCACCGTATTGAGGAAAAGTAATCCAAGAGCTGGTAGCGAAACGCTGGTCTTTAATAGTTCCCCAGTCTTTCCATCCTTGTAACAGAATGTTAACAGTGTGATTATGACTCGGCATCTCAGCCTCGCTTAACGTATGATTTTCTTCACCACCGCTACTACCAAGAGCTTTACTGCCACTACCTAATAAAAATCTATCTTGTAACTTTTCCCATTTACCGCCAAATAGCACGGATGGGTCTACGTCATTTACTGACATGTAAATACTGCCAATAGGATAGACCAAATTAAGTAAGGCGGTTGTTATCTTAGTGCCTTTTTCATCAACTACATAATCTGCACTTAATACATTTCCATCTGCTAAACCTACTATGTTTTTTGACAAGTTTAGTATTCATCAAATCTTTATGAGTTACTTATGCTGTTCGTTCCCATATATAGACGGTTCTATATGGAGGCATGTTGTTGTGAGGCTGATTATCACCGACACTTGATGTTTCACCAGTCCAGTTACGAGCCGCATCAAAATCAATTCCATCATAGTATTGAGTGCCACTGTTACTGCCCGCAGAAGCCCCGTTTCTTGTAGGAAAAGAACCGTAGAAAGCACCCGCAAGTGCATTGACAGTAGACCAAAATACGGTATAAGAACCACGAATATTCATAGTTCCACGATCATGTGTATGCGATGGTGACTCATTAACTGTAAGCACATGCGTTTCCTCACCGCCAACATCTCCATTAGCGTATTTATCGCTCGCCCCTAAAAGGAACTTGCCCTCTATCTTTACCCACTTGTTACCACCATAAAGCTGTTTCACTTTATCTTCGGTATCAAGAGTAGAAGAGAATATGATCTGTCCGATATGGGATTGAACTAAATATTGATTATCAGCTAACCCTACACAAGTAATACTCATAAGGCTATTACCTCAGATTTGACTACTTCCCTCCTTGTCATAGAGGTTGTAGCATGAAAGGAAGAACAAAGACTTAAGCCTCGTCCTCCTTTCTTGAATTGCTCTGCATATATATATATATATATATGGTTATTGCTTTTTAGCATGTTTTAGTCCCCTTTAGACTGCTCTTCAAGCCACTTGTTGTACTCCTTAGTCACAGCATCTCTCCAAGGCTTCGGAACACTCTCAAGTGTGTTCTTACCGTTCTTTACCCTCTCTAAATAAAACTTAACCATTAATGTTTTCTCCTTTCTCTGTTGTTGTATTTGTTTCCTCAGTTGTTGTATCTGTAGGAGTCGTAACTGTGGTTTCCGAAGAAGCATCTGTACCACTACCGCTATCCGTAGTTGGTGTCATAAGTTCGGCAACAACATTAGCCAAATCGTCAATAGCATCACTGAGCACATCAATAGCACTCTTGTTATCAGCCGAGAACGAGCCTAACTCATTAACAGCATCACTAAGGATTTCAATGTCGCTCTTATTGTCGGCAGAGAATACACCTAATTCGTCAACGGCATTGTCAGTAACACTATTACTCTCTTTAATCTGAGCGATAGCATCCTTAACATTGTCTATCTGAGTCTGCAATACTGTCTCTTCGGGAACGGATACCTTAGCGACTCTGAGGAAAATTGTAATATCATACAGAGAACCTATCTTTTTTGCGCTGAGACTATTGATTTCCTTGTTATAGTAAACACCAACAGTCTCGCCTTCCTCGATAATCTCTATCTTTAATGCTGATGCGAAAAGAGCTTCGATAGAACTTATTGTCTCTGTAGTCCCCTTAAAGGAAACGCTCATGCTTCCGTCTCCGGCAACAATGACCTTCGCATCATATGTCTGATCGTTTATTTTTATCATGTTTAATTCCTTTACTGTTGTATTTCTGGTGGCGATGTATCATCAATTACAGACAGCACAGTAAACTTAAGATACTTTTCATCCAACGCATCAAGCTTTTTAGTTGTATACGCCATAACCGCACTGCCTGTAGGAACAGACTCTGTGCTATTCTCAACCGTCTGTGTTACCTTTGCCATCTTATCTATTGATAGAACGTGATACTTAGCTCCGTCATAGATAAACGTTACCGTATCACCCGAAGCAATAACATCATCAACAATGGCTGCATTGTGGTAATAGATAGGCTTTGCTCCTTTACCGTTAATATTCAGCGTAGCTGAGTTAGGAACAGAGTTAGTGAACTTGACAGCACATATACCGCCAGTTACAAGAGCATAGTTAGCAAGCGTAACAAACTTAGCTACAGTTGCAGCCTCGGTAGCGCAAGTGCCATAACCGCCTCCAAGAGTAGGAGGAGAATAGGTTGTATTCGTATCTTGTATGGTTATAGTGCTTGTACTGTTATCGCCTTTAGTAATGGTGATGGTCTTACCATTTACAGTTAAGCTCTTGATATAAGTAGAAGTGATTTTATTATTAGCACTATCATTTACGGCTGTATTGGCATAATTAGAAATAAGGCTAAAAGAACCATTCTTAAAAGCGAATATCGGATGCTCGGTAAGAAGATACAAAGCTGTCGTGCTTGAAGCCATTCCAAGTAAAATATACCAGTACCCATCATCAGAGATCGGAACAGCTTGAGTTAACGGAGCGGTGCTTACTGGCGTAAACAACGTACCATTCAGCTTACCCTTGATATATACAGGCTTGTACGCAGTGAACGTAATAGACTGTGTTGTGCTTATCGAGAGGTTGTACTGCAAGTAACAATATTTATATGTTGCTGATACTGCTACATTGGACGAACAGTACAGAATAGGATAGGTAATATCAAACGCATTACCTAATTTAAGATGCGTATAAGTGCCATCCTTAGCAACAATAATATTGCCACCCACTATCGCCGTAGTTCCGCATTTAACAGGCTGTTGATATCTTATTCTATCGTAGTTATCAGC
>CAKRTC010000036.1 GCA_934402055.1 uncultured Lachnospiraceae bacterium | reverse complement strand
TATACACTTCCTCGTTGCCTAGGTGTGTTTGGGACTTTCACCCGTTAGAGCGCGCCCATGGCGCGCAAACAAAAAGAGGTAACCGCCATTTTTGACGATCACCTCCATGTGATTATTATTAATTGATATATCCGGATGATTCACCGAGATCATCAGTCAAGCTTCTCGAGCTTCTCAACTGCGATAACGATATCTGCAATCGAACCTGTGTAATATACTCTTACATGCTGCTCCTCGGCAACATCTGCAAGCATAGCCTCATCCTCAACCTCACAATTGAAGTCTGCGATCTCTGTTGACAGATTGATCCTGTTGCCTTCGATTCCCGATACAGTTCCGTCGATATAATTTGCCTCGGCATCCTCTGTCTTGGCAGCATCCTCTGCTACTATCTTAATAGCTACCGGCGCACCGTCAAAGACACCGCTGTTTTCGCTGTCATCTTCCTCATTTTTGTAGACGCTTCCGGCATAGGTAACGATAACATTGTCACCTGCCTTGAGGTCTGCGAATGAAACAACTCTTGAGATCGAGTTATCGAAATCTATAGTTCTGCCTGCATCATCAACTATCTCAAGCTCATTGATATCCATTACCTGAAGCTTGCCGTAGATGACAGGATCTCTGTTCTCCTCCTGAGCAAGCTGCTCATTATCGTTAAGAAGAGAAAGTCCGTCTGCAGGATAAGTTCCGTTCTCCGCAGCATCTGCATAAGAAACCTCTACATAACATCCTCGAATGATAGTTGTGTCCTCCGGAAGTTCTGCCCCTTCAAGATCAAACTTCAGCTCTCCGTTCTCTCCGTTAATAGTGATGAAGTTACCTGTATAATCGCTTACGGTTCCTTCGTAGAATGCCGGCTCATACTCCTCCGGAAGTGATACCTGGGTATAGTCTCCCATTGATGTTGTCTCAGCTGCGGTTGTCTCCTGAGTTGCTGCTTCTGTCTGAACATTTTCCTTCTTATTGCCGCCGCAGGCTGTAAGTGCGAGCATAGCCGAAATACCGATAATCAAAGCTATTTTCTTCATTTTAATCTCTCCGTTTTATATAATCATGCGTTTTATCTCTGTACGCGTTTACTGATAATACACCATTATCAATACTGTTTCCATATAGAAAATATTAATAATTACTGAATTATTACATGAAATGCTCCGGCGTATAGCCCGGCTGTGAATCACGCTCGTAGTCCCTGCCTATCCTATCGAAGTATTCACAGATATCTTTTTCATAGCCGTTAACAGTCGGTATGTAGATATGTTCATCCTTGACCGCATCCGGCAGATATTGCTGTTTCACATAATGCCCCGGGAAGTTGTGAGCATACTTGTAGCCTGTACCGTTGCCTGCAAAGCTTCCGTCTCCGTTTCCGGGCTGTGTTCCCTCTTCGTAATGAATATCTCTCAGATATGAAGGAATAGGGAGATTGCCTGTCCTGCGCACTATGGCTTCTGCCTCGTCGATTGCTCTTACACAGGCATTTGACTTTGGTGCCGATGCGACATAGCTTGCCGCCTGGGAAAGGATTATTTTCGCCTCAGGAAGCCCTACACGTTCAATCGCAAGTGAAGCGTTGGTTGCCAGCACAAGCGCCATCGGGTCTGCATTTCCGACATCCTCGGAAGCACAGATCATGATGCGTCTTGCTATAAATTTAATATCCTCGCCGGCTTCAAGCATACGTGCAAGATAATATACCGCCGCATCAGGATCCGAACCTCTCATACTCTTGATAAATGCAGAGATAGTATCGTAATGCGCATTTCCATCCTTATCATATCCGATGGCGCGTTTTTGTATGCACTCCTGCATTATGTCTAAAGTCAGATGTATACGTCCGTCAGGATCGGGATCTGTAGTAAGTACAGCAAGCTCTATAGCATTTAAAGCCGATCTTGCATCTCCCTCGGAAATATCACTTAAGAAGTCGGCAGCATTGTCATCGATATATGCATGATACATACCCATGCCTTTTTTCTCATCCGTGACTGCACGAATAATGAGCGTCCTGATATTTTCAGACGTTAACGGCTTAAGCTCGAACAAACGTGATCTCGAAAGCAAAGCACGGTTCACCTCAAAGTAAGGATTCTCCGTGGTTGCACCTATGAGCGTTATTGTTCCGTCTTCTACAAAGGGGAGCAGATAGTCCTGCTGTGCCTTATTGAAACGATGTATCTCGTCGATAAAGAGTATGGTCTTACTTCCAAAGCCCGCAAGATTCTGCTTGGCTGTCTGTACTACCTCCTCCATATCCTTCTTGCCGGATGTAGTGGCATTAAGCTGTTTGAACTCGGCATTGGTAGTATGCGCTATTACCTTGGCTATAGTGGTCTTGCCGGTTCCCGGAGGTCCGAACAATATAACTGAGCCTAATTTATCTGCTTTTATGGCACGATAAAGCAGCTTATCCTTGGCTAGGATATGCTCCTGTCCGACTATCTCATCAAGTGTCTCCGGTCTTAAACGGGAGGCAAGAGGTCCTTCGGTCTCGGTTTTCTTTTCTCTCATATAATCAAAGAGATCCATGTCGTTTCCTTCACAAAAAAAGTTTAGCATGAGCAGCGTCCGATGCTTTGCATCGGCACTGGCTGCGCCCTGCAAAATACAGCCGTACTGCTTCATGTTGCAAGCAACTGAAGCAGCCCGTCTGTATTTTTACGCTGCTCATGCCGTTCCTACCGAAAAGCAGTCGAGCGTTGCCCGACTGCTTTTGTGTTTCGGATGGTTTTTTATTCTTCTTCCATCTTGTAAAATTCTTCGGTTTCGTCAATGTCGTTGACGGGTTCTTTGAGGCCTTCTATCTCGATATTGTGTTTCTTTGCGTAGTCCCAAAGTGCTGCGTGGATTGCTTCTTCGGCGAGAAGTGAGCAATGGATCTTAACCTTCGGAAGTCCGTCGAGCGCCTCCATTACTGCCTTGTTTGTTACCTTTAAGGCTTCCTGTACGGTCTTACCGATAACCATCTCTGTTGCCATGCTGCTTGTTGCAACAGCTGCTCCGCAGCCGAAGGTCTTGAACTTACAGTCTCTGATAACACCGTTATCGTCTACATCAAGATACATTCTCATGATGTCTCCGCACTTAGCGTTACCTACTGTACCTACTCCGCTTGCGTTCTCTATCTCTCCGACATTTCTCGGATTCATGAAATGGTCTATGACCTTATCGCTGTATTCTGTAACCTGGCTCATTACTTAGCCTCCTTCTGTTTCTTAACAAAATCCTCGTAAAGAGGTGACATGCTGCGAAGCTTGCCGACTATATCCTTAAGCTTGTCAACAGTATAGTCTATATCTTCCATTGTTGTCTCTTCCGACAAAGTAAGTCTGAGTGAACCGTGAGCTATCTCATGCGGAAGGCCTATTGCAAGAAGTACGTGTGAAGGATCGAGTGATCCTGAGGTACATGCCGATCCGCTTGATCCGCAGATTCCCGCTCTGTCAAGAAGGATAAGCAGTGACTCTCCCTCAATGAATCTGAAGCAGAAGTTTGCATTGTTAGGAAGTCTGTCTGTTCTGTGTCCGTTAAGTCTTGTATACGGAATCTCCGCAAGTACTCTCTCAATAAGATGATCACGAAGCTTAACTTCATACTCTGTTCTTGAAGCAAGTGTTTCCTCGGCAAGCTTGACCGCAGCACCGAAACCTATAATGCTTGCTGCATTGGTAGTTCCGGCTCTCATACCTCTCTCCTGAGCTCCGCCGTGAATAAGCGGCTCGATCTTGATGCCCTTGCGGATGTAGAGGAAACCGATACCCTTAGGCGCATTGATCTTATGTCCGCTGGTGCTCATAAGGTCGATACCAAGCTCATTTACATCGATCTTGACATGACCGAAGGCCTGAACGGCATCTGTATGGAACAGGATCCCATGCTTATGTGCGATCTCGGAGATCTCCTTGATCGGCTCGATGGTACCGATCTCGTTATTTGCAAACATAACGGAAATAAGAATGGTATCCGGACGGATAGCCTCCTCAAGCTCCTTAAGATCGATCTTTCCGTCTGCATCGACATTAAGATATGTTACATCAAGTCCCTGCTTGGCAAGAAACTCTGCTGTGTGCAGTATAGCATGATGCTCAATCTTGGTAGTAATGATATGCTTGCCCTTGTTCTTGAGTGAACATGCAAGTCCCTTAAGAGCCCAGTTATCCGACTCGCTTCCGCCGCCTGTGAAATATATCTCATTAGGATTTGCTCCTATGAAATCGGCAATAGCCTTTCTGCTCGCATCCACCTGCTGAGCGATCTTGCCTGAAAATGCATATGCGCTCGACGGATTGCCGTACTGCTCTGTGAAATATGGCTTCATAGCCTCGAAGACCTCAGGCTTAACTCTTGTCGTAGCCGCATTGTCGAGGTAGATCATACGTTTCTCTTCCACTTTTTTCACCTCTTATATAAGTACATCTTAAATCTGAATATCATTGATATCGCCTTAAGCTCATGTAAATGTTCCTGTTCCGGATATCATACACACTAAGGCGATGAATGCTTTTCAAGTATCAACCTACCCTATGAGTAGGTTTATTAACGTTAGGAATATATACTTAATTACCTATAAAGTCAATAGGTTGAGGAATTCAAATACAAATTGTCCTTTATATTATTCATGCATATTATCATTATAAGCCGTGTACGGATACTGCTCTGAAATACCCGGTACATTTCAGATAATGATTGTTATGCGCGATACAATATCATTTCCGGGTTTGACTCAAAATCGTTCTGCATTTATAATAGCCGGATAAAATCAATATATAATTGATTTAAAAATATTTTAATCGGAGTCTGTAATGATAGTTTCATCAAAGGGCAGATACGCCCTGATAGTTATGATAGATCTTGCCCGTCATGCGGATGAGGGCTATATCCCGCTCAGAGAGATAGCAACACGTCAGAAGATATCGGAAAAATACCTTGAGTCTATACTTCGTGAACTTGTTAAGAACGGCCTTCTCTCCGGCATACGCGGCAAGGGAGGCGGATATAAGCTGATGCGTTCTCCCGAGGAATATACGGCATGGGACATAATCTCTGTTGCCGAGGAGGGCATCTCAACCGTTGCCTGCCTTGAGATGAACGGTCAGGTGCATTGTCCTAATGCCGCAGCCTGCGATACCTTGCCTATGTGGAAGGATTTCAGCAAGACTATACATGAATTTTTCTCGGGCTATACGCTTGCAGAACTTGCAAAGATAGGTGCATGACAAGCTTTATGTCATGCACTTTTTCTATTCTTTTTTAATCATTTCTGATATCACCGGAACAATAATTCTGCTAATGTCCCCTTTTCTTGTTCTTTGTTAAATCCTATGACTGCATTTAACAATTATCCCCTGCACTTTTCATCTTTCCCACTTAGCGTGTGTATTTCGTCTGATTATCGATAGTATTTTCCACTTTCACTTCATTCTTCGTGTAATTTTTTGGAAATATTGTTATTTCAGTAAAAAGTGTTAAGCATTTGTGAAAAATTAGCACTCTCTATTGACGAGTGCTGATTAAGTGCTATAATGCAGGGCAGAACAAAAGAAAAGGGATCGATCGATATGAAAGATTCCCAAACATTCCGGGTTCAGATCAGTTAGGTTTTTACATTGGTTGTGTTTAGCTAGGAAAGGAAGTATGACTTATGTTTATGCCAAGCTTATTTGATGATAATTTTGATTTGTTCGATCGTTTCTATCAGACCCCATGGTTTGACGGACAGGATTTCAATAACCTGGAGAAGAAGCTGTACGGTCACAGAGCCAAGAATGTGATGAGTACCGATATTAAGGAAAAGGACGATGGCTATGAAATGGTCATTGATCTGCCGGGCTTCACCAAGGATGAAGTCAAGGTTGAGCTTAATGACGGATACCTTACCGTAAGTGCCGCTAAGGGACTTGATGAGGATGATGCAGATTCTGTCAAGGATGCCAAGGCAGGCAAGTATATCAGACGTGAGAGATATGCCGGTGCATGCCAGCGAAGCTTCTATGTCGGTGAGTTTGTTGCCCGTGACGACATTAAGGCCGAGTTTAAGCATGGTATCCTTACACTTAACATTCCTAAGAAATCAGCAAAGGCTGTTGCAGCTAATAACTACATCGCCATCGAAGGATGATGCTGTTTCGGTCCATTTGTATTAAGGAGGAAAAGACAAATGACTACTTTAAAGGTACAAAAGAGAGACATGGAGATCAAGCCTAAGAGACTCAGACGTGAGGGCTTTGTAACAGGCAATCTGTTTGGTAAGGAAATAGAGGGATCTATTCCGATTCAGATCGAGCAGAAGGAAGCTGACAGGATCAGACGTGAATGCACTAAGGGAAGCCGTCTTATACTCGAGCTTGACGGCAAAAAATATGATACTTTGTTTAAGGAATTTGCTTTTGATGCCATGAAGAACCAAATTCTTGAGATGGATTTTCAGGCTATGGTCAAGGGTGAGAAGGTTCACTCGGTTGCTGAGATCGTTCTCCTCAACAGAGATTCTGTTGCATCAGGTGTTGTAGAGCAGCTGCTTGATGAGATCTCATATAAGGCTCTTCCTGAGCATCTTATAGAAAAAGTTGAGATCGACTGCAGTAATCTCAAGGCCGGCGATACGATAAAGGTAAGTGATCTTCCTGTTGCAAAGGACGGCAACATAGATCTCATCACTCATGCGGATACAAGTGTTGTCAGTGTTGCTTATCCTCACAATAAGGATGCTGAGGAAGAGGAGACTGCTGCCGAGGCTGAAGCCCCTGCTGCCGAATGATTTAATTAAGCAAGTTTAGCTTCAACACAACAAGCTATACCATGAAACGGCTATGTTCCGTTTCCCCTCCATTTATACCGTCGTGTACCTCATAGGCACACGGCGGTTTTTTTTCTAAAGTTTCATAAAGCCGGACATCATGCATCCTCCTGCCGCGCCGGCTTCGATGAGTAATGGCAGACGTTCCATATTGACTCCGCCTATCGCATATACCGGTATAGGACAGAATCGGCATATTTCCCTGACAAAATCAATGCCCTTTCCCTTAAGTCCCTTTTTGCATTCTGTTTCAAATATGGTTCCGAGGACTATCTGTGTTGCTCCAATAGCTATGGCAAGCTCTACATCTTCCGAGCTGTGACATGATACGCTTATCTCCTGAAAAAATTCTTTAAGTTTGATAAGCTTTTGCTCCTCCATGGCAACAAGAGCTTCGAGTGGTAGATGAATGTTCCTGCATCCTAAGCTTTGTGCTATTTCTACCCTTGAATGCAGAAAGCAGCTCACGCCTTCCTTACGGCATAACTTAAATATCTTATCCGCAAGTTCCTCGTATGCCTCATCCGTAAGATCTTTCTCCCTAAGTATTACTGCATGAGGATGTAAGCTTATCACATACTCCATTTGCTTAAGGAAATCTCCATGCACCAATGAACGGTTCGTTATAACTATGGTCTTGTCATATTGCTTACACATATATGTAATCATTCAGGACAGGCTGTAATCCGCCATGCTCCATATCATCATACATTTTCTTGAAGGAACGCGAATCATTGATCTCAAACTGCTCGTCTCCTACATCCGCCTCCTCTTTTCCCTCATACTTTTCTTCGTGATCACCAATTCCTGTGGAAACTCCGGCAGAGACCTTGGTAGCACATATCTTTGTGATTCCGTTTCTGAATGCCGCACTTTCACGACTCGATACCGTAATTCCGGCAAACGGCAGGAACAAGCGGTAGGCGCAAAGCACCTGACAAAGCTCCTTTTCTCCCACATCACGAGGATTTATCTTGTCATTGTTCACTATAGGACGGAGTCTCGGACAGCTTAATGACAGCTCTGCGTGAGGATATTTACGATTGATGTAATATACATGCAGAGCGGTTGCAAGTGCATCCTTTCTGAAATCATCAAGTCCCAAGAGAGCCGAAAATCCTGCTCCTCTCATGCCGCCCATCAGAGCACGTTCCTGAGAATCGAAGCGATACGGCCAGACACGCTTATGTCCCATCAGATGGAGTGTCTCGTATTTCACCGTATTATAGGTTTCCTGGAAAACAGTCACATAATCAACGCCGCATTCATGCAGATATCTGTACTCGTCAACATTTACAGGATAAATCTCAATTCCGATATTCTTGAAGTACTTCTTTGCGATCTTGACCGCCTCTCCTATGTACTGAATATCCGAATATTTGCGGCTCTCACCGGTCAGCATCAATATCTCTTCCATGCCTGTCTTTGCAATGACCTGCATCTCATGCTCAATTTCCTCAAAAGTGAGCTTTTTGCGTCTTATGTTGTTATAGCAGTTGAAACCGCAGTAAATGCAGTAGTTCTGACAATAGTTTGCAATATATAATGGCGTGAAAATGTATACCGTATTTCCGAAATGATTCTTTGTCAGTTCTTCGGCTTTTCTCGCCATCTGCTCAAGATAAGGCGCGGCTGCCGGAGACAGCAATGCCTTAAAATCTTCTATAGAACAAGACTCCTTTGAAAGTGCTCTCTCAACATCTGCGGCTGTATAAACATCATAATCGTATTCTTCCATTGCCTTGAGCACTTTATCCTTGATATCCGATTCGATAATCTCCATTCCTTCCATATATTGCATATGGTCGGTACGAAATGACGGATCCTGCTCAAGTCTGTGCTTACGTTCCAGTGCCTCCGGAGGGAGCTTGTCACTGTCTACAAAATAAACCTGATTTTCTTCATTCATAATTAATGCTCCCCTTTAACGCAAAAATCCTGTAAGCGGATCGGATGCGCTTCCGCCTCTTGCCAATACTCTGCCCATTCCGGTAAGGTAAGCTTTTCTGCCTGCTTCGATAGCAAGTCTGAAGGCTGAAGCCATCTCCGGAACATCTCCTGCCGTAGCGATCGCGGTATTCGCCATGATTGCCGCAGCTCCCATCTCCATAGCCTCACATGCCTGAGACGGCTTGCCTATTCCCGCATCAACTATGATAGGAAGGTCTATCTCATCTATAAGTACTCTTATCATTTCCTTAGTTGCAAGACCCTTGTTGCTTCCGATAGGAGCTGCAAGCGGCATTACAGCTGCCGCACCGGCATTCTGAAGATCTCTTGCAACATTAAGATCCGGATTCATATAAGGAAGAACTACAAAGCCTTCCTTTGCAAGTATCTCGGTTGCCTTGACTGTCTCGTAATTATCCGGGAAGAGATACTTGGTATCACGCATTATCTCGACCTTTACAAAGTCTCCGCAGCCCATAGCTCTGCTTAATCTTGCTATGCGAACCGCCTCTTCTGCATTTCTGGCTCCGGAGGTATTCGGAAGCAAGGTCACTCCCTCAGGTATAAAATCCAGTATATTTTCACTTTCCTTGGTATTGGCGCGTCTGAGCGCAAGTGTGATTATCTCTGCACCGCCCTGTTCGACAGCTGCCTTGATAAGATTCAAATTGTATTTTCCGGAGCCTAAAATAAAACGGCTCTTAAATTCTTTTCCGCCTAATATAAATTTATCTTCCATTTCTTTTTCCTTTTCTGAAAATCAATCCTGCATTATAAGCTGCAGTACCTTGTTTGCTTCATGTGCGGCACATGCTGCCACTCTGGGCGCTATCAAGCCTATTCCGTTACCTACATCGGTTTTGCGATCTCCGCACACATAGAGTCTGTGCATCATCTGACACGTCTTTATTTCATTCGTATCCGCATAGCCTGCCATTCCGTTTCCTGATACAACTGTTGTTCCCGGGCATTGTGTAAGAAGCTCTCTTACCAGCATTGCCTTCTGATCCGGACGATCAAACGCTTCACAGACTATAGGGTATTCTGCAAATAAGTCTTTGACATTTTCCGGAGTAACTCTGACACATACAGATTCATAATCTATATACGGGTTGATCTGATACAATAGCTCCGGCAAGGCTTCGGCTTTGGGCTTGCCCAGATTTGGTATCAAGTACATCTGACGGTTCAGATTAGTAACATCCACATTGTCAAAATCTACAAGCAGCAGTTTTCCTACTCCGCTTCTTGCAAGCATCACAGCGATATTAGATCCAAGTCCTCCGAGTCCGGCTACAGCAACCTTTGCACTGCGCAATTTCTCCTGCATTTCCTTGGGGAATCTCACATCAAATGCTCTGTCGAGTTCCTGCTTTGAGATAAGCCTCTGCATTTCTTCCTGCATTTTGTTCATTAATTTTTCAGCCTCCTCCGACAAAGTTAAGAACCTCTATAACATCTTCATCTTGGATCAAAATGTCACCCAGTCTGTCCTTAGGAATTATCTCAAGATTCCTCTCAACAACCACTCGCTCCGGCTCAAATCCGGCTTCCAGCAGATATTCCAAAAGCTTTCTGCCTGCAAGCTCCTTGTCCTCACCATTGATCTTCACCATGGTATTACCGCTCCTTTCAAAGTATTAACACCTGAAAACAGTTTCTTTGAGACTTATCGATTAAATAAGGATTTAGTCGTCTTTGCGTCAGCAAGCTGCCGCTTCTACGACTGCACTCCGGCTTTAATCGATAAAAAAAGACACCGGACAACACAAATAAAGTGTTATCCGGCGCCTTGAATACTCTGTGAAAAGTGGTGCCCCCAGTTCACACAAAACAGAGAGCGACTGCGCATCTGCCGATTTGTCGGCAAGCTTCATTTCCCTACGTTGGCATTATCCAAATCAGGTATCAGGTCAAGACCTATAAGTCTACTCTCAGCCCAAAATCGAGCTCCCTATTTGAAAGCTATTATACAATTTCTGTGGGATTACGCAAGGGGATATAAAAATGTAAGAAATATTTGTAAGAAATATTTATTTCATATTACAGGATGATTCCGCCCTCATTTGCGGACTTTGCAATCTTAGCATAAAGTGACAGGAAACCGCCTACCTTTTTAGGTGTATACTCCCACTTACCAAGTCTATCTTTGATTTCCTCGTCTGAAAGATGCAGATGTATATCACGATTACGGATATCAATAGATATCTTATCACCGTTCTGCACTATAGCGATCGGACCGCCCTCTGCCGCCTCCGGAGAAATATGTCCGATAGCGCAGCCGTTATTCATACCTGAGAAGCGACCGTCTGTGATAAATGCGACACTGTCTTCAAGGTGATAACTCTCAAGAAGCTTAAGTGCTCTGTACATTTCACGCATACCCGGGCCGCCCTTAGGTCCTTCATAACGAACTACTACGACTTGTCCTGCTTTTATCTCACCGTTTCTGATTGCATCACTGCACTCTTCCTCGGACTCAAATACTATAGCCTCACCTGTAAAGCTCTGAAGCTCTTCCTTAACTGTATTCGGCTTGGCAACGGCAGATTTTGGTGCAAGGTTACCATACATGATACCGATGCTGGCGATCTTATCAAACGGATCATCTATAGTACGGATTATTTCACGATTAACCGGGCCGAGTTTGTTACGGAACTCATCCATGTTTTCTCCGATAGTCTTACCGTTTACACAGATACAGTCCAGATACAACTTGGACTTAAGCTCCTTCATTATCTGCTGAACACCGCCGGCCTTGTGCAGGTCTGCCATATCATAATTCGAAGACGGATATACTTTAGCCACCAGCGGAACATCCCAGGATGCCTTGTCGATCATATCGATAACTTCAGCAGTATCCATACCGATCTCATGTCCGAGTGCTACCAGATGCAGGACCGCATTGGTAGATCCTCCCATTCCCATAAGTACCGTAACTGCATTTGACAGGGACTCTCTTGTAATTATGTCTCTTGCACGAACATTCTTTCTTACAAGATCAACGATCAACTCACCGCTGCGGAATGCAACACGTAATCTCTCGTTATATACAGCAGGAACCAACGCAGATCCCGGAAGCGAAAGTCCAAGTACCTCTGACAGACAGCACATGGTATTGGCTGTTCCGAGATAGGTACATGAACCGCAGGTCGGAGCACATACATCCTCAAGATCATCTAGCTCCTGAAGTGTGCACTTGCCCTCTCTGTAAAGAGCGGTTCCTTCCTCTGTAGTACAAATATCCGACTGATGTCCGTTAAAGCAAGGTCCGCTGATTGCAGGTCCGCCGTTTACTACGATACAAGGAAGGTTAAGTCTGGCAGCTGCCATAAGCAGTCCCGGCACGATCTTATCACAAGAACCAAGGAGTACAAGTGCATCCAAACGGCTTCCCTCAGCCATAAGTTCAACGCTGCTGGCTATGATTTCACGGTGGGGCAATGCATAACGCATACCTTCATTTGCCGTAGCTACACCATCACAGATACCGATGGTGCCAAATTCAACCGGTGTGCCTCCGGCTCTGTAAATGCCTCTGCGAACATAGTCTGCTACCATTCTAAGATTCTGATGACCAGGATTTATCTCATTCCATGTGTTGGCAATTCCGATAATCGGCCTCTCAAGATCATCATCACTGCAGCCTAAAGCCTTAAAAACTGCTCGTGTCTCTCTCCACTCATCTTTTCCAAGGATTTTCTGACTGCGAAGCTCGCAATCGCATGTTGAAGAACATGTTGATCCACAATTACTCATATGTGCTTCCTTCTCCTAATTTTTAAGTCAATAATGAAATTCTTTACACAATATGAGGATTCGCCTTGATGCTATATCAGGCTTATCCTCATATATATGTATTACTATTCCACCATAAATAACACTATTACATTTATGATCTATATATACTCAAAGTATCAAAGATTATTATTTCTCTGATGAATCAGTACTGTCTGTTTTATCGCTTGTAAGCTTCAGACCGCTGAGCATAGGCTCTTTCATTGTAATGATTCCCTTAGCCTTATCCTCATTTACCATCTTGAAGAATGCCCATACAGTAAGGATCATAATTACACTAAGCGGAAGGGAAAGAACAACTACCATTGTCTTAAGCGGATCAAGCGGAGCACCGATAGCAAGGAATCCTATAGGAAGGATGAACAGCATCAATGCCCAGAAGAGTCTAAGCCAAAGTGCCGGCTCACCATCCTCATCAAGCTTCTTCTGTGTTGATGTACTTAAAATATAAGCAGCTGAGTCAAACTGTGTTGCAAGGAAGATGATGCAAAGGATACCAAGAATAAGGATAACAAACTTGGAACCCGGAAGATTTGCAAGTATATCAACAACTGTCTGTCCCTGTGACCTTGTAGCAAGGTTTCCAACAACATCCATCTTACCGTTCAACTGAAGAGAAAGTCCGTATCCGCCGAGGATCCACTGATGCAGCCAGTAAGTAAGTGAACCACCAAGGATACCTGTGATAAGCATCTGGCGAATTGTTCTGCCATATGAGATCTTTGCATAGAAAAGTGCCATAAACGGAGCAAATCCGAGATAGAATGCCCAGTAGAAAACAGTCCAGCTCTGTGCAAATCCGCTTCCTCCGACAGGATCCATCCATGTGGACATACGGAAGAAATTGTTCATCATATAGCCAAGAGAAGTTGTTGCGTTATCAAGCATAAACAGTGTATCACCACAGAAGAAGGTGATAACAAGGAGCAGTGCCATGATAATAAAGTTAAGGTTGCTCAAGTTTGCAATACCCTTCTTCATTCCCAATGTTACACTGGTAGTGAAGATAGCTGTTACGATAACAAGTGAGATAACCTGTAACTTCATGCTGTATTCAACACCGAATACATATGCAAGTGATGCAGCAACCATCGGAGTTGATAATCCAAGTGTTGTAGCAGATGCTCCGATAAGTCCGAATATGAATGAAAGGTTGATAAGTTTACCAAGCAAAGTATTTGTGTGCTTACCGAGTACACTTGAGCATGCCTCATTAAGCTTAAGTACATTCTGCTTTCTTACAAACAGCTGATACCCAACTGCTGCCGCACCGATAACATAGAATGAGCAAGGAATCATACCCCAGTGGAAGTTGCAGTAAGCGGTTGACTGCTCTGCAGCAAGGTTTGACAAAGGCTCTACACCAAGCGGCGGTGCCTGGAAATAGTAGATCCACTCTGTTGTTCCCCAAAGAATAACACCGCTTCCTACTCCTGCACAGAAGTTCATGGCAAGCCATGTAAGAAACTTATACTCCGGCTTTGCTTCCGGTCCGCCAAGAACTATAGCTCCGTACTTCGAAAAAGAGATATAGAAGCAAATTGCCAATGAAGCAAGACCGAAAAGCATATAATATGATCCAAAATACTTTATAACAAAGTCATTTGCGGCATTAATAACAGCAGTAGCTACATCCGGTACAACTATCAACGGAATAGAAATAGCGAGAACCAGCAATACAGAGATCGTAAATGCCGGCTTGTCGAGCAAAGATTCTTTCTTATTATTCATTACATACTCCTTCAAAACAAAATCAATTCTTCAACATTACGTTTCGGAACAAAATGAGTCCCCTTCTCATTACGATAATACTTTATAGATCCGCCTTCTTCGGCATCAACTATAACGATATCCTCCGCCGGCTTGCCGATTGCCACTACCAGCATAGGAACTATTTTTTCAGGCAAATTCAAAGTTTCCCTCAGCTTTACCTCATGAAATGTGGACATCATACAGCCTCCGAGTCCCATCTCAGCCGCCTTAAGCAAGATCGTCTGTGCCGTGATACCGACATCTATCCTGAACAAATTGGTATTCTCATTGATATTCGTATCCTGACAGATAACTATAAATGCCGTCGGCTTCTTGCCCTCTCCCGGCAGCTTAAGTTCGCTAAGCGCGCCTGCGAATCTGACCCCGCCTGTAATTTCATTAACAAGCTCCGGATCAGTACAAAGACAATACTTTAAAGCCTGCATATTCATGGTTGAAGCCGTTATCCGGGCACAAGAAATCATTTTCACAAGATCATCTCTTGTTACCTTATAGGTTTCATCAAATCCTCTGTAACTTCTGTTCTTTATGACCAGTTCGTCAAATCCCATCATTTCCCCCTTTCTTATGTTTTAAGATTTATTTCCCTCTATCCTTTTATATATTGTATACAATATATTGTATATAATTTACTGTCAACACGAGGTACAAAGAAAAGTCAAAAGGCACAAAAATAACTTTTAAATTTTGGATATAAAAAAAGTTTCTACATCTTGACTTTAATTTCAGTCTGACTATGAAGAAACTATTTAATCATAAAATCCATATTAGCAACAATATTACCATTGTCGGCTTTACACATATACCTATATTACGGAACAGCTGTCAAATACGATTTCTGTTCCATTTACATTACATATATGTTAGAATGCGTTACATTTAGAGGGAGGAACATGCATTATGCCACATATTACTATAAAAACACTTCCGGGAAAAACACCGGAAATGAAGCAGCGTTTAGTCAAAGAACTTGAGACAGTAGTCAGTAAAACATTTGAAGTACCGGTCGGCAATATCTCTATCAGCATACAGGAAGTTGAAAATGACTGCTGGGATCAGGCTGTTGTAGAACCTTATCTGAAAAAACATAAGAATACAGTTGTAAAGTTCCCGGACTATCCGTATTGATTGCTCCTTGCAATATTTAATCAGACAATGGTACATACCGCTGTCTTCTGTCACCCTTATGTACCATTGGCGAAATTTCAACAAAGGCTGTTGCTCCGGAGTTGTTTTTCTCTAAAGCGACAGCCTTCTTACATTAATATAAATTATTTTATTGTATCAGATAATCCTCAACACCGTAATGCGTTGCCATAATCTTTCTAACTCCGGTCATATCCTTATCACTGAAACATTTTATTAGTCCACGGTGATCCTTGATGCCCTTACGCATACTTTTAACTTCCTTGTCTTCCTCGGCAAAATAGAAGATAGGTATCGGTAATATACAAATACTCTGATATGTATCTATCAGGTATTGATTTTCTGATTTATTGATGTAATAATCATGTACCTTTCGGTTTGCCGCCAAATAGTTTTTGAAATCTCCGAGTTCACAGCTTGTTTCCATTTCATCAACCAATTTCGACTGCGCCAGGATATCTTCTTCAGTAAATTTCTTAACAGAGATCTCTATAGCCAGTATCTGCAGTGCCATAAACACCTCATAAATGTCCCTTATTTCCTGCTCTGAATACTGTTTAACATAGAACCCCTTGTGAGGTATTTTGTCTATAACGCCATCTGCATGCAACTTGATCAATGCTTCACGTACAGGAGTAAGGCTCACACCAAACTTATCCGCAATACTGCTTTCTGTAATACGATCTCCCGGCATAAGTTCCGCATTCACGATCATATCGCTAATTCTCTTATATACATGATCTTTTAAAAGATCTCCTCTGATTATTTCGTCCATTTTGCCCTCCAGCGTTGTTGCAGAACATCTTCTTTATTCATTAATATATAATATACCTGAATTATTCATGAGCGTATAAAAATGCTCATAGTTACCCAACATAATAACAACTTCATCGAAAATAGGTAAGT
>CAKRTC010000035.1 GCA_934402055.1 uncultured Lachnospiraceae bacterium | reverse complement strand
CCGTGTACCGAACGGTACGCACGGTGGTGTGAGAGGTCGGGATTTCTCACTTAAGAGAAATTCCTCCTACTCGATTGCTTGTCCGGAGATATGCGGAAATTATCGTGGATTCGAATACGATGCTATAGCTATAGCTTATTATAATTCCGATATAGTAAAAGTGCTGGATACAACTGCGTTTGACGGTGATACCGGAAGCCATGTGATTAATACGGATGGGCGCATAGTTGTAGATCATGATGACAGAACTAAAGGGGTATATAACTTTCTGGCTTACCTCAGAGAGCACAGCAATCTGTCCAAAGAGGAGATGCGGGAATTTGAGAACGGGCTTCAAGAGTCAGACAGTTCTGCGATGCTTGTTGAGCTTGACGGTGTCAGATATTACCTGATTTATGAAGCTACAGGGATACAGGATTGGATATTGGTGACTACAGTTCCCGCAGATACAGTCAATGCCGCTATGAATAAGCTGCAGTTTGGAACGGTAATTATCATTAGTATTGTCATATTCGGTATTACTGCTCTTATTATCGGTTTCATCATTTACGAAAACAGATCAAGGATCAAGAGCAAGGATACAGAGATCCTGTATCGTGACGAGTTATTCACTAAGCTTTCTATGAATGTAGATGATGTTTTCTTGATGTTGGACGGGGAGACATTCAAAGCAGATTATGTAAGTCCGAATGTTGAAAAGCTGTTAGGTATCACCGAAGAGCAGATAAAGCAGGATATACGTACACTCGGGACGATGCATGCACAGGAATCGGAAAAACATAAGGAAGATCATCTTGACGGCCTGATGAGGGATGAACAGCGTGAATGGGATGCTGAATTTATACATCAGAAAACCGGAGAGCACCGCTGGTTTCATAATATTGCCATGTGCAGCGATATAGAGGGGGAAAAGAAGCTCATACTGGTAATGTCTGACAGAAGCTCTGATAAAAGGATAAATCAGGAGCTTTCCGAGGCAGTCCGGGCTGCAGAATCGGCAAACCGGGCGAAAAGTGAATTTTTATCCAATATGTCACATGACATACGTACACCTATGAATGCAATCATAGGCTTTACTACACTCGCCCTCGGCAATATCAATGACAAGGACAGAGTCGGAGACTACCTTAACAAGATACTTTCATCGGGTAATCATTTGCTGTCTCTTATCAATGATATACTTGATATGAGCCGCATTGAGAGCGGAAAGATGTATCTTAGTGAGGCGGAGCTTAATCTACATGATGCAATAGATGAGATAAAGACGATCATAATCGGACAGGTCAATGTAAAACAGCTTAAGCTGCAGATCGATGCTACGGATGTGAGCAATGAGGATGTCTATTGCGATAAGACAAGACTTAATCAGGTACTGCTTAACCTCTTGTCCAATGCCATCAAATTCACCCCTGAAGGAGGAATTGTCTCTCTTAAGCTTAAGCAGCTCGGTGCCGTACAAAACGGCATCGGAATGTATGAGATACGTGTTAAAGACAACGGAATCGGTATGAGTAAGGAGTTCGCACAAAGGGTATTTGAGGCTTTTGAACGTGAACGAAGCTCAACCGTAAGCCAAATACAGGGTACGGGGCTCGGTATGGCAATCTCCAAGAATATCGTGGATATGATGGGCGGAACCATAGAGGTAAGCACGGAGCAGGGTAGAGGCAGCGAATTCATTATCCGTGTGCCTTTGCGTATACAAAGCGGCAAGCATAGTTCCGGGCAAAAAGCAGATACATCCGGCTTAAAGGCTCTTACTGCAGACGATTTTAAGGATAAGCGGATATTGTTGGTTGAGGATAATGAGCTGAACCGTGAGATTGCGGAGGAGATACTGGGCGCATACGGATTCAAGATCGAAACAGCAGAGAACGGTGCTGTGGCGCTTGATAAGGTCAAAGCTTCTGTGCCGGGATATTATGACCTTATCCTTATGGATGTTCAGATGCCGGTTATGAACGGATATGAAGCAACAAGGCGTATACGTGCGCTTAATGATGCTAAGCTTGCGACAATTCCTATACTCGCTATGACGGCAAATGTATTCGATGAAGACAGAAAACAGGCGGCGGAATACGGTATGGACGGCTTCTTATCAAAGCCCATAGTTATGGATGAATTGATTCATACCTTGCAGAAGATAGTATGATCCTAAAAATGACGTTTCCTGAATATGTATTGATAGATAAGCAGGTGAAAAAGCCGAGAAGTACTAAGTTTGACAAAAAAGTATCATTAAGAAAGCGTGGTTTCGGACTGTATAATGTACAAAAATAATGGTAAAATATTGTATAGAAATAATAGTGAAATGATACAGACCGATATGCAGTCAATAAGCCGAAGTAATATTTCGAAAGCTAAATATTTAAGACTGTGACAGCATACAAAAACCACAGGATATACTTATATATGATCAGACTACGCTTACTTTCACAGCGCATTACGGCAGGCATTCTTATGATTGCCTGCTTTGTTTGCTTTTTTACGACGTCTGCATTTGCAGCCTATGATCCGGGCGAGAGAGAAACAGTTAAGGTAGGTTTCTTTGCCATGGACGGCTATCACATGATAGATGAGGAGGGAAATAAAAGCGGATACGGCTATGATTTCCTTCGTCTTTTGGCAAGATACTGGGACGTGGACTATGAGTATGTAGGCTATGGCCGGAGCTGGCAGGAGATGCTTGATATGCTTGAGGACGGTGAGATAGATATGCTCACCTCGGCACGCTGGACAGCAGAGAGAGAAGAAAAATTTGATTTTTCAAGGCCTATAGGAAGTAATGAGTGCATGCTGACCGTGCGCAATGACAATACCTCAGTGATATTGTATGACTACAGCACTTATGACGGACTTGAGATCGGATTTCTCAAAGGCACTGCCCGTAATGATGACTTCGAGCACTTTGCCGAAGAGCGGGGCTTTACATACAGTGCTGTTTATTTTGACCGGATCTACGATATGGAGGATGCATTACAGTCCGGAGAAGTAGACGCATTGGTATCAAGTTCCATGAGAGCTGTAAGCAATGAACGTGTAGTCGAGACCTTTGAAAGTGAAAATGTCTATGTCCTTGTAAAAAAAGGCAATACAAAGCTGCTTGATGAAGTTAATTATGCTATAGAGCAGGTAAATGATGCTGAGGGCGATTGGGCTACAGGTTTGTACAATCGCTATTACACTACAGATGAGATCAGAAAACTTGATTTCACCGATAAGGAAAAGGAGATAATCGCGGAGTACAGCTCAAAGGATAAGCCGCTGAGAGCTTTGTGTGATCCGGAGAGAAGACCCTATTCTTTTGTTGAAGACGGTGAGATGAAGGGCATACTGCCGGACTATTTCCGTAAGCTTGCGGAGTATACAGGTATTTCGTATGAATTCGTGATATGTGATTCGGGTGAAGCTTATGCCGAAGTTAAACAGGATGAGACGCTGTATGATCTCCTGATAGATAATCCCGTAGGCGATGAGAAATCGGTAGAGGAGAAGCATTTGGGAGTTACCGCTCCATATATGCAGTTTATGTCTGCCAAGCTTACTCGCCGCGATTTTACAGGTGAGATCCGGAAAGTCGCAACGATAGCTCAGAGTGCTTCGGTAGGAATCGAGGATTATTATGTTCCGGACGCGGAAAAAATAATATACCCGAGCAGACAGGAGGCAATGCAGGCTGTCAAGGACGGAGAAGCTGATGCTGCTTTTGTGTATTATTATATGGCGCAGGAGTTTGTACATGATGATTCGAGCGGGATCACGATGTGTACGCTCCTCAATCAGCCGTCATTCCGGTGCAATATTGTTGTTACACAGGATATAGACAGAGAGCTTGCAGGTATACTTACCAAGGCTATATATTCTATGCCGGATAAAACCATAGAGGACATTGCCTCCGGCTATACCTCATATCAGGCAGCAGATATAACACTCAGGACTCTGGTCCAGCTGCATCCCGATATAGCCATGGTCATTATAAGCATAGTGGTGCTCACTGTGATCGTATTGGCAGTGTTAAGTGTAAATATTCATTCCAAGAATAATAAACTAAAGGCTGCGGTTATAAAGGAAAGGGCGGATCAGGAGAAGATAAAGCAGGCACTGGATTCGGCCAACTTAAGATATGAGATAATTGCTGCCATCAGCAAGAGCTATTGCTCAATATGTCGTATCGATATTAAAGAGGATCATTTCGAGGAAATATATAATGATGAAGCGCAGATGCACAGACTGACCGGAAAAGAAGGCTGTGCATCAGAAGCTTTGAACTGCGTATGTGATACTCTGGTGGCACCGGAGTACCGTGAATTGGTACGCCGGTTTATGGATGTATCGACACTGGCGGAGAGATTAAAGAACGAGGAGTATATCTATACCGAGTACCGCATGAATGACGGTAACTGGCATTGCCTTAGATTCATAGTTAAGAAGAGGGATGACTTCGGTAATGTCACCAATGTACTCTGTACGATCCGCAGCATCAGCGATGCCAAGAAGAGAGAGGAAAATCTGTATTTTGAAGCCGAGGCTGCCAAGAGGGAAGCAGAGGTGAAGACCCGCTTCCTGGCAACCATGAGTCATGATATACGCACGCCTCTTAACGGCGTCATAGGCATGATCAAGCTTGCGGATCAGTGTGCAGACGACAAGGATACACAGCAGAAAGCCAGAGACAAGGCATTGGAGGCACTTAACTATCTGGTGTCTCTGGTTAATGATGTGCTGGATATAAATAAGCTTCAGAGCGGTGAGCTTAAGCTCCGTGATATGAGCTTTAATATAGTCGAGGAACTCTGTGAGCTTAATAAAAAATATGACCGCAAAGCCAATGAAAAAGGAATAAGATATGTGGTCGACTGGAAGAAAGCGGACGTAAAGCATCCTATAGTGATGGGAAATCCTATTTACCTTGGAAGGATACTTTCCAATATTACCGATAATGCGATAAAATTCAGTCCTACGGACAGTACGATAAGCGTATGGGTAGAGGAATCCGAGCCTGAGGACGGAATCGTAGAATTTACCTTTAGCTGTGAGGATCATGGTATAGGCATGAGTAAGGAATTTTTAAAGCATGCTTTTGATATGTTCTCTCAGGAAAATGTATCCAGCCGCTCCGAATATGAAGGAACCGGTCTCGGATTGGCAATTGCCGATAAGCTTGCGGAAAGAATGGGAGGAAGTATAGAGCTTCAGAGTGAGCAAGGTGCCGGAACAACTGCAATCATAAAGCTTCCTTTCAAAATAAGTGATCAGCAAGACGTTGAGATGTTTAAGGGCAAAGCTGAAAACATAGTCAATAATGTTTCTGTCGAAGGAGTAAGGGCGCTTGTTGTAGATGATAATGAGCTTAACAGAGAGATAGCCAAATGCATGCTTGAAAATCACGGGATCGAAGTTACATGTGCGGTAGACGGTCAGGATGCCGTTGAAGTATTCGAAAGATCCGAACCGGGATATTTCGGGGTTATTTACATGGATATCATGATGCCGAGATTAAACGGAGTGGACGCTGCAAGGACAATAAGAAATCTGAAGAGACCGGACGCATGGAGCATTCCTATTATCGTGCTGTCTGCAAATGCCTTTGCGGAAGATATTATAAAAAGCAAGATGGCAGGAATCAACATACATCTCTCAAAGCCCTTGGATGACAGAAAAATGATCGCAGCGCTCAAGTATTGTATTGCGGATCAGGATTTCGGGATACGTGAAGAATTGTAGGAATCAACTTTCAGGCACTTTAACCGGATCGATATATAACGGAAAAAGGTGTTGATTCGGATAATTAATATGAGTGCCTGATATAGATTAACAGCGGTGGATATATAAATGTCTGAAAAATCAAGAGTAGCCGTAGTGTATTGTGACAGCTACGAAAGAGAAAAAGTGTATAGAGCCATGTGCGCCGGAATAGCTGCAATCGGCGGCATTGAGAGTCTTATAGCTAAGGATGAGAGCATACTTGTTAAGCCAAACTTTCTGATTGTATCGGAACCCGATAAGGCTGTAATAACTCATCCTTCGGTAACTGCGGGAATGCTGCGCATATTAAAGGAACACGGATATGCTGATATTGTCTGCGGAGATTCACCGGGGCACGGACATATGAGTGCTGCAGTTACGACGGCAGGACTCGATGAGGTATTTGACGAATACGGTGTAAGACCTGCAGAGATGTCAAAGGAGGTTTTAGTTGATTATCCGGAGGGAGTCGCAGCAAAGCAGTTTTATTTTGCCAAGGCTGTGACTGAGAGTGATGCGATAATAGGCTTAAGCAAGATGAAGACGCATGCTCTTGAGAAGATAACCGGAGCAGTCAAAAATATGTACGGCCTTGTATGCGGCTACCGCAAAGCAGAAGGACATGTAAAGTTTCCAAATGCAAGCATGTTTGCAAGGATGCTTGCCGATATACATAAGTGTACCAAACCGAGACTGCATATCATGGACGGAATCGTTGCCATGGAGGGTAACGGACCGGGATCGGGTACTCCGATAGCTATGAACGTATTACTGTTTTCTACAGATCCCGTTGCACTTGATACTGTGTTCTGCAGGCTTGTGGATCTTGACCCCGAGCTTATTCCTACCAATGTACAGGGAGAGAATATAGGGATAGGAAGCTGTCACTTTGAGGACATAGAGATAATCGATGTAAGAGCCGATGCCGGTGCCGGCGCTCACATGGAAGGCGGCAATGAATATGCCGAGTTTCAGATTACCCCGGACGAATTGTTTGCCCGTTATGGCAATGCAAAGTTCGATGTGGACAGAAACGGCAGCAAGAAGACCTTATTAAGCCGTTTTTCGGATATTATGACCTCGGTTGCAAGACGCCCCTATATAGATAAGGAGCTTTGCGTAAAATGCGGCATCTGCACTGAGCATTGCCCCGTGCCGGGAAAGGCAGTGAATTTTGTCAGGGGAGACCGCAGCAGACCGCCTGTCTATGATTACAGAAAATGCATACGCTGTTATTGCTGCCAGGAAATGTGTCCGAAGCACGCCATAAAGGTACGCAGATTATAAAAGCCAAAGCTGCGCTCATAAGATACTTGACGGCGGAAGCATTTACAGTAATAATTGTTTTCGGGATACAGATATATAAGACGGAGGAGGAATTATGAATATAGCAGAGGAATCATTGAAGCTTCATTATGACTTGCATGGTAAGATAGAGATGAAGTCAAGAGCCAAGGTAGACAGCTCTGAGGCACTTGCACTAGCTTATACACCGGGTGTTGCCGAAGCCTGCAAGGCTATCGAGAAGGATCCTGAGAAGAGCTGGGAGCTTACACGCCGCTGGAATACAGTTGCAGTTGTTACAGACGGTACGGCTATACTCGGACTCGGAGACATCGGACCTGAGGCAGGCATGCCTGTTATGGAAGGAAAATGTGTGCTCTTTAAGGAATTCGGAGATGTTGATGCTATTCCGCTTTGCATACGCAGTAAGGATGTGGATACTATAGTTGATACCATTGCTCTGCTTGCAGGCTCCTTCGGAGGTGTCAATCTTGAGGATATTGCGGCACCGAGATGCTTTGAGATTGAGAAGAAGCTTAAGGAGAAATGCGACATTATCGTATTCCATGACGATCAGCACGGTACAGCCGTTGTTGTTGCCGCTGCTTTGATAAATGCTATCAAGGTTACAGGCAAGAAGATGGGAGATGTCAAGATCGTTATCAACGGTGCAGGTGCGGCAGGAATCGCTATCGGAAACCTGCTTATCAAGATGGGCTTCGGAAATGTTGTTATGTGTGATATCAACGGAATCATCTGTGAAGGCGACGAGGGTCTTAACTTTGGTCAGGAAGCTATATCTCATATATCAAATCTTAACCACGAGCACGGCAAGCTTGCCGATGCGATGAAGGGTGCGGATATATTTATCGGAGTATCACGTCCGAACCTTGTTACCAAGGAGATGGTAGCCTCGATGAATAACGGAATAGTATTTGCTATGGCAAATCCGGTTCCGGAGATCATGCCGGAGGATTCCAAGGCAGCAGGCGCGGCAGTTGTTGGTTCGGGTCGTTCCGACTATCCGAACCAGATCAACAATGTGCTTGTATTCCCGGGAATATTCAGAGGCGCTTTGGATGTCCGTGCCACGGAGATCAATGATGAGATGAAGGAGGCTGCGGCTTATGCCATAGCAAGCCTTGTTTCGGATGAGGAACTTACTCCGGAATATGTAATTCCTAAGGCTTTTGATCCGAGAGTTAAGGATGCGGTTGCCAAAGCTACCGCAGATGCGGCGAGAAAGACGGGGGTGGCAAGAGTCTAAAGGCCTCGCATTTACATTATGAATATTGCTGTAAGATGCGTATCGATGATGTGATCATAGGATGCTTACTTAACATTTGCTCACATAATATTTACAGATAAATACTGCGGCTGTGCACGCCTGTGCTCCCTCTTTTGTGTTGGAGATACCGGGTGATGTGCAGCCGTTTTCGTATTTCTTGCTTAAACGCAGAAAACAAGTTATAGTTTATTAAAAAAGGAGGCGTGTTTATGAGTGTCAGACTTAATGAGGATGCCGAGATCGTCAAGACGATCAGAGAAGGACTTAAAAAACGCGGCGGATATTGCCCATGTCGTCTTGAGACGAACGAGGATACAAAGTGCATGTGCAAGGAATTCAGAGACCAGATAGCCGATCCGAATTTCGAGGGCTATTGCCATTGTATGTTATACTATAAGGATAATAAATAAGACCTATCGGTTTTAGAAAGGACAGCTTTATTATGGCAGAGAGAATAAAAACAAGAGAAGCATTTGATAAGCTTACAGCTGTTAAGGATAAGACAGTACTTATTGATTTTTATGCGGATTGGTGCGGACCGTGCAAGATGATCTCGCCGGTCATCGAGAGCATTGAGGCAGAGAAAGCAGATGTGCTTGTCGGCAAGGTAAATGTGGATGAGCTTATGTCTCTGGCTCAGGAATTCAGGATAGTAAGCATACCTACAGTGCTTATATATAAGCATGGAGAGCTTGCAGATAAGATAATAGGCTTTGTATCCAAGGAAGAGATAGAAGCGAAGCTCTGAAGCGGTCACATGATATATAGGATGCAGACATGGACAAGCGGGATGATATGCGGGAGAGTGAGAAGATATGAGATCTGCTGAAGTTTACAAAGAGTGGCTTGATAAGCTTGATGCTGACGATCCGCTTAAGGCCGAGCTTATTGCGATAAGGGATGATGAAACTGACATAGAGGAACGTTTCTACAAGGAGCTTGCTTTCGGTACAGCAGGACTGCGCGGCAAGACGGGTGCCGGAACAAACCGCATGAATCGCCTGACAGTCGGCAAAGCAACACAGGGAATAGCGGATTATATCAAGGCACACGGCAATGAGGCAATGGAACGCGGTGTCGTTATAGCACACGATCCGAGACATTTTTCTAAGGAATTTGCCGAGCTTGCAGCAGGGATATTTGCGGCAAACGGTATAAAGGTATATACATTTCCGGATTTAAGACCTACGCCTGAGCTTGCGTATATGGTTCGCAGGCTTAAGACCTATGCCGGAGTCAATATAACGGCTTCGCATAATCCAAAGGAGTATAACGGATATAAGGTATACGGAGCCGACGGGTGTCAGGTATCAAGCAGCCTTGCGGATGAGATGACAGGATATATCAATGCTGTCGATATGTGGAAGGGTGTTCATACCGGAGACTATGCTGCCTTTGTTTCCAAAGGAAGCATCAGCATACTCGGTGAGGAGTATGACAGAGAATATCTCGATAAGATAGAATCTGTTGCAATACACGAGGGAGACGAGCTTGCGCTGGACATTCCTTTTGTGTACACATCGCTTAACGGCTGCGGCTCGATACCGTTCAGACAGATGCTTAAGGACAGAGGCTTTACGGCATGGCAGATAGTTAAGGAGCAGGAGGAACCGGATCCTGATTTCACCACAGTGGGATACCCTAATCCGGAGGATCCCAAGGCATTTAAGCTTGCGGAGGAATACGGTAAGCGCTGCGGTGCGGAATTTCTGATGGCAACGGATCCTGATGCGGATCGCTTTGCCATAGAGATAAGGGATGCAGATGGCAGCTATATACCTCTTAACGGCAATCAGACAGGTTATATATTGGTCAATTATATACTTGAGGGGCATAAGACTGCGGGAACTTTGCCGGATAACGGAGCCGTGATAAGATCTATAGTCACATCAAACTTATGCGATATTATCGCCGGGCATTACGGCGTTACCGTGTTCGAGACGCTTACAGGCTTCAAGAATTTAAGCGGCAAGGTGCCTTATCTGCATGAGCATGGCTACAAATACCTCTTTGCTTATGAGGAGTCGGTAGGCTATGCCGCCTGTGAGGATATCAGAGATAAGGACGGTATTTCGGCAGGAATGCTTATAGCGGAAGCGGCTGCATTTTACAAAAAACAGGGCAAAACGCTGTGGGAGGTATTGCAGGATATCTATGCGAAGTACGGTGCCTTTGCCGAGGATGAGCCTAATATCGTACTCGAAGGCATCAGCGGTGAAGAGCGTATTAAGCGCATGATGAGTGCCGTAAGAAACGAAGCTCCTAAGGAGATAGCCGGATATAAGGTGGTCAAAGTTATCGATTATAAAGAAGGCTATAAGGAGCTTGCTCCTACAAATGCACTTAAGTTTGAGCTTGATAACGAATCATGGTTTGCGATACGCCCGAGCGGAACGGAACCTAAGATCAAGTTTTATTTTTACTCTAAGCAGGATACGAGAGAGCAGGCGCTTAATGTCAATTCCGAGATCAGGGATGCTGTGCTTGAGCTTGTAAATGCAGTTGAGTGATAAGAAAAGGAATTACATTACAGGCGTTCGGTACGCATCCGGAGGCAGAGCCGTCCGGCGGTTTTGGATGAAGAGCCGGATGCCTGATATTTTGTTTAATGAAAAAAGAAGAAATCAATATTGAAAAAGAATATGTACTCATTGCAGGCGTAGAATTGCCGAATGACGATCGTTTTGAATACTCTATGAATGAGCTTTCAAGGCTTTGTGAGGCCTGCGGTCTTGAGGTTGCCGGAAGTGTTACCCAGAGCCTTGACTGCAAAAACAATGCCTATTACTTAGGACCGGGCAAGGTGATCGAGATAAGAGATCTTGCACATAATCTCGAGGTTGGGCTTATTGTATTCAACGATACGCTTACGCCGTCACAGCTCAGAAATCTGCAGGATGAAACAGATACGCCTGTAATGGACAGGACTATGCTTATACTGGAGATATTCAGAAAACGTGCCCGTTCGAGAGAGGCAAGGCTGCAGGTAGAGCTTGCGAGCCTCGAATATCTTAAGCCGAGACTTACAGGCATGTATGATGCGCTTACGAGACAGGGCGGAACCTCAGGTTCCATGTCGAGCCGTGGTGCCGGAGAGACCAAGCTGGAGCTTGACAGAAGGCGTATGGATAAGCGTCTTGTTGAGCTCAGACGTGAGCTTAAGGAGGTGGCATCCGAGCGAGTGGTACAGCGTAAGCAGCGCAAACGTTCGGGCATGAAGCTAGCGGCGCTGGTAGGCTACACCAATGCCGGAAAGTCAACTCTTATGAATGCGATAGTGGATCGTTATGTGAGAGATGAGGAACGCAAGGTATTTGAGGCGGATATGCTCTTTGCCACACTTGATACAACGGTGCGCAGAGTAGACATTTCCAAGAATAAGAGCTTCCTACTCTCAGATACCGTAGGCTTTGTCAATAAGCTTCCTACAGGACTTGTCGAGGCTTTCAAGTCTACTCTTGAGGAGATAAAGGAAGCGGATCTTATATTGCATGTTGTGGACAGATCAGATCCTATGTATGCGGAGCAGATGGAGACTACAGAGCGTACCTTAAGGGAGCTCGGAGCAGGCCATATACCTGAGATAATAGTCTATAACAAGATGGATGCACTGGAGGAGCTTGAGGTCTACAGAGATGAAAATGTCATAGATCTTGGGGCTGCGAAGCTTTGTATGACAAATAAGGACGGAATAAGCGACACGGAGGTAATAAGCGATACGGCAGATATTGATACTGATTCGCTTGCGGCTGAGACTTCGGATAAGCCGGAGTCTGACAGTCTAGAAGCAGCTGCATCTGAGACAGCTATTGATGCAAGGAAAAAAGCCGTAAGATATCCGCGTAAGGCAGGCAGCATACAAAGCTCAGAGGGACACAGCAAGGATGTGGTTTATATATCCGCAAAGGACAGGGATTCTGTAGAGCTGCTGACGGAGCTTATAGCAGAGCATTTCGGGCGCGGACTTATAGAAGCGGAGTTTATGATTCCTTACGAGCACGGCAACGCGGCTGCTTATCTGCAAAATAACGCAGAGGTAATAGAGTCTGATTACAGAGAAAACGGTACTTACCTAAAGCTTAGATGCAGAAAAGAGGATCATCAAAGATACAGGGAATTTCTCATCCCGTCACTTTCTCGGTGACGGGACGATCTCGACTACGGTAAGCTCGCTTCCGTTTACAACGAAGCGGACATCATAATCGTCATAGTAGAAGCCGTAACGGCGTAGGCCGCGGTCATCGGCATCAAATTGCGGTCTGGGGTCCTCTCTGAGAGCGGCGTAAAGGCCGCTTTTTTTGTCGGAACTTATGCTAAGCGCTTCTATAAGTCCGTTGGGATCATGAACCTCAAGCCTGTGCTTATCTGTTTCGGCAACATAGCCGTCAACTGCATCCGGGTGGCAATCGTATCTGATATAAGGCTTGATGTCATATATAGGTGTGCCGTCCGTCATGTCTATGCCTGATACATGGAGTATGGGACCTTTGTCACTAAACTCTATGCTGTCCAGTCTGAGTGAGGAGAGCCCGATATTGTTTGGACGGAAGGGTGAACGTGTGGCCCAGATACCCATGTGGACCTTGCCGCCGAGTCTCGGAGGACAGGCGGTAGCGCTCCATTCCTTGCGGTGAGCCTGGGAAAAATCCCAAAGTACCCATATATGGCTGAAGCCGTCGAGTCCCTTGACGGCCTCAGGGTCACGGTAATACGGCTCGAATACTATGGTACCCTTTAATTCCTCCGCAACTCCGCTCTGCCTCGGAACCCCAAATTTTGTCCTGAAATCTGTATAAATATGTGCTACCGGTTTAATTTCCATTCAGCATCACTTTCTGTACTGCGAGTTACGGTATTTTTCGGACTCTTTCTCAAATTCCTCTTCATCTATAATGTAATCGGCAAGATCGAGACCAAGTCTTTCGGCAATCTCCGGGAGAGCTTCATTTGCAGTCATCTGTATCTCCATGAGATCGGGAGTATCTCCGCTTGTGCCGACAAGCATTGCTGCAAGATATTCGTCCTGAATGTCACGTCTCATGCAGGGATAGTTATAGCGAACCTTCTTATCCATAAAAATGTTTCCTTTCTTTCACGGGCATTTTCCGCATAACGATTATATTATCTAACGTGTCCGTAAGCAATTCGATCATACTAAATATAGCGGATATTTTCCTTATACTATATTTGGTTTCGGCATTTTATACAATAAAAACAATTACGGTCTATTGCTTTATGTTTATTTTATCCTCAAGCTATGTTAAAATTTAATTAATAAAAGCTGCTCAATAAGAATGCCGGTTTTGTCAGACAGTAAAGAGCGGAGCTTGCAGTAAATAAGCGACAGAGCTTAGGAAAGGAATTTACATATGAAGAAGTATGTTTACTTATTCAGTGAAGGCAATGCTGAAATGAGAGAGCTGCTCGGCGGAAAGGGAGCCAATCTTGCAGAGATGACAAGACTCGGTCTGCCGGTGCCGCAGGGATTTACGATCTCAACGGAAGCCTGCACCAGGTATTACGAGGACGGAAAGCAGATCAGTGATGAGATCATGCAGGAGATCATGTCCAACGTCAGAAAGATGGAGGAGATCAACGGCAAGAAATTCGGAGACAGTAAGAATCCGCTGCTTGTTTCCGTTCGTTCCGGTGCACGTGCGTCAATGCCGGGCATGATGGATACCATACTTAATCTCGGTTTGAATGATGAGGTTGCGGAGACCATGATCAAGGGCAACCCGGATCCGAAGTTTGAGCGCTTTGTATATGATTCCTACCGCAGATTTATTCAGATGTTCTCCGATGTCGTAATGGAGGTCGGAAAGAAATATTTTGAGCAGCTCATCGATAAGATGAAGGAAGAAAAGGGAGTCAAGTACGATGTTGAGCTTACGGCGGCAGACCTTAAGGAGCTTGCCGAAGAGTTCAAGGCTGAGTACAAGGCGCAGGTAGGATCAGACTTCCCGTCGGATCCGGTGGTACAGCTTCAGGAGGCTGTCAAGGCGGTATTCCGTTCATGGGATAACCCGAGAGCCAATGTATACCGCAGAGACAATGATATTCCGTATTCATGGGGAACAGCTGTCAATGTAATGCCTATGGTATTCGGAAACCTCAATGAGAATTCCGGAACCGGAGTTGCATTTACAAGAGATCCGGCAACCGGAGAAAAGAAGCTCATGGGAGAGTTTCTTACAAATGCTCAGGGTGAGGATGTGGTTGCGGGAGTACGCACTCCTATGCCGATAGCAGAGATGGAGCAGAAATTCCCGGCAGCATTCAAGGAATTCACCGAGGTTTGCGACAGACTTGAGAGGCATTACCGTGATATGCAGGATATGGAGTTTACGGTAGAAAATGGCAAGCTCTATATGCTCCAGACACGTAACGGCAAGCGCACGGCACAGGCTGCCTTACAGATAGCTTGTGATCTTGTAGATGAAGGTCTCCGCACAAAGCAGGAAGCCGTTGCCATGATAGAGCCGCGTAATCTCGATACACTGCTTCATCCGCAGTTTGATCCTAAGGCACTTAAGGAAGCAAAACCTATAGCCAAGGCTCTTGCAGCTTCACCGGGAGCTGCCTGCGGAAAGATAGTATTTACGGCAGAGGATGCCAAGGCATGGAAGGCAAACGGCGAGAAGGTAGTGCTTGTCAGACTTGAGACCTCCCCTGAGGATATAGAGGGCATGAAGGCTGCTCAGGGTATACTTACCGTCAGAGGCGGCATGACCAGCCATGCGGCAGTTGTTGCAAGAGGTATGGGTACCTGTTGCGTATCCGGATGCTCGGATATTGCAATGGATGAGGAAAATAAAAAGTTTGTATTGGCAGGCAAGACTTATCATGAGGGAGACTGTATCTCACTTGACGGTTCTACCGGCAATATCTATGACGGCATTATTCCTACTGTGGATGCATCCATAACCGGAACCTTCGGGCGTATCATGGGCTGGGCAGATGAGTTCAGGAGACTTAAGGTACGTACCAATGCGGATACCCCGAGAGATGCCAAGAATGCAAGAAACCTCGGAGCAGAGGGTATAGGACTTTGCCGTACAGAGCATATGTTCTTTGATTCGGATCGTATAGGTGCCTTCAGAGAGATGATATGTTCGGATAATGTTGAGGACAGAGTCAATGCACTCTCAAAGATAGAGCTTATGCAGCAGGCAGACTTTGAGGGCATCTATGAGGCTATGGAGGGAACTCCGGTAACCATCCGTTTCCTGGATCCGCCGCTTCATGAGTTCCTGCCTACAGAGGAAGCAGATATAGAAGCGCTTGCCAAGGCTCAGGGCAAGAGCGTGGAGCATATCAAGAACATCATAGCATCGCTCCATGAGTTCAACCCTATGATGGGACACAGAGGCTGCCGTCTGGATGTTACTTATCCGGAGATAGCAGTTATGCAGACCAAGGCGATAATCAAGGCTGCAATCGCAGTCAATAAGCGTAAGGGCTGGAATATGGTTCCCGAGATCATGATACCGCTTGTAGGCGAGGTCAAGGAGCTTAAGTATGTCAAGGATATAGTTGTCAAGACCGCAGATGAGATTATAGCAGAGTCGGGAGTAGAGCTTAAGTATCTGGTAGGAACAATGATCGAGATACCGAGAGCCGCACTTACTGCGGACGATATTGCCAAGGAAGCGGCATTCTTCTCCTTCGGAACAAACGATCTAACGCAGATGACCTTCGGCTTCAGCCGTGATGATGCGGGCAAGTTCCTTGGAGCTTATTATGACAAGAAGATCTATGAGAATGATCCTTTTGCCAGACTTGATCAGGTCGGAGTAGGCAAGCTTGTAAAGATGGCTTGTGAGCTCGGACGCAAGGCTAATCCGGAACTTCATCTCGGTATATGCGGAGAGCACGGAGGAGATCCTTCGTCTGTTGAGTTCTTCCATAAGGTAGGACTTGATTATGTATCCTGCAGTCCGTTCCGTGTTCCTATAGCAAGGCTCGCGGCAGCACAGGCAGCTATCGCCGAGTCACGTCAGTAAAAGATGCCGGTTGTTTTTGAGGAACATTTGAAATCTCCAAAGATTTCATGAAGCAAAGTATGAGGATTTATCATCCGGAAAATACTTTCCATTACCCAGAAAAGTTTGAAATAAAGCTATTCCTAGTATAGGGTGTCTAAAGTGTACCCTGCAGAGTAGACAGATTTTTAGGGTAAATCCAGTAAAGTAAACAGTATTTTTGGAGATATCCCATTAAGTAGATACAGCCTCTAAGGATCATTTGATACAATTAAATTATCCTTGGAGGCTATTATTATGAAGAACTCATTTACACCAGAGCAAATTAAAATCTTAGAACAGAATCGATATACGAAGAAGGTGTCTCCTTCTGTCATTAAGTTCACATCAGATTTTAAAGATGACTTCTGGAGACTCTATCTAACGGATATGACGGTTAGAGACATATTTCGTACGTTGGGCTATGATCCTTCGATGCTAGGCGAAAAGCGAATAGATGGTTTCGTATATAATCTAAGAAAAGTATATTTGACTGATGATCAAAGAAAGGAATCTCAGGTACGTACTGTAAAGTTTCAACGACCTCCTATGGATGTAGAGTATTCTAAGATGCAGTCTTCAGATGCTATTCGCGCAATGGAAACTGAACTACTTTACCTCAGGCAAGAAGTTGCCTTTTAAAAAAACTATATGCACTGATGCCACTTCCTTCCAAGGAGGATGAAAAGTGATGGTTGATAAAAGCAAGCGTTTTGAATTAATTCATGAAATCATGTCCACTCAAGGTAACATCCTGGATCTAAACGATTTATGTCAAACCGCCGGTGTTTCACGATCAGGTTATTATAAATGGATTCGTTCAGAAGACGTTCGTAGAGAGAAGGAGGAGAAAGATCGGGCTGATTTTGAACTTGTACTTGAAGCGTTTAAACATCGCGGATACGATAAAGGAGTACGTGGAATCCACATGTATCTGTTACACCGTAATCCGCAGATAGTAATGAATCCGAAGAAAATTCACAGACTTATGCATAAGTATGGGTTACTTTGCCAGATCAGCAAAGCAAATCCATACCGGAGAATGGCTGCAGCATTAAAAACCAGTAATTATGCAGACAATCTGGTCAAGAGAGAATTTGAACAACACGGACCGAGAATGATTCTGCTTACAGATATTACTTACCTTCCTTATAACGACACTTTTGCTTATCTGTCTACTATTATTGACGGCTTTACCAAGCA
>CAKRTC010000034.1 GCA_934402055.1 uncultured Lachnospiraceae bacterium | reverse complement strand
TTTGCTCCGCATTCTGCGGCATAATCGTTCATCTCTCTTGTTGCCTTTGCGGTCGCCATACCTGTTCCGGCTACTACAGGTACTCTGCCTGCTACTATCTCACAGCCCTTTTTGATGAGTTCTTTTCTCTCTTCTACACTCATCATATGGTACTCTCCGGTTGTTCCTCCTACGAGTACTCCGTCCATTCCGTTTTCGATAACATAGTCTATTACCTTCTTGTAGCCTTCGTAATCTATGCTCTCGTCTGCATTAAACGGTGTTACCAACGGTACATATAATCCCTTGATATGATCCTTTTTATAGCTCATTTTTATTCCTTTCTGCCTATTATTTGTCGTAGCGCTTGTAACTGAACGGCGTAAGATCCATATGCGGCTTCTTGCCTGTGATAAGTTCTGACATCAATCGTCCTGTCATAGGCGCCATTGATATTCCGTCTCCCTCATGTCCTGCTGCTATATAGAAGCCCGGCACCCTCTCGACCTCTGTTATGAGAGGAAGATGCTCCGGAATAAACGGACGTACACCTGCATAAGAACGTATGCAGTTAACTTCTTTAAGTATCGGGAAGAATCTGCAGGCTCTCTTTGCGATGGTATGAATGATCTCTATCTCTGTGCTGATATCGTAGCCCGCAAAGTTTCTGCTTGATCCGATAAGTACGTTATTTCCTTCCGAAGGTTCGATTGTAAATGCAACATTATACTTCTCAACGTCCGGATCACGTTCACAGTTGATGTCATCAAACTTTGATACCATGTATCCGAATTCCTGTATCTTCTGATGGCATATCGGAAATCCCGGAGCGGAGATCAATATAACTCCCTTTCTAGGCTCTACCGGTATCTCTACTCCTACCATCCTGCCGATCTCCGGAGACCATACTCCACAGGCATTTATAAGCTTATTGCAGGCAATGAAACCCTTATCTGTCTCAACACCCTGTATCTCATGCTTGTCGCCCAATCTGATTCCCTGAACATTAGTATGCGAATACAGATCCAATCCTCTTCCTTTTACCTGATCCACGAATGCGAAGCAAAGCTTAAAAGGATTAAGTCCGCAGCACTCCGGGCTGAATATTCCTCCCTTAAGATCATCTGCTATGAAAGGCTCCATCTCTTTGAGCTGCTTAGGATCCAGAGAATCGATCTTATATCCGTCTGCGACCATGCTCTTTGCATAGTTTGTCGCTATCTCCATCTCCTGATCTGACTCACAGACATACATGCTTCCTCTCTGGTGAAGTTCAAAGTCATATGACAGTTCCTCTCTTAACTCAAGGAAACGCTGGATACTTGCATATCCCAATGCCGCATCGGCTCCCGGCATCTTATCTACGATAAGTGCCGCGGCATCGCAGTGACTTGAGGTGCCTCTGGCAACGTCCTTCTTCTCTATGAGTGCTACACTTAAACCTTCCTTTACAAGGTGATAAGCTATACTGGTGCCGATAACGCCTGCTCCGATAACGGCAACATCATATATTTTGTTAGTATTAGTCATCAAAGCCGTCACCTCCCAATGTTCCGAATGTTATAGGTCTCTGCGGTGTTCTCGGTGTGGAGTATCCCGTCTCTTCTCTTCCTACTCCGAGTTCCTGGCTTAAGATCTGCTGTACCAAAAACTCACAGGTCCTGCCCTGGCATAAGCCCATTCCGGCTCTTGTTCTGAGCTTTATCTGGGTCACATCTCTTGCCCCTTCTCTTATCGCCTGCCTTATCTCTCCTGCGGTTATCTCCTCACAGCGGCAGACCAATACATCATCATTAAGTCTTTCTTCCATCTTTTTGTCCTCCGCCTTATCTTCAGCTTCTCTCTCGATAGATACTTCTTACTTCATCTACATATTCGATCGGTACCTCAAGTGTTACTATCGGTGTCGCATCAGACTTTGCAGTAAGTACTATCTTCTTGACTGTTCCTTCACAGACATTCTCTCCTGCTCGGTTTGCTGCCTTGACCTTATCTCCTACCTCAAAGCTGTACAGATATTCATATGGAAATGCCACGCTTCCCACTGTTTCCGAATATGACTTATCAAGTACGAATATCGCAAGTCCCGAACAATGTGTCTGACAGTTTCCGCAGCCTACACACTTTGTTACATCCAGTTCCGGAAGCTGTGAGATATCCTCTCCTATATGGATCGCATGAAAAGGACATGACGACTCACACGGATTACACGGTATCTTCTGTAAGCATTCACATACTGCTACAGGTCCCTGCTTCATTCTCTCTTCACTCGGATAGTGACCTATCTCCTCGAGTTCTCTCTTAGATATGATTCCGCATTCCATGTATCCCATATCCTTACTCTCCCTTCTTTACTTCCTCGTATCTTGAAAGCTGCATATGCTTTGCAGCTACTCTTTCTTCGCTCTTAAAGCCTGATCTCAGTCTGTCCAGTCTCTTCCAGCCTTCCTCTATAAGCTTATCGGCCTTATCCGCTTCGATCTTGCCCAGTGCCTTCGCCGCTGCCGTTCCCGCTATATTTCCCTCTTCTATAGCTGTACTTGCTTCCTCGAGTCCTGTAGTATCTCCCGCTACATATATGCCCTCTGTCGTTGACTCCATGCCTCTGTTATGGCTCGGTGCCCATCCGCCCAGTGCCTTATCGAATACCATGTCACATTTTCCCATGTATGCCATGCCTGTAAGCGGCTTAAGTCCTACGCCCATTGCTATGATGTCGCACTCTATCTCTATCTCTGAGCCCGGAACTATACTCCAGTCCGGATTGACCTTCGCTATCACTGCGCTTGTCACATGATCCGTTCCTTTTGCCTCTACTACCGTATATCCTGTATACAGATGCACGCCCTCTCTTGTGAGCTTGCTTGCATGCACCGCATATCCGTTGAGCCTCGGAAGTGCCTCTACGATTCCCTGTATCTGCACTCCTGCCTGCATCAGCTGATAACATACGATAAGTCCTACGGAACCGGATCCGATCATGAGGAGCTTTTTGCCCGGCACCACTCTGTGCATGTTGCACATGGTCTGTATCGCTCCGGCTCCCATTACTCCCGGTAAGGTCCATCCCTTGAATCTGACCGCATTCTCGCTTGCTCCGGTCGCTATGATTATCTTCTCTGCCTGTACTCTGATGAATTTATGCTCGGTCAGACTTTCCTTGACATCTATCGCCACAGTCTTCTCTGCGTATATTCCTGCAACAAGTGAGTCAAACATCATCTCCACTCCGAGTTCCTTACACTCTTTGATAAGATCCTCTGCTATGGTGATTCCTCGTATTCCGGCTCTGTGTTCCTTTGATCCGAAGAACTTGTGTGTCTGCTTTGCAAGCTGACCTCCTGCTTTCTCATTTGACTCTACCAGCAATACCTGTGCACCGGCTTTTGCTGCTGCTATCGCTGCCGAAAGACCTGCAGGTCCCCCGCCTATTACCAATACTTCTGTTTTTTTCATTGCTCACCCCTCCATGTTCCGAGTCCGTCCTGTGTTTCTACCGTCATTCCGTCCTCTACCGGTGTGATACATGTTCTTATATTCGGTATTCCGTTTACTACCATCATGCAGTCTGTACACTGCCCTATTCCGCAGAATATTCCTCTCGGCTCATGCTTCTTTGCCGTATACCTATTCACTATTATGTCTTCCGCATGGAGTGCCGCCAGTATCATCTCACCCTTCTTTGCCTTGATAGGCTTTCCGTCTACCGTGATGGTCACCCACTCTGTGCTTTTGTCCTCTCCGAGTACCGGATGTTTATCAATCCTCATGCTCTTAGGTCTCCTTTCGCCACAAGTTATATACATACTGTTTTCGGCTTCTTAATGACTGAAATCGCCTTAATTGCCGTATTTTTGAGTGTGCTGTCGCCCGGCAGCCTTCTTTTTTGTATTAAAAGGCTGCCTTGCGAGTTTGTTTTTTTTATTTTTAGGTGGATTATTTTAGATTATCCGCTTTTCTGTTTCTTTCTTTTATAGGATGTTATATAAATGTAATTTATTCATCAGCCACACCATGCTCACGTTCATAGCTCAGGATATCCTCCATGGTACGTTCCTTGGTTGTAATACACTTCCAAAGCAGCAGGCATGTGCTTCCGAATACAAAAATGATGATAAGTACCAAAGTTATGATCGTAGGCTTTGTCATTACTTCCTCGACAAATTCCTTGGCATAGGATACTTCCGCTGCTCTGTACAAAGGTACGAGTGAATTGATCATAACTATGATCATCAACGGAGCCGCAATGAACATTGCATATTTGCTGAACCATTTTCCTACTCTTATATCACTGCTTGCATTAAGGAACTTGTGTCTTACATATTCCATCTTCTGCAGATAAATGTAAGCTATCGCTCCTATTCCCGCAGATATAATGAACAGATAATTTCCTGAGAAATTATTCCAGAAGTCATACCATGCGACGCTGTATACGGCTGCAATTGCCGCCAGTATATTGATTGCTCCGAATATATAACCTGCTTTCTTACGTCCCCACTTAAGATCGGTTGCAAATGTCGATACAGCTATCTCCGACTGGGCTATGGCTGTTGAAAATCCTGCAAAGAATATAGCTACAAAGAGCAGAACTCCTATAACATTTCCAAAAGGAATCTTTGACAGCAGAGTCGGTATAATAACGAAGATAAGCATAGATCCCGACTCAGGATCAAGTCCCATTGCGATACATGCCGGTATCATAGCCATTCCTACAATGATTCCGACCGAACAGGTAAGAAGGCATACAGTTGTCATGTTTAAGGTTACATCGCTTGTCTTCTTAAGATGGCTTCCGTAGATAAGTACACATCCCGGTCCGACACCGATTGAGAAAAGTGCCTGTCCCAGTGCTGCTATCCATATCTCAGGGTTTGCAAGTGCTTTGAGACTCGGCTGCAGATACCAGTTATATCCGCTCTGAATACCGTCTATAAAGAACACTCCGAAGAAAATAACCACTATAAAGAACAGGAACATCATTGGGATCATGATCTTACTGAGCTTCTCTATTCCGTCGGAAACACCCTTAATAAGTGTGTAAATTGTAGCAATGACCAGTATCACCGAGATCAGCGCAACAATTATCTTGTGCTGTTCGAAATTTGAATAGATATGATGCGGTTCGACCCTTGTCCATTCACTTGTAGCACTTGAATAGATGAAATAAACACTTGCTGTAAGTACTACATAATAGAAAAAGTTCATTGAGTAGTAACCAAGTGCAAATACCGCTCCGACTAGCTTTCCTATCGGCCCGTTCTTGAAAATATCCGTCATTACTCCTATGGTACCCTTGGCATGTCCCTTACCTGTACCGCATTCAATAATTGCAAGCGGAAGAACTATGATCATCATACAGACTATGAATGCTACTATGAATGATCCGCCTCCGTACTGACCGACCATATACGGAAATCTCCAGACACTTCCCATGCCGACACACATGCCTGTCATAGACATTAATGCTCCGAATCTGCTGCCGAAACTATTTGAATCCTGTATCTGATTACTGCTCATAAAACCCTCCTTTTCCTTTACGATTGACTTAACTCAGCTAAGCATGTTTAAGTCTGCTTATATAGTTTTGCGATCGCATTTTAAGATACTTGCCTTCAAGATCATTATAAGCTTATGGATTACCCCTCCCATTATGCACATCTTCAAATAGTTTTGTGCACATTGCCGTTATTATCTGTCTTGTCGGTTTTGTTTCTTGTCTATATCGTACATGAATGCTTCTTTAATGTAAAATCGCTAACACCTATCATCATCATTCCAAAACAGAATTACGGCATCGGTTAAATTAATAACGAACAAATTCCTTGTTTTAAGCCATTTTCATACGCAATGATGCAAACATTTACTTATTATGTTTATTCTGATATTGAATGTTTTTTTCGTTGTAATATGTTGAAATTATTGTTTTTAAGTATTTTTTCGATCATAACATGTCAAAAACAAGGTGCGTTTTTTGGTATATTTGCCATATTCTGATACTTTGACTTAGCTTATATTCAATGTTATTTTATATAACATATGAAGAGTGATTTCTGATTTAACAGGTGATTTTTATGAGTATTTCGAAGTACAGAGCATTCATTCAGGTCGTTGAAGCAGGCAGTCTTACAAAAGCTGCTATACAATTAGGTTATTCACAGCCCGGAGTGAGCCATATGATAGATTCTCTTGAAGCCGATATGGGTTTTCCTTTGCTCGTCCGTAACAAGGATCGTATAGTTCCTACCGAGAACGGCAAACAGATACTGGGCTATTGTTATCAGATAATTAAGAAGGAAGAAGAATTGCAGGAGACAGTCTCCTCCATCAACGGAATCATGGAGGGTGATATTAAACTGGGGGCTTATTGCTCCCTTATGGCCGAATTTATTCCACGTGCGGTCAGAGCATTTTCAAATGTTTACTCCAAGATTCATTTTCATCTGTATGAAGTTGAGGCCGGAGCTTTTGAGGATCATCTGACTCGCGGAATCATTGATATAGGGTTTATGAGCGAACATATACCAAGGGGATACACCTTTATTCCTTTGTTCAGAGATCAGGCTCGTGTAATAATGTGTAAGGATCATCCTCTTTCAAAACACGAACAGCTTGTTCCTCACATGCTTAACGGCTGTGATTTCATCATGCCTGTTCCGGGCTTTGATGACATAATTTCCTCCATACAGCAGGAAGCGCCGTTTACCCCCAATATCAAGTATTACCCTGCAAGCGATACCTGTGCTATATCCATGGTATCCCATGATCTCGGTATATCGGTTATAAGCAGTCTGCAGGTAAATCAGCTTCCGTCCAATGTTATTGCAAGAGACCTCGGAGGAGATTACGGCCGTAACTTAGGCATATGCATCAAGTCTGCCAAGCATGCTGCCCCTGCAGTTAAGGAATTCATCCGTATTGCCAAAGAAACTGCGGCTCAGATGAAATCCGAAAACCTGATGGTAAAATAAATAATTCAAAATTCACTTTTAACATTGTAAATTTTCTAATACAGCAACAAAAGAAAACAGACCGAAAGGCGCCGAATAATGAACTTAAACTCCCAATCGTCAGATTTTTGTCTGACAATTGAGCTTACCATCATAATCGGTGTCTTACGGTCTGTCTTTTATTGTCTTAATGCAGCCAAAATCACGGCTGTATACAGTCAAGCTGTCATATAGGCAGATCTGTCAGCCACAAGCCTTATGCTTAGATATTTGCGCCCCACCAGGCGCTTTCATCCTCCATCCAGTTGCTGTCTACTCTCTCATTGGTCTCGGCTACACCCGAAGAGCTGTATACAAGCTCCTGAGCCTTGGCTGCAACTCTCGATCCCGGCTTGACAGATTCGGTTATGAAGGTATTACCTCCTATTACCGAATCATGCCCCACTACGGTATCTCCTCCGAGTATGGATGCTCCCGAATAAATAGTCACATTATCCTCTATAGTCGGATGTCTGCGCTTATTGCGTAGACTCTGACCGCCTCTGGTTGAGAGCGCTCCCAGAGTAACTCCCTGATAGAGCTTGACATTATCGCCTATCAGACAGGTTTCTCCTACTACTATGCCTGTGCCGTGGTCAATGAAGAAATAACGTCCTATGGTTGCCCCGGGATGAATATCTATTCCGGTAGTGCTGTGTGCATACTCCGTCATTATACGCGGGATGATCGGCACCTTGAGCAGATAGAGCTCGTGTGCCATACGATATATGGATATGGCCCTGATACCCGGATATGCATATATTATCTCATCCTTGCATGTTGCTGCCGGGTCTCCGTCAAAGCCTGCGCTCAGATCCGTATCAAGTAGGGCTCTGATCTTAGGTATGGTCTTGAGAAAGCTGAGCGTTATCTCCTCCGCATGATCATTAAGTTCCTCAAAACTATGTCCGGCATATGTCTCGTCATATTTGAGCGCCCTTGTTATCTGCTTATGAAGATTGTAGACCACATCCTCGGTGAGTGCAGCAAGGCTGTTTCCTATATTGTATATCTTGTATACCTTCTCCCTGAAAAATCCCGGAAACAATATCCTCTGGAGCTTCTTGGTGATCTCAACTATCACCTCCTGATCGGGCTGATTGAAATCAGTTACTCTGTCAACATCTCTGCCCTGTTTGTAGTCATCGAGTATCTCGTCTACTATATTGCCTATTTCTTGTTGGATCTTGCTGTTTTCCACTTATCTTAGTATCCTTCCCGTCACATCGCCGCCCATCAGCTTCTCAACATCAGCTATTCCGACTCTGTTATAATCTCCCGATATACTGTGCTTGAGACATGATGCCGCTACCGCAAATTCAAGTGCCTGCTGCTTGTCCCCATATGCCTGAAGTCCGTATATAAGTCCTGCCGCAAAGCTGTCTCCGCCGCCTACACGATCGAATATATCACGTATCTCATACTTCTTTGATACGTAAAATGTCTCTCTGTCATTTAAGCATCCCGACCAGCTGTTCCAATCGGCGCTGTGACTTTCCCTCATGGTAATAGCTATCATCTTAAGATCCGGATATGCTTCAAGCACACGATTACTCAGATCCTTGTATTTGTTATCATCTAACTTTTCGCATGCTATGTTTATATCTGTATTTATGCCTAATGATTTCTGTACATCCTCTTCATTTGCGACAGCCACATCCACATACTTCATAAGCTCTGTCATTACCTCGGGTGCTGTCTTGCCGTAACGCCAGAGATTCTTACGGAAATTAAGATCGCATGAAACAGTGATGCCGCGTGCCTTGGCCTCTCTTACGCTGTCAAGGCTGAGTCTCATGGCACTCTCGGATATAGCAGGTGTGATACCTGTAATATGAAACCACTCAACTCCGTCAAATACATGCTCCCAGTCCATACTGTCCGGATCTGCTATTGCGATAGATGATCCGGCTCTGTCATATATTACCTTTGAAGCCAGCTGATTGGTGCCTCCCTCAAGGAAATAAATGCCCATACGGCCCTTATCTGTCCTGATGATGCGCGAAGTATCGACTCCGAAGCCCCTCAGCTCTCTGATGCATGCATCGGCAATGGCATGCTTTGGCAAAAATGTTACATATCCTACATCGAGTCCGTAATTTGCAAGCGAAACCGCTACATTTGCTTCACCGCCTCCGAAAGTTGCCTCAAGACTCGGTGACTGGAACAAACGCTCAAGACCGGGACTCTTGAGCCTCATCATTATTTCCCCGAATGTTAAATATTTCATAGAGGTACTCCTTTATTTCTGCAGCAAATGTACCGCAAATCCTCCGAATTCATCCTTAAGATATACTGCTGTCATTCTGTCATTCTTGAACTTGGCTGTTGTTTCGTCAACCTCATAGCCCTTAGCCTTAAGCTCCTCTATTGCTCTCGGTATGTAATTTGTGCGTACAGCCATATGTCCGTTCTTGCCGAGATACATGGATCTCATAACCTCGATCGACTCACTTGCAAAGTTGGAGCTTACTCCGGCACGTACCTTGAATCCAAAGGCATCGTTGAGCTTGCCTGCAACATCAAGCGACTGCTCCGGTCCCTCTGTATTTACGCCTATATGAGCTATCTCAAATCCCAGTGCCGTTGCTCTCGCTGCCTTTGCCAGTTCTGTTATCTTATCGAAATTATGTGCCGCAATATCGGCAGAAGTACAGAGCCAGCTTCCTCCTACAGCATGGATCACGGTAGACGCACTCATATACTCAGAAAGATTATCTGCATTTACTCCGCCTGTAGGTACAAACTTCACTCCGCGGAATGCCGACTGAAGAGCCTTCATAGCACTAAGTCCGCCGTATGCATTTGCAGGAAAATACTTTACCGTATTTATTCCGCATGCAAGTGCCTGCATGATCTCGGTAGGCGTAACGCATCCGGGGATCACAGCTATATCATGCTCTGTGCAGTATTCCACGACTGCTTTGTCAAAGCCCGGGCTTACTATAAATTTGGCTCCTGCCTCAAGTGCCTTTTTGCACTGTTCAAGATTGAGCACAGTGCCTGCTCCGACTGTCATCTCCGGACACTCAGCCGCAACAGCCGCTATGGAATCCTGTGCTGCTGCCGTACGGAAGGTTATCTCCATTACATCGATACCGCCTGCAAGCAAAGCCTTGGCTGCAGGGACTGCGTCCTTACTGTCTTCGATCACTGCAACCGGTATTACTCCGCATAATCCAAGCTTATCTATAGTCTTCATTTTAACTCCTTGTCTCGCATCGGTTTCTGCTTGTAAATTGTAACATTTTCCCGATACGCTCTATCCTTTTTCAACTAATTTTATCATAATACCACAGTATCGCCTAACAAAAAAGACTGAGCTTTTCATGTATTCTCAGGCTCCAAATCGCTTCTTGAAAGACTCGCCGATTGCCAATATAATATATCTAATTGCAGGCTTTGCCAAAGACTTATAAAGGGGATAAATAAAATATGCCGATACGTGTGCAAAACGATCTTCCTGCCAAGGAAATACTTGAGAGAGAAAACATATTTGTAATGGATGAGACCAGAGCTACTCATCAGGACATAAGACCGCTTAAGATAGGTCTGCTCAATCTTATGCCGCTCAAGGAGGCTACCGAGCTTGATATACTCCGTTCGCTTTCAAACACACCTCTGCAGGTTGATGTCACCTTTGTTGCCGTGTCTTCACATATATCCAAGAATACCTCGGCAAACCATCTGAACAGATTCTATGAGACCTTTGAAGAAATCAAGGATCAGCGTTTCGACGGTTTTATTATTACAGGTGCTCCGATAGAGCTGATGGAGTTTGAGGAAGTCGATTTCTGGCCGGAAATGGTTGAGATCATGGACTGGACCAAGACTCATGTAACAAGTACCCTTCACCTTTGCTGGGGAGCTCAGGCCGGTCTCTATCATCACTATGGTATAAATAAGTATCTTCTGGATGAAAAGCTTTTCGGTGTATATAATCACAAGGTCATGAACCGAAAGGTTCCTATAGTAAGAGGCTTTGATGATGAATTCCTTATGCCACACTCAAGACATACCGACGTTCCGATAGAAAAGGTTCGTGCCGATAAGAGACTTACTATACTTGCCGAATCCGATGAAGCGGGGCTCTTCCTTGTCATGGCAAATGAGGGCAGAGAGCTGTATATGATGGGGCATCCGGAGTATGACCGTATGACTCTCGATAAGGAGTATAAGCGTGATCTTGCAAAGGGTCTGCCTATACATATTCCGGAGCATTATTATCCGGGTGATGATCCTGCCAATAAGCCGCTCTTAAGCTGGAGAGCTCATGCCAATAATATCTATACCAATTGGCTGAACTATTATGTATATCAGGTGACTCCGTACAATCTGTACGGTGCTCCTACAACATTTTTCGGAAGCAACTAAAAAAGAAAATATGCGTGCGTCCTTAGGCCTTTCAGGCCTTGTCCGTGCACACATCCGGCACGCATATCTCCAAATTGCTTCGCAATTCCTCGATATGTGCGTCCTTAGGCCTTTCAGGCCTTGTCCACATAAAAAACAGCACAGCATACAGATCTGCAAGCAGTCTGTAGCTGTGCTGTTTTTTATGTGCCGGATTTTTATACATTTACAGCGTCGAGTGCCTGTGAGATATCGGCGATCAGATCTTCTGCATCCTCGAGTCCGCAGGAATATCTGATGAGATCCGGATATACTCCGCATGCCTCAAGCTCTGCATCATTCATCTGTCTGTGGGTTGCGCTTGCCGGGTGCAGACAGCAGGTGCGTGCATCTGCTACATGAGTCTCGATAGCACCTAACTTCATGTGCTTCATAAACTCCTCGGCTGCCTTTCTTCCACCCTTAATCCTGAAGGATACAACTCCGCAGGTTCCGTCAGGCATCTCACGCTTTGCAAGCTCGTAATACTTATCTCCCTCAAGTCCCGGATAATTGACCGAATTCACCTTATCATGTGCCTTAAGGAACTTAGCAACCGCAAGTCCGTTCTCACAGTGCTTCTTGACTCTTACATGCAGTGACTCAAGTCCGAGATTAAGTATAAATGCATTCTGAGGTGACTGTATGGAGCCAAAGTCACGCATAAGCTGTGCCGTACATTTTGTTATAAATGCTCCGCCGAGTCCGAATTTCTCAGCATAGGTTATTCCGTGATAGCTCTCATCCGGTGTTGTAAGTCCCGGGAATTTATCTGCATATGCCATCCAGTCAAATACACCGTGATCTACTATACATCCGCCGACACCTGCTCCGTGTCCGTCCATATACTTGGTAGTTGAATGAGTAACTATATCTGCTCCGAATTCGAAAGGTCTGCAGTTGACCGGAGTTGCAAATGTATTGTCTATAATAAGCGGAACTCCGTGTGCATGTGCGGCATCTGCAAATTTTTTGATGTCAAGCACTGTAAGTGCCGGGTTTGCAATAGTCTCTCCGAACACTGCCTTGGTGTTAGGCTTAAATGCTGCATTGAGTTCTTCCTCGCTGCAATCCGGATCCACAAAAGTAAAATCAATACCCATTTTCTTCATTGTAACAGCAAAAAGATTGTAGGTACCTCCGTAGATAGTGCTTGAAGAAACCACATGATCTCCGCAGCTTGCTATGTTGAATACCGCATAGAAGGAAGCAGCCTGACCCGAAGATGTGAGCATTGCTGCACTTCCGCCCTCCATATCACATATCTTGGCAGCTACCATATCATTGGTAGGGTTCTGCAATCTTGTGTAAAAATATCCGGAAGCTTCAAGATCAAAAAGCTTGCCCATATCCTCACTTGTTGCATATTTGAAGGTCGTGCTCTGGATGATCGGTATCTGTCTCGGTTCTCCGTTGCCGGGCTGATAACCGCCCTGTACACACTTTGTTCCCATCTTGTAATCTGACATATATTTATTTCCTCCCCTATTTTACGTAAGGTCTGTATATCAACAGCCTCATACCACACAGTATAAAGATAATGCATTTTTCTTTTCACGTAAAGTATTTCGTTCACTGTAGACAGCCCATGGCTTTTCTTAATTAAAAAACTTGATCAGAATCCATCTTCATTCATTCTGCTTTTTTGCAGAAACACATAGTACTCCTATTGACAAGATAGGTATTGATAATTATACTTGCAATCACTTTAATCCGATAGGATTTGTATGTTTTAAAAGGAGGAACCGACATGAGACGAATGTACTGTATGAATCATTGCTGTATGTGTATGTATATGTACCTACATTTATACCCGTGTATGCGTTCCAAGGTAGCCCGGCGAGTATGCGTATAATGCGCATAAACCGGTTTGGCGGAGAGCATATGCTTTCCGCCTTTTTTTGTCGAAAGGAGTTCTCTCTAGTGAAGCATTTTATCAAATCACTGCCGATCCTCTCTATTCTGGCAGCGCTTGCCTGCGATACCCTGCTGCCTGATTCCGAGCAGCATCCTGTCGCAGCACATTCCTACTTTACATGGGCGCTGCTCATAGCTTTAGCCGTATATGCTGCTGCTCTGCTTATATCCTTCAGCGATAAAAAGGTACGCGATAAGCTTTCATACAGTGCATTATTCTATGCCGGTGCCGTGTTGGTGCTTAATATCATTAACCTGCTGACAGCCAAATTTGCTATCCTTCCTGTACTGTACTTTCCATCACTTGACCGTGTGTTCGGAGTCCTGGTTGAAGACAGCGCATTCCTTGCAAAATGTCTTGCATATTCAGCACGTCTGCTGATCCTAGGCTGGCTTGGCGGAGCGATAGTCGGCATGCTTACCGGTATAGGCATAGGTTTTAACAAGACCTTTGCATACTGGGTTCAGCCATTGGTTCGAGTGCTCGGTCCGATTCCGTCTACAGCATGGATACCTCTTGTGCTCATTGCCTTCCCGAATGCCGTATCTGCCAGTGCCTTTCTTATAGCTCTGGCTGTATGGTTCCCGACTACGGTACTCACAAGCAGCGGTATTGCTTCCATCCCAAATTCATACTTTGAGGTATCCTCAACGCTTGGTGCAGACAGCTTTTATCGAATTACCAAGGTCGGCATACCTGCTGCCATGCCTCATATGTTCCTCGGTCTGTTTAACGGTACCTGTGCATCATTCATCACACTTGTTACAGCCGAGATGCTCGGGGCCAAATACGGTATCGGCTGGTACATCAACTGGCAGAAGGAAATGATGGCGTATGCCAATGTATATGCAGGACTGATCATAATAGCAGTAAGCTTCTTCATACTTATAACACTGCTGTTCAAGCTGCGTGATCACGTTCTCTCATGGCAGAAAGGAGTTATTAAATGGTAGGAAATATTTCAATTTCAGACGTATCCAAACATTTTGTCAATCCTAACGGAGAGCACATCACAGCACTGGATAATGTTACGCTTGATATTCCCTCAGGATCGTTTGTATCTCTTATCGGTCCTTCCGGCTGCGGCAAAAGTACGCTGCTTCGTATGATTTCCGGTCTTATTACTATGGACAGCGGCAGTCTTAGCCTCGACGGCACTCCTATAACAGCCCCTGGTGCCGACCGTGGTTTTATGTTTCAGGAACATACTCTGTTCCCATGGTTGTCTATTTATGACAATATCGCATTCGGCCTGCGTGCACGCGGCATTTACAAACAGGAAAAAGATCGTGTAGGCGAATTTATCGATATGGTCGGTCTAAAAGGCTTCGAGCACTCATATCCGCATCAGCTTTCCGGCGGAATGTGTCAGCGTGCCTCTCTGGCAAGAGCTTTGGTCGGAAAGCCCAAGGTTCTGCTGCTTGATGAACCGCTCGGAGCACTTGATGCCTTTACCCGTATGAACATGCAGGATGAAATACTGCGTATCTGGAAAGAAACCGGAATGACTGCCATCATGGTAACGCATGACGTAGACGAAGCCGTATATCTCTCCGATAAGGTCGTTGTTATGACACCTCGTCCCGGTCGCATCACCGGCATACTTGATATAAAGCTCTCACGCCCGAGAGCACGAAGCTCCGAAGATTTTCTGCATTATCGTGCAGAGATCCTGCGAAAACTGCATTACGGCGGCACCATCAAGGAACCGAGCTACTACATCTAAGCTTATATGAAAAGCTGAACTTCATTTCACGATATACATTGAAAGGATGAAAACCAATGAAAAAGAACAATATTTTACTTAGAGCAACAAGCGGACTTCTCGCAGCTGCTTTTGTATTTTCACTCTCTGCCTGTGGCGGGTCCGGCGCCGATACAACGTCTTCCGCAACATCAAAATCCTCAGACTCGGCTTCTTCTGTTGCATCGGATGCTTCAGACGATTCCGACAAGACGCATCTGCGTCTTATCTACTCTCCTTCGCTCTGTGCCGCACCTATGTACATAGCTATTGAGAATGGATATTTTGAGGAAGAAGGACTGGATATCGAGCAGGTAACTATTGATGCGGCGCATGTTTCCGAGGCTATAGGCGCAAACCAGGTCGACGTAGGTATGGGTCTTGTAGGCAAACTGCTCCAGCCGATTGAAAACGGTCTTCCTATCAAATTTACCACCGGCATTCACACGGGCTGCATTAAGCTGCTTGTTCCCGGTGACAGCGATATCAAGAGCATTGAAGACCTCAAGGGTAAAAAGATTGGCGTACCGGGTCTTGCAGATGCCGCAACAGTCATTGCAAAGCGTTCGTTAAGCTCAGTTGGAATCGGAGTGACCGAACAGAATATGGAGGTTGAATTTTCTGTTTACTCACGCAATGATCTTGCGCAGGCTCTGGAAAACGGTGCTGTAGATGCAATCGGTCTCGGCGATCCGGCTGCTTCAATTGCAGAAGAACAATACGGTCTCGTACCGCTTATTGACACCGCAAGTGATCCTGTGTATAAGGATGAGTATTGCTGCGATGCATTTGTAACAAACAAGCTTGCTTCCGAAAACCCTGAGGCTGCCGCAGCATTTACACGTGCGGTACAGAAGGCTTCACAGTGGGTACAGAATAATCCGGATGAGACTGCCAAGATCATTACAGAAAAGCAGTATATCTCAGGTGATGTGGATTTCTGTGCAGAGCTCCTCAAGACCTACAACTACAAGCCCTCTGTTCAGGGCGGCTACGATGCACTCAAGCTGAATGCCGAAGAGCTTACAAAGATCGGTGTCCTCAAGGAGGGCACAGATGCCGCTAAGTTTGCAGATAATGCATATATCTTTTTTGATGATGTTCCGGACTCACCGGAGACCGAAACTGCTGCAGATGGCGCAGAAGACTCTACGGAGACCGCAACAGAAACTGCCGCAGAGTCAGTGACAGAGACCGCATCCGAACCGGCAAGCGGTTCTGCCGTAAGCTTCAGTCCAACAACAGCTGAAGCAGAGGACGATTGCTGCAGCGGAAAAATAGTCAGACCTATCCCTAATAACAAGGCTCAGGATACTCCGTCACAGGACACTGTATCTGCCGCATAACATCAATATAAGAGGGAGGAAAAAATAATGTCCGAAAAAAAATGTACACACAGCTGCTCAGATTGCAGCAGACTCGGCTGCCGAACAGCAAATGAGGATCAATATCCTCCGTTCTGCCTGACTACAAATGCAGACAAGGAATTACTTCAGGAAACTCTTGATATATATAGAAATGATCCTGAGCAGGGGCTTATCGCACGTACATCCGCATGTATTGAAGGCGAGTTTTACGGCCGTCTGACACGAGTTGAGGAAACAATAGAGTTCATAAAGCGTATGGGCTACAAGAAGATAGGCATTGCTTCCTGCGTCGGTTTAATGCGTGAAGCATCTATATTCTCACGCATTCTTAAAGCGGAAGGTATAGCGTATTTCACGGTAGGCTGCAAGGTCGGCGCACAGGACAAAACCGAGATCGGTGTACCTAATGAAAAAAAGCTCAATAAAGGCTGCGGACACGAGTCAATGTGCAATCCGATCATGCAGGCCAAGACGCTTGCGGCACATGGCTGTGATTTCAACATTGTGATCGGTCTATGTGTAGGACACGATACACTGTTCCTTCGCCACAGCAAGGTTCCTACAACCGTAATGATAGTCAAGGACCGCGTGCTTCAGCATAATCCGGTGGCCGCATTGTATGGTGTGCAGTCAATGTACTCACGCTTTAAGGATTTGGGATTGTGAGCATTTCCGTCACAATATCAAAACCATGAGACTTATTGTAAATGAATTTGCTCATCCTCATGGTTACGATACCGTTTATACTCTGAAAGAGGGCGTGTGAAAATGAACTTTCATTCTTCACACGCCCTTTCCTTTAATTTCTTATTTTTCTTCTATATGCTCCATACCGCATTCTATGATAGTACGCACATGATCGTCATCGAGTGAATACAATGCCTGCTTGCCTTCCCTTCGGCTCTTGATAAGCTTGGAGGATTTTAGTATCCTTAGTTGATGAGATATTGCCGAGACCGTCATATCCAGATCCTCTGCAATATCTCCTACACTTACTTCGTCACGCCGGAAAAGCTCAAACAATATCCTGATCCTCGTGGAGTCGCCGAATATTTTAAATAACTCGGCTATATCATAGAGCTCTGTTTCGCTTACGCTTCGATTCATTTCTTTCATTACGAGCCACCTGTCCGTACTATTCAAAGCTTTTTAACATATAATGCTCTGATGGCATTAAGCACAGCTATCACCATAACTCCTACATCTGCAAATATAGCCGCCCACATATTGGCTATTCCGACAGCACCGAGTATAAGGCAGAGGACTTTGATTCCTATCGCAAAATAGATATTCTCATATACTATATGCATACATTTTCTGGCTATCCTTATTGCCTTAGGTATCTTGATCGGATCGTCATCCATGAGCACTATATCGGCTGCTTCTATAGCAGCGTCGGAACCGAGAGCTCCCATAGCTATACCTATATCGGCACGTGAGAGAACGGGCGCGTCATTTATTCCGTCTCCTGTAAATGCCGTTCTCGCACCTTTTCCCTGCTTTGCGATAATTTCTTCTATCTTAGTTACCTTGTCTCCCGGAAGAAGCTCACTGTATACCTCATCAAGTCCCAGCTCCTTTGCAACCGAATCCGCTGTATTCTTAACATCTCCGGTAAGCATTACCGTCCTTATACCGAGGGCCTTAAGCTCCTTGACAGCCTTGGCAGAAGTCTTCTTGATCCTGTCGGATATAAGTATGCATCCTGCAAATGCTCCGTCTGCCGCAACATACACTGCGGTTCCCGGCCTGTCGGTTCGTGTATAGCTTATGCCCATCTCATCCATAAGCTTGGCATTACCGACCGCAAGCCTGACTCCGTCAACATTTGCTTCAATTCCGTGACCGCTCATCTCTCTGACATCGGAAACTCTGCCGTTGTCAATTTCGGCTCCGTAAGCCTTTCTGATACTTATACTGATAGGATGAGTCGAATAGCTCTCTGCGTAAGCGGCAAGCTCGAGCAGCCTATCCTTATTCAGACTTCCTTCGATAATGTCCGTAACCTCAAATACACCTTCTGTCAAAGTTCCGGTCTTATCGCATACAACATTTTTAACATCTGCGAGTCCCTCAAGATAGACAGAGCCCTTTACCAGCACTCCGACATTGCTTGCTCCGCCGATACCTGCAAAGAATGTCAGCGGTATGCTTATAACAAGCGCACACGGACAGCTGATAACAAGGAAGGTAAGTGCCCTGTATACCCAGGTTCCCCATGCGGCCTGATTACCGATAAGCATATTGAAGAGCGGAACGGCAATTGCCAATAACAACGCCAGTATGCATACTGTAGGGGTATATACTCTTGCGAATTTGGATATAAAATTTTCCGAACGAGATTTCTTGGAGCTCGCATTTTCCACAAGCTCAAGTATCTTGGATGCGGTCGATTCACCGAATTCCTTTTCTGTACGGATCTTAAGTATACCCGACATATTGATGCAGCCGCTCTGCACTTTATCTCCGGCCTTAATATCTCTAGGAACGCTCTCTCCTGTCAATGCACTTGTATCAAGTGAGCTTGTACCTTCCTCCACTACACCGTCGATAGGTATCTTTTCTCCGGGTCTTACTACGATAATACTGCCGACTTCGACCTCATCCGGATCTACACTCTCCAGCTCTCCGTTCTCACCCTCTATAAATGCATGATCCGGACAGATATCCATAAGCTCGCTTATATTCCTACGGCTCTTGCCAACGGCATAGCTCTGGAACAACTCTCCTATCTGATAGAAAAGCATAACCGAAACGCCTTCCGAATACTCTCCGAGAGCAATGGCACCAACAGTAGCCACAGCCATAAGAAAGTTCTCATCACATGGCTGCAGTGATTTTAAACCATAAACAGCCTTCTTAAGAACATCATATCCTATGATAAAATACGGTATCATATAGAAAACGAATCTAAAGACAGCGTTATCTATATCGACAAAATGCAGTATTATCATGATAAGTGCCGACACTATTATGCGATACAGCACTTTTTTATGTTTCTTATTCATTAATAAGCCTCACAAATCAGAAGAAGATCTCGCAATCGCTTTCAACCTTCTTACAGTTGCTGAGAACGTCTTCCATAACAGACTTTGCATCTGCTCCGTCCTCAAACTCAACATTCATCTTAAGTGTCATGAAATTGACAACACAATCCTTAACACCTGCCGTATTCTTGGCAGCATTCTCCATCTTGTTTGCACAATTTGCACAATCAACGTCGATCTTATAGCTCTTCTTCATGGTAATATCTCCTTAATATAGAAATACGTTTGAACAAGTGTTCAATTGTTAGTTCTATATTATCACTTTTTTTGTTTCTGTCAATATAGAAATAACAAGTATTAGCGCATAATACGGATTGCTTCGTACTTCGTACTCTCGCAATCCTCCGGAAATTCGCACCCGTGCCTATCGGCACTTTGTGCTCATTTCCGTTACGCAATCAAAAACATGAGGATGACTGCAAGTAAACTTGCTCATCCTCGTGTTCCCGATTCCGTTTATGCGCTAAAAAAAGAGCCATACACTTTATCGATGTACGACTCTCTTAAGACTTCTCATTTATATTCATGTTAATCAAGCGCCCCAACCAGGACTTGAACCTGGGACCCCCTGATTAACAGTCAGATGCTCTAAC
>CAKRTC010000033.1 GCA_934402055.1 uncultured Lachnospiraceae bacterium | reverse complement strand
CCGATAGGCACGGGTGCGAATTTCCGTAGGATTGCGAGAGTACGAAGTACGAAGCAATCCGTATTATGCGCTAAAACTAAGTGGGCGTAACGGAAATGAGCACAAAGTGCCGATAGGCACGGGTGCGAATTTCCGTAGGATTGCGAGAGTACGAAGTACGAAGCAATCCGTATTATGCGCTAAAACAAAATGCGCTGCCTATTTTGGGGTGCAATTTTAAGATTTGCAGCTGCCAAGCTTGAGATAGACCCTGAATTATAATAATATATACATAAAGCAACATATATTTAAAAGTGTATATCTGCTTCGGCAGGTATGGTAAAAATACAGGAGGAGACATATGAAGGTACTGTTTGCGGGTTCTGAATGTTACCCATTTGTAAAAACAGGAGGACTTGCCGATGTAATGGGGTCGCTGCCCAAGGCACTTAAGGCACAGGGAATAGATGTCCGTGTTATCCTGCCTAAGTATGCTTGTATTTCCGATGAATACAAGGATAAGATGCAGTATATCACTCACTTTTATATGAGACTCGGCTCCAATCCGTTTGAAAAATATGTAGGACTTATGAGTCTTGAGCTGGATGGAATTACCTATTATTTCATCGATAACGAGGATTATTACTCCTACGGCAACCCTTATACGGATATTATAAATGATATAGAGCGTTATATTTTCTATTGTAAGGCAGTGCTTGCGGCACTTCCGGTACTTGATTTTCTGCCGGATGTCATTCATTGCCATGACTGGCAGGCAGCTCTTATTCCGGTATATCTCAGGACTTTGTTTAAGGACACAGAGCTTGCACAGAGAGCAAGGACTGTATTCACCATACACAACCTACGCTTCCAGGGAATACACAGTCCGAACTATATACAGAGCATAAGCGGTCTTCCTGATAAGGTATTCGGTATAGATGACATGCTTCACAACAGAGATGCCAATATGATGAAGGGCGGTATAGTTTATTCCGATAAAGTTACTACCGTAAGCGAGACCTATGCATGGGAGATAACGACTCCTGAGTATGGGGAGACACTCGAGGGGCTGCTCTCATATTACAGATATAAGCTCTGCGGAATCGTTAACGGTATAGATTATGAGGTATATAACCCGGCCAAGGATAAGCATCTGTATAAGCATTACGGAACGAGAGATTTTGTGAGAGGAAAGCGTGAGAACAAGCTTAAGCTCCAGGAAGAGCTCGGGCTTGAGATAGACCAGAACAAGTTTGTTATCGGTCTTATATCGAGACTTACGGATCAAAAGGGACTGGATCTTGTGGCAGAGACTATAGATTCCATGCTGGACGGCAATACCCAGTTTGTGCTTATAGGCACCGGAGATCCATGGTACGAGGGCATGTTCAGAGAGCTTGAGGAACGCTGCAAGGGTACCGTAAGCTCCAATATAATGTATTCGGAGGAGAGAGCACGAAAGCTCTATGCGGCAGCTGATATAGTGCTTGTTCCGTCGAGATTTGAGCCGTGCGGACTTACCCAGCTTATAGCTATGAGATATGGTGCGCTTCCTGTTGTAAGAGAGACGGGAGGCTTGAGAGACACAGTACAGCCGTATAATGAGTTCGAAGACAGCGGAAATGGCTTCTCATTTGATCGTTATGATGCCGGACTTCTGCTCGGAGCGGTAAATTATGCCAAGAACGTATATTATACCAATCAGAAGGCATGGAGAGGCATGGTACGCAGAGCAATGAATATGGATTATTCATGGAAGAGCTCGGCAGAGAAATACAGACTCCTCTACGAAGAGATAGTAAATTGGTAACAATTTCTCAATCCTGAAAACAGTCTTAAAAAAATGGAATGATATGGGGCGTACTCGTATCGTTCCATTTTTTATTTCATTTGGAAATTGCGTCCTATAAAATCAAAAAAACGCTATCCCTGATGCGTATTTGCCGGAAGGAGAAAAATTCCGCAAATTACCGAACCCGGAGCGAGAGCGTTCCAAGGCACATTCATAGATGTTCACAAATAAAACATAAAATAATTAGCACTCAACACTTGCAAGTGCTAACAAAATGTGTATAATCATAATTGTTCGATTGGTGGACATAATTTACAACGAATATTACTAAGGAGGTAAATGACAATGAACATTAACAAATTTACCCAAAAATCTATAGAAGCAGTAAACGGCTGTGAGTCGGTAGCGAGCGAATACGGCAATCAGCAGATAGAGCAGGCACATCTTCTGTACAGCCTGCTGGCACTTGATGACAGTCTGATCAGGAAGCTCTTACAGAGCATGAATGTTGATGTCGATGCATTTAACAAAGATTTGATAGCTGTTATTGCAGGATATCCTAAGGTCAGCGGCGGAAGCGGCATGTATTTTTCAAATGATGCCAATCGTGTACTTACCGAAGCAGAGAATCATTCTAAGGCAATGGGTGACGAATATGTATCGGTAGAACACCTCTTCCTTGCCATGCTTGACAGAGCTGACAGCAAGATGAAGCAGCTCTTTGCCCGTTACAATATAACAAAGGATGGCTTTCTAAAGGTGCTTTCAGATGTCAGAGGCAATCAGAAGGTAGTCTCGGATAATCCTGAGGCGACCTATGATACCCTGAAGAAATACGGTACGGATCTTGTACAGCGTGCCAAGGAGCAGAAGCTTGATCCTGTTATCGGCAGAGATAATGAGATCAGAAATGTTATCCGTATCTTAAGCCGTAAGACCAAGAATAACCCGGTGCTTATCGGTGAACCCGGTGTAGGTAAGACGGCTGTAGTAGAGGGACTTGCACAACGTATAGTAAACGGTGATGTGCCGGATAGCCTCAAGGACAAGACTATATTCTCACTTGATATGGGTGCACTTATCGCAGGAGCCAAGTACAGAGGTGAGTTTGAGGAGAGACTTAAGGCAGTACTTAAGGAGGTATCCGAGTCCGACGGAAGGATCATACTCTTTATCGATGAGATCCATACTATAGTCGGAGCCGGCAAGACCGAGGGCTCTATGGATGCAGGAAATATGCTTAAGCCTATGCTGGCAAGAGGTGAGCTGCATTGTATAGGTGCCACAACACTTGATGAGTACAGATATATCGAGAAGGATCCGGCTCTTGAGAGACGTTTCCAGCCGGTTACTGTAGACGAGCCCAGTGTAGAGGATACCATCTCTATACTTCGTGGTATCAAGAACCGTTATGAGGTCTTCCACGGAGTTAAGATAACAGACGGTGCACTGGTACAGGCTGCTGTGCTTTCCAACAGATATATTACAGACCGTTTCCTTCCGGATAAGGCTATAGACCTTGTAGATGAGGCCTGCGCCATGATCAAGACCGAGATGAATCAGCTCCCTGCAGAGCTTGATGAGCAGCAGAGACGAATCATGCAGCTTGAGATCGAGATAACGGCACTTAAGAAGGAGACAGATAATCTTTCCAAGGAGAGACTCGAAGAGCTTCAGAAGGAGCTTGCAGAGCTCAAGGAAGATTTCAATACACAGAAGGCTAAATGGGAGTACGAAAAGGGTGCTGCCGACAGACTTTCTTCACTCAGAGAAGAAATAGAGAAGCTGAATGATGAGGCAGAGATACTTCAGCGTAAGGGCTCTTATGAGGAAGCCGGAGCTATCATCTACGGCAAGCTTCCGCAGCTTAAGAAGGAGCTTGATGAGGCCGAGGCAAAGAGCAAGAGCGAAGGCCATGAGCTTGTACATGAGAGTGTAAATGAGGATGAGATCGCCAAGATCGTATCCAAGTGGACAGGCATCCCTGTAACCAAGCTCTCGGAGACAGAGAGAAACAAGGTGCTTGCACTTCCGAACCAGCTTCATATGAGAGTCGTAGGACAGGATGATGCCGTAGAAAAGGTATCGGATGCTATCATTCGTTCTAAGGCAGGCATCAAGGATCCGACCAAGCCTATCGGTTCATTCCTCTTCATGGGACCTACCGGAGTAGGTAAGACAGAACTTGCCAAGACCTTGGCAGAGGCTTTGTTTGATGATGAAAATAACATGGTACGTATCGACATGTCCGAGTATATGGAGAAGCATTCTGTGAGCCGTCTTATCGGAGCGCCTCCGGGATATGTAGGCTATGATGAGGGCGGACAGCTGACAGAGGCTGTAAGACGTAAGCCTTATTCGGTAGTTCTCTTTGATGAGATAGAAAAGGCTCATCCGGATGTATTCAACGTACTGCTTCAGGTACTTGATGACGGACGTATCACAGACTCCAAGGGTAAGACCGTAGACTTCAAGAATACAGTCATTATCCTTACATCTAACCTCGGATCACAGTATCTGCTTGACGGTATAGATGACAAGGGTGAGATAAGCGATGAGGCTAAGGCAAATGTTGATGCACTTCTTAAGCAGAGCTTCAGACCTGAGTTCCTCAACAGACTTGATGAGATCATACTCTTTAAGCCGCTGCAGAAGGGAGACATCTCAAGGATCATCGATCTTTGCGTAAAGGATATCAACAAGAGACTTGCCGATAAGGACATGAAGCTTGTTATGACACCGGAAGCTATAAGCTATTGCGTAGATAATGGTTACGATCCGCAGTTTGGCGCCCGTCCGTTAAAGCGTTTCATCCAGAAGAATGTCGAGACCATTGCCGCCAAGGCTATACTTGAAGGCAGGATCATAGAGGGCAATACTATACTTGTTGACTGCAAGGACGGTAAGCTTACAGCCGAGAGAGGATAAATAACAGGAGACGATGATGCACGTATATCGTATAGTATACCGTGCAAAGCTTATCTCAGAAAATAAGCCGGAGAGACTCGCCGCAAGGCAGGTTCTCTCCGGCTTTTTATCTATACAAAGCAGCATAAGAGCGGATTTTTGTGCAAGGCGCAATATCGCATTTTTATGATGCATATGTTATACTGACTATGTTCGCTCCGATGGCGGATTGGCTGAAATAACTTAAGTAAAGGATGAAAATATGCCGGTATCAAAAGAAGTATCAAAAGAAGATAAACAGAAAGCCTTAGAGGCGGCAATCAAGCAGATAGAGCGTGATTTTGGGCAAGGCGCCGTAATGAAGCTTGGTGACTCCGGTAAAGACAAGAGCATTGAAGTTATTTCAACAGGTTCATTGAGTCTTGATGTGGCACTCGGCGTAGGCGGAGTACCGAGAGGACGTGTTATCGAGATCTACGGACCGGAGTCTTCCGGTAAGACTACACTTGCACTGCACATAGTTGCTGAGGCACAGCGTAACGGAGGAATAGCAGGTTTCATAGATGCAGAGCATGCACTCGACCCGGTATACGCAAGGAATATAGGAGTAGATATCGATAATCTCTATATTTCACAGCCGGATAACGGAGAGCAGGCTCTTGAGATAGCAGATACCATGGTTCGTTCCAATGCCATGGATGTTATCGTAGTAGACTCTGTTGCCGCACTTGTACCAAAGAAGGAGATAGAGGGAGAGATGGGAGATTCTGTTGTAGGTCTTCAGGCAAGACTTATGTCACAGGCACTCCGTAAGCTCACCAGCGCCATCTCCAAGTCAAATTGCGTGGTCATATTCATTAACCAGCTTCGTGAGAAGATAGGAGTTATGTTCGGAAATCCTGAGACGACTACAGGAGGCCGTGCACTCAAGTTCTATTCCTCGGTTCGTATGGATGTAAGACGTACCGAGACACTTAAGCAGGGCTCTGATGCCGTCGGCAACCATGTCAGGGTCAAGATAGTCAAGAACAAGGTAGCTCCGCCGTTCAAGGAGGCAGAGTTTGATATCATGTTCGGCAAGGGTATCTCCAAGGAGGGAGATCTCCTTGATCTTGCAGTTAAGGAAGATATAGTCGACAAGAGCGGCGCATGGTTTGCATATAACGGAAGCAAGATAGGACAGGGACGTGAGAATGCCAAGCAGTATCTTGCAGACCATCCTGAGATAACAGATGAGATCGATCACAAGCTCAGAGTAAAGCTGGGCATTATTTCTGATGCTCCGGTTCCCGACGGACCGGAAGAATGATGAGAATGGCACATATAGTTACAGATATCAGAAATTTTGATAATAAGAGAAACAAGGTCACCCTCGATTACGGCGAGGTGACCTTTCTTTTGTATAAAGGAGAGTGCCGAAAGCTGCATTTAAAGACATTTACGGGAAATGAAGAGCGGGCAGCAGGCACAGAGGAAACGGCAGCCGCGGCCATCGATACCGATAATGCAAGAGGCCACAGGAGTGAGATCACGGATGAGCAATACCGATACATTTTTGATGAGATATTGCTGCCGAGAGCCAAGAAGAGAGTACTCTATTACCTTAAGAATGCGGACAAGACCAGAGAACAGATAAGGAGAAAGCTCAGAGAGGGCATGTATCCGGAACAGGTGATAAGGGATACCTTTGAGTTTCTTGATAAATACGGCTTTGCCGATGACAGGCGTTATGCCGAAAGCTATACAGAGGAACTTAAGGGGACAAGGTCCAAGAGAGAGATAGAGCAGAAGCTTCGACAACGGGGCATAAGCAGGGAGACTGCGGCAGATATGCTTAATGCAATATCGCCTGAGGATGAATATGAGGCCTGCACAAGGGCTCTCGCCAAGAAATATCCTCGCGGCGTAAGCCTTGAGGACAAACAGAAGGCATATGCTTTTCTGGCAAGGAAGTTTTACTCGTTTGATGCGATAGAGCATGCGATGAACGAGATAGGTATCGGAGGATAAGATGGAAGAAAAGACACTTATACAGTTCAAAAATATCGTAATGAGCTTTGAGGATCAGCTCGTGCTTAAGAATATCAACCTTGATATCAAGGAGAATGAGTTTGTTACACTTCTCGGCCCCTCGGGCTGCGGTAAGACAACTCTGCTGCGTATACTAGGAGGCTTCCTTGAGCCTACTGAGGGTGAAGTCTTATTTGACGGAGTGGATATAAGTAATCTCCCGCCGTATAAGCGTGAGCTTAACACAGTTTTCCAGAAATATGCTTTGTTTCCACATATGAACGTCCGCGACAATATTGCCTTCGGACTTAAGATCAAGAAGATGAGTAAGGACGTTATCGAGCAGAAGGTCATGAAGATGCTCAAGCTCATCGGACTTGACGGATATGAGAACAAAAATGTCACACTTCTTTCGGGAGGACAGCAGCAGAGAGTTGCCATAGCAAGAGCACTTGTAAATGAGCCTAAGGTGCTGCTGCTTGACGAGCCGCTCGGAGCGCTCGATCTCAAGCTTCGTAAGGAGATGCAGTACGAGCTTAAGCGCATACAGCAGGAGGTAGGCATCACCTTCATCTTCGTTACCCACGATCAGGAGGAGGCACTTACCATGTCAGACAAGATCGTTATCATGAAGGGCGGAGAGATACAGCAGATAGGCAGTCCTCAGGAAATATATAATACACCTGTCAATCGCTTTGTAGCGGATTTCGTAGGCGAGTCCAATATCATCCCGGGCAGGATGCTTGACGATTATCTTGTAAGATTCGATGATCAGAACTTTGAGTGTCTTGATTACGGCTTTGCCAAGAATGAAGCAGTGGATGTGGTCATCAGACCCGAGGATCTTGTAATAGTTCCAACTGAGGAAGGCGTGCTCACGGGAACCGTAGACAGCGTGCTCTTCAAGGGTATGCATTACGAGACCGTCGTTGAGACCGTTCCGGGTACCTCTGTGACCGTACATATGCGTATAATCAAAAACAACGAGGTAATATCGGCGGACGGCAAAGAGAAGATTTCAGCCAACGATTTCCTTGTCGATATAGAGGATGTTGCGGCTCTTGACGATAAGGAAGTAGTTGCACGTGCCGATGCACAGGCATGGAATCCGGAGACCGATGAGTATATCTCACTTAACAGCATAGATTATTCGGTCAAGGAAGAAGAAGGCGAATATCCGGTAGTATTTTCGACCTCAAACGGAACAATGATCCAGAAGATGATCTATGTAGTCAATCAGCCTATAGTCAAGAATGCCAAGGCAAACGAGGCTGTTATGGCATTTAACTTCTTCAAGACCGCGGACGAGCTGATGGAGTCACAGGCACTCGACACAGATCTCAAGCTGTGGGCAAATGCGCAGGGCTGGAAGCTTTCGGATGAGGAACAGACAGTCGATATGTATGCCGATTACGACTTTGATCCTGAAAATGTTAAGGAAGGCCAGTCCTACAGAGTTACCTTCTCAACGACAGGTCGTGAGCTTAAGGTGCGTACCGTAAACTATGTTGAGGAAGGCACAGAGGTAGGACTTAAGTTAGGCAAGAATGATATCCATGTCATGAAACGTATGTGAGTTTCATTTACGGAATTACTGACATAAATTGTTTTTTCTGAGAGGGACAGCATAAATTGAAGAGATTTTCACAGTTGGCGTTTCCTTATATAGTATGGAGCATACTTTTACTCCTGCTTCCGATGATCATAGTTTTTTTCTATTCGATCACGACAGGCGGAAACGGCATTATAAGCTTTGAATTTACATTAAGAAATTATATCAAGTTTTTCACGGACCCGGATTTCGTTATAGTACTCTGGCGTTCCGTCAAGATCGCGGTAAAGACTACGATCATATGCATATTACTTGCATATCCTGTTGCTTACTTTATTGCAGGCAATAACGACAGGGTTCGCAATATGCTTGTCTTCGCAATAACCATTCCTACCTGGATCAATATGCTCGTGCGTACCTATGCATGGATAGGCATACTGACGGAGGGCGGCATAGTATCAAAGCTCTTGAAGCTGCTGGGCTTTGCGCATACCGAGCTTCTCTATACAGAAAGTGCGGTGCTTATAGGTATGGTCTATAACTTCTTACCGTTCATGATACTGCAGATAGTAAGCTCGCTCTGTAAGATGGACCGATCACTGCTGGACGCAAGCAGCGATCTCGGAGCAAACGGAGTCCAGACCTTCCTCAGAGTGACTTTTCCGTTGTCACTTCCGGGAGTGGTGAGCGGAATAAGCCTTGTGTTCCTGCCTGCGGTAAGTTCCTTCTTTATACCCAAGCTTCTCGGAGGAGGACAGTACTTCCTTATAGGAAACGTTATAGAGAACCAGTTCATAACTGTAGGAGAATGGAATTTCGGTTCGGCTATATCGGTTATCATGGCGATACTTATGATGCTCAGCATGTATTGCGTAAGACGCTTAGAGAGCAAGAATTCACAGGAATCGGATTAAGGAGGGATAACAGATATGAAAAAAAACAAACGTATCATAGGAAAATTATCCATGCTCCTTGCTGTGATATTTTTCTATCTTCCTATAGTATATGTAGTGGTATTTTCATTTAACTCATCCAAGTCACTTACTGTGCTAAAGGGCTTCAGCCTGCAGTGGTATGAGAAGATGTTCAGAGATACCCAGATGATGCAGTCACTCAGCACTACCATAGTGGTTGCAATCATAGCTACTGTTGTTTCGACTATAGCGGGCACACTTGCTGCGGTCGGTTTATCCAAATCCAAGAAGATAGTGCGCAGACTGGTATCGCAGATCAATGATTTTCCGATAATGAATCCGGAGATAGTAACGGCTATAGGACTCATGCTTTTATTCATAACTTTCGGAATAGAGCGCGGACTTCTTACAATGATACTTGCGCATATTGCATTTTGTACGCCTTATGTTATATTAAGTGTCATGCCGAAAATACGCTCGCTTGACCCTAACCTTGCAGATGCGGCAATGGATCTCGGGGCTACACCTTCGCAGGCACTGCTTAAGGTAATAGTACCTCAGATATCACCGGGTATATTCAGCGGAGCACTTATCGCATTTACAATGTCATTTGATGATTTCATCATTTCGTACTTTGTAACGGGACGAGGAGTTAAAAACTTAAGCATCATGGTATACACCATGAGTAAGAGAGTCAATCCGTCCATCAACGCAGTATCTACACTTGTTGTAGGTATAATAACAGTTGTACTCATTGTCATTAATGTTCTGCCTGTCATATCCGAGCAGCTTCGTAAGCGTAAGGCAAGAGCAATAGAAGACACTGAGAAATAAAACAGACAGAGTTAAAAAAGCTGAGCGTTTTGGAGTTAAAGCCGTACAGGCGCGGCGGATTGCGTGCAGTCCAAAGCTTGTCGGAATACTTCTAAACGTCGGCATAATTTGCGAACATTCGCATTTATATTAAGGAGGATTATGTAAAGTTGAAAAAAACAGTCATAGCAGCATTTGCAGCAGTTACAGCTATCGGAGCCGCATTACTCATGTCGGGATGCGGACAGAAAAATGAGGGCGAATATGCGGGACAGACACTGCATATCTATAACTGGGGAGAGTATGTCGGAGAAAATACTATATCCGGGTTCGAGAAGCTGACAGGTGCTACCGTGGTCATGGATGAGTTTGATTCCAATGAGCAGATGTACATCAAGGTCGCAAACGGCGATGCTTACGATATACTTGTACCGAGTGATTATATGATAGAGAGACTTATCAAGGAGGATCTTATTCAGCCTCTCGATAAGAGCAAGATCACCTGTCTCGATCTGCTTGCAGACGGAGTCAAGAACCTTCCGTATGATCCGAACAATGACTACAGCGTACCTTATTTCTGGGGCACCGTAGGTATTGTGTATGACAAGAATAAGGTGGATGAAGCAGATCTTGAGAAGGAAGGCTTCGGAATCTTTGCGGATGAGAAGTACAAGGGAGATATCTATCTCTATGATTCGGAGAGAGACGAGTTCATGATCGCACTCAAGTATCTCGGATATTCCATGAATACTTCGGATGAGAAGGAGCTTAACGAGGCTTATGAATTCCTGCTCAAGTGCGTAAATACCATGCAGCCTGAGATAGTTACAGATGAGATCATCGACAATATGGCACAGGGCAGAAAAGCACTCGGACTCATTTATTCCGGAGATGCGGTATATGTTATGAATGAAAATGAAGACATGGGTTACTTCATGCCTGAGAGCGGAACAAACCTCTGGTCTGACGGTATGGTCATTCCTAAGAATGCAGAGAACCCTGAGCTTGCATATAAGTTCATCAACTACATAACAGAGTATGAAGCTGCAAAGGACAAGTCTGAATTTGTAGGCTATACCTCACCTAATAAGGAGGTTATGGATGAGCTGTCAGGCGAAGGCGGAGAGTTTGAAGGCATAGATGCTTATATACCGCGTGATGACAATGCAAATGACGAGGTATTTGAGTATAATGATGAGACTCGTAAGACTATTGCCGAGCTCTGGAGCAAGGTTAAGATCGCAGCATCCAATGCAGGCTGATAAGATTAAGGACTCTTACATAAACAAAAATAATGGATAATAACGAGACAAACAAAAAAGGCCTTATCGTCACAGTAGATGATGAAGCCGAGAGCACACTTTCCGAGACTAAGCATGAGCCGGAGCGAAAGCAGGATAAGTTATCCGATGCATCCGGAGACAAAAAGCAGGAAAAGAAGCCAAACTCTGTAGTCAAAGAGATAATAAGCTGGATACAGGTGCTCGTGATAGCAGTAGTAATAGCGCTTGTATGCAATAATTTTATCATCGCCAATTCGACGGTTCCTACAGGCTCTATGGAGGATACTATCGAGCAGAAGGACAGAGTTATAGGACTTCGTCTGAGCTACCTCTTCGGAGAGCCGGAACGCGGAGACATAGCTATCTTCAAATTCGGATGGATATGCAACCGCTGCGGTGAAGGAATGGGAGAGGGAGCTGCGCCGGAGATTTGTCCGAACTGCGGCAAGGAGATAACTCATCCCAAGACCTTGTATTATCTTAAGCGTACAATCGGCCTGCCGGGTGACGTTATTGAGATCAAGGCAGACGGCAAGGTGGCTCAGTCTGAGCTTCAGGTATTGCCGGGACTTGATACAGCCGCCGGAGATGATGCAGAGCTTATGACGGCAGCCGTATATGTCAACGGTGAGAAGCTTGAGGAGGATTATCTTAAGGAGCCTATGCTCTATACAGGAGACATGAAATTTGAAGTTCCGGAGGATTGCTATTTCTTCCTCGGAGACAACAGAAACATGTCACTCGATGCGAGATATTGGGAGAACAGCTACATAAGTAAGGATAAGATCATTGCCAAGGTATTGTTCAGATACTTCCCTAATCCGACATGGCTGGATTCGTAAGCCGAGATTAAGAAAGCTACTCATTTTTTTTGGCAGCTGCCAAGGGTAAGCGGTTCTATGGCAGGCAAGCCTGCGTCGAATTTGTGAGCTTTGACAATAACGTCAAATTATAAGTTAAGATCTATACGAGCTAAAGGAGACAGCAGCATTCGAGGAAAAACCCGGGTGCTGCTGTCAAACAGCCTGTATATATAAGAAGGAGAAACAATATGAGAAAATTCAAGAAAGCAGCAGCCGTTGCTGCTGTTGCCGCAGTAACCGTAAGCATGGCTTTAAGCGGATGCTCCAAGAAAAATGCGGAAGAAACAAGCAAAGCTACTGCAACAGAGCTTGAGAGCGAGCCGGAGACACTCAGTGAGGATGCAGAGGCTATAGCAAATCTCGACCCGGTAAAGCCTGAGAGCATGGGTGAGGTCAAGCTTGCCGATCTCGGTACTATCGAGATCACAGCACCTACCGCAGATGCAATCGAAGAGGATGCCGTAAATGATATGATCACCTACTATCTCACCATGGGCGGAGAGACCAAAGAGGTTGAGGATGCGGCAGCAGACAGTGATACTGTAAATATCGACTTTGTAGGTAAGGTTGACGGAGAGGAATTTGACAAAGGATCTGCAGAGGGCTATGATCTTGTACTCGGATCAGGCAGATTTATCGACGGCTTTGAAGAAGGACTTATCGGACACAAGGCAGGAGAGGAAGTAACACTTGAGCTTACATTCCCGGAGAGCTACCAGGAAGCTACACTTGCAGGTAAGCCTGTAACATTTGATGTTAAGATCAACAAGGTATCAAGACCTTTAAGCTATGAGGATCTTACAGATGAGCTGGCTGACAAGTACAGCGGAGGAAAGTATATTACAGCGAACTTGTATCGTGAGGCTGTCAGAGACTCACTCGAGAAGCAGGAGCAGGCATATGTTAAAAATGAGCTTATAACCAATGCTGTCAATGCTGTTACCGAGGCAAGTGAGGTCGAGACCAATGATGCGGCTATCGGATGGGCAATAGACGTATATGTTCAGAATCAGGATAAGATGTTCAAGGCATATGCAACAAACTACGGATTACAGGGCATGAACGGTCTTGCCGATTACTTAAGCAGTTCAGGACAGAGCTATGCTGATTACAGAAGCTCACTCGAGGCTGATGCCAAGGTACTTGCAGAGCAGACAGCTGTTGTAGATGCCATAGCTAAGGAGCAGGGCTTTGAGTATAATGATGACACTCTTAAGCAGTATCTTGCTGATTTCGGATATTCCGATCAGGAGGAGCAGGTAAAGGAGAGCAATACCGAGGCTGCACTTCAGCAGACAGTTGTACAGTACCTTGTAGGAAGTTATCTTGCAGAGAATATCAAGGTAAACTATGTCACAGAGGATGAATATACCGAGATGAAGCAGGCAGAAGCAGCTGCGGCTGAGTCTGTAGAGGCCGATGAGACTGAGACAGAGGCTGAATCAGAGTCAGAGTCTGCGGCAAACTGATATACAAAAATTACGGCAAAAGGGCTGTTTGGGCAGTCGGCGCTTAATTTAATATCGTAAAATGTATGCGGTCAGAGATCTTTCGGATTTTGGCCGCATTTTTACAGCAAAAAGCGGAGACAAAAAGTGCCGTATAGTGCTATACTATCGGTGTTCGGTATGCATGATGTTCATAACATGCAGACGAGGCACTTCAGAGTGCAAACGGAAATAATTCCGGGAGACCGGAGAACTTGAGAAGGAGAAGACCAATGAACAATATTACTCTTGAGGTTGCAGATCAGATCGCAACAATCACAATCAATCGACCAAAGTCACTTAATGCACTTAATTCAGAGACTCTTGCAGAGCTTAACGAGTGCTGCGCAGAAGTTGAGAAGCGTAAGGATGTACGTGTGGTTATCCTCACAGGTTCAGGTGCTAAGGCATTCGTTGCAGGCGCTGACATCTCTGAGATGGTTAATGCTACTCCGGCTGAGGGACGTGCAATGTCACTCCTTGCTATGGAAGCATTCAACAGACTTGAGAATATGCCGCAGGTAACAATTGCAGCAGTTAACGGTTATGCTCTCGGCGGCGGATGCGAGATCAGCATGTGCTGTGATATCAGAGTAGCAGCAGAGAATGCTATCTTCGGTCAGCCTGAGTGCGGACTCGGTATCCTTCCGGGATTTGGCGGAACACAGAGACTTGCTCGTCTTGTAGGTAAGGGACGTGCTAAGGAGCTTATCTTCACATGCGACAAGATCAACGCAGAGGAGGCTTATCGTATCGGCCTTGCAAACAAGGTAGTTCCGGCTGATCAGCTTATGGACGAGTGCAAGAAGATGGCTGCCAAGATCCTCAAGAACGGAAGCTATGCAATCAGCATCGCAAAGAGCGTTATCAACGCAGGTCTTGACATGGATCTTTCAAACGGTCTCAGAATGGAAGCTGATGCATTCGGATTCACATTCTCAACTCACGATAAGAAGGAAGGCATGACAGCATTCCTTGAGAAGAGACCTTCAGAGCTTACAGACTTCTGATTAACGAAAGCTTAATAAACAAATCATAATCATTAAAGGGTCGGCACTTTTGTGTCGACCTTTTTCTGTATAAAAACGGCACCCTTACGGATGCCGCTTGATAATTAATATTAATATATGTAGTTTGTGGATCAGGCGTTGTCAACCTCAGCCATGTGCTCGACCATACGGATGAGTGCGCTTGTGTAGCCCCACTCATTATCATACCATGCGAGTACCTTGACGAAGGTATCGTTAAGTGCGATACCGCCCTTTGCATCAAAGAGGCAAGGAGCATCGAAACCAAGTACGTCTGAAGAAACTATCGGATCATGAGTAACGACCAGAGTACCCTTGAGCTCACCCTCGGCTGCCTTCTCCATAGCTGCAACGATCTCATCATAAGTAGCAGGCTTGGAAAGTCTTGCCGTAAGATCTACAAGCGAACCGTCTGCTGCAGGAATACGAACACTCATACCGGTAAGCTTACCCTTAAGTGAAGGGATGACTTTACCTACAGCCTTGGCTGCACCTGTTGTTGAAGGAATGATATTACCGTATACGGCACGTCCTATCCTCCAGTCCTTATTGTCTCTTGCATCAACGGTCTTCTGCTTGGATGTAGAAGAGTGAATGGTTGTCATGAGACCTTCCTCAATACCGAAGTTATCCTGAAGTACCTTAGCCATAGGAGCAAGACAGTTAGTTGTGCAGGATGCGTTGGAGATGATACGCATATCCTTGGTATAATCCATATGGTTTACACCATATACGAACATCGGAGAAGCATCCTTTGCAGGAGCAGACATGATGACCTTCTTGGCACCGTGAGCAAGATGAGCCTCACAAGCTTCAGCCGTAAGGAATGCACCTGTTGACTCTATGATGTACTCTGCACCACATGAACCCCAATCGATATTCTGTGCCTGATCCTCACTGAATACTCTGATCTTCTTGCCGTTAACTACAAGACCTTCCTCGTACTTATCTACGGTTCCGGAGAATCTTCCGAAAATGGTATCATACTTAAGCTGATATATCATAACATCCAGGTCAGCCTTTCTGATATTGATTCCGCAGACCTCAAACTTGTCAGCCTTATCCATCATGATGCGCAGAGCAACACGTCCGATACGTCCAAAACCGTTAATTCCAACCTTAATTGCCATTATAATTCCCTTTCTATTATAAATGCGTAAACGTCCGGTCATTAAATCAATGAAACATTGCTGATTCGGAACGCCTTATAAAAGCATTTAGCTTTTGATATGTTTCGTATTCATTATACACAATTATCATATGCTTGTGTAGCTAATGCTTAGCAAAAATGCACAATATATGCTAAAAGCAGCTGTACAGAGACAATAATAAGACACAGTTGTAAAGGAGAGAAAAATGAAACGAGAAATATATGTGGATATGGAGGAAAACCGGCAATTACATATATCGATAGAACTTACCGGGGTATCAGAACCTGAAGACGGGGTGATATTTACAAGATACGACGATAACAAGACAAAGCATAGTCGTGAGGCAGGGATAGGATTTGATAAACTGTGCGCCGAGTATCTTAAGTGTTATGCTGAGCCTAATCTTAAACAAAGCACGGTTGCTGCATATGAAACAGCTATATATAAATATCTGGTGCCGATGCTCGGAAATACAGACATAGGAATACTTGATTCGGACATATTGACAGAAATGCTTACAAATGTACATTTTGCCGGGAAATTCAGAACTGCGGATTCGTATTATACAGCTGCGGATACGCTGCTTACTTCAACAAAGCTTAAGATGCTGCACTATGTGCTGAAATCCGTAATGAAATATGCGGTGTCAAAGCACTATATTAAAAAGAATCCGTGTATTGAGGTGATACTGCCGATGCGCGCAAAGACAATAGATACACGGAAGAAATATCTTGAGGATCACGAGATACATAAGTTTTTAGCACTGTTTGAAGGGTACTCGCTTACAAATGTTGCAGTCAAGATGCTGCTTTTTACCGGTATGCGTTCGGGAGAACTGCTCGGACTTAAATGGAGTGATATTGATTTTAAAGCTCACAGGATAAGCATCAGTCGTACCCTCACCCATGTAAACGGTAAGTATATACTGACAAGTCCCAAGAGTGAAGCCGGAAGACGAACTATATATATGAATAAAACCGTAGAAAGTCTGCTTAAGGAACACAGACAAAATCAGAGATTTCAGCGAAAAAACGGTAATGATGCGGTATTTACGACTGACAGCGGAGGATATGTACTCAGACAGAGTTTGAACAGGGCTTTTCATAAGGTAACCAGGGGAACAAGATTTGCAAATATGTCACTGCATTGTCTCAGACATTGCAATGCAACCATGCTGCTTAATAACGGAGTCGATCTCAAGATAGTATCGGAACATCTCGGTCATTCACAGATAAGCACTACAGCGAACATATATACCAACGTTACGGAGGAGAGCCGCCGCAAGATAGCAAGAGTAATGGAGAAAAAGCTTTCATAATGATATATAATAGAAACAAAATGTATGATGCGGTGAAAGGAGTGCGGCATATGTACGAAACAGAGACCTTAAAGAGATGGATAGATGAAAGTGACAATATAGTATTTTTCGGCGGAGCAGGTGTATCAACAGAGAGCGGAATACCTGATTTCCGCAGTGTAGACGGACTATACAATATGAAGTATGACTACCCGCCGGAGGAGATACTCAGCCATAGCTTCTTTATGCGCAATACCGAGGAATTCTACAGATTTTACCGAGATAAGCTCATAGTGGAAGGCGTAAAGCCAAACAAGGCACATCTTGCTTTGGCAAAGCTTGAACAGCAGGGTAAGCTCAAAGCGGTAATAACTCAGAATATAGACGGACTGCATCAGATGGCGGGAAGCAAGGAAGTGCTCGAACTTCACGGAGCAGTCAGCCGCAATCACTGTATGAAATGCGGAAGGTTCTACGGAATAGATGCGATAAAGGATTCGAAGGATATAGTGCCGCATTGTGAGTGCGGAGGCATTATCAAGCCGGATGTCGTACTTTATGAGGAGCCTCTCGATAACGAGCTTATGGATAAGGCGGTTAAGTATATATATAATGCGGAGGTGCTTATCATAGGCGGAACCTCGCTGAATGTGTATCCGGCAGCAGGACTTATACAGTATTACAGAGGCAATAAACTTGTATTGCTTAACCGCGGAGCAACCTCTGTGGACAGACAGGCGGATCTCATTATCAGAGATAAGATAGGAGAAGTACTCGGAGCAGTGACAGGAATTTAAACTAAATAATATACAAAAGTAAGAAAAAATATATACACTATTTAGTGGCATATGATATATTTTTATACAAGTGTTAGTATATGAACACTGTTTTTTCATACAAATGTGATGATGAGGCATGAAAGTTTAGGTACAATCTTTATGCATTTGTATGCATTTGACATATATTTTTTGGGAGGGATCTGAATATGAAGAAACTCCGCGCTATCGGTCTCGGTCTTGTGCTTGCCGCAGCGGGGCTTGCCTCTGTTACAGCTTCGGCTGAGTGGAAACAGAATTCCGGCGGACGCTATTATGTGGAAAATGGAACAACCGTCGTTAACAACTGGCTGCGCATGAGCAACGGCAATAACGGATATGTATACTATTATGTAGGAAATGACGGTTATGCGAGCATCGGTTGGGCCAAGATCAATGATTCCTGGTACTATTTCGCAGATGACGGAGCTATGCAGACAGGATGGAAGCAGATAGGCAATTATTGGTACTATCTTGATACCACAACAGGTAAGATGCATACGGGCTGGCTTAATCTGAACGGTACATATTATTATCTTAAGTCTGGAGGACAGATGGCAACAGGCTGGCGCATGATAGATAATGCATGGTATTATTTCATGGATAACGGACAGGCTGTTATCGGAAAGTGGGCTAAGATCAAGGATAAGTGGTATTGCTTCGGATCGGACGGCAAGATGATTACGGGTTGGCGTCAGCAGGATGGTACATATTATTATCTGAACGGTGACGGAACACTCGCAACGGGCTGGCTCAATCTGAACGGAACCTATTACTATCTGTATTCGGATGGCAAGATGGCTGCAAACTGCACCGTTACCATAGACGGTACAAATTATACCTTTGCTTCTAACGGAGCATATATAGCACAGAGCAGCGCATCGTCCAATGCACCGACAAGCTCAAATGCAGGACAGACGGTAAACAGCAGTTCCGGTACTACTACATCCAATGCACCGGGAGGATCCTCAACTTTTTCGGGAACAAGTAATATCATCAATAACAATACCGGAACAAGCAGTAATGTTGGTCCGGGAGGACAGAGCAGTACTTCCACTTCAAGCTCAGGTCCTTCGGGCACAAATACAAGCAGCAGTTCAGGCCCATCTGGCAGCAGTACTTCAGGAACAAGCTCTTCGTCAAATTACGATAGCTATGGCAACCTGATCGCATACAAGACAAGCGGCCCACCGAACTGATAAAACATAATAAAACTGTGATACAGACACCACCTCACTACGGGGTGGTGTCTATTATTCAAAAGGAAACTATACTCTATTCAATGGTAAAACTTACGAGATTCTTAAGGAGATTCTTAATTTTTATCGTAAGAATTCCGTAAGAATTCGTTAGAGAAAAGAAATAGCAATAGAAAAAGCATGAGAATATAATGCAAGCGTAGGATGAATAAGCAGTTACTACAAGTCTTGAAAAAGACACAAAAGCGCATACAATCAACTTATTCTTGATTTATGAGCGGCATGGTGGTAAACTGTACGACGTAACATTAAAACTGTGCCCAGAGGATATGTAGCCTCTAAGGCGCAAAACATTTAAAAGGAGAGTGCATTCAAATGAGAAAGCAGACAAAACTTGCTGTTGGATTTTCAGCAGCTGCTCTGCTTGCTGTTGGAGCATCAATGACATCACTCGCAGCTACAGGCTGGACAAACGAGGGTGGTTCATGGTACTACTACAACAGCAACGGAGACTATGTAACAGATTCTTGGAAGAGCTACAACGGACAGTATTTCTACCTCGGCGATGACGGAGCTATGCTTACAAGCCAGCTCATCGAGGATGGTGACAACCACTACTATGTAGACGCTAACGGCGCTATGGTTAAGAATACTTGGGTAGCAGTTCCGGCTGATGATGATGAGACTCTTGATGTTGATTACAGATGGTATTATTTCGGATCAACAGGTAAGGCTTACAGAAAGTCATACGGCAAGACAATTAACGGTAAGAAGTACGGCTTCGACGATGACGGTAAGATGCTCTTCGGTTATGTAGAGGATAACTCTTACAACATCATCAACGATGATGAGGATCCGATCCTTAACGCTACATACTACTTCGGAACAAACGAGGACGGAGCTCGTCACTCTGGATGGCTTCAGTATACAGATGCTCTTACAGACAAGGATGAGGATTACTACTGGTTCTACTTCAA
>CAKRTC010000032.1 GCA_934402055.1 uncultured Lachnospiraceae bacterium | reverse complement strand
CCGGACAAAAAACTTCCAGAGATCGCAAAACAGACACACTGTAGGAGCTTTAGTTGCAAAATCTCTGGAAGTTCACATATAGTCGTCTTCGCGGCTGCAGTCTGGCTTTTATTTTCTATATTATCGATTAAATACGGATTGCTTCGTACTGCGTACTCTCGCAATCCTTCGAAAATTCGCACTCGCTTCTTTCGAAGCTTTGTGCTCATTTTCGTTTGGCCGTCCTATAGTCATATTCGCGACTGCAAGCAGTCGCTTCTATAACTATAGTCCGGCTTTAATCGATAAAAGTGGCATCCTTGTGTTACAAGGATGCCAGCTCTACGATTGCATTTGCATATATTTCGGTCATCTTCATCAGATCATCTATATCTATAAACTCATTGACCCTGTGCCACGCCTGATTGCCTCCGGGGAATATTGCACCAAAGGCTGCTATATTAGGCATTACTTTGGAATAGCTTCCGCTTCCGCTCACCACAGGCTCAGTCTTGTCCTTGGTCACCTGACGATATGATCTTAACAGAGTCTCTATGAGGAAGTGTTCCTTCGGGAAATATACGGGATCCCAGTAAGAACACTCATACTCAGTAAAACCCTCGGATTCAAATATCTCCTTAAGTCTCTCCTTCGCTTCTACAAAATCACAGGTAATTGGATATCTTATATCTAATCTTATCCTTACCTCGGTTCCGTCATAATCCAAAATGCCCCAGTTCAGCGTAAGCTTACCCGAGAAGCTGTCCTCATAATTTATACCGAGACTCTCTCCGTACAGCTCAAAGCTGAGGTAATTGTTAAGGAAGGTGATCAATCGTCTTGTATCTCCCTTTCCGAAATGCAGCTTGTTCAGGAAGCTTATTACAGGGAATATGGCATTGATTCCCATTTCCAGCGCCATACTGTGAGTCTCCATACCATAGGACTCTATGATCACACCGTCGTCAACAAGTCTGACTGACATATTGTGTCTGTTTTCCCTTGAGAAAACCGATATGGCGTTTACTATCTCATCCTTTCTCTCTGTCTTAAGATAAGCTTCGCAATATCCCGGAACGGTATTTTCGGATTTACCGCTCTTGATATATACTATACGTTCCTCATCGCCCTGCTCGAACACGCCCCGGTATTCATTCATGGAGAGTCCCTTCTCGGCATAAACCACAGGGAACTGACCGTCAAGTGTAAATCCTGCTATAGGCGGCTTCTCAAGCTGAAGATAATGCTTTATATCCGTATAATAACGTTCCTCATCGGTGCCGACTATGAGTCTGACTTTCTTATTAAGCTTCTTCCCGCTGTCTCGCACAGCCTTGAGGGCATATAATGAGGCAATAAGAGGACCCTTGTTATCCATGGTTCCTCTTCCATATATCTTATTATCTGCAATACGTCCTTCAAAAGGAGGAATTACCCACATATCGCCTGCATCAAGGATATCAACATGCGACAGTATACCCACATACAGCTCACCCTCACCATACTCGACATATCCGCAATAGCCGTCAAGCATCCTTACCTTAAAGCCCATTTTGGCAGCAAGATCAAGCACATATTTAAGCGCATTGTGCATATCGTATCCAAAGGGCATACCGGGTTCGGCAGCATTAGGTACGCTCGGAATACGCACAAGCTGCTGTACGTCTGAGATTATATTCTGCTTGTCGTTAAGTATATGCTTTTTCAAAGTCATTGTATTCGGCTCCGGTTTCCCTTAAAATGTAAGTGTTCACAGCTGACAGTATTTTCATGCAAAAGCAAGGATCACGTTTGCATAAACGAATTCCATTGCACAATAAAATTACTTAAGCATATTAATTATAGTATAAGAAAGCGCATAATTCAGGTCAAGGAAATAATCATTGGTGCAGCGTTTAGTTTGCATTAAGCTCTGTCTCTGATCTCCGTTTGCAATCTCCATTCATTGCACAGACCGGATCTGCACAGATATATACTCATAAAAGGGGAAGCGTTTTGACAGAGGAATTTTTTTCTTTTGAAAATATAATAAACACTATGGGCTTCGGCATCTGTGTATACGACGCCTACGGTTTTATCAGATATTATAATCCCGCCTTCAGCAACGCTTATCTTGAGGGTTCGGACAGGTATAAGGGAAGACATTTTTCGGATATCCGAAACCGTGAATACAGACAGCTTACCTGCATGCCGCGTATGATTAAGGAAAGAGAAAAGATATTTATCCAAAAGCAGCTTGAAAACTACGGCAGCTTTTTCATTGACTGCTCTCCTTCCTTTGATGAAAACGGAAGTCTCAAATACATAGTTGAAACCATTGCCTCGGCATTTAAGGCGCCCATACTTCCTCTTAAGGAGGGCAATTCCGATACCCAGGCAGTAGACATGTTTCTCTCCGATGTAAGGATGAAGAGTATACTTGAGACCATAACGAGAATATCCAACTTTGACTCAACCGTGCTTATAACCGGCGAATCCGGTACCGGAAAAAGTATGCTCGCAAGCTTCATTCATTCCAAGAGTAAGCGTGCCGGCAAGCCTTTTGTTACCATCAACTGTGCTGCCATTCCGGAAAACCTCATAGAATCGGAGCTCTTCGGATATGTCCCTGGAGCATTTACAGGAGCAAATCCCAAGGGTAAAAAGGGGCTTGTCGAGATTGCAGACACAGGTACACTCTTTCTTGATGAGGTAGGTCTGCTTCCGCAGAATCTGCAGATCAAGTTCCTCGAGCTCATTCAGGACAAGGTATTTACACCCATAGGCGCAGTCAAGTCAAAGACCGTTGATATCCGTATAATCTCGGCAACCAACCTCAATCTCAAGAAACAGATCGCAGAAAAAAAATTTCGTGAGGATCTGTATTACAGACTGAGGGTCATTGAGTTCAATATGCCTTCGCTAAACGAGCGTCCGGATGCACTTGATCCGCTTATCGACTATTTCCTGTCGATGTATAACCGCAAGTATAATATTGCCAAGGAGCTGTCCTTCCAGGCTCGTGAGATGCTACATAAATATACCTACAAGGGAAATGTCCGTGAGCTGCAATATATAATCGAGCGTCTTATCGTGACCTCTGCCGGCAACGAGATCACGGCAGCCGATGTTCCAAATACGATAAGCTCTGAGATCAGCGATAGCTCAGATGTTATCGACACCACGGACTTTGACACCGCAGTCAATGATTTCCAGAAGGAACTGTTGCTTAAGTATTTTGCAAAGTACAGGAGCTCATACAAGGTTGCCGAAGCACTCGGAATGTCACAGACCAAGGCCTCAAGACTTATGCGTAAGTACGGAATAAGGTAAAACACCGGCCACTCAGAAAGACTGCAAAAATGCATGATATCACAGAAAGCAGATACAGCTAAAACTATGTCAGAAGCGAAACTAAAAAATAATTACATATCCGTTGATACCGGTTCCGACCGCTCTTACGGCGGCAGTCAGCTTTGGTTTGACAAAATGATACAAAAATGCGGCTGCAGTCTTATTGCAGCCGCAGATGTGCTGCTGTACCTTCAAAGTCAGCGCCTTGGTTCCGAAAGAACATTACATATTTCAGAATCCGGCAAAAGCTCCGGCTCGGGAAGCATAATTTTAAAAAGCCCGGATACAAAAGATTTTGTACCGGACAATAACACTTGGGAAGATTTAGAAAAGCAAAATTCCGTTCAAATTGATATCGAAAACTACAAGAAATATATCAGGCGTATCAGCCCTGCATTTCCGTTTATACCCTACAGAGGCATCCCGGCTGTCATTCTTACCGCATCCTTAAATCTGTATATGCGTATACGAAAGCTTCCGTACAGAGCCGTCTTCGGAACAGCCGTTGCTAAGCTTAAGACTCTGTCCGCTATATCGCAGTCCGCACAAAACAGAACTCATACCTGCGAGGATTGTATATCAGAGCAGTTACGAAACGGCGGTCATTACAAAAAAAACAAGTTTCAACAAGTGCTTAACTTAAAACTTCCGCCGGCGTTCTCTCACTGCAACACAAGGCAAGTTCTCTGCGATGCTATCACAGCTTCACTTGAGCAGGATCTTCCGCTGATACTTGGCATAGGTCCGGGAGTACATCAGTCATTGCTTCCCAAATCAGAGCGCGGTATCAATTTTTGTGCCTATAACAAAAAGACCGATGCTTTCGCACCGGTCAAAAAGGTTCGTTCTCATTTTGTCGTTGTCACCGGGATCAAGGATGATCTCCTGACAGTATCAAGCTGGGGCTGTAAATATTATATCTCACTCACGGAGTATGCCCGTTACTCCAAACTTGATATGTTCGGACTGTTCTCCAATATAATATATCTTACTGAAGGAAGTCTCTGATCCTCTTGGATCTTACAGGATTACGAAGCTTACGGAGTGCCTTGGCCTCGATCTGACGAATACGCTCACGGGTAACGTTGAACTCCTTGCCTACCTCCTCGAGTGTACGCGGATGTCCGTCATCAAGACCGAATCTGAGCACGATGACCTGACGCTCTCTGTCCTTAAGATCTCCGAGAAGTGTATCTATATGCTCTCTGAGCATTACAGACTCAACATTCTGCTCCGGTGTCACAACATTGCTGTCCGCAACGAAATCGCCGAGGTTTGAATCATCCTCTTCACCGATAGGTGTCTCAAGCGAAGCCGGCTCTCTTGCGATCTGCAATATCTCCTCTACCTTTTCCTCTGTCATACCAAGTGCCTTGGCAAGCTCACTTGTCTTAGGCTCATAGCCGAGATCGAGCGTAAGCTTTCTCTGCATCTTGGCTATCTTATTGATAGTCTCAACCATATGTACCGGTACTCTGATGGTACGTGCTCCGTCAGCAAGCGCACGTGTAACAGACTGTCTGATCCACCATGTAGCATAAGTTGAGAGCTTATAGCCCTTGGTATAATCAAACTTCTGAACTCCCTTCATAAGTCCGAGGTTACCCTCCTGAACAAGGTCAAGGAAGCTCATTCCGCGTCCGGTATATCTCTTTGCGATACTTACAACGAGACGAAGGTTAGCCTCGATAAGTCTCTCCTTTGCCTTCTCGTCACCCTCAGCCTTACGCTTTGCAAGCTCAAGCTCCTCCTCTGCGGAAAGAAGCGGAACAGTACCGATCTCCTTAAGATACATTCTGACCGGATCATCCGTGCCGACGCCCTCCAGGAGATCTATGGCATCAAGGTCTATATTGTCCTCGATATCCTTCTCATCGAACTTATCGTCATCGAAATCATCATCTCCCGTATCCACGAGAGTATCATCTATACTGTCGATCTTATCAAGATCTATATTGGCAAAATCAGCATCCGGAATAGCAATATCGTTATCATTATCCCTGTCTGCATTTACAAGGTCTATGCCCTTGGCTTCAAACATAGCATAAACATCATCCATCTGATCTGTGCTGAGATCGACATCCTTGAATGAATCAGCTATTTCCTCATATGTAAGTGTATTATGATTGGCTGTCGCCTTTTCGCTGAGTACCTTGATCTTTTCTAATAATTTTTCTTTTTCCAAACCGCCACTCCTTTACTTCGCCTATTGCTCATACTTTCGATCATGTATCAGCCCTTGACCCATATTGAGATCGCACTGATCACGGTAAGTACAAACAGCAGCAGTCCCAAACAGGCATATATAACTCCTGCTGCCTTCTTTTTGGAATTTCTCTTATACGCCGCAAACAAAAACCAGCTGTTAAAAAAACTAAGCAGCGACGCAAGAAAGAAAATCAGCGGAAAAAGAAACATGTAACGGGCAGGACGCAAAATCGCAAAGCATGCCATAACCATGATCAGAATACCGATAATGATATGGGCCATGTCAATGATCGTACCGAGTTTTCTCGGAGAATAGCTGCCTCTTGTAGACATAGGAATCCCTTTCCAAACATTTGGTTATCAATTATAACACAAACTCAACAAAAATATCAAGATTTGTCTCAAAAATGTTACACGCTAATCCTTCTCTGCCTTGCGGCCTCGAAGCTTATGACCGAGGCGGCAACTGCAGCATTAAGCGACTCGGTGGCACCGCACATGGGTATAAGTATATTTTGATCGGCACACCCAGAGAGCTCTTCGCTCAAGCCATGTGCTTCGTTACCTATCATGATCGCAGATGCACCGCGGTAATCAACGCTCGCATAATCAACGGCTCCGTCAAGTCTTGCCGAGTATATGCGTACCGGCTCGCCGCCTGTATATTCACCCGCTGCCAATGCTCCCGCAGCCTTGACTACATCATCTACCACAACAAAAGGAAGTCTCAAGAGTGCTCCCATGGTAGAGCGCACGACCTTAGGCGAATACGCATCCACAGTCTCCTTATTCATGATGATGCCTGTCACTCCCGCAGCCTCTGCCATCCTTATGATGGTTCCGAGATTGCCCGGATCCTGAATAGTCTCAAGTATAAGTATAAGCGGTGCCTTGACGCCTTCCGTTATAGCTCTTATCCCTCTGGTCTTACGCTGTTTTGCCACCACAAGTATGCCCTGGGGCGATACGGTATCCGAGATCTGTTTCATCTCGGAATCCTGTATCAGCTCATAGGCCACATTTTTCAGCAGCTCGGCGCATTCTGAGGCATGCCCGGAGGCAAGAAAGCTCTTGGTTACATAGACATTCTCAACATCTGTAAGATCAAGCTCTCCTGCCATCTTCGGACCGTCTACGGTATAGAGTCCCGAGGAACGTCTTACAGCCGGTTTCTTCTGTAATTCCAGTATGAATTTTTTATTTCTGCCGTCCATAAACTCAGCTTATCAGCCTTTTCTGAAGGAAGCTCTCTTACGAAGAAGCGGATCGAGGATCTTCTTTCTGATACGGAGTGAATCAGGAGTAACCTCAAGGAGCTCATCTGTATCGATGAAGTCCATGCACTGCTCAAGTGACATAACTCTCGGCGGTGTAAGATGCAATGCATCATCAGATCCCGAAGCACGTGTATTTGTAAGCTTCTTTGTCTTGCAGACATTGATCTCTACATCCTCTGTCTTAGGTGACTGACCGATAACCATTCCGTTATATACCTTCTCGCCCGGTCCTATGAAGAGTACGCCTCTCTCCTGAGCATTGAAAAGTCCGTAGGTTACCGCAACACCTGTCTCGCAGGAAATGATGGAGCCTGTAGGTCTGTAGCTTAAATCTCCCTTGTACGGAGCATATCCGTCAAATGCTGTATTCATGATACCCGAGCCCTTTGTATCTGTAAGGAACTCGTTTCTGTAACCGATAAGTCCTCTTGAAGGTATGGAGAACTGAAGTCTTGTGCTGGTTGCTCCTGTAGGCGCCATACCGATAAGCTCACCCTTTCTCTGGTTAAGCTTCTGGATAACAGCTCCGCTGTATTCCTCCGGAACGTCGATATATGCTATCTCCATCGGCTCTAACGGCTTGCCGTTCTCGTCAGTCTTGTAGAGTACCTCTGCCTTGGATACAGCAAACTCGAAGCCCTCACGTCTCATATTCTCGATAAGTACCGAGAGGTGAAGCTCACCACGTCCGGAAACCTTGAAGCAGTCTGCATTTGCAGTCTCCTCAACACGAAGAGATACGTCAGTGTTAAGCTCTCTGTAGAGTCTGTCTCTGATATGTCTTGAGGTAACAAACTTTCCTTCGGTACCTGCAAGCGGTGAATCATTTACCATGAAATACATGGCAATTGTAGGCTCTGAGATCTTCTGGAACGGGATAGCCTCGACCTTATCAGGTGCGCATACGGTATCTCCGATATGTATCTCAGGAATACCCGAGATTGCAACGATGGAACCGATACCTGCTTCCTCAACCTCAACTCTTGCAAGTCCCTCGTACTCATAAAGCTTGGAAACCTTGGTACGGATGATCTTATCACTTGAATGGTGGTTACAGATAACGACCTGCTGGTTGACCTTTATGCTGCCGTTTGAAACCTTACCGACACCGATACGTCCTACATACTCGTTATAGTCAATAGTAGAAACGAGCATCTGAAGCGGCTCGTCAGGATCACCTGTCGGGCAAGGAATATGATCAATGATAGTATCAAGCAGCGGCTTCATGTCTGTGCCCGGAACATCCGGATCCATGGTTGCGATACCGGCTCTTGCCGAAGCAAATACAAACGGGCAGTCGATCTGCTCGTCATTTGCACCGAGATCGAGAAGCAGCTCAAGTACCTCATCAACTACCTCTCTCGGTCTTGCGCCCGGTCTGTCTATCTTGTTGACACAAACCACAACAGGAAGCTCAAGCTCCATGGCACGTCCGAGAACGAACTTGGTCTGCGGCATAGGTCCTTCAAATGCATCGACAAGGAGCACGACTCCGTCTACCATCTTAAGTACTCGCTCAACCTCTCCTCCGAAATCGGCATGGCCGGGAGTATCTACGATATTGATCTTGTGATCGGCATAATTGATGGCTGTGTTCTTGGACAGGATGGTGATTCCTCTCTCACGCTCTATGGCATTGGAGTCCATTACACGCTCTGCAACGTCCTGATTCTCACGGAAAACTCCGCTCTGATGAAGCAGTGCGTCAACGAGTGTTGTCTTACCGTGATCGACGTGTGCGATGATTGCTACGTTTCTGATGTCTTCTCTCTTTGTAATCATATAGCCCTTCTGTATCTTAAAACTAAATATTGTTCTTTGTTCTCTGCAAATGTTTCCTTCGGCGGATTATTCCGCCGTCCGGCTTAACTGCGCTTATCCTGACTTAGTAGCCTCTTGCCTCTATGGCTCTCTGCGCATAATTACTCTCCGGATGCTCTCCGACTATGCTGTCGAACAGGCTGTTAGCCTCAGCCACACGTCCGTCTGACTGATAGAGTCTTGCAAGCAGGTACATGGCCTCCGGATCATCGGCCTTGATAGTGAGTGCGAGCTTATAATAATACTCCGCTCTCTCCTTGTTTCCGCCGTTCCAGTTCTCCGTGCCCTTTTCCACTATGGAGTTGAATGCATCATTCATCATTATACGATCCACAGACTGCAGCTGACTCAATAGCGGTTCTGAAGTAACCAGTGAACGATCTATAGAGGTATATTCCGCTACAGCCTCCTCTATATTTCCGGCATTGTAATCCGAGGCAATGCTGTTAAGCTTCTCATACATATCCGTAAATGCGGCATTTTCAGCCTCATATGCATCAAGCTTTTGCTTGACATCATTATATTGGATATTAAGCGAATCATAGTTGGAGTTAAGCTCCGTATATCTGGCGTTAACCTCACTGAGCTCGGCACTGTTTTCCGCAACAGCCTTGTTCAGATCGTCACTGTAGCCGCGTCTTATAGTCGGCAGCACCAGTATATAGAAGCACAGTATGCCGAGCAGCACGCCTATAGTTATATGCAGCACTATCCTGTCTGTGCCAACATTGCCGCTTTGCTTAGGAATGATAACATCTCCGTCCTCAAGCTCTCTGTGGGAAAATGCATTCTTAAGCTTGGCTTTTTCTATATCCGCCTTGCCCGTGGAACGCTTGACTTCCTCCATCAGTACACTCGCCTGCGGATTGTTGTGGTCTATACGCAGTACCTCAAGCAGTCCGCGTCCGGCCTTGATATAATCACCGGACTGCATATAGAGCACGGCAAGCAGAAGCTGTGCCTTGACAAAATTAGGCTTTTTCTTGGTAATATCCCTAAGCTCTATAACGGCGAAATCCTCTCCGTCATGCTGCGCTATGTAGAGTGCCTGATTGAAACGCTTGACAAGATCCGAATCCTGTTCTATTACAACAGCCTTACGCTGTATCTCATCCAGAAAATGATCCGCCCTGTTGTTGACCGGATCCGGATCAAAATTATAGCTTATGATCCACTGAACCAGAGCATCCGCAGTCTCTCCCATCTCGTAAAAGATGAGTCCAAGCAGATTACGTGCATCCGTACAGGTCTTGTCGTAATGAAGCGCTTCCTTAAGATAGACGGCAGCACCGCTCAAATCGTTGAGCTGTGCCCTTTCAAGCCCGACATTATAATATGCATTTGCAATTTTTCTAAAGCTCGTCTTAACCTTCATTCACATAACCATCGTCGGCATTGCCGTGTACAGTCTCAGGAGGTGCCTCGTAGCTCTTCTCCGCTGCGGGAGAAACCGCATTTTTCACTAGCTGCATCATCAGATCGTTCATATCCGTAAGATTCATGCCTGCGATTGCATCCTCGATATTGTCCACATCAAGCGACGGCTTGAAGTGCTTTATTTCTTCCTGATAATTGATCATATAATTACCCGTCGGATCCGCTTTCACTCATAATTTTAAGCAAAAGCGGATATATAAAAATGGTTTATAAGCTCATACTGCAGCCTTCCTTCCGGAAACCGCAGACACAACAGACTGCACCGCGGCATTCCTTACGGAAACCACAAACATAGACCGCACAGGCTCTCAGTATATTACCGGACTGCTTCCGTCTGCATACAGCAGCTCTCTCACTCTCTCCGGAACAAGCCTTCCGTTGCTAAGCTCTGTAAGCTTGGCGTTAAATTCCGCCTCCGCATCAAGTCTTACAAGATAAGTAAGCGTGCAGTCAGCCCCGTACTCCTCGTTCAAGGTATGAATACTTAAGTTTGCAGCAAGACGCTTGACCTTCTCCGCAAGAGAATAGTCACAGCTAAGCCTTAGCTCGACTCCGTTTGTAAGTTCGCTTATCTCCGAGGCTGCAAGTCCTTCCTTAAGCGAATCGGAATAGGCTCTCACAAGCCCTCCCGTTCCCAGCAGAGTACCTCCGAAATATCTTGTAACCACAGCGCAGACATCATAGAGATCCGCTCCCTTAAGTATCTCCAGCATAGGCTTGCCGGCAGTACCCTGAGGCTCTCCGTCATCACCCGAACGCTCAAATACATTATCGGGATCACCTATACGCATCGCAAAGCAATTATGCCTCGCATCGTAATGCTTCTTGCGTATCTCCTCGATAAAGGCACGAGCCTCTTCCTCGCTTCTTACTGTCCTTAATGCACACAGAAAATGCGATTTTTTGACCTCCACATCGGAGCTTCCCGGAAGCGTTATTATATTGTGCTTTTTCTCATTTGCCATATTCCGTTCTACTCCGGACTCATCAAAATCCGGCCGGCTCCTTGATCTCGCCGGTGATCACCATTGAGATCACCTCAAGCACAGGTCCCTCGCCCTCATACTCCGGGCGATCCTGTACCGAGAACTTAGCCTTAAGGTGTACCCATTCGCCGTTCTTGTACTTATCGATATCCTTGTAATGCGCAAGATATCCGAGGAAAGCCATGTCATTCTCACAGCAGGTCATAGACATACGTCCCGGCACGAACATGCCCTTGTCAAACTTTGGCGATCTCATGATCCTTGCCGTAAAATCAACGGTCTTGCCCACATATCTGTCCGGATAATCTCTCGCATCAAGATACCAGGTTCCGTAATGCTCAGGCTTGATGATGACCTCATCTCCCTTAACATCATACGGAAGCTCCTCATCCAGAGTCTCAAGCTCGATCTCGCCGTATTTATTCTCCATGACAAGCAGAGAGCCCTGCTGCATCATAGGTCTTAACTGTCTCTTAAAGCCAAGCAGTTCCTCATGAGTCTTGTCATCACAGCGGTTAACTATGCAAAGCTCGGTATTCCTGAGCATAGGTCCCATAAGAGCCTTCATATTGCTAAGATATGCACCGAGGGTAGTTCCGTCCATTACGGTTATCTGCTGATACAGCACCCAATCGTCAGGGAAATCTATCTCTCCCGGATCTCCCCACATACCGTTGTACTCGATAATAACTCTCTCGCAGCGATTCTTCTTAAGCTGCTCGGCAAGAAATTCCTTGGTAAGCTGCTCCTTGTCATCTACTGTCACCATAAAGGTCTTCTCACGTCCGAGGAGCTTTGAGTCATACTCGACCTCGCCCTCTTCGCAGACTATGAGCAGAGTATTGCCCTCTATATGGAAATACTCCTCGCCTATGGTATAAACGATAAATGCAGTCTTGCCCGACTCAAGAAATCCGTTTACGAGAAATACAGGTATCTCATCGATCTTAATTTCATCAACCATATAAATGTTTCCTTTATTCAGATCCTCTGATGAATATCAGTCTCTTGTATAAATATCAATTCTCTTAGAAGAACAGAGCCTTAAGCTCATCCTCGTTAAGCTTGCTTCCGATCACGCATACCTTACCTGTGTAATCAGGCTCACCGTTTCTGATCTCATACTCACCCGGAACCATATCGAAATAATACCAGGTATCGGCATCCGAAGCCTTGATCATGCCCTTTGATCTGAGGATGGCAACATCCTCATCCTCTGAAAGCTTATTCAGGATGCTCTCAAGCTTATCCTTGGAAACAGGCGGTACATTGGTCCAGCCGAATGACTCAAATACCTCATCCGCATCATGTCCGTGATGATGGTGATGATGTCCCTCATGCTCGTCATGATGATGACCGCAGCAGCAATGATGCTCATCGTCATGCTCATGATCGTGGTGGCAATGCTCGTGATCATGCTCTTCTTCATCATGGTCATGGTGGCAGCAATGTCCGTCCTCATGATCGTGATGGTGCCCATGCTCTTCGTCGTCATGCTCGTGGTCATGATGGCAATGTTCATGATCGTCATCATCATCTTCGTGGTCGTGGTGACAACAATGATGCTCATGCTCCTCATCTTCATCATGGTGATGATGTCCGCAGCAATGTCCGTCGTGGTGATGATGAGCCATATGCTCCTCCTCACTCTCTCCGTCCGGCTCGTTAAGAGCCTCCTTGCGCATCTCCTCAAGCATATCGTCACGCTTTTCGATGATCTCAAGCAGTCTCTCTCCCTTAAGCTCGCTTACAGGAGTTGTGATGATCTCAGCCTGAGGATTAAGTCCTCTGATAAGCTCAACATCCTTATCGATAACAGCCTGATCGGCTATATCTGTTCTGCTGAGTACGACCGTACCGGCATACTGAACCTGATTGTTGAAGAACTCACCAAAGTTCTTCATGTACATCTTGCACTTTTTGGCATCTACCACTGTAACGGCAGAGTTAAGCACTACATCAAGATGAGCCGAAGCATCTGTAACAGCCTTCATGATATCAGAGAGCTTGCCCACTCCCGAAGGTTCTATGATAACACGCTCAGGTGTGAAGGTCTCTATGACCTCCTTAAGTGCCTTCTCAAAATCACCTACAAGAGAACAGCAGATACAGCCCTGTGACATTTCCTTGATCTCAATGCCGGCATTCTTAAGGAATCCGCCGTCAATGGCGATCTCACCGAATTCATTCTCAATAAGTACGACCTTCTCATTCTTAAGGACTTCACCTACAAGCTTCTTGATGAAGGTAGTCTTACCCGCTCCCAAAAATCCCGATATGACATCTATCTTAGTCATATATAATCACTTCCTTATCTATTGCAAACATTTACTATTATAAAAAGCTGTCTTAATATCGATAATCACCGATCATGCCTCAAAAGCCTGTCTGCTGCGACAGCAAAGCTTAAAATCACAGCTTCTTTAAGGCACGTATGCCGAGCGTCTGCAGCTTGGCATATTCGGGGCATTCTCAGCACCCGCATGCCTCCTTGCATACGCTCGGCTATAAATCAATAATTACTTCTTTTCAACACCGATCTCGGCTTCCTCGCCGTTGATATCCCAGGTCTTGGTATATCCGTGCGGTGCACCGAATTCGATCTCGTCGGCCATGCAGTCGTGAAGGATAACATCCTTATACTGCTCTGCTGCTGTCTCGAGCTTGCCGGAGGTCCTGATGCTGATCACGATATGATCCATTACCTCAAAGCCTGCTTCCTTACGCATGGTCTGTACCTTGGAGATGATCTCACGCATAAGTCCTTCGGCTACAAGCTCTTCGCTCAAGTTTGTATCAAGAACGACTGTAGTATGAGCATCCTCCTCTGTAACAAAGCCACCCTTCTTGGACGAATCGATAAGCAGATCATCCTTGGTAAGCTCAATAGCTGTTCCGTCAGGAGCATTAAACTTAAGAGCACCCTCGCTGTTAAGAGTATCCATAGCGGCAGAGCCGTCGATATCGCTTAAGTACTGTCTGATGAAGCCTAAGTTCTTGCCGTACTTAGGTCCTACGGTCTTAAGCTGCGGCTTAAAGGTATAAGCCGTGAACTCTCTCAAGTCATCCTTAAACTCAACAGTCTTTAAGTTAAGCTCGTCCTTAAGTATATCCTTGTAATAGTCTCCGAGAACCATATCCGAACGAACGAACATACCTGCGATAGGCTGACGGTTCTTAAGTCCGGAAGCATTTCTTGCCGCACGTCCGAGGATAACTATGCTGAGCACCTCGTCCATAGACTTCTCAAGTGTAGTATCAACACGTGACTCATCATATACCGGGAAGTCGCACAGATGTACCGACTCCTTGGCAGTCTTATCCACGGAGCAAACCATATTGCGGTAGATATTATCTGTCATAAACGGTATGAAAGGAGCTGCGCAAAGCACAGTATTAAGCAGAGCGGTATAGAGTGTCATATAGGCATCTATCTTATCCTGCTCCATGCCCTTTCTCCAGAAACGCTCACGTGAACGTCTTACATACCAGTTGGAGAGATCGTCTACAAAGTCCTCAAGCGCAGCACAAGCCTCAGGTATCTTGTAAGCAGACATATTGCTGTCTACTGCCTTGATCATGGTGTTCATCTTGGAAAGTATCCATCTGTCCATAACAGAGAGACCTTCCTTGCGAAGCTCATACTTTGTAGGATCGAAGTTATCTATATTTGCATAGAGAATGTAGAATGCATAAGTATTCCACAAGGTTCCGAGGAACTTTCTCTGTCCTTCAACCACTGCCTTGCCGTAGAAACGGTTAGGAAGCCACGGAGCCGAGTTGGTATAGAAATACCATCTGATAGCATCCGCACCGTAGGTATTAAGTGCATCTACAGGATCTACCGCATTACCCTTGGACTTTGACATCTTCTGTCCGTTCTCATCCTGAACATGACCGAGGACAATAACATTTTCATAAGGAGCCTTATTAAAGAGCAATGTAGACTCTGCAAGCAGCGAATAGAACCATCCGCGGGTCTGATCGACTGCCTCTGAGATAAACTGTGCCGGGAACTCCTTGTGGAAGAGCTCCTGATTCTCAAACGGATAATGATGCTGTGCGAAAGGCATTGCACCGGAATCGAACCAGCAGTCGATAACGTCTGTAACTCTGGTCATCTCCTTGCCGCACTCAGGGCACTTAAGCTTAACTCTGTCGATATAAGGACGATGCAGCTCTATGCCGCCCTTCTCGCTCCAGCCCTTATCTCCGGCTGCCTTAAGCTCTGCAAGCACCTCATCATAGTTGGTGCTCTCTTCCTTAAGCTGCTTACGGCTTCCTACACACTCTCTGTGTCCGCATTCACACTCCCAGATCGGAAGCGGAGTGCCCCAGTAACGGTTACGTGAGAGCGCCCAGTCCTGAACGTTCGCTATCCACTCGCCGAAACGACCCTTACCAATAGTCTCAGGGATCCAGTTGATAGTAGCGTTATTGCGTACAAGATCATCCTTGACCTTGCTCATGGCAATGTACCAGGACTCTCTTGCATAATAGATAAGCGGAGTATTGCATCTCCAGCAATGCGGATAGCTATGCTCGAATACAGGCGCATCAAAGAGCAGGCCTCTCTCCTCAAGATTCTTGAGGATCATAGGATCTGCCTTCTTGACAAATACACCCTTCCACTCGCTCTCGTCGGTCATGTTGCCCTTACCGTCAACAAGCTGTACGAAAGGAAGGTCATACTTTCTGCCGACCTTGGCATCATCCTCACCGAAGGCAGGAGCAATATGTACGACTCCGGTACCATCACTCATGGTAACGTAATCATCACATACTACAAAATGAGCCTTTTTGTGCTGCTTCTCTGCAAGCTTGGCAGCTGTCTCAAAGAGCGGTACATACTCCTTATACTCAAGGTCTGTACCCTTCATAGTCTCAAGTATCTCGATATTCTCACCGAGCTTGGACTTAAGTGCATCTGCAAGATAATAAACCCTGCCGTCCTCAGCCTTGCACTTGATATAGGTCTCCTCCGGATTCACGCAGAGTGCGACGTTTGAAGGAAGTGTCCAAGGTGTTGTCGTCCATGCAAGGATGTACGCATCCTCGTCCACGCATTTAAAACGAACGATAGCAGAACGCTCCTTAACATCCTTATAACCCTGAGCAACCTCGTGTGAAGAAAGCGGAGTTCCGCAGCGCGGGCAATAAGGAACTACCTTGAAGCCCTTATACAAAAGTCCCTTGTCCCAGATCTCCTTGAGAGCCCAGAACTCAGACTCGATATAATCATCATAATATGTAACGTAAGGATGCTCCATATCTGCCCAGAAGCCTACTGTAAATGAGAAATCCTCCCACATAGACTTATACTTCCAGACATTCTCCTTACAAAGCTCAACGAAGGGAGCGATACCGTAAGACTCGATCTGCTCCTTACCGTTAATGCCTATCTGCTTCTCAACTTCAAGCTCTACCGGAAGACCGTGTGTATCCCAGCCTGCCTTACGCGGAACCATCTTGCCCTTCATGGTCTGATAACGCGGGATCAGGTCCTTAATGCAGCGTGTAAGCACATGTCCGATATGCGGCTTACCGTTGGCTGTCGGCGGTCCGTCATAGAAAACATAACTCGGATCCCCCTCATGCTCTTTGATTGACTTCTCGAAGATGTCATTGTCCTTCCAGAACTGTTCTACTTCTTTCTCTCTGCCGACAAAGTCCATAGACGTGTCGACCTTCTTGTACATCGCCATTTCATTCCTCCTCTGATAATGGTGTGAATATATTTGAACGAGTCAGTAAGCCATAGGACCATCCCCTTTAAAATACGGATACGGTCTTATGGCTTGTGACTTTGTTTTCATATATAGCCTCTGCCCGTACATTGACGAACAAAGCTTAAAGTCAAATTAGTTAAACTGCCTAACAATATAGCAGAATTTTAGTCATTATGCAAGAAACTACGGGCAGACTCATAGGTTCTGCGATCTCATTTTTTCTAAATCATGCTCTGTGCAATATAACATCACAGATTCCGTCCACATCCTCAAGCGCAAGAGCACTGTATAAAGGAAGGGTCAGCACACTCTGAGATATCTTAAGCGCAACAGGAGTGTCCTTAGGATCAAAATGTCCCTCATAACACTCAAAGGCACTCGTAAGCGGATAAAAATACTTTCTTGCATGTATGCCCTCTGCAAGTAGTCTGTCATACACTCTGTCTCTTGACTCTCCGAAGACCTCCGGATCAAAGACCACAGGGAAATATGCGTAGTTCTTCTTAACAAACGGCTGAGTAACAGGAAGCTTAAGTCCCGGTACACCGTCAAGGCGTTCCATGTAGCGCTCATACACTATCTTACGCTTTGCTATCTCGACATCCACATGACGCAGGTTACAGATACCCATGGCAGCCGCAAATTCATTCATCTTGGCATTGCCGCCCACAGTCTTGACATGCAATTCATCAACTATGCCAAAGTTCTTGACAAAATAAAGCTCGTCACGAAGTGCCTCGTCCTTAAAGCATACCGCACCGCCCTCTATGGTATTAAATACCTTGGTCGCGTGGAAACTGAGCATGGAGGCGTCTCCGAAGTTCGCCACTCCGGTATCCTTATACTTTACACCAAAGCAATGTGCAGCATCATATATAAGTTTAAGCCCATGTCTGTCCGCAATATCACGGAGTTTTTCCACCTCACAGACATTGCCGTAAACATGCACAGGAACTATGGCCGAGGTCTTATCCGTGATGAGACTCTCTATCTTGTCCGCATCTATGGTATAGTCATCCTCCCTTATATCACAAAATACCGGAGTAAGACCGTTTCTTACTATAGCATGAGTGGTCGAAGCAAAGGTAAACGGCGTGGTAATAACCTCTCCCTCAAGCTTCATGACCTGCAGCAGCATCTCGAGCGCCATGTGTCCGTTCGTAAAAAGCTGCAGCCAGGGCACGCCGAGATACGTCTTAAGCTCCCGCTCAAGCTCCTGATGCTTTACGCCCATATTGGTGAGCCAATGCGTATCCCACAGCTCCCTTATCTCATCTATATACTCGTCAAAGTCAGGCATTGACGATCTTGTAACAAGTATGTTTTTGTTCATTTTGCTCTTTCAACACTAATAATAAATTACTTCCTGAATCCAAGCTCCCTGCACTTATCAAGTGCGGCTGCGATAACCTGATCCATGTCATAATACTTATACTCTCCGAGGCGGCCTCCGAATATTACTTTGGACTCGGCATCGGCAAGCTGCCTATACTCTTTGTACAGCTTACCGTTCTTATCGTCATTTACAGGGTAATAAGGCTCATCTCCCGGCTTCCACTCGGAGCTGTACTCACGGCTTATAACGGTCTTAGGCAGCTCATTGCCTTCCTCATCCTTACCGAACTCGAACCACTTATGCTCTATGATACGAGTCCACGGAGTCTCTCTGTCTGTATAGTTCACTGCCGCATTTCCCTGGAAATTAGGCTTATCGAGCACTTCATTTTCAAAACGAACCGAACGATACTCAAGATTGCCAAGCTTATAATCAAAATATGCATCGATCGCACCCGTATAGATTACCTTGTCAGCCATGGCATCATACTCCGCCTTATGTTCAAGATAATCCACACCGAGACGCAGCTCTATGCCGTCAAGCATATTTGCGACCATCTTGGTATATCCGCCGACAGGGATTCCCTGATAAAGCGCATTAAAGTAATTGTTATCAAAGCTGAGTCTCACCGGAAGTCTCTTGATTATGAACGACGGAAGCTCCTTACAGTCGCGTCCCCACTGCTTCTCCGTATAGCCTTTGATGAGTTTTTCGTAAATGTCTTGTCCGACGAGAGATATAGCCTGTTCCTCAAGATTGTCAGGCTCAAAGGGTGCATCTGCCGCAAGTCCGCGCTCTGCCTGCTTCTTCGCAATATAATCCCGCTTCTGCTCCTCGATCTTGGACGCAGCCTCATCCGGAGTAACTACGCCCCACATCTTGTTAAAGGTATACATATTGAAAGGAAGCGAATAAAGCTCTCCCTTGTAATTTGCCACCGGTGAATTGGTAAAACGGTTGAACACGGCAAAGCTGTTGACATAATCCCATACCTCCTTGTTATTGGTATGGAAGATATGCGCACCGTACTTATGCACATTTATGCCCTCTAACTTCTCCGTATACACATTGCCCGCTATATTATCTCTCTTATCTATGACAAGCACAGACTTGCCTGCCGCCTTAGCCTCATGTGCAAGCACCGCACCGTAAAGACCCGATCCTACTATAAGATAATCGTACATGGTTAAATCTGAAATTGGTTTAATGTTAGGCATAACAAGCCCCCTATTCTTATATTCTATTATGCATCCAATTAGTGCTAAATTCCATGCTTTAATTGATGCTAAATTTCATAACTTATCTATCATTGAATATTACGTTTCAAAAAATGTCGTAGAATTTTCAAGTTCTACTTGATCAGACTCGTTATTTTGTACCTATACTATTTCCCAATGACCACCTCTGTCGCCACCAACTCGTTTTATAACGCTGTCCTGTTTAAGATTTCTAATCTGATACTCTATTCCACCTTGAGATAAACCTAATAATTCACGCATTTCTTTCTGCGTAATATAAGGATTATTTCTAAGTAATTCTATTATTTTCTCCTTAGTTTCTCCTTGGTTTTTCTCCTTAGTTTCTCCTTGGTTTTTCTCCTTAGTCGTAGTTGTTTCTAAATTTCTGTACATAGTAACACGCACGCCCCCACAATCCTCTTCAAATAGTGGAGCCTTGATTCCGGAATCCGCAAATCCCTTTTGAATTTTAAGTATTCCTCTGCCCCAACTTTCAATAAATCCAGCCTTATAAAAAACAGAGGCAATATTTACATTTCTTGGCTTTGAAGTATGCGGTCCAAGCAATTTTTCAATGGACATATCGTATGGCAATCCACCATCATTCCATATTTCCACCCTGTCATCCCATACTTTCATCTGAATATGAACACCTGTATAGTCTTTATGAATAATTGCATTAAAAATAGCTTCTCGAAGAGCATCCTCCGGAATTTCCAAATCTTCTATACGCCGGAGACCTTCATAATAAATTGGCGAAATTAAGTACTTTGATTTCAACAATTCTACAACTCTATCTGCCATTCTTATAAGGTCACATTCCACACTATCCTGAAAAATCAAATCTGTATCGTCTTTTCTGAACCTTCCGATCCTAAAATATGGTGCTGACACGAACTTCTCCGGTTGCTTTCCAAATAAAAGTAATGCAGCTTTCTTTATTTTTCCCTCTTCATTTATTAAGTTCAAATTCTGCAATACAGACCAAACATCATCTGAAACGGCTTCTTTATCCATACGCTTATTAGCCACAGCCACCTTTTGAAAATAAGCTACTGCATCCGGATTTATATCATCAATCGTTGCTCTTTCATCCGCCATGTCATCCCAAGTCATACCTAACTTCTTCAAAAGAAAATCCTGCAAAGCCTGTCCTTTTAATTCTTGTTTCGTGCTACCTGAGCGATAATGATATACACCTTTATAGGCAATTGGCATGTTTGACTTATGAACTACAATCTCAATGTATTCTAATCCATTCTTTTCTTGAAGATTAACATCCGCGACAATACCAAGCAGAGTTACTATTTTATTGGGAATATCTTCCAACAATGATTTTGTATCCTTAAGCCCAATAGGCTCTCCATTATCATTGATACCAATATTTAAAACCCCACCCTGAGCATTAGCAAAACCACATATCCATTTCAAATATTCGTCTCTCCAAGACTCTTTCCATTCTATATTTTGACTTTCAGCCATATAGCAACCTGCCTTCCGTCTAATCATTCTTCAAAGAAAATTTTTCTTCTGATTCATCAGTTGTCATCTGTGCATAATCTAATCGTTTTGCAATTATTGTTATTAATGGTTTCTGACAATTTTCAGTTTCTTCCAAAGACTGGATGGAATTAACAAAAGTCTCAAATAGAGGCCATAATGCTTTTGATTTTGGAAGTCTCATCTGGTTTACTTGGCCAGCTAAATTCATTGTGAAATGCATTTACAGCTCTCCTTTCATTGCTCCTTCTTATTTTTTATTATTACCTTAAACTCGATCAGTTTTAATATATCCTGTCTATCAGCTTCTTCAAGTTCATTAAACCACCGAATCAACTCATCATCATATAAAGGTGTATCATCACCTTCTAAAATCTATCTGCCGAAGTACTCATACATATGTGCATGGCGGTGATTCATACACGCCATTTCACAATACTTGGACATGACTTGTGACCTCCTAATAACATACTCATACTCGCGGCTATATTTCTCCAACAGTTTGCGGAGCGTATCGCTTTCGCGGATTTCTTTCATAAATCTCCGGATAGTCTGTTAGGATCATGCCGTTGCCGCGTTTCAGCGTCTGTTCCAGCATCCGTTCGAGCATATAGTTCTGCATGACGAGCTGCGCTTAGATATGTTTCTCTGCCGCCTTGTTCTTGATGAAGGCTTTCAGTTGCATCGGATCTTTTGTAATCATAGCAAAACCTCCATGTATCGCAGCACCTTAGGCTTCACGCGAAGTTGATCTGCGTACTGCATCAGTTTGTGAATATTCTTATCCTTGGACGCTGCATAGCGTTTCATAGCTTCTCCGACAATCTGAACATCACTGCCGCTTCCCCGCAGAATGTCACACAACGTCCGTTCCAAATCGTAAACACGAATTGAATTGCCGGATAGGGATTTGATTTCAATTCTACCGAACTCGTAGTTCTCCGGCACAACTCGCTTGATTATTAAGTTCTGCTTCTTCAAAGACGGGGCATTGTAGCCCTTGGGAAAGGTCATCGTATATTTCGCCGGGGTACGGTCTGAATAGCCCAACAGATACAGGGCGGTATCGTGCGAGTAAATCCCACGCCCGTACTTGAGCTGCAAGAGGTAAAAATCATCCTCCCATGCATTGCTCCGCACATACAGGCTGCGACCAAAGCGGTATATTTCACCGCTCTTACCAAACTCCTGTAAAACGCTGTGGTGCAGTCCGGCTTCGTAATCCCTCAATAGCGAGTACCTTATTATAATACCATATTCATGAGATACTGTTCCAAAGCAGTTTCGTGCGATTCGCTCGAATTGTGCTATCTTTCATTTTGGAGGTCATCTCATGAATGCCAAGCAA
>CAKRTC010000031.1 GCA_934402055.1 uncultured Lachnospiraceae bacterium | reverse complement strand
AAATTCGCACCCGCTTCTACCGAAGCTTTGTGCTCATTTTCGTTTGGCCGTCCTATAGTCGTCTTCGCGTCAGCAGGCTGCCGCTTTACGACTGCAGTCCGGCTTTAATCGATAATAAAACCCATGCGTTTCAGACATACAGCTTTACTAAAGACAGACAAGGATCTCTTAATTCCTTTTCATCTTGAAGCTTGCGTACTCAAAACGCAGGGGTTTGTTATTACACTTCTTTTTTACTTTTTAAGTGCCGTCTTCTGATCAGCATCCACACCCTCTGTATTTTCTCGTACAAAGAGTATCTTGACAGTAAGCAGGATGATCTTGATATCCATCAGTATGGAATAATTCGCAATATATATAAGATCCAGCTTAAGCTTGTCATACGGAGTCGTGTTGTACTGTCCGTAAACCTGTGCGTATCCTGTGAGTCCTGCCTTGACCTTAAGTCTCAGTTCAAACTCAGGCATGCTGTCCGCATATTCATCTGCGATCTGACGTCTCTCCGGACGCGGACCTACGAGCGCCATATCTCCCTTAAGTATATTAAAGAGCTGCGGCAGCTCATCGACATGCAGCTGTCTAATAACGGCACCCACCGGAGTTATGCGTGCATCACCCTTTGCGGCAAGCCTTGCACCCTCCTTCTCCGCATTCACTCTCATGCTGCGGAACTTATACATCTTAAACTCTCTGCCATCCTTGGTAAGACGATCCTGGGTATAAAAAACAGGACCTCCGTCATAGAGCTTGACCGCAAGTGCGATAATTAACATTATCGGAGACAGGATGATAATTCCGAGCAGTGATGAAACTATGTCCATTGCTCTCTTAACGATAAGCTTATCCACCGGAATACCGTTATTACGTATCAGGAACAAAGGTGTATCAAAGAGATGTATGTCATCTGCACCGCTGAACATGATATCCGATATCTTAGGCGTAACATATACTCTTATGGAATTGGCGCTGCAGAATTTGATAATACTGTTTCGTCTCTCATCAGGAAGATCGGCAAGTATAGCTGCCCTGTATTTAAGCAGCAGGCTTTCTATCTCAGACATATCCTCATCTACAGATACCTTCTCACTGATATTGTAACGGTCTTTACGTTCATTAAGCTTATCGCAGATGTGCTCATAAGGGTATTTACCGTAGATAAGCAGCAGTTCTCTCGGCGGATAAAATACCACATAGATACGTCTCGTCAGATATGCCCAGAGTATGATAAAAACTATCTGTACCGCACAAAGCAGCACCAGCGGACTTGCGCTAAAGTAAATGCCGCCGGTCAGACATATCTCGATATAACCTATAACATTGGCAATTATTATCGACGGAACATGCGACAGGATAATGTCACGGAGTCTCATATAGGTGATCTTATATCCGTCAAATGCATTGGTAAGCAGCACCATCACAAGTATATACAGACCTATCATTGCCCAGTTTCCGCGTCTGTAGAAATGCTTTCCTATATGCTGATCTATCAGCACCGAATAATGCGTATACCAAAGATATCCGTAGCTCAAAGCCTCAAAAGCCACAGCAATCATTATTGCTATAAAATTGACCAAACGCTTGTAATAATCTCTCATTTATCCCTGCCCATAGTACTGTAAATGTCGTAAAGCTTTGACTTTACCGCATCCGTACTGAAGCCTTCCCTGATTATATTGTGATTATGCTCTCCCATAGAGCGAAGCTCCTGCACGGAAAAGCTCATAAGCTTATGTATCGCCGCCTGTATGTTTTCATCCGACACAGTCTCGTCATGTATAGACTTAGGCTCGGCACCTACCTCAAACATGATCCCGCCCTTATCGTCAACAAGATCCGTGTTGCCTCTTATACGACTCACTGCAACCGGAAGTCCGCTCGCCATTGCCTCCATAAGTGCCGCAGAAAGTCCCTCCTGATATGAAGGGAAGAGGAAAACATCTGCTGCCTTATACAGCCCGGCCGTATCCTCTCTGTATCCAAGGAGCTTCACCTTATTACTAAGTCCGTGCTTACTTATAAACCCGGCAAACTCCTCTGCATACACACCTGTTCCCGCAATGGCATAACAGATATCATGGAAATGCTCCCCGCCGGAAGAAAGCTTAAGCCCACCTTCTTCATCACCGCCAAAAGGCTTACCCGACGGCACCGGCTCTCTGACGTCGGCACACTCCGATGAAAGACATTTTCCCGCACCGGTAAACTCAGACTGCATTGCCGCAAGAGCCCTCAGCACCGAAATATAATTCTTACGCTTACTCAGCTCTCCTACCGACAATATCATCATAGTATCATCCGGGATGCCAAGCTCACTGCGAAGCCCAGGCTCGGCATCCGAAAACTTACTCATGTCAATTCCGATACCCGGCACATAACAGAGCTTCTTCATGCCGAACTTAGCCTCAGCTATCGCATGATCTTCCTTATTGATAGTGATAAGCACATCTGTAATATAAGACAGGATCTTCTCTATCGGATAGTAAGCCAGCCAGTTTATCCTCGGTGCTCCCTTAAAGAAATGAAAACCGTGCGCCGTATATATGACAGGTGTTCCGCTGAGTCTGCATGCAAGTCTTGCCACCACAGCGCCTACCGGAGTGTGACAATGAACAAACTCATATCTGCGCTCCCTCATGATACGCAGAGACTTGATAAAAGCACGTCCGTTCCTTGCCAGGTCAAATATATTTCTGTTGAGCGGAAGCTGTATACACTCTACATTTAAAGCAGCAAGCTCAGACTTAAAGTGCTCAAGACTCTCCGTACTCATAGGATTACCGTACTCAAAATTGCATGCTGCATCAACGGTATACCCCATTTCCTGCAGCATGCGGATATTCATCATATTAAATCTCTCGATCATATAAGCAGTAGTGGCATATATAAGCACACGTCTGCCGTCGGTCTTAAGATCTCTGTTTTGTTCTTGTACGGAACTATCCATGTAAATGTCTCAGGCTGCGGTCTGACAGCCTATGTTAAAAAAAGAATGTGCCTTGGCATACACATGCGCCGAGCGCGGTCGTTTGCGACAATTTTCCTTTCGCGCGAGTCAAGCATCCCGCGGAGCGTTTTTTTATCGATTAAAGCCGGAGTGTAGTCGTAAGAGCAGCGGCTTGCAGCTGCTCTTACGACTATAGGACGGCCAAACGAAAATGAGCACAAAGCTTCGAAAGAAGCGGGTGCGAATTTTCGTAGGATTGCGAGAGTACGCAGTACGAAGCAATCCGTAATTAATCGATAATATAGAATAGAACGCAATTTCCTATGAAAGAATAAAGCAGAGCATCACTTAGCCGCGCTTACTCTCCTGCGTACCACTTCATATGCAAGTACGCCTGCCGCAACCGAAGCATTGAGCGAGTCTATATCTCCGAACTGTGGAATAGATGCGATCATATCACATTTCTTACGCACAAGCTCGGATACGCCCTTACCCTCATTGCCTATAACAAGTCCTATGGCACCGTCAAGATTAAGCTTATACATGCTCTCTCCGCCCATATCGGCACATACGAACCAGAGACCTCGCTCCTTGAGCTCATCTATGGTCCTTGCTATATTTGTCACCTTGACTATAGGCGTATAGTTGATAGCACCTGCCGAAGCCTTGGCAACCGTAGCCGTAAGTCCCACAGCTCTGTTCATGCGGATAATGACACCGTGCGCACCTGCCATATTGGCTGTTCGTATTATAGCTCCCAAATTATGCGGATCCTCGATACCGTCAAGCAGGAACACGAAAGGCTTCTCACCCTTAGCCTCTGCCTTTGCAAAGATATCATCAAGCTCTGCATAATTGTAAGCCGCCGCATAGGCGATAACTCCCTGATGCCTGCCACCTGTTATCGATATCTGATCAAGACGCTGCTTGGATACGAACTCAAGCTTGGTCTGCGGATGCTTCTTAAGCTCTGTTATGATACTGCCGAGTCCGCTGTCATGGTTGCCGTCAAGCACAAGTACTCTGTCTATGGATCTCTCGGAACGAAGTGCCTCAAGCACCGCATTTCTGCCCTCAAGCAAAGTATCGGACATATCCACATCAGGCTTGTAGTCAGTGCTTACTTCATTCTCCTCATCAAAACTCTTGTATGCTCGCTCATCCCTGCGGATGCTGCGCTTATTATCGGAGTCATGGTTCTTTCCGCGGCTTTCTCCGTAGCTGTGTTCTCCGTAGGAGCCTCGCTTATCCTTACGCTCACTGTCATACTCACGTCTTCCGCCCCTTGCATTCCTGCGCTCGGAAGCGTCGTTTCTTCTGTTATCACGGCCGTAGCCGCCTCTGTTTTCTCTGTATTCTCTGCTCATAATCGTGTTATTTTATCATATATACAACGCTTCATCAAGCTTGACGCCTTGGCAGTTAGGCTTATGAAGCTCCAGCTCCTATTTCCGTCTGCCAATACTGTTTAAGCTCAAGCTGTTACCTGCCTGTCAGCTCGTTTCACTCATTCTGCTGCCGACTTTCCTGCCTTTGAGATCTCAGTCTGCCGCGGCATTACCCGCAGCTCTGCCTGTGCTCCACGCGATCTGCAGGTTAAAACCTCCGGTAAATGCATCCACATCCAGTACTTCGCCCGCAAAGTACAATCCCGGCTGTTTTCTTACCTCCATGGTCTTCGGATCTATCTCCTTGACCGAGACTCCGCCGTGCGTGATGATAGCCTCGTTAAAGCCCCTCGTACCGGTTATGGTAAAGCTGAGCGCCTTGACTGCATTTACAAGAGCTGTTCTCTCCTTCTTACTTATATCGCGCACCTTCTTATAAAGATCTATGCCAGCTCGTTCAAGTACTATCGGACGCAGCGAGGATATAAGAAGCTTTGAAAGTGCATTATGTATGTCTGCATTCATTGCCGCTTCAAAATCCCTGAGTATCCTTGCGTCCAGCTGTTCAACACTAAGAGCAGGCTTTAAGTCTATCTCAAGCTTTAGTTTGGTACTGCCGTCAATATATCCCGCAGCAAGACTTGAAACCGAGAGTATCAGAGGACCGCTTACCCCGAAATGCGTAAAGAGCATCTCACCGCTCTCGCTTTCATGTATGCATTTACCGCTGTCAAGCTTAAGCCTAATCGATACATTCTTAAGGCTTACGCCCTGAAGTCTGCGGCAATCTTCAAGCTCGGCAACATCAAACGGCACAAGAGCAGGTCTTCTCTCCGTTGTCTTGATTCCAAAGCCTTCCGCAAATACGTAGCCGTCACCCGTAGAGCCTGTGGACGGATAGCTCACGCCGCCTGTTGCGATTATGAGTCTGTCCGCGGAATAGACCGCACGCTTTCCATCTCTTAAAGAACGTGCAGCCACCTTATAAACCTCATCTATGCGCTCTATCTCCGACACTTCTGTATTAAGCTCAATTCGTACTCCGGCAGCCTTCATCCTGCGCTGCAGAGCCGCAGTAACGTCGGAAGCATGATCCGATAAGGGAAATGCTCTGTTTCCGCGCTCCACCTTGGTCCTGCAGCCTGCCTCCTCCAAAAACTCCGTCACATCCTCCGGCATAAATGCCCTGAGCGACGAGTACATGAACTTCGGATTGCTTACCACATTTCCTATAAATGTATTGAAATCACAGGCATTGGTATAGTTGCATCTGCCCTTACCTGTGATATATATCTTCTTGCCTAATTTTACGTTTTTCTCAAGTAAGGTCACCGAACAGCCTCTCTCTGCTGCCGTAAGTGCGGCCATCATTCCTGCCGCACCGCCTCCTATGACCAAAACTCTGCGTTCTGTATTATCCACATCTGCCTCTTGTTTTTCATCAGTTTTCCACTGCCCGTATCTGCTCTTAATATAGCATACAAACTGCCTTAGGTGTTATAATTATCCTGCTTAAATAACAGTAACGGCGGTGACGTTTCCCCGAGTTGTGACATTTTCAGCGCAGATGCATTTACAGCACCGAAAAAGTTACTGTTCAAAACATTTACATAAAATTTTACGGAGCATACATGAAAGCTTTCAACTTTACCAAGGACATAAATCTGCATGAACAGGCGGAAACCTTAAGGAAATTCAAGTATTTCCACAAGATTTCACGTAAGGCCTCTCGTCATTACGTGCGCATTATTACTGTAATAATGATACTTGTTGCCTTTTATCTGGGTGTATCTTTCTTCATGAATCGTTTCAATTCCGATATACATGATAACGATTCCACGATCAGGCTTACCGTCGATACTATAGACCAGCGCACAAAGCTATCGGGTTCCATGCTTGATGCACAATACAGCTCTCTTGAAAAGAGTGTAGCCATAGAGACAAAGCTGACGGCTATTTATTTAAACAATACCGACCGTGTCAACTGGGTAAATGCCATAGATCTGCTTACCGATAAGGACGACAATGTCGAATTCTTCTATATTGAAAATAATGAGGTGTCCTTTGCAAGCTCCAACGCCGGAGGAATAGGTCTTACTAGTGATGAGCTTGGCAAGCTTACTGCCAAAGGCTCCTATACCCGCAGCGTAAATGACAATATCGATCTGTATGCCGCTCTTCCTATATATAATGGCTTCCTCGTAGGCATGTACAGAGCTATAGGTGATTATTCCGCTCTCAGCGCACGCAGCATCTACAATTACGGTCAGAATGTTCCGAACGGAGGTCTCTTAGTCTATAACCGACATGACGGCAGTCTGTATCAAAACGAGCATGCATATATCAGCGAGCGCAACATTAACGACCTTGATCTTAAGCCTATTTTTGAAGATTCGGTGCTTATAACGGATGATGATGCCTATTACTCTGTTTCCGAGCTTTTGCATTCACTGGATGACTACCGCGTATATTCGCTTGATATAACAGATGATGCAAGAGTCACCGCATATTACAGCGTAAGAGACTGCTTCAGATCTGCTCTTTCCGACATAGCTCTGCCTCTTGCATATTTCGTATTTGCCGCTGCCATGATAGTAGGAAGCGCCGCTACTCTCCGAATAGTCCGTTCAAGCGTCCGCCGCGAAAATGAAATCATACGCATAGGCAGAAAATATGCTCTTGATAAGCTTATCGTATCACGAAGCTTGTCCTTATTTGTCATAGCTGCTGTTATAGTAGCCGCTATCATGACCTATGTAACAGCTCTCACGGACATAAGCCGCCGCAGTATGCAGGCTTCCTCGAATCTTGAAAACATAACACACGACGAGGCATATAATCTCGAAAATGCCAATAAGTATATCGGCATAAGGGACAAATTCCTCACGGATGATCTCAGCAAAGCTTCGCGTCTTATCGAGGCAGATGAGAAATTCCGCACCCCTGAGCTTCTGTCAGAGATAGCGGATACACTTGATGTATGCTCCGATATCAGCTTATTTGACTCCAATTCCTATTGCCTTGCCTCATCCAACGGCTACTCAGGCTATAAGCTTGACAGCGAGGATGAACTCAGCAAACAGCTGAACGGCAATAATGCTAAAAATGCATATCTCACCGAGCCTGACTCGGACAATATCAGCTACTTCGGTATCAGGAGTCACTATAACTCCGGTATCATCAGATTTACCGCGGTAAACGATCAGTTTCAGGCTATAATCGAGCGCCTCAATGTAAGCTCAACTCTTATTGAGGCAGACTTCGGTTCCTCTGATGTGCTTTATTATGATGCTGAAGCTCCGACTACGCTTACACTTGCCGAATCCGGCTCGCATGACATCAAAACCATACAAAACAGTCTTGATGCTTCGGTGCTGCATGACAATTATTTCGGTATAGCAGAGCTTGACGGCAAACGCTGTTTTATCAACATAGCCTCAGATACCAACCGCAGCGGCAATTATTTCTTAAGCGCATGGAAGACAAGCAATCTGATTGCTTCCATATCAGATATAATCCTTTATTTTATTAAATGCTCCGTTATGCTGCTCATGGTTACGCTCCTCCTCTTTATACCGTTCAATACGGAAAAAGAGCCTGTTATTGAAAATGACTCGCCTGCTGAAAGGTATAAAAATATATTTGTTCCTGCTGCAAGCACCGTAGTTCCAAACGTCGCGAGAACCTCAGAACAGGAACAGTCCGGCATTAACAGCTCCGAGAGCTTTGTCAAAGACTGTAAAAGCTCTCCTTCGGAAAATAGCAAGCCAACCAACGAAATAAACTCCGGAGCCTTTTCAGACACAAATACACTAAAGCTACTGTATAAGAGTGGTATAGAATACGCAGAGTACAGCTTCGGAAGCTCTGTAAACACACTGACCGCAGGATGCATTATCATGTTTTTGATATATCTTGTATTCGGTCTGGTTACAGGCAACCAGACAGGTTCCCTTATCCATTATCTGTTTACACCGACACGCGAACGCGGAGTCAATATATTCTCTGTTACGCTGTCAATGATATACATTTTCGGTATATGGGCACTGAGCAGCCTGCTGCGCAATATCACCGCAACGATCTCCAAAAACACAGGGCCTGCCGGTCTTACCGTAGGCAAGCTTATCGAGAGCTTCATCAAATTTGCGGCATTGATATTGACCATACTCCTCGTACTGAGTGAGTTGGGCGTCAAGACAGGTTCTCTGATCGCGGGTGCCGGACTCACCTCCGTTATCATAGGTATCGGAGCACAGAGCACCGTAGGTGATATACTGTCCGGACTATTTATAATCTTCGAAGGTCACTTCCGTGTCGGGGATATAGTCAGCATAAACGGCTGGACCGGCATCATCAAAGAGATAGGCATGAGGACTATGACTATAGAGAGCACAGGATACTCTACCGATTACAAAAACCAGCGTATTATCAACAACTCGGATTTTAAGGATGTTACCAATCTCTCGCGCAATCCTTCTTATGCCGTATCCGATATAGCGGTTCCGGTAGATGCTGATGTTGAGCTAATACGCAAGCTCTTTGAGGCGCACAAGGCCGAGCTATGCAAATATCTTGACAATATACTTGAGGAGCCTGTATTCGACGGTGTTTTAGACTACGGAGACTACTATAAACGTGTTCGTTTCCGTGTACTCTGCGAGGAATATGACCGTTCCGGAAATGCCACCCTGCTCACACGTTTCATGGGCAGGATACTTGAAGAGAACAAGCTCATACTCAATGTGGATGTATTCCATACCAAACTGAATAAATAAAATATCAGCTCGTCAGTATTGCAAAAAGTGGCTGTCGCGGTAAGCGGCGGCCCTATTTAAATACCCGGAGCGTTAATCGTTGCTTAACGCTCCATGCCCCCACCCGTTAAGGAAACTTCTTCTTCGAAGAAGCATCTGAAACAGGTGTTTTTTGTTTATATATCTCTTCTTTTGTTTCATAGTACGCAATTTTCTGCGAAGAAAAGCGGTTCCTTACGGAACCGCTGCATAATAAAAATATAAAGCCGATAATAGGACTCGAACCTACAACCTGCTGATTACAAATCAGCTGCTCTACCATTGAGCCATATCGGCTTGTGTCTGTTTCAGACAGCCATTTATTTATACTAAAGAGTTGGGGAAATGTCAACAGCTAATTTCAAGTTTTGTCTTAAAACTATTCCCCCATTTTATATGATGGGCGAATGAGACTCAGCCTCAAACTACCTAAGTTAACCACCGGGGTGTGTCTGAACTGTTACTGATTCGATACTTCAATTCGGGACTTAGTTTCTTAACACCATTACAATTTTATTCTGTATCTGTCAAGATCGACTCTGCCGTTTACAACTTCGATTCCGTCTGCTTCGAGACGACGTTCCTGCTCCTGCTCTCCACCAAAAGCAAACGAACCCGAACACTCTCCGTTGGCATTAACCACACGAAAGCACGGTATATGCTCCGGATCCGGGTTATGATGCAAGGCATTACCGACAGCTCTTGCCATTCTGCGGTCTCCTGCCATCTCAGCAACATCCGCGTAGGTTGCCACCTTACCGGCAGGAATACGCTTGACAGCCTCATATATACGCTTGGTCGGAGTATCCGTCACCAGCTCATAGCTCTCGGCAATCATCCTCCTGATGTCTCTGTCAGGAATAGTTCCGTCAAGTATGACCGTATTCCAATGGTCCTTGTTCTGATGCCAACCCGGTATGACAGATCTGTAGGCATTCCTCCAGAAATCACGCCATTCCGGATCAACCTTGACATTGAGATTGATATAGCCGTTCCTCTCATAGGTCCACAGAAATGCCTTCTTTCCATCCCTGACCCTCACAAGTATCCAGTTCTGATCTCTGAAGGGCGCATCCTTGTAGCTTCCCGCAAATGTCAATGCATATTCAATTGCTTCCTCACGTGTAGTCATATATTGATATCTCAACCTGTCTGTGTAACTGTCAACGACAATCCCAAATGCCTGAATATATTTAGAAGAGTCAGTAAATTTGGAGTATTCCGGCATGACTCTATCCTTGCAACAGAAGACTGTGGCAGCCCACACATATTTGCAAGTTCTCTTTGAGTCAATCCCAAAGCATTTCTTTGTTCCACCATAGCTGTTATGATAGCTGCGATTTCCTCTGTCTCTTTTATATCTTTTGAGATTTCCGGATTTGTTTTTTCTACATATTCTTTATAATCATTCCATGTTTTCATTTAATAATTCCCTTTCTGTTCAAGTAATCCTCACGTTCACTCTTAGCTCTTTCAATTTCACGCTTAGGAGTTTTTTGAGTTTTCTTGCGAAACTGATGTAACAAAACATACGTTTCACCACAAGAGAAAAAATAAAATATCCTATTATTTCCGGGTCTTAATTCCCAAATTCCATCATCAAGATGCTTTGTAATATTATCATTTAAACGAGTACCATTTTGCCGAAGCAATTCAATATACAAACTGACTTGTTTGTGTTGAATTCGTGCATCTTTGTTTGACACTGCCTTGTTTTGGAGTTCTTCAAGAAAATTCCAAACCTGACTGAATCCGGCTGCATTTTCATAAAAATCTATATTGTACAATTCTATGCCAGTTCTTCCGGCACAACTCCACTCACCGCTATTGTTATGATAGCATAAATGCTATCATAGCTCAATATGATCCACAAAAAAATTCGACACAGAATCATCATCCGTGTCGAAGCGTTTTTTATAATTATATACTGTTGCCAAATTAAAAGTCTGAATATCAGAGCTTCAAGTCTCCTTCCCTGATCCAGCCGAGCTTACGCTCTATCTCACAGAATATGCAGGAAAGCACGGCAGGAAATATAAAGCTTATAAGTATAAGTCCCGCTATATCAAAGCCGGTGATACCTGCCTTAAGTCCGGCTTCTATATCATTAACCCAGCCTGTATATACACCTATCTGTCCTACAAGACCGCAGGTACCCATTCCGGAAGAAACAGCTGCTCCGTTCATATTAAGCTTGAAGATGCAGGTTGCTATCGGTCCGGTGATAGCAGATGCAAGAGTCGGTGCTATCCAGATCTTGGGATTACGGACAATATTGGGCATCTGAAGCATGGATGTACCTATTCCCTGGCTTACAAGTCCGCCGACACCGTTTTCCTTAAATGACATGCATGCAAAGCCGACCATCTGAGCGCAGCAGCCGGCAACAGCTGCTCCGCCTGCAAGTCCGGTCAGACTGAGCGCAGCACAGATAGCAGCAGAAGAAATAGGAAGGGTAAGGGCAACACCTACCGCTACAGAAACCAGTATACCCATAAGGAAAGGCTGAAGCTCCGTAGCCCACATTATAAATGCACCGAATGCGGAAGCCGCATTTCCGATAGGCTTGGCTATAAGACTTGCGATACCTATACCTATGAGTATGGTAACTATAGGAGTTACAAGTATATCGATCTTGGTCTCCTTGGATACAGCCTTACCGAACTCTGCCGCTATTATCGCAACAACAAGAACAGCCAGAGGGCCGCCTGCTCCTCCGAGCACATTGGTTGCATAGCCTACAGGTATCAATGAGAACATTACAAGCTGGGGTGCGGCAAGGGCATAGCCTATTGCTGCTGCCATTGCAGGACCGACCATTGCGGAAGCGAGGCCTCCTATAGTAAGCTCCGAACCGTTTATAGTTGCTACGGTATCGGTAAGAAAGCTTATATGCAGCTGTCCGCCGATCGTATTAAGTATGGTACCTATAAGTAAAGTACAGAAAAGTCCCTGTGCCATAGCACCGAGAGCATCTATGCCGTAACGCTTTGCCGAGAAAACGATATTTTTTCTCACCATGAAAGCCTTGATTTTATCCATAATTCAATCCCTCCTGTGTATCAACTTATCTGTCAAGACACCTGACAACATTATATATACACAGGCTGATAAGTCAATAGCTTTGCCACATAAAAACAGAGAGCTTTCGGCTCTCTGCTTTTATGTTAATTTGTTTGGGATCAGATTATTTTAATTAGTTTCTTTTATAGTTACTTTATAATGTCTTCTCCCGCCGATGGAGGCGAGAAAAGATTATGTTTATTTTTTTGATATGCGGTACCTGAAGACAATTTCTTGATCAGGTACCTAAAAAAACAATGACAGTGCGTTAGTTAATTACTTAATGAACTTCTTCATGCGCTCACGAAGCTGCATAACCTGGCAGTTCGGATCGTACTCAACATCGTTAAGTGAAACGACCTCACCGGCCTTAATGTCTCTGAGAACCTTCTTGTTAGCTGAGAAGTTAAGCGGGAGAAGATGCTTCTCAACAGAAGTCTTAGCCGGTACGGCATTTCCGTATACCCAGAAGCCGCCCTCGCCGTCAAGTACAGTTCCCTTAGGAATGTCAAACTTGGCAACTGCAACTACGTCAGATCTGAATGCATCTGCAACACCTGTAGCTTCATGACGTGTAGCGATCTGTGCAACAGTGATGTTGGTCTCGAGACCGATCATATGATACGGTCTGTAGAGGCAGGTAAACTCACCTGTCGGATCTGTATGCATGCCATACTCCTTATAGCAGTCCATCATGTATGGTGAATCACCGTGAAGAGTTACATAGATACCGAAACGAAGATCCTTGAATACCGGTCTTCCGTCTCTCTCCTCGGAAGCGATAACCTCAACCATTCCGCTGTGATCAAGGAGACCACCCTTGTCCTTCGGCTTAAGGATACGCGGAAGATCATCTGTACCTACAGGCGGGAAGTTAAGTCCGCCTTCAGGTGGAAGAAGTCCTGTAGCATTTGATACTGCTGCCATCTCGATAGCTGACTTTGTACCGTCAAGGAATGAGTTGAACATCTGAGCTCTCATATGGCTCTTCTCAGCATGCTCGGCTGTAATTCCGTAGTAACCCCAGATAGTATCCGGTGTTGACTGATGATATTCAGGCTGGAATCTTGTTCCCTTACCTGCACAAACAACCTCGAATCCGGCTGTTCTTGCCCAGTCAACCATGTCAACGATTTCTGCCGGCTGGTCGCCCCATGCCATCGAATATACAACTCCGGCCTTCTTAGCCTCCTCCGCAAGTACGGCACCTGCAAGGATATCGCACTCAACGTTTACATTTACAACGCTCTTGCCGTGAGCAAAAGCCTTAAGGCAGGTATCAACTCCAAGCTCGGCATTACCTGTGCAGTCGATGATAATGTCAACATAAGGTGACTCAAGAAGCTCATCACGGCTTGTGATGACAGTGGTCTTACCTGTTCTGTAAGCCTCTTCCATTGTCTTTGCGCTGTACTGCTCCTTAGGCCACTTGGTTGTCTCAAGTGCCCAGTAAGCACGTGCGGGATCAAGCTCGCAAATCGCTACAAGATGGCATCCGATTACTTTACGTACCTGTGAAACATACATTGTACCGAACTTACCTGTTCCGATAATTCCGACTCTTGCAGGTTTTCCCTGTGCCTGAAGCTCAGCAAGCATCTGCTGATATCCCATAACATTTTCCTCCTTAAAAATATTGAAAATACTATTTTGATACAGATTTGATCTGTTTCATACTTTGTTATGTTCTGCCGCCGGATATCGGCGGCAGCTTAAATCTTTAATAATTAATTATTTCATTCCCGTTATATTCGGCAGGAACATACTCACCTGCGGAATATATGTAACTATAAGCAGTACGATAAGGAGTGATCCGATGATCGGAAGTACATCCCCTATCATGTCCTTGATGGTGATCTTGGAGATCGACGCTCCGGTAAAGAGGTTAACTCCTACAGGCGGTGTAACAAGACCTATCGCAAGGTTTACACACATTACGATACCGAATGCAGTTACATCGTATCCCATACGCTGAGCTATAGGATAAAGGATAGGAACCAGGATATAGAGTGCCGACACAGCATCCATAACACATCCTGCAATGAGAAGGATGATATTTACTATAAGCAGGAAAATGTAGATATTTCCGCCTGTGATCGCCATCATCGCATCACTTGCCGTAATGGCAAGATTGTCTACGGTAATAACATAAGCAAACATTGTAGCTGCTATGATTACATACATTACTACGCCTGTCTGGCTTGCCGAGTTAACAATGAGATCCTTCATCTCCTTAAGTCTGATCCTGTGGTAGATGAATATACCTACGAAGAGACCGTAAACAGCTGATACCGCAGCTGCCTCTGTAGGAGTGAAGATACCGCCGTAGATACCACCGAGTATGATAACCGGCATCATGAGTCCCCAGAACGCATCCTTAAATGCTTTCCAACGCTCAGCCCCGCTTGCCTTAGGAAGAGGCTTGAGGTTAGGATTGTTTCTTGAACAAATGATGGTACAAAGAACAAGTGCAACACCCATCATACATCCCGGGATAATACCTGCCATGAAGAGCTTTCCTATAGAAGCACCGGATACACATCCGTATACAACGAAGGTAACCGACGGAGGAATGATAACTCCGATAGCTCCTGCAGCAGACATAAGCGCTGTAGCATAAGTGAGTGAGTATCCTGCCTCAACCATCGCAGGGATAAGGATGATACCGAGAGCCGCAACAGTTGCAGGACCGGATCCGGATATAGCTGCAAAGAAGCAAGCAACGACTACAAGCACTACCGCAACACCGTTTCTGGTGTGACCTACACAGGCCTTCGCGAAGTTGATAAGCTTTTCTGAGATTCCCGCCTTCTCCATGATGTTTCCGCCGAGTACGAAGAACGGAATGGCAAGAAGTGAGAACTTACTTGATGCCGTAAATGCCATAACCGGTATCTGACTGAGCGATACATCCGCAAAGTGCATTCCGATTATTCCGGCAATACCGAGTGCAACCGCAATCGGAACATTAAATATAAGAAGTAATGCAAATGATGCAAATAATATAGCTGAAACCATTGTTTTACTCCTTTCCGACTGCAGCCACATCGTGGCACTTTAGAACCGTATCTATAATGTATCTGAGTATCATTATTCCCGAACCTATCGGAATGGTAAGACCGTATATCCACTGAGGATACTGCATTGTGGTCGAAAGCTGCTTATGAATAAATTCCTGCTTAACCATGCCGATACCGTAAACGAACATTATTACGAGAAAAATCAACGCAAGGATATTTCCGATAACAAGAATGATCTTCTGTGTCTTCTCCGGCAAAAAGCCTGTGAAGAAATCAAGTCCCAGATGAGCTCTGTTTCTCTGTCCTATCGAAGATCCCGCAAGTGAACAAAGAACGAATAAAACCGTTACAAACTCATCCGTAAATGCCAATGATGCATGCAACACAAAACGTGAAAATACATTTGCGAACGCCAGAGTAAGCATGATGACAAATGTCGCGACACTTATCCAATCTTCAACTGCCGACAATGTCTTATCCAAAGATTTCATTTTCACAAAATCCTTTCTGTATAAACCAAATTGCTGCTCTTAATTTATAAAAGAGGCTCCGACTCCCGCCATGTAAGCGGCGGGAGTTTACGGAAATCATTAATTATTCAATACCGAATGCTTTGCAAGCTTCCTCGCCATAAAGCTCTTTCATCTGTGTGTAGTATGCCTGAACCTCAGGTACTGCCTTAAAGGCTTCGATCTGCTCATCTGTAAGCTCTGTAATCTCACATCCTGCTGTCTTGCATATCTCTATCTTATCTGCTTCGGAATCCTCAACATTCTTGTTTCCGAGTGCGCATGCTTCCTCAGCCTCTTCAAGAAGTATGGTCTTAAGCTCATCATCAAAGCCGTCCCATGTTGCCTTATTGAATACAAGTGCAAATGCACCGTAGCTGTAGTTCCACTCTGTGATGTACTTCTGAACCTCATAGAACTTGTTTGTTGTTATAAGGTCAAAACCGTTCTCCTGTCCGTCAACAGTTCCCTGCTGAAGTGCTGTGAAAAGCTCTGAGAAGCTCATTGCAACAGGATCGCATCCGAGTGCCTTGAAGAAGTTCATGAATACATCTCCGCCCGGTACTCTGAGCTTAAGGTTCTTGATATCCTCCGGAGTAGCAACAGCTCTCTTTGAGTTTGTAAGCTGTCTGAATCCGTTGTGGATGAAACCTATTGTGTGAATTCCCTTTGCATCAAGTGCATTTGTGATGTAGGCACCGCCGTCTCCCTGAAGTGAAGCAGTTGCATCCGCATATGAATCAAAGGTCCACGGTAACGACAAGGTAAGAAGTGTCTTGTCAAGGTTCGCCATAACATCTACAGGCTCAAATGCACAATCGATAGCACCGTTCTGTATGTTCTCAACACCCTTTGCCATATCTCCGCCGGAAAGCTGATCCGATGCATATACGCTTATTTCAACAGCTCCGCCCGTCTTGGCCTTGACACCGTCTGCAAAAGCCTTGGCAACTACTACTGCGTTTGACTGTTCTCCTACTGTGGATGACATCTTGAGCTTATAGCTCTTTCCTGTATATGTAGACTCTACAGCTTCAGTATCATTTGAGCTGTCTGCTGCGGCTGCAGTGGTTTCAGCTGTTCCGCTTCCGAGGCAGGCTGTGAGTGATGCCGCCATGGCAATCGCTAAGGTTACACTTACAAGCTTTTTTAAATTTGTCTTTTTCATGCTCTTCTCTCCTGATTAATTTTTTGTTTTCATTTACCCTTTTGACTTTATGTGTCATTTCTGAAGACGCTGTTATCGTATAACTTATGGTTTCATTTTTCTCTCCGTTTACTGTAAATTGAATTTACATTTTTGCTTTTTGATGTTATTTTTGTGCATTTTATTTATAATAAAATCACCGTTTTTGTGGATTTTTCAGTCTTGAAACGTCTATCGTTTTCTGTTTTCTGTGACATTTTCGAACAAAAGCTTTGTCGTATATCTTTTAGTCTGCTGAGTTTGTTATTTATAGTGTACATTATCTTTACACTATGTAATTTGAATTTACACTGCGTTTTTGTAGAATGAATAATATATTTACTTTGGAGGGTATATTATGGCGCTTTCTAATAAGAAATCACCTAATAGTCAGCCGTACAGGATGCTTATACTGGCTCCTTATGACGGATTTGAGATAATGATCAATAAAGTAATAGCCGATAGGAAGGATATACTCGCCGATGTGTATCAAGCTCCGGTAGATCATGTTGAAGCAGTCCTCAGCGGACTTAATCTTAATAAATATGAAGTCGTGATCTGTAGAGGAAGATCAAGCTATATAGCATCACAGATAGTGGATCTCCCTGTAGTTACGGTAGAGTTTTCTCCTATGGATATATTACGAGGATTAAGACTTGCCGCTACCAATCAGAAGAAGATGGCATTTGTAAGTTTCTTCAAGATGGAAGAAACGATCAGATTCCTTGCCAACTTTATGAATATTCCGGAATCTACATTCATAGTTCCTCCGGCACCTGAAAGCAATGAGGAAATGCAGCAGCTGATCCTAGATCTTCATATGGAATACGGAGTTGACCTATTTATAGGTGACGGTGCATGTATGAGAACAGCAAGACAGTATGGATTTGATTACATACTTATCACTTCGGGATCTGAGTGTATAGAAAGTGCTCTTTCTTCCGCTATAGAAATATGTGATATGGGCAGAGCTCTTGTTGCAAAGAATTCATTTTACAGATCTGCTTTACTTAATACCGGATATCATTTTGCAATTTTTAAAGAAGATAAAGATCTCTGTGATACAAATATCACCCGCAGCATCGCAGGCAATCAGGTGATCACCTCTATGAAATCGCATATTTCCGCAGTTTTGCGTCACGGAAGTATCAATTACATAGCCGAATCGGTGTCCGGTAATTTCAAGATCAAGGGAACATTATTTGAACAGGATAATATCAGATATGTGCTCTTCATATGTTTTGAGGCATTTAAGATAAATAAGCATTTAAGCGGCTTTGTATCCTATCGTGAACCGCCTGAACTGAGTGAAGACCTGCGTTTGGTCAACAGCGTTTCCTCCCTCAGTAAATTACTGACAGAGACCATGAAGCATGCTCCCGGATTAACCCCTGTTATCATCACAGGTTCTCAAGGCTCAGGCAAAACAACATTTGCGAGGTCGATATATCTGTCCGGTGCATATACTCAGAGTTCACTCGCTGAGATAGACTGCAAATCGATAAATAAGAAGAACCTCTCTTCTCTTATTTGCGATGATGTATCCCCGCTGTATGAAACCAATACAGTGCTTATACTCAAGAATCTTGACGCTATGCCTATAGAACTCCAGCAAGAATTTGCAGACAGCATAAGCGGAATGGAGTTTAAACGCAGGATCAAGATAATCGCTACCGTCAGTGGAAAGCTGACCGAGCTTATACCGGCTAAGAAACTATCTTCGGATCTTGCCTATCTGATAAATGGGCATACCGTAGACATCCCGCCGCTGCACAACAATATAGATCTCATCAGTTCCATAGCAAGAAGCTACTTAAATGAGCTTAATCAGACTCTTCCTGAGCAGCTTGCAGGCTTTGAGCCTGCCGCCTTAGACAAGCTTGCCGCTTTCAACTGGAATTACGGCATAACGCAGTTTAAGCTTACGATCAAACGTCTTGCCTCCAATGCAGGCTCGGCATTTATAACCGCAGCAAGTGTTGAAGCCGTGCTCAGTGAATATCAGACAGCTCCGATTGTCGAGAGCGTTTCCGATAACTGCATAGAACTAAATGGCAGTCTCGATGAGATAACACACCAGGTAATACTTAAGGTACTTGACGAGGAAGACATGAACCAGTGTCGTGCCGCTAAGCGTCTAGGAATAAGCCGCATGACTGTATGGAAGCATTTAAATGAGAAAAAGCCTTCTACCCCCCCCGAATAAAGAATAGCATTTGCTCCCTTTTTGCTGTCTTTATAAATCAAAAATTCCCGATACGAACATTGAGATGTAAGTCTGACTGCAATCATTAATTTTTAGTTTCAAAACCAACGAGTTGCTTCATCTCCGTACTCCGTACCGGGAATTTTTATATTCATCTGAATAATAAAATAGGGAGCCTTGTCCATAAGACAAAAGACTCCCTGTTAAGTAAGAAGGCACTTACTCTATCTAACAAATTACAAGTTCTTTAAAACTTCAATGAAGAGCTTCCAGTATCTCTCCGTTGATGATATGCTGAGCCACTCACCCGGCTTATGCAGATCCTTGCACTCAGGTCCGAGTGAGATCATATCGACCTTTCTGCCCATGTTCTTGCCGATCATTCCGCACTCAAGTCCGGTATGAAGTGCGATAGCCTTAGCCGGTCTGTCAAAGAGCTTCTCATAGTTTGTTACAAAGAGGTCTCTAAGATGGCTCTCGGACTGGTACGGCCACTCAAGGCAGTCATACTCCTTGTAGCTTCTTCCGCCTGCACTTCTTGCAAGTCTGTCGATGTTTGTTACAATAGTGCTGTATACGCTCTCTAAGAAGCTGCGTGTACAGAAGCTAAAGAGCACCTTATCCTCTTCTGTAACAACGATTCCAAGGTTATTTGAGGACTCGACAACACCCTCAAGTTCCATGCTCATTCTTAAAATTCCGTTCTCGCAGAATACCCCCACATCAATGACATGATCCTTGGATTCCTTGGTAAACACCTTGTCTATCTTGGCATCTATGCTTTCAAAGCTTAGCTTTACATCGGCATCGCTTATCTTGTACTCTTCCTTATAGATAGCATCATACTTTTCCGCAAGCTCCTTGAACTCAGGCTCAAGCTCTGCAGGAAGCATTATTATAGCCTCTGCATCACGCGGGATGGCATTGCATGCCGTTCCTCCGTTTACGCTTGCAAGCTCGTACTCTCCCTTTCTGTCCAGTGCATCAAGGAAACGGAAGAGGAGCTTATCAGCATTTCCTCTCTGTCTGTGGATATCCTCTCCGGAATGTCCTCCCTTAAGATTCTCTACGGCTGCTCTGTATGCCTTATAGCCCGCAGACGGTGCTTTATGCTCTACAGGTATCTCCGCTGTTATGGTCGGTCCGCCCGCACTTCCTACTACGAATACACCATCATCATCGGAATCTATATTGATTAAGTAGTCGCCCTTGAGCTGTGTAGCATCAAACTCCTCCGCTCCTGTAAGTCCGAGCTCCTCATCAACCGTAAAGAGTCCTTCGATAGGAGGATGTGCTATATCATCAGCATCAAGCAGGGCTAAGGTAAGTGCCATACCGATTCCGTCATCTCCTCCGAGTGTTGTGTCCTTGGCTGTGATGATATCACCCTCTACAATTATATGTATAGGATCCTTTGTAAAGTCATGTGTGGATCCCGGTGTTTTCTCACATACCATATCCATGTGTGACTGGAAGATAACTCCCGGATGATCCTCATAACCCGGTGTTCCCTCTTTGCGGATCAGTACGTTAAGCTTCTTATCCTGTACATAAGATAAGTTACGCTCCTTGGCAAACTCCACTAGCCAGTCGCTTACAGCCTTCTCATTTCCCGTCTCCCTCGGGATACGGCTGATTTCTTCAAAGAACTTAAATACCGACTTCGGCTCAATATCTATAGGAATCATTCGCTCCATGCTAAATCTCCTTAAATCTATTTATCAAAGGAACTTAAAGTCGGCTTCTCAAAGTCGGTTTTTCACCGTCAGACAAGAAAGCTCTCCAACATTTCCAGTCACGATCATCCCGACTTTATAAGTTCCCATTAAAGTATAATTTCTTATGTCGATCACATAAGAACTGTTGCAGCAGCAAGTACCACGATAGTAGCAAGTGCTATGAACAGAAGGAATTTACCTACAAACTTCATCCATACCGAATATGAAGTCTTTGTCATGGTAAGAACTCCCATAAGCAGTCCGCAGGTCGGTGCAACAAGTGACATCATCGCATTTGCAGCTGCATATGCGATAACAACGATCTCACGCTGAACATCTGCAAAGTCAGCCAACGGTGCCATGATACCCATGGACAGTGTTGCGAGTCCCGAGCTCGACGGAACGAAGAAAGAAAGCACAAGGTAGATAATGTAAGTTGCCACCGAGAAAAGAACCGATGATGTATTTGTCAACAGCTCTTCACCTGCATGAAGTATGGTATCTGTGATCATCGCATCATTCATGAGAACGGTAACACCACGTGATACGCCGATGATAACAGCAACACTGAGCATATCCTTTGCTCCACCTATGAATGTATCAAGGAACTCCTCCTCACCCATCTTAGCGATAAATGCAACTATGATAGCTGCAACAAGGAATATTCCTGCAAGCTCACCGAACCACCAGCCCATGGTCGGGATAAAAGTAATGCCGAGATCCTCCCATGCAAGAACGCCCCAGAGCATGATAAGGAAGGATGCTATAAATACTGTGATGATAAGCTTTCTCTTGAATGTGAACTCAGGAAGCGCATTCATGTTTGTATCTTTAAGGAAGAACTTCCGGTTCTCCTCAGCCTGGCTGTAGACAAGTGACTTGCTCGGATCCTTACGAACCTTCTCTGCATAACGCATTGTGAAGAAGATTCCCGACGGAATATAGATAGCAAGAAGTATAAGTCTTATGCCGATACCGTCACCCATTGAAATGCCGGCAAATCTACTTGCGATGGCAACCGCAAAAGGATTGGCGATAGAGCCCATAACACCCAAGGCAGCTCCCATCTTGATAACACTCAAGCCTACAAGAGTGTCATAACCTGCGGCAATAAGTACCGGGATAAGTACAAGGAAGAAAGGAAGTGTCTCCTCTTCTATTCCGAAGGCTGCACCTGCAAAGCTGAATACCAGCATAAGGATAGGAATAAGCAGCCTCTCACGTCCCTTAAGCTTGTTGATGATGCCGCCGATAGCTGCATCAAGAGCACCTGTTTTCATTACGACTGCCAGGAAGCCGCCGATAACGAGTGTGTACAGAATAATATCTACGGAATCATAGAATCCGTTGATAGGTGCAAGTATTACATCACCGATTCCCTGCGGATTTGCAGCTATATTGTGGAAGGTACCTGCAATAGGCTCAAGCTTGGAAGCTGTAGGATCTACATAATCGTAAGCTCCTCCCGGCAAGATATGAGACATGATTGCAACGATAGCCATAATCGCAATTATGATCGTATACGATGATGGCATCTTGAAACTGTGTTTCTTTTTCTCTGTCATTGTTGTTCTCCTTGTAAATGTCGTTACTGAGGTTATCCCCTATGCCGTATATATAGCAATTAGTGTGCCAGTTCTCGAAAATAATATAGTGATTTTGAACAAATAATTGAAAATGTTGTAAATGCTTGTAGTTGATAATGCATATTCGGACTCGAAAATGCCCCATTTTAAGGGATTTCAGAACTTTTTAACGAAAGCTTAACTCGATTTGAGATATTTATTATTTTTCAATAAAAAAATGACAAGAGCGATAATATATCAATAAAAATCGACGGTGACAAAATAATAACAAGTCGTTTTTGACTTATTATTATTTTAATTATAAGTTGTTTTTGACTTGTTTCTTCTATTCAATATGTGTTTAAGTTACTTTTAACTTATGATTTTCCGTTTTTATTTATTTTTTATATATATTAGACAGATTGCAAGAAACAGAATTGTATATTTTATACTAAACAGCCTATAGTGTTAACTTCCGATAAAAATGTGCAACTAGAGAAAAATTGCGCACAATCGAACGGTTAAAAAGCCTTGAAATTCCTT
>CAKRTC010000030.1 GCA_934402055.1 uncultured Lachnospiraceae bacterium | reverse complement strand
GATCTGCAATCCTGCACAAGGCTTATTATCGCAGAACATCAATTACTTTTGTAGGTACCGATGTTTTGGCGTTTACGTTTTGGAAGGCACCGGAAAGGGTGTAGATTATGAAGAAGGTAAACAGAAATAATAGAGCAATTGATGTAACAACAGTTGGTGGTAGAATTAAAAAGTTACGTACTGATGCAGGATTTACCCAGGAGGAACTTGCTATAGAACTTCATCTTGAGGGAAAGTCTGCTATTTCCAATTATGAGAACAACAGCAGAGGTGTTTCAGCTGAGATGCTTACGCAGCTTAGCCGCTTGTTTCATGTATCTGCTGATTATATATTAAACGGCGATACGCCGGATAATCTTGATCCTATTGTGAATGAAGCAATAGAGATTCTAAACAATCTGAAGACGGATAAGGCAAAACAGTCTGCACTAGAGGTGCTTAGGCAGATTCAGATTCTTGATGGCTAAGGAATAAGATTTTTCTAGAGATTATGCCAACACTGTCGGCACAATTTAATCTGTATCGAACAAAAATGCGGAATCCGCAAAAATGTCGATTAGAGTATTGAATAAACTATTCCTATGATGTATAATTTTATCGAACAAAAATGCGGAATCCGCATTTTTGTTCGATAAAAAATGAGGTTGAACAATATGGAAATACGCAGAGATATATATTTGAATAAGCTTATTTCAAAAAAGCATAACGGACTAATTAAGGTTGTAACAGGTATGCGAAGATGTGGAAAATCATACCTTTTATTTAATCTTTTTAAAGAGTATCTGGTAAATGAAGGAGTTAATGAAAACCATATTATTGAGATTGCATTTGACTCTTTTGAGAATAGAAAGTATCGAGATCCTGAAGTTTTATTTCCATATCTAATGGAAAAAATCGCTGATAAAGAAATGTATTATGTTTTATTAGATGAAGTTCAGATGCTCGATGATTTTGAATCAGTTCTTAATAGCCTCGGAAGAAAGAAAAATGTGGATGTATATGTAACGGGAAGTAATGCCAAGTTTCTGTCAAAAGATATTATTACTGAATTTCGTGGGCGTGGGGATGAAGTTCATATGTATCCGTTAACATATAGTGAATTTATGAGTGTATATGACGGTGACAAACAGGAAGGCTGGAGGAATTATGTGCTGTTCGGTGGAATACCGCTTGTGCTAGGCTTTGAAACGGCTGATCAAAAATCTGATTTTTTAAAATCTCTATTTGAGGAAACCTACATTTCTGATATTACTGGAAGGAATAATATACGAAATAAGGCAGAGTTAGAAGAACTTCTGAACATTTTATCCTCAGCAATTGGATCGTTTACGAATCCAAGCAAGTTATCTGCTACATTTAAAAGTGTTAAAAACAAGACTATAAGCAAAGAAACCATAATCAAATATATAGATTACCTTAAAGATTCATTTCTTATTGATAGTGCAATTCGATATGATATCAAGGGTAAAAAATACATTAATACTCCATCGAAGTATTATTTTACCGATCTGGGACTTAGAAATGCGAGACTTAATTTTAGACAGGTTGAGGAGACTCATGCAATGGAAAACATTATATTTAATGAATTAAAAGTTCGTGGATATAATGTGGACGTTGGTGTTGTTGTGATGAATGAAGTTGACAAAAATGGTAAGAAGATTCGAAAACAGTTGGAAGTGGATTTTGTCTGCAACAAAGGTTCAAAGAGATTTTATATTCAATCAGCCTATGCGTTGCCTGATAAAGAAAAGATGGAACAGGAACAACGCTCACTAATGAATACAGGCGATGGATTTAAAAAAATTATTATTACAAAGGATGCTGTGGCACCGCTTTATAATGATGAAGGCATATTGGTAATGAGTGTTTATGATTTTCTTCTAAATCCAGATAGCATGGGAATCTAAATGAATATTATAACTTAGCGTCAGCTCAGGATTAGATTAATCTTGATGCTGGCCTAAAATTGATCGTATAGTTGGAGGATGCAAAATAAATGTGATAAGTAGTATGTAACTTGCCTAAGGCAAAAACAACGGTACATAAAAGAAATCAAAGATGTTATTATAGCTGTATTAAGAGATTTAACATTATTTTGACCACAGAATTATTTATATTATAGTTCTTATAGAATTATGGCATTTGAGAATTTTGCGGATAAGCCTGAATAAGGTTTTCTGAAGGATAATTAAAGCATTCAATATTTGTTAACACGGTCGAAGGAAAAAGTATAATGGATAAAATTTACAGTCTGCGCCTTTATGACGAAGCACTCATGAGCTTCTCATTGGAAGAGAGAGGCTTGGAAGGTTTGCAGGCAAACATCTTAAAAATTGAAGATTCTAAGCGCAGCCTTTTTCCGCTTGATCTGGAATTAAGCTCTGAGGGTGTTGTGAAATGGCTCGAACGAAGAGTGATTCCGAAGAATCGACAATTCGTAGATGAAATCTTGAAGACTTTGGGGCTTAGCATGAACAATACCAAGGGGATTATTGATGTATGTATGGGCTTGTCATTGAATGACAGCTATTGGATAGTTCCCGGAGATTTCGAAGGGAAATTTGCCGATTACAATTTATATGAAAACAGATTTTCGGAAGCACTTTCCGTAGTTGCTTATACCGGAGTAGGAGGGAGTAGAGAAGCCTTTTCAACTTCACCTGAGCTGACCACCAACGGAATGCTGCGAAAAGCCTGGCGCTTTGTAGAAAATGAAGGGATTTATCTCTATAAGGGTGGAACCGAAGGAGGAGCTAATACCGGAAATGAACCGTACAGCGAGTATTATGCATGTCAGATAGCGGAAAAGATGGGGCTTGATTGCGTGAAGTACGATCTGGAGAACTGGAAGGGCATACTTGCATCCAAGTGTAGGCTTTTTACGGATATAGATACATCATTCATATCAGTCGGACGCCTACTGCATAAGGCAACATTGAAAGCCTGCATTGATTATTATAAAAGCCTGGGGGAAGAGTTCTATCAGCAGCTTTGCAGCATGCTGATATTTGACGCATTGATCTACAATGAGGATCGTCATTTCGGTAATTTTGGTTTGCTTAGGGACAATCATACAGGCGAGATCATTGCACCGGCACCGATATTTGATAATGGCTTGTCCTTGTTTAATTATGGGATACCCGATGATTTTAAAAATTTGAGTGAATATGCAAGGACACGATCCAATCCGTACCGTATTTCTTACGAGGATGTGTGCAAGGAAGTAATGGGAACAAGGCAGAAGGCTCAGCTCCGCAAAATAATTGGTTTCAGGTTCACCCGCCATGAATCTTTGAATTTACCGGAAAGCAGGCTGACAGCTATTGAAAAACAGCTGGAAGAGCGTACAAGAGAGCTGCTTTCTATGCCTGTTCGATAAGGCACACTGAATGCCTTTTTTGGGCATCTTAGGCTTTACATCATCGGAAGCAGCAGTAAAGCGCTGCTCGAGGATAAATGCATTAACATTGTTTTGAATTATTATATTAGAGTTATGACAGAATCAGAGTATCTCGCTAAAATCAGAGAAATATGCATAAAAAATAAGGCAGATAAGGTGCTGTTGTTCGGTTCGCGTGCCAAGAAAACAAACCGGGCTAACAGTGATTTTGATATAGCTGTTTTTGGGCTTGAGGATGTATCAATGATACAGGATGAAATTGACGAGCTTCCTACGCTTTATTCTGCCGATGTTGTAAATATGAACAGATGCGGAAACATTAATCTCAGAGAGGATATTATGCAGTATGGAATACAGATTTGAAAAGAGATTTAAGAGCTATTGTGATTCGCTTTTGGCTTTATCCGAAGCACCTGATAGGGACAGAAACGACAGCTTTGTGCTCAGTGGTACAAGTTCAAAATTCAGCATAACTTTTGAACTTGCATGGAAGACCATGAAGGATATCATTATTGAATATTATGGTGTGAATGATTTTGTAGCAGGATCACCGAGAGAAACCTTGAAAACGGCATTTAAACTCGGAATTATATCAGACGATGTTTGGATGGATATGCTCAAATTGAGAAATCTGTTGTCACATGATTATGACCTTTCTGTTGTAAACGAAGCATTTGACAGGATATGCAATGAGTATATCAGAGCATTCGGGATCTTTGCAGATAAGGTTGAAGACTTATTGAAAGAAAACAACATTAATTAAAGCCCTGCTTATATATGCTAATGAACATGATTGTTCATATGATGAGGCACTAAGCTTTGCCAAGACCGGAGTTAAGCTGGGCAGGCTTAAGGATAATGGATGAAGAAACGAATATTTGAGATAATTGAAGCATCAAGAGCGAGCGATGTTCAGAGCAAGGCATACGACATCTTTATGATGGCGGCTATATTGCTCAGCATTGCTCCGCTTGCTTTTAAGGTGACGCCGTCGTTATTTGATGTTACCGAGCCTATAGTTACATTTATATTCATAGCGGACTATCTGGTAAGGTGGTGGACTGCGGATTTTAAGCTTAACAAAGGCAGCAAGTCATATCTGCTGTATCCATTTACTTTGCCGGCTGTTATAGACCTTGTAGCAATACTCCCGGGCTTTTGTATAGTTGATTCCTGCTTCAGATTATTTAAGATATTCAGATTGACAAGGGTGCTGAGAGTATTCAGAGCATTCAAACTGTTCAGATATTCCAAGAATGTTGAGATACTTGTAACTGTGATCAAGGCAGAGCGGTATTCACTAATTGCGGTGTTTATACTGGCTTTAGTATATATACTTTTATGTGCACTTATCGTATTTAACGTTGAGCCTCAGACTTTCGATAATATATGGGAGGCAATATACTGGGCAACCATAAGCATGACAACAGTCGGGTATGGCGATATATATCCTGTGACAGCTGTAGGCAGATTTATAACCATGCTGTCGGCACTTATAGGCATAGCTATAGTTGCAATGCCGGCTTCGGTCATAACTGCCGGCTACATGAGAGAGCTTGCCCGCAGAGAGGCTGTAGAGGAAAATGACGAAGCCTGAGTGCTTTTCACAATGAACAGTAATGACATAATTATTATTGTAAATGTGGAGTATTCAGCGTAAAACAAGCTAAAATTCGGCATTATATTGAAAATAAATTTCATCTGTGCTAAAATTCGACTTTGATTATGATAGCGTCATTGTGCAGTATCGGCATCAGAGTGAGCAGGCTCGGTTAAGAGCGAGAGACTGACAATGTCCGAGCTTGCGTGGTTATCGGAGCACGGAGTGCGAAATAATCTGCACTAAGATGATGTAAAAAATAAACTTTAGGAGACAGAAGAGCAATGAGCGTAAAAGTTGAGAATCTTGAGAAGAACATGGCAAAATTGACAGTAGAGGTTTCTGCTGCCGAGCTTGATAATGCAATTGATATTGCATACAAGAAGAACAAGAACAGATTCAACATCCCGGGCTTCCGTAAGGGCAAGGTTCCGATGGCAATGGTTGAGAAGATGTATGGTCCGCAGGTATTCTATGAAGATGCTGTTGATACCATCCTTAACTACAGCTATCCGGATGCCGCTAAGGAGTCAGGTCTTGAGATCGTAAGCCGTCCTGAGATCGACATCGTTACAATCGAGAAGGGCAAGCCGTTCGTATATACAGCAACAGTTGCAACAAAGCCAGAGGTTGAGCTTGGTCAGTACAAGGGAGTTAAGGTTTCCAAGGCAGACGTAAGCGTTACAGCCAAGGACGTTGAGGCAGAGCTTGTTCGCGTACAGGAGCAGAATGCCCGCATGATCACAGTTGATGATGCAGAGTACCAGATCAAGAACGGCGATACAGTAACTATCGATTTCGACGGTTCTGTTGACGGCGTTGCTTTCGAGGGCGGAAAGGGCGAGAACTATCCGCTTACTATCGGTTCACACAGCTTCATCGATAACTTCGAGGATCAGCTTGTAGGACACAAGACAGGCGACAACGTAGACGTTAATGTAACATTCCCGACACCTTACGGCGCAAAGGAGCTTGAGGGCAAGGCTGCACTCTTCAAGGTAGTTATCCACGAGATCAAGCAGAAGGAGCTTCCTGCACTTGATGATGACTTCGCTTCAGAGGTATCCGAGTTCGAGACTCTTAAGGAGTACAAGGCTTCACTTAAGAGCGATATCAAGCTCAGAAAAGAGAAGGCAGCAGCTCAGGAGAACGAGAACAACGTTGTTAAGGCTGTTGTTGCCAATGCAAAGGTTGAGCTTCCGGATGCTATGGTCAACACAAATGTTGAGAACATGATCAACGATTATGAGCGCAGCATGAACCAGCAGGGACTTAAGCTTGAGCAGTATCTCTCATACCTCGGACAGACTCCGGAGCAGTTCATTGAATCACTTAAGCCGCAGGCTATCGAGAACATCAAGTCACAGCTCGTATTCGAGGCTATCATCAAGGCTGAGAATATCACAGCAACAGACGAGGCTGTTGAGGCTAAGATCAATGAGATGGCTGAGCAGTACAAGATGGAGGCCGATAAGGTCAAGGGACTTCTCGGCGAGGGCGGAATCGAGAATATCAAGCGCGATATCTGCTTCCACGAGGCAGTTGATCTCTGCGTAGCAGAGGCTGATCTCGTTGACGAGAAGAAGGCTAAGAAGGCTGCTGCCAAGAAGGAAGAAGCCAAGGAAGAGACAAAAGAGGACTAATTAATGCCATATTCAATTCCTTATGTCATTGAGCAGAGCTCAAGAGGCGAACGCTCATATGATATATATTCAAGACTTTTAAAGGATAGAATAATTTTCCTGGGGGACGAGGTGAATGAGGTCAGCGCACAGCTTATAGTTGCGCAGCTTCTTTTCCTCGAATCCGAGGATCCGAATAAGGACGTACATCTGTACATAAACAGCCCCGGCGGTGTTATCACTGCCGGTATGGCTATTTATGACACTATGCAGTATATCAAGTGTGATGTTTCGACTATCTGTATCGGTATGGCAGCAAGTATGGGAGCATTCCTGCTTGCCGGCGGTACAAAGGGCAAGCGTTATGCGCTTCCTAATGCCGAGATCATGATACACCAGCCGTCGGGCGGTGCTCAGGGTCAGGCTACCGAGATACAGATCACGGCTGAGTGGATACTCAGGACCAAGAAGAAGATGAACGAGATACTGGCAGCCAACACAGGCAATACCTATGAGAGACTTGCGGCAGACACCGAGCGTGATAAGTGGATGACTGCTCAGGAGGCACTTGAGTACGGTATCGTTGACAGTATTATCGAGAATCACTAAGGAGAGAGTTGCAGATGGCGGGAAAGACACCCGATAAGATAAGATGCAGCTTCTGCGGTAAGTCGAGAGCACAGGTTCAAAAGCTTATTGCAGGTGCAAACAATACATATATTTGTGATGAGTGTGTTGGCTTATGTAATGAGATCCTCATGGAGGAGTTCAATAACGGCAACATGAGCTACAAGCCTCAGGCTTCGGAGATCAAGCTTCAGAGACCTAAGGAGATCAAGGATTTTCTTGACGAGTATGTTATCGGTCAGGATGAGGCCAAGAAGGTGCTTGCGGTTGCGGTGTACAATCACTACAAGCGTATCATGAGCAATATCTCTGACATAGAGGTGCAGAAGAGCAACATTCTCATGATAGGACCTACCGGTTCGGGTAAGACTTATCTTGCACAGAGTCTTGCAAAGATGCTCGGGGTTCCTTTTGCTATTGCGGATGCGACCTCGCTTACAGAGGCCGGCTATGTCGGAGAGGATGTTGAAAACATACTCCTTAAGCTTATTCAGGCTGCCGACTACGATATAGAGAAGGCTCAGTACGGTATCATCTATATAGATGAGATCGATAAGATAACAAAGAAGAGTGAGAATGTATCAATCACCCGTGATGTTTCCGGTGAGGGAGTACAGCAGGCACTTCTTAAGATCATAGAGGGTACTATGGCTTCGGTTCCTCCTCAGGGAGGCAGAAAGCATCCTCAGCAGGAGATGATGCAGATCGATACGACCAATATCCTCTTTATCTGCGGAGGAGCCTTTGACGGACTTGAGAAGATCATCAGCCAGAGAGTATCTACCGGGGGAATAGGCTTCGGAGCTCAGCTTTGCAGCAAGGAAGAAGCAAACTTTGATGATATGGTTGCTCAGGTCGAGCCTGAGGATCTGGCAAAGTTCGGACTCATCCCTGAGTTTATCGGACGAGTACCTATCATGGTGCCGCTCAAGTCTCTTGATGAGGACGCTCTTGTACGCATACTTAAGGAGCCTCGCAACGCCTTGTCAAAGCAGTATATCAAGCTCTTTGAGATAGACGGCGTTAAGCTTAGCTTTACGGATGAGGCACTCAGGGCTGTGGCTGCCAAGGCAGTATCAAAGCACACCGGTGCGAGAGGATTACGCAGCATACTCGAGGCGGCTATGTTGAATGTTATGTATGATATTCCGTCAGATCCGTCTATCGACACAGTCACTATAACAAAGGATTGTATCGAGAACGGCGCATCTCCGGAGATCACACATAAGGAGATAGCAGAAACTCATGATGAGGAGCTTCCGATAGAATCACTTGATCTTGATAACGCACAGATTTCCTAAGGATGTTGCTATGGATCAGCCGATTAAAAAGATTAAAAAAGCAGAGCTTGAGACGGTTTGCGGCATAACAAGTAAATTTCCGGAGCATGAGATACCGGAGTTTGCGTTTGCAGGCAAATCCAATGTAGGCAAATCAAGCCTTATCAATGCTTTGATGCAGAGAAAATCGCTTGCAAGGACTTCGGCACAGCCGGGCAAGACCCAGACGATCAATTATTATAATATTAATGATGAATATTATTTTGTGGATCTGCCGGGTTACGGCTATACGAAGATAAGCGAGAGCGTTAAGGCAGAATGGGGCAAGATGGTCGAGCGTTATCTCAAGCGAAGCGCTACTCTGCTCAGAGTGTTTCTGCTTGTGGATATGAGACATAAGCCGACATCGGACGACCGTCTTATGTTTGACTGGATACGCTCTCAGGGATTTGAGCCCGTAATTATCGCGACAAAATCGGATAAGCTGGGCAAAAATGATTCGCCTAAGGCACTTAAGCTTATCAGAGAGACCTTGGGCATGACAAAGGAAGAGATACTTATACCATTCTCAGCCGAGAACAAATCCGGCAGGGATGATATTTATAGATTATTGGAGGAAGTTTGTTATGGCAAAGATAACAATGCATGACGGAAGCGTTCAGGAAGTTTCAGAGGACGACGAGCTTTATCTCTCAACACTTCGCCATAGCTGTTCACATGTACTTGCTCAGGCGGTTAAGCATTTATATCCTAATGCTAAGCTTGCCATAGGACCGTCGATAGCTGACGGCTTCTATTATGATATCGATTTTGAGACACCTATCTCCGACAAGGATCTTGATGCCATTGAGACCGAGATGCGCAAGATCGTCAAGGCTAAGGAGAAGTTTGAGTATTTCTCACTGCCGAGAGAAGAGGCTATCAAGCTTATGCAGGAGAAGGAGGAGCCTTACAAAGTAGAACTTATAGAGGACCTTCCGGAGGGCGAGCTTATTTCTTTCTTTAAGCAGGGGGATTTCACAGACCTTTGCGCAGGCCCTCATCTTCAGACTACAGGAGAAGTCGGCAAGGCATTCAAGCTTCGCAGTCTTGCGGGTGCGTACTGGAGAGGCTCCGAGAAGAACAAGATGCTTACACGTATCTACGGAACCGCATTCAAGACCAAGGAAGAGCTTCAGGCATACCTTGATATGATGGAGGAGGCCAAGAAGCGTGATCATCGTAAGATCGGCAAGGAACTCGGACTCTTCATGTTCAGTGAGTACGGACCGGGATTCCCGTTCTTCCTTCCTAACGGCATGGTGCTCAGAAATACTCTTATGGATTTCTGGAGAAAGATGCATTATGCAAATGATTATGTAGAGATATCAACTCCTGTTATCCTCAGCCGTTCTCTTTGGGAGACTTCGGGTCACTGGGATCACTATAAGGAGAATATGTATACCACAGTCATCGATGACGAGGATTATGCAATCAAGCCGATGAACTGTCCGGGTTCAATACTCGTATATCAGAATGAGCCGAGATCATATAAGGATCTTCCGCTCAGACTCGCAGAGTGCGGACTTGCACACCGTCACGAGAAGAGAGGCGAGCTCCACGGACTTATGAGAGTTCGCTGCTTCACTCAGGATGATGCGCATATCTTCATTACTCCGGAGCAGATCCAGGATGAGGTTGCCCGTATAGCTAAGCTCATCAATGAGTTCTATGAGGTATTCGGATTCAAGTATCATGTAGAGCTTTCCACAAGACCTGAGGATTCAATGGGATCTGATGAGGATTGGGCAAGAGCCGAGGAAGGACTTAAGAATGCACTTGATTCTATGGGACTTCCTTATGTTGTCAATGAGGGAGACGGTGCCTTCTACGGACCAAAGATCGACTTCCATCTTGTTGACTGCATCGGAAGAACATGGCAGTGCGGTACTATCCAGCTTGATTTCCAGCTTCCTCAGAGATTCAATCTTGAGTATATGGGTGCAGACGGAGAGAAGCATCAGCCTATCATGATCCACAGAGTATGCTTCGGATCTGTAGAGCGTTTCATAGGTATCCTTACAGAGCATTATGCGGGTGCATTCCCGACATGGCTTGCTCCTGTTCAGGTCAAGATACTTCCTGTATCGGATAAGTTCATGGATTATGCCAACAAGGTATATGCAGAGCTTGATAAGGCGGGCATCAGAGTTAAGATAGACAAGCGTTCGGAGAAGCTCGGCTGGAAGATCAGAGAGGCACAGAAGGAGAAGGTTCCGTATATGCTTATCGTCGGAGAGAAGGACGAAGCAGATCAGACCGTATCTGTACGTGCAAGAGGTGAGGGCGATCAGGGAGCATGCTCTGTAGCCGACTTTATCTCAAAGATCAAGGAAGAGATAGCAACACTTAAGAAGTAATATTATAAAAAAGTTATTGACAAATTCACAATGAGTGTATAGAATAACAATGTTGTTTTTTGAGAAAAAGGAGGTGTAGACATGTCAATCTGCCCAAAGAATAAATCATCCAGAGCAAGACGTGATTCAAGAAGAGCTAACTGGAAGATGAGCGCATCAAATCTTGTAAAGTGCAGTAAGTGCGGAGCACTTGTTATGCCTCATAGAGTATGCAAGACTTGCGGATCATACAACAAGCGTGAGATCGTTAAGATCGAGGCTTAATTGTATCTCTAATATGATTATTAAGGCTTTCGGCACAACTGTGTCGGAAGCCTTTGCTTTTACAGGAGTTTTTTATGACAAACATCGCATTGGACATAATGGGAGGAGATTTTGCTCCCGATTGCAATATACAGGGCGCATTTGATGCTTTGAATGCGGACAAGGATATCAGGCTTTTGCTTGTGGGACCTGCCGCAGTGATCAAGGACAAGACTTCGGACTGGCCGGAGGAGCTTAAGTCGCGTATAGAAACGGTTGAAGCAGATGAGATCATAGAATGTGATGAGTCACCGGTTTCGGCGGTAAGACATAAGAAGAACTCTACTATTACAGTCGGAGCAAATATTGTCAAAGAAGGAAGAGCAGGTGCTTTTATATCGGCAGGCTCTTCGGGTGCTGTGCTTGCCGCAGGTCAGCTTATCGTAGGCAGACTTCCGGGTGTCAAGCGTCCTCCGCTGGCTTCTATGATACCTACGGCAAAGGGCTTTTCTCTCTTCCTTGATCTAGGTGCCAATGTTGATGCCAAGGCGGAGTGGCTTTGCCAGTTCGCCCGCATGGGAAGCATTTACATGGAAAAGGTACAGCATAAGGAGAGACCGTCCGTTAAGCTTGTTAATCTCGGCGTTGAGGAGGAGAAGGGTAATGCGCTTACAAAGGAAGCCAATACCATGCTTTCGCAGATTTCCGAGATCAATTACGAGGGCTTTATAGAGAGCCGTGATGTTATCATGGGTGAGGCCGATGTCATAGTTGCGGATGCATTTACAGGCAACGCCATACTTAAGACCATGGAGGGCACACTCGGCTTTGTTATGCAGGTGCTTAAGTCTGTATTAAAGTCAAGTATGTTTACAAAGCTTGCCGCTATTATGATCATGAAGCCGCTCAAGCTTAAGCTTAAGGAATTCAGTGCTTCTGAGCAGGGCGGCGCAATGCTGCTCGGTTTAAACGGTCTTGTAATGAAGTGCCACGGTAATGCTTCAAGAAAAGATATAGCTAACGGCATACTTAAAAGTGCCGGATTTATACGTGAGGATGTGTGCGGACTTATAAGGGAAGCATTCGCAAAAGAAAATTCACAAAATAATACTGTTGAATAATATAATATCCTATAGTATAAAAATGTGTATAGATTATTCAGCTTGGAGGCTATGATATGGAATTTGAAAAATTTGCAAGTATTATCGCGGATCAGTTATCTGCTAATGTTGATGACATTACTCCTGACACTTCATTCGCAGATGACCTCAATGCAGACTCTCTCGATCTTGTAGAGGTTATTGTTACGATTGAAGATGAGCTGGACATTCATATCGACGATGATGAGCTTCAGAACATCAAAACAGTCGGAGATGCATACGAGCTTGTTAAGGCTAATCTTTGATAAGGTCGTTGACATTTCATGATTAAGGATCTTGATAAATTACAGAAAGTGATCGGATACGATTTTAATGACAGCGGCATTCTCAGGCAGGCGCTCATCCACCCGTCTTACAGCGGGGAGATGCGTATGCAGCGTTATGAGAGCAATCAGAGACTCGAATTTTTAGGGGATGCCGTTCTTGAACTTGTCGTTTCCGAATATTTGTACAAGGAACATCCGCAGATCGAAGAGGGGGAGCTTACAAGAAAGCGTTCCTCTCTTGTTTTTGAAGCGGCACTTAACGAATGTGCCAAGCTCATAGGTCTCGGAGATTTTATTTACCTCGGCAGAGGCGAGGATATGGGACAGGGCAGAGAGAAGCCTTCCATATTGTCGGATACCTTTGAAGCAGTCATAGGTGCTATATACCTTGACGGCGGCTTTGAGGCTGCCAAGCAGTTCATACACAGCTTTGTTATAAACAATATTCAGGAGATGAGTCTCTTAAGAGACGGAAAGAGTCTGATCCAGCGGCATGTTCAGCAGGATCCGGAAGCTGTCTTGGAGTATAAGACAGAGGAGACGGATGAGACTATTGCTTCGGAGCGCTTTAAGGCTAAGCTGTATATCAACGGTAAGCTTATATCCGAGGGAAGGGGGCAGTCCAAGAAACAGGCAGAGCAGAACGCCGCGGTTACTGCATGCAAGAAACTGAATGTTAAGTAAATGTATTTAAAAAGCATAGAGATACAGGGCTTTAAGTCTTTTGCACATAAGACCCTGCTTCAATTCAATAACGGCGTTACAGGCATCGTAGGCCCTAACGGCTCGGGTAAGTCTAATATATCCGACGCAGTAAGATGGGTACTCGGAGAACAGAAGGTCAAGCAGCTTCGAGGCTCAGCGATGCAGGACGTAATATTCGCAGGCACTGAGCTTAGGAAAGCACAGGGCTTTGCTTTTGTATCCATAACACTTGACAACTCAGACAAAGTCCTGCCTGTGGACTATACCGAGGTAACGGTATCCCGTAAGCTCTTCAGATCCGGAGAGTCCGATTATATGATCAACGGTCAGTCGGTAAGACTCAAGGATATTCAGGAGCTTTTCTATGATACGGGTATAGGCCGTGAGGGCTATTCCATCATAGGACAGGGACAGATAGATGCGATAATAAACGGAAGGCCCAGGGACAGACGAGGCCTCTTTGATGAGGCTGCCGGTATAGTCAAGTTCAAGAAGCGTAAGGCTGCCGCGGTAAAGAGACTTGAGAGCGAGCATGAAAGTCTGCTCAGAGTTACGGATATTATAAACGAGCTTGAGAAGAGACTGCATCCGCTTGAGAGACAGGCGGAGGGAGCCAAGAACTATCTTAAGCTTCGTGAGGAGCAGAAGAAACTTGATATCAATCTCTTTATCAGACAGGCGGATGCGATACTTGATACTTTGGAAAAATCAAAGGCTAATCTTGATATAGTAAAGGCGTCGCTTGAGGAGACTCAGGCTGAGAGCGAGAAACTTAAGGCATCGGGATCGGCACTTGCGGAGCAACTTAACGAGATCGATGCCAGGATCGAAGCCGGCAAGGATGAGAGCTCCAAGGCAGAGCTGCTTAAGGAGAACTTAAGCGGTCAGGTAAATGTTTACGAAGCCAAGATCAAGGCCGATACCGATAATGCCGAGAGACTCTCGGATAATATAAACAGACTCAGAAAGAGTCTCGAAGAAAGCAAGGAGACAGCGTATAAGTATCTGAATTCCATAGACGAGCTGGCAAATTCTCTGGAGCTTATGGATAAGGGCAATGAGGATGATGAGCTTGCTTCGGATTTTGCAGACACTTTTGTACTAAGCTCAAAGCTCGATGGCTTTAGGACAAGACTTTCCGAAGTCGGAATTAATGCCGATGCATTTTCGGAGACCGATAATACTCCTGAAGGAGCAGACGATGTGAACAAGGACGATTCCGAAGCGTCGAATGAGTCTGAAGAGACGGAGAATAATGATGATGAGGATATCTCATTTACCTTACCTTCATGGATGCAGGCTATCAGGAACAAGCGTGACGACCTTGCCGAGATAAGAGAAAAAGAGGAACGCACCACCGAATGGCTCAACAAGGCAACAGATGAGTATAATCTTCTTACCGGAGCGATTAAACGGATGGAAGCAGAGCTCAACAATGCTCAGGGCAGATATGCTTCTCTCAATGCCAGACTTGAGAGCATCAGGAACCTTGCCGAGCGTTATGAGGGTTACGGAGAGAGCATACGCGCCGTTATGCGAGAGAAGTCTCATATACATGGCATAAAGGGCGTGGTTGCGGATCTTATAAGTACGGATAAGCGCTATGAGACAGCCGTTGAGACGGCTCTCGGAGGACGCATACAAAACATTGTTACCGAGACCGAAGACTCGGCAAAAAGCTGTATCGAATTCCTGAAGCGTACAAAACAGGGACGTGCGACCTTCCTGCCGCTCGACTCGATCAGATATAAGGAACAGCAGGAGCTTAAAAGTGCTGTCCGTGAGCCGGGTGCCATAGGGATAGCAAGCAAGATAGTCAATACAGCGTATGAGTATAAGGTACTTGCCGAGTATCTCCTTGGCAATATACTTGTGGCGGATAACATAGATTCGGCACTTAATATTGCACGAAAGTACAGGCATTCGCTTCGTATAGTTACGCTTGACGGAGAGCAGCTTTCACCCGGAGGCTCACTTTCCGGAGGAGCGTATAAAAACAGCTCAAAGCTCATGGGAAGAAGTCGTGAGATAAGTGAGCTTGAGCAAAATGTCGAGGCTGCAAAGCGTGATATTACAGCTGTAAGGGACAAGATAAGCGAACAGGATAAGCTTATAGGTGAGAAATCTGCCGAGATAGATAAGCTTAACGAGGAACTTAAATCCATAAGCAATGAGAAAAATGAGATAAGCTACGGAATCACTTCAGATATACGTCTTCGTTTCTCTGAGCTTAAGCAGCGCATAGGCTTTGTGGGTGAGAATATCGAGCGTATCGCTTCGGATATACTAAGGCAGCGTGCGGACATGGAAGCTGCCGAGCGTGAGGCGCTTGACTGCGGAAGACGCATAAGTGACGCAAAGCAGTACATCAGTGAGAGAAATGCCGATATAGAGCATATTGAGTCTGAACTTAAGCGACTTAAGGCGGATATAGAGGCTCTTATATCAGAGAGAAGTGAACTTGCCGGCAAACAGAGCGGATATGCAAGTCAAAAGGATGAATATGCCGCTTCGATACTTGAGCTTCAGAAGGACATACTGAGACTTGAGAACCAGGTCGAGAAGGAGCAGCAGAAGCTTGATGACGAGACTGAGTATATCTGGAATGAGTATGAGCTCAGCATAACTTCGGCCAAGGAGTTTATGGATGAAAGTCTCGGTCCGGTATCAAGTATCAAGTCTGAGCTTGCTTCGGTAAAATCACGTATCAAGGCACTAGGACCTGTAAATGTACAGGCAATAGAGGAATATAAGGAAGTATCCGAGAGATACAGCTTTATGAAGACTCAGTATGACGACCTTGTTGCTTCGGAGGCATCGATAGCAGGAATTATCGAAGAGCTTGATATAGGCATGAAGAAACAGTTTGACAAGCAGTTTGCCGCTATCAAGGAACAGTTCCGCAGTGTGTTCAGAGAACTCTTCGGAGGCGGAGAGGCAGATCTGGATCTTGTATATGATCATGAAAATGAAGATGCCGACGCTAAGGATGATGAGCTTGAAGCAGGTATATCCATAGTTGTACAGCCGCCGGGCAAAAAGCTGCAGAGCATCATGCAGCTTTCCGGAGGAGAGAAGGCACTGACTGCCATAGCATTGATGTTTGCTATACAGAATCTTAAGCCTTCGCCTTTCTGTCTGCTTGATGAGATCGAAGCTGCGCTTGATGATTCAAATGTATCGAGATTTGCTAATTATCTGCATAAGCTTACAGAGCATACTCAGTTTATAGTGATAACTCACAGAAGAGGTACTATGGAGGCTGCGGACAGACTCTACGGAGTGACCATGCAGGAAAAGGGTATATCCAAGCTTGTATCGGTGGATCTGATCAGCGATCAGCTTAGTTAAACAGGAGAATCTTAAGATGGGATTTTTTGATAAGCTCAAGGAAGGACTTGAGAAAACAAGAACAAATATTGCTAACGGACTTGACTCGGTATTCGGAGATTATTCGCAGGTTGATGATGATTTCTTTGATGATCTTGAGGAAATGCTCATCATGGCAGATGTCGGTGTAAATGCTTCGGATAAGATCGTTTCCGAGATGAAGAGCAGGATCAGGGAGGAGCATCTTAAGGACAGAGATGATGTTAAGAATGCTCTTATCAAGACTCTTTCCGATGCTATGAAACGTGCGGGCGATACCGATGAGACCTTTGATCTCGGAGAACAAAAGACAGTCATACTTGTGATCGGAGTAAACGGAGTAGGTAAGACCACATCCATTGGCAAGCTTGCCATGAGCTTTAAGGAAAACGGCAAGAAGGTCATACTTGCAGCAGCGGATACCTTCAGAGCCGGTGCGAGAGAGCAGCTTGAGGTATGGGCTGAGAGGACCGGCTGTGATCTTATAGGACACGAGGAAGGCTCGGATCCGGCAGCTGTCGTATATGATGCAGTCTCAGCCTTTGAGAGTAAAGATGCGGATATACTTATCTGCGATACTGCGGGACGCCTTCATAACAAGAAGAATCTTATGGATGAGCTTGCCAAGATCAACAGGATATTCGAGAAGAAGCTTCCGGATGTAAGAAAGGAAGTGTTGCTCGTACTTGATGCCACTACCGGACAGAATGCTCTTTCTCAGGTAAGAGAATTCAAGCAGGTATGTGAGCCTACAGGAATAATACTTACCAAGATGGACGGCTCGGCAAAGGGAGGAATAGTTATCGCCATTGCCAATGAGTTTGACATTCCGGTCAAGTATATAGGAGTCGGAGAGCATGCCGACGATCTTCAGAAATTCGATCCCGAGGAATTTATAAGGGCGATCTTCTACTGATATATAGTGTATCCGATATAGTCTGAGATTTCAGCTTGCGAACATCCTAAGCAGATATGGGACAGTTTAAGGCAGTCGGATAAACTGTTAGCGGTATTAAATAAGAATTACAAGAGGGTGTAAAGAAATACTACTTGACACCCTCTTTTTATGTCTATATAATAAACGCTGTTATGGAAAAAATCGTAAGACAGGGAATGTTATATGATCTATACGGCGAGCTTCTGACCGAACATCAGAGGACGATATATGGTGAGCTGGTCAACGACGATCTGTCTCTGTCAGAGATAGGCGAGCTGCACGGCATTACCAGACAGGGCGTACACGATCTTATTCACAGATGCGACAAGATACTCGAGGGATATGAGGACAAGCTGCATCTGCTGGAGAAGAAGCTTGCGGAAGAGAGTTAATTTACAGTATGGCTTTTGAGAGTTTATCCGATAAATTACAAAATATATTCAAGAATCTCCGAGGCAAGGGAAAGCTGAGTGAGGAAGATGTTCACGAGGCGATGAAGGAAGTTAAGCTGGCTCTCTTAGAGGCAGATGTCAACTTCAAGGTCGTTAAGCAGTTTGTGCGTGATACAGAGAGCAAGGCTGTAGGAGCAGAGATACTGAACAGTCTGTCTCCGGCACAGATGGTCATCAAGATCGTGCGTGAACAGCTTGTAGAGCTTATGGGCGGTGAGCCTGCTTTACTTGAGCTTAAGCCGACCAATCAGGTCACTGTCATAATGATGGCAGGTCTTCAGGGTGCAGGTAAGACGACAACAGCTGCCAAGCTCGGAGGAAAGTTTAAGTCAGCAGGACGAAGAGTGCTCCTTGCCGCAGGCGACGTATACAGACCGGCTGCGATAAAGCAGTTGGAGGTCAATGCGGAACAGCTAGGACTTGAGGTATTTACACTCGGCTCGGATGTGAGCCCGGTAGAGATAGCAAGGCAGGCGTATGACTATGCGGTCAGGAATTCCTTCAGCGTATTGATAATCGATACGGCGGGACGTCTTCATGTTGATGAAGAGATGATGAAGGAACTTCAGGACATCAAGGCCAATGTCAATGTAGACTATACAATGCTTACGGTAGATGCAATGACAGGTCAGGATGCGGTTTCGGTCGCACAGGACTTCTCCGACAAGGTCGGAGTTGACGGTCTTATAGTTACCAAGCTTGACGGTGACACAAGAGGCGGTGCCGTACTCTCTATCAAGGCTGTTACAGGTAAGCCTGTGTATTATGCAGGTATGGGAGAGAAGCTCTCAGATCTTCAGGAGTTTTATCCGGATCGTATGGCTTCACGTATCATCGGTATGGGTGATGTGCTTTCTCTTATCGAGAAGGCCGAGCAGACTGCCGATATCGAGGAGCAGAAGAAGGTAAGCGAGAATCTGCGAAAGGGACAGTTTACCTATGACGATTTCCTTACTCAGATGAACCAGATGAAGAAGATGGGAGGTCTTGCTTCCATTATGTCTATGCTTCCAGGTATGAAGGGCTTTGACGCAAGCTCGGTAGATCAGAAGCAGTTCGATAAGATCGAGGCCATTATCCTCAGTATGACAAAGAAGGAACGTGCCAATCCAAAGCTAATGAGTCCTTCGAGAAAACGTCGTATAGCCAACGGTGCCGGAGTTGATATAGCCGAGGTCAACCGTATGGTCAAGCAGTTTGAACAGATGCAGAAGCTTATGAAGCAGATGAACGGAATGCGTAAGCACGGCAATCTGGGCAATTTATTCGGTAAGAATATGTTCCGCGGCGGCGGGATGTTCTAAAATATAATATTAATAATCATTTTTAAGGAGAATTAAAATGTCAGTAAAGATCAGATTAAGAAGACTCGGAGCAAAGAAGAAGCCTTTCTACAGAGTAGTAGTTGCAGATTCAAGAGCACCACGTAACGGAAGATTCATCGAGGAGATCGGTTACTATGATCCTAATCAGGCAGAGAGCGTAGTTAAGATCGATGCAGAGGCTGCTAAGAAGTGGCTTGCAAACGGTGCTACTCCGACAGCTACATGTGATAAGCTTCTCAAGATTGCAGGTATTTCAAAGTAATTAATTCCGGCAATCAAAGAGGTGGCTATGAAAGAGGTTTTAGAGGCTATTGCAAAGTCTCTTGTCGATAATAAGGAAGAGGTTATGGTCACCGAAGAGCGTAAGAACGACGTGATCATCCTCAACCTCAAGGTAGCCCAGTCAGACATGGGCAAGGTTATCGGTAAGTCAGGCAGGGTAGCAAAGGCTATCAGACAGGTGCTCAATGCAGCTGCTTCACGCGATAAGCTTAAGGTAATAGTTGATATCGGATAATTTCCGAGCAATTTAAGAATACGGATGCAGATTTTATGACAACAGATCTCAGAGTAGGAGTTATTATAAAACCGCATGGAATTAAAGGAGAGGTTAAGGTCTATCCGACCACAGACTCTCCTTTGCGTTTTAATGAAATAACTCATGTAAATATCATACAGCAGGGCAGAACCATAGGTGATGTCAAGGTGGCGGGAGTAAAGTTTTTTAAGGATATAGTTATCCTTAAGCTTAAGGGCTACAACGACATCAATGAGGTAGAGGCTTTAAAAGGCGCCGAGCTCTATATACCGAGAGAAGAGGGTGCGGAGCTTGAGGACGGAGAGTACTACATTGCCGATATTATAGGTATGGATGTCGTTACCGACGACGGAGTAAGACTCGGTACGGTCAAGGATGTTATGGAGACCGGAGCCAATGACGTATATGTTGTTGAGCGTGAAGGCGGCAAGGAATTACTGCTCCCTGCAATCAAGCAGTGTATACTCGATACCGATATCGATAAAAATGTGATGACCGTGCATCTTATGGACGGACTTCTGGAGCTCTAAGCCATGGATTTTTATGTAATGACGCTCTTTCCGGAGATGATAGACTCGAGCATATCTCACAGCATAACAGGCAGAGCCATCAGCAAGGGTCTTATCAAGGTAAGAGCCGTGGATATACGTGAATATACAACGGAGAAGCACGGCAAGACCGATGATTATCCGTACGGAGGCGGCGCAGGCATGGTTATGCAGGTGCAGCCTGTTTATGATTGTTATAAGGCTGTATGCTCCATGATCGATGAGGAAAGGAAAAAACGACCGCGCGTGCTCTATATGTCACCGCAGGGCAGACGCTTTGATCAGGCTTTTGCCAGGGAGTTGGCAAAGGAAGACGAGCTTGTATTTTTATGCGGTCACTACGAAGGCATAGATGAGAGAGCGTTGGAGCTGCTTCAGGTTGAGGAAGTATCGATCGGCGACTTTATATTGACAGGCGGAGAGCTTCCTGCGGTCACCATGATAGATTGTATATCGAGACTTATTCCGGGAGTGCTCGGAAGCAGCGATTCGGCGGAAATCGAATCCTTCCATGACAATCTGCTTGAGTATCCGCAGTATTCGCGTCCCGAGGAATATATGGGACTCAAGGTGCCGGATATACTTTTATCGGGGCACCATGCAAATGTAGACAAATGGCGCAGAGAGCAGTCAATAATCAGAACTCTCGATAAGCGTCCCGACCTTCTTGAAGAGGCGGTATTAGATAAGAAAGAACAAAAATTCCTGAGGAAGCTTTTGGAAGAAAGAAAAGATACAACCCAGGATACAAATGAATAACAGTAGTCGAGAATGATTCCGGCAGTAAGGAAAGAAATTAATGACAGAGCTTACAATAGAAGCATTTGAAAGAGCCTGCGAGGCGGTTAACAAGGTTACACTTAACACAGACCTGATTTTGTCTGATTATTACAGCGAGCGTACAGGTGCAAAGGTTTATCTCAAGCCTGAAAATATGCAGCGTACCGGAGCATATAAGGTAAGAGGCGCATACTATAAGATAAGTACACTTTCTGATGAAGAGAGAGAAAAGGGACTTATTACTGCTTCGGCAGGAAATCATGCACAGGGTGTTGCATATGCAGCAAAGAGATACGGCTGCAAGGCTGTTATAGTTATGCCTACTACCACTCCGCTTATCAAGGTCAACAGGACCAAGGCATTAGGTGCAGAGGTTGTACTGTTCGGAGATGTTTATGACGAGGCCTGTGAACATGCACTTTCTCTTGCCAAGGAGCATGGATATACTTTTATTCATCCTTTTGACGATCCGGCCGTAGCTACAGGACAGGGTACTATAGCTATGGAGATATACAAGGAACTTCCGCTTGTAGATATTATACTTGTTCCGGTCGGAGGAGGCGGACTTGCAACAGGTGTCTCAACACTTGCAAAGCTCCTTAACCCGCGCATTCAGGTAATAGGAGTAGAGCCTGAGGGGGCAGCCTGCCTCAGTGCTTCACTCAAGAACGGCAAGGTGACAACACTTCCTACGGTTAATACCATTGCGGACGGTACTGCAGTCAAGACACCGGGAAATGTCGTATTCCCTTATCTTCAGAAGAATCTTGACTCGGTAGTTACTGTTCCGGATGAAGAGCTTGTAGCAGCCTTCCTTGATATGGTAGAAAATCATAAGATGATAGTTGAGAACTCAGGTCTCCTTACGGCAGCTGCTCTCAGTCATATCGACTGCAAGGATAAAAAGGTGGTATGCGTACTTTCCGGCGGAAATATGGATGTCATTACTATGAGTACAGTCGTAAAGCAGGGACTTGTGCTCAGAGAACGTATATTTACAGTATCTGTTCTGCTTCCGGATAAGCCGGGCGAGCTTAACAGAGTATCGGGAGTTATTGCCAAGGCAAACGGTAATGTAATCAAGCTTGAACACAATCAGTTCGTATCCATCAACAGAAATGCCGCTGTTGAGCTGACAATCACTCTTGAGGCTTTCGGACATGAGCACAGAGATCAGATACTCAAGGCCCTGAAGGTTGCAGGATACAATCCGAGGATAACAAGAACTAATTTTTGAGGTATATAAATGCAGTATTACGGAGATGTCTACAGACCGCCGAGTGAGGCGGCAAGCCTGATCATACAGGTCACACTTGGATGCAGTCATAATACCTGTGCTTTCTGCACAATGTATAAGGAAAAGAGATTTTATAACAGACCGACAGAGGATGTGCTTAAGGACCTCAGAGAAGTTGCGGCAAGCAGCTACGGCAGGAGAGTTAAGCGTATCTTCCTTGCTGACGGAGATGCACTGATACGTAAGACAGACGATCTTGTTATCATACTTGATGAGATTGCAAAGCTCTATCCGTCGGTAGAGAGAGTTACTTCCTATGCTTCACCGGGAAGTCTGCTTATAAAGAAGCCGGAGGAGCTTAAAACACTCAGAGAGCACGGACTCAGTATGGTTTATCTCGGACTTGAGTCGGGAAGTGACGAAGTGCTTAAGCTTATGACCAAGGGCTTTACCTCGGCGCAGATAGTTGAGGGCGGACTTAAGGCAAAGGCAGCAGGTATGCAGCTTTCCGTTACTGCCATAGCAGGACTCGGAGGCAAGACATTAAGCCGCAGCCATGCTGAGGATACAGCCAAGGCTCTGTCAGCAATGAATCCGGAATATGTAGGAGTACTTACTCTTGAGGTTCACGAAGATACTCCGCTTGAGGAGATGGTCAACTCCGGTAAGTTCAGTCTGCTTGACTCAACAGAGGTTCTGAAAGAGACTAAGGATATGATAAGCATGATGGATTGTCCGGGATGTGTGTTCCGCATGAATCACGCTTCAAATTATCTTTCTTTAAGAGGAACACTTAATGAGGATAAGGCAGCTTTGATGCATCAGATAGATCAGGCGCTTTCCGGCAATATAGGACTTCGTCCGGAGTGGGCAAGAGGCTTCTGATAAAAATTTATATAAATAGACATAATAAGTATCAGGCATGTGTTATAATCATGTCTGATACTTTCTTTTTATCGATTAAAGCCGGAGTGCAGTCGTAG
>CAKRTC010000029.1 GCA_934402055.1 uncultured Lachnospiraceae bacterium | reverse complement strand
GATCTGCAATCCTGCACAAGGCTTATTATCGCAGAACATCAATTACTTTTGTAGGTACCGATGTTTTGGCGTTTACGATTATTCAGGCTCTACTTTTTCTATATTAATAAAATGAAAAACCGTCGACCATCGGAACGCTATCAATTCATTCCAAGTTAGTACACTCTTATTAATTCAAAACCCAAACGCTTCATACTCACTCTTGGTATATCTGTGATATATGATGTGGTCTTCCTCTACAGTCAGGCAATATCTGTAATCATCCGGTATCCCGTCCTCAAAGTAGATAAGATAATCGAATTCATTATCCCTTATTGCTTCGACATGTACATGCTCCGAATACTTATGAAATACTGCGATTACCTCATCAACGCTTATGCCGTGCCGTCCAATCACAGCTATAAAATCATAGATAAAGCCCTCACCCGGTGTATGCTCATGCACATAGACCGACGCCTCCTCCGGGAGTCTGAAGCAGAATCTCTCACCCTTATTGGATACGGCTATGCTTCCGAGAGTCTCATTTTCCTCGGCAATAAAGCCCTCCAGCTCCTTATACATAGCTGCAATATCATGCTCTGTACCAAGCAGGCGGTTGACTGCCTCAAGAGGATAGTAAAGTCTGATGACCTCCTTACGGAAGCCAAGCTTTACCTGTTCCTCTTTTATTGCATCTCTTATGCTCTTATCAAGCTCTGAATATCTCTTATCCATCTTTTACTGCACCCACGCTCCGAGCGGAATACCGTTTGAAGCATTATCATTAAGATAATAGCTCGTTCCGCCTATAGTCTGCGTACCTGTAAGCATGGCTCCGTAGGTATCATTAGCTCCCTCATTCAGATAGTACCAATAATCTCCGAGCTGTATCCAGCCCGTGCGCATCTTATGATCCTCACCGAAATAATACCAGCGTCTGTCTATCTGCTTCCAGCCCGGTCCGAAGGCATTTCCCTTGTTTTCAAAATAATACCAGGCACCGTCGATGTCCTGCCAGCCTGTGATATAGCTTCCGCCGGAATCTATAAATACCATGTCTCCGTTCTTGTTGCTGGTCACCGAGCCTGTGTTCGTCGAGCTCTCCACCTGTCCCTGTGCCGCGGTAAATTCCACGCTCTCGGAATTAAGATAATAAGAGCTGCGCGACGATGCCGCAACCGCCGTGATATAGAACTTGACATCCTTTATCTCGTCTATACCTATATAATCGGCTGCGTCGATCTGAGTATCATTGACAGTGACGGATTTGTTTCTGCCATGGTAACGTGTCTCGTCATCACCCTCGTCGATATATATGGTCATATCACTGCTGCCGCTCTCAGGATTGTAGGTATACTCCTCGTCATAGCTTATCTTGACATTGTAGCGCGACGCACCGCTGACCTTGGACCACTTTACCACGCTGCCGCCGTCCAGATACACTCTCTGCGGCTTACCCAGTCTGGTCTTGGCAACATATTCAAATCTGAGTGATCTTGTAAATGCATCACCGGACTGTGACTTAAAGCTCGCATTGGAACCGTAGACCTTCATGCCGTTTCCGAACTGATAGCCGTCCTTGGCCTTGACCGTGATCAGGATATTGACCTTGGTTCCCGGCGTCCAGTTTGCCGGCTCGGTGCTGTAGCTCGTGCTTACTATCTCACAGCTTGACGGAACTATGATAGTCATAGGCCGCACCTTATTAGGCTCCGCCTCATCCTCCTTAAATGTAACACTCAGACTCGTAAGCTGCTGAGTCTTGCCCGTGTAGACGTGACTGTCATTGTCTGTGGTTACTGTTCTCTCCGCCGTCTGCACATTGCTCGGAAGAGTAGTGACATTTGAAGAAGCGTCTGTCTGCTGTAAAGCTCCGCCCGTCCACAGATCTCCGCTCTTATTAAAATAAAAATACTTACCGGCTATGTTCTGCCAGCCTGTCAGCATTACAGAATCCGCACCGAAGTAATACCACTTACCGTTGACTCTGAGCCATTGATTTTTGGCAAAGCTCGTCTTGGTAATGCGATACTTCCAGGTTCCGTCCGGCAGCATGGTCCATCCGAGTGGAGTATCAAGATTGATCGCCACCTTCGAATTGGTATAAGTCTTCTTGCCTGCCGACGAATCGTAATTGATGTACTTTCGTATAGCACTCAGCATATCCGAATCAACCTCAAGCGCACCCGAAGTTATCTTCATACTGCTGCCGCCCTTAGTCGGATACACAGTATAATAGTATGTGCCCGTACCAAACTTGGATATGGTCTTGCCGAAGTCATGCGCGGCTCCGTTCGTCTTGATGGTATTCTTATAGAGCTTGTTGCGCTCGGATACAGAGCCTCGATACACGTCAAGCGTATATGTGGTCTTGTCATTTGCCTCATCCCAAATAGCTCTGACACGTCCGCTCTCCTCATACTCCCAGTCGGCTGCGCCTATGCGGTAATCCGCTGCATAAGCTGCTATAGGTTCTATGCATATTGCTGTAAATGCGCCCGCCGTCAATGCCGCCGCTATCCCGGAGCATGAAAATAACGGCGATGACATACCCACAGCCGCCGCCGTACATAGAGCTTTTATATTGAATTTATATCTCTTTTTATCCATATATCAAAACCAAAGATGTTTATTAAGACTGCGGTAAGCTTCTGCATTCGCAGCCGCTCCGCAGCAATCATATGCAATCTTACACAGTCTTATATTTTAAACCGCCTTATCGGGATTATCCTATACAGGCAAGCCTTCGTTCAATATAGTTTTCCTTACGTTTTCTTAATTATATATCTCAGCGGTTGATGTTGACCGGAGCAACGGCAAAGCTCTGGGTATTGAGTACCTTGTTATCTTTATCCGTCACTGTAACCGTTCCGGTAAAACTCTGATAAGTCTTCATATCAGTGTCATCGTTATGCCATTGTAGCAGCAGATACGCCTTCATACCCTGAGTATAGGTAGAGCCCGGTGCCATATCTGCCGACAGCTTCTCATCCAATCCCGAGCCCGCAGCCGGATTGGGATACATGAATACTATATGTCCGTCGCTTGTTACATCAAAATAACAGTTCTTGCCCCTGCCTCTTGAACGCGAATAGAACTTTATATCACTTACAGGCTTTCCGGTGTCATGCTCACTGTCTCTGCCTGCCGCCTCGCCGCTTATCGCACTTTCTCCGCCGTTTCCTGTGCCTACACCCGCATACCTTAATACATCCTCTATGGACATGGTGAGCGAAGAACAAAGCATCTTGGATTCGGACTGCATGGTAGACTTCTTAAGCTGTCTTGTTGCCGCTTGCATAGCAGTAACCACCAGCGCAAAAGTGAGCAGACAGAATATCAAGGTCACAAGCAGCTCAGCAAGACTGATGCCCTGCTTATTCTTTACTTTATGTAATATTTTTCCGATCATCTTGTTTTTCACTATCGGACTGTTCTCCTTATCAGATATTCACGTATCAATACTAATAATTGCCGTATCATATAATCCAAGCTCAGATACCGTGATATCAGGTAATATTATGTGATATTACGGCATTTTCCGGGATATATCCGTCTTTACCACTATAAGTCGCATATCATTTCAGCTCATAAAACTTAAAATGATCCGCCTCATTATTGTTGGTCTTATCGGTATACAGTATTACACTGATATCCTTGCTGATTCCCGTAACTCCACTCGGTCCTCCGCTTACGTTTACCGTAGCGGGCTCCTTTGCAACAAGCTTGGAGCTCTCCGTTCCCTTAAGCAGTGTTGCTGTCTCCATATCCAAGGCTCGCTTATTGATCCTTGCCGCAGAGACTATCGACCCCGAGAGCACCAGCATGGCAAGGCACATAACAAGCAGGGCAACAAGAGTCTCACCGATGGACTCACCATTGCTGCTCATCAATTTTTCTTTGATTTTTAAGATCATCTTATTCATATCTGTTTGCTTTATAAGCTTAATTTGTGCCGCTTTGCTTAACACCCTTTTCTATATCTATGTTGTTGGACTCACCCTTAGCCGATGCAGTCTGTACCGTCCATGTCGTTGTCGTAACTTCTGTTGAGCTGTCATCTGCAAGCGCATCTGTGTCATCCTCACTGTCATCAAGGAAATTTGCTTCATCGGGCTCATCCGAGTAATTTGCTTCATCGGGCTCATCAATGAGCGAGCTAAGCTCTGTATCATAGCCCTCATCTGCTGCCGAGCGTGTTCCTCCGCTGTTGGTAACTTTTGTTTCCTCCCATACCGACGTAAAAGGAATCTTAACCGACATATAATAGTTTTCATCACCGTTTTTGGCTGAAAGAGTATTGCCCGCGATTCCTCCTGAACCCTCTCCCGTTGAAGATCTCGCTATGCTCAGATTGGCTATGATATAGGTTGTAGCCTTATCCATATCCGTTGAACCACCTGAATTCTTGTCAACAAAATTCGCCTTATCTATGCTAAGCTCCGCCTTGACATCCTTCATACCGTCAGACTTGATAGTATAAGTAGCTTTTGACTCGCTCGGACTGGTTTTGTTGGTTTCAAGCCATTTTATAAGCTGCGATGCAAAAGGATTGTCACTCGCGGAGATATCACTTATTCCGCTGCTGCCCTTATCATCCGTGAAACTATACTCCTCTGAAGTCGAGCTTATCGTTCCGCCGCCTGTGCTTGTTCTTACTCTATACTGCGGATAAACCCAAAACACTTCGCCTTCGTTAGTTTTTTCGGTTACTTTCCCAACTGGCATTACTCCTTCCGCCTCGGAGCAAGGCGTACCTCCTGTTTTCTTCAGTACCTCATACGCTTGTACGGCAGAATTATTATCCTGTCTGACATATAAGTCTTCGGTACCCACCTTAAATACCCATATACGATTTCCTTTTGGTCCCTTTCCTCCATCATATGTGGTCCATCCTTCAGAGCCACCGCCTCCGCTACTACTATCTTCCGTTTCTGTCTTGGTATAAATCATCGTAACATCTCCGAGATAGCCCTTGACCAGCTCGGCGGCAGAGCTCACGGTAAGGTAATTCTGCTCAGCACGGATATTTCGTCTCACTCTGCCCGCATTGGAAAAGGCTGAGTTTACTATGATAGTTGCAACAACCGTCACAACAATAAGCAGAAAGAGAGCCAACACAAGTGAAGCTCCCTTCTGCTCTTTTAATTTGTTTTGAATGCTATTGCGCATCATTTACTCTCCGTAGTTTTACTTACTTTAAGACTTTGACCTTATATCGTCACCGAGACACCAAGCCTTGCCTCTCCGTAATTTTGCTTACTTTCAAGACTTTGAACCGTCAGCGGACTGATGATAAATGATCCTTGGTGCAACCTGAGATCCTGCCGCTGTCTCCGACTCTGATTCCGACTGAGACGTTGCTTCCGACTGGTGTTCCGTACTGTCAGCTCCGCCTACTTCTTCGGTCTCAGATTCATTCTCAGCGCTCTGTGCAGCCTCTTCCTGAACAGCCGTCTCATGAGTACTCTCGGCATTACCTGTTGCAGCTCCGAAGCCCGCATAAACATTGATATGAGCTGTATTCTCATCGGCAATGTTGTCGAATGCATTGGCTATAAGCGTTCCGTCGGCGAGCGACACTCTGGCTCCGCTTAAGGCTGCCCCTGTCCAATATCCCTTGAATTCATCAGCTCTGTTATGTACTTTAGGCTGAGGTGCCGACTCTGCTCTCTCACTGAGACTTCTGTCGGTATAGAAATTACCTGCATAGTAATAGAGTCTGCCCATTACGGAGCCGTTATCCACAAATGATACCTCGGTGCACTGCCAGCTTGCGTTCAGTCTGGTCGTTGAGCCAAGCACGCTTGCCGCACTTATACCTGTTCCATCCTCTGTTATCCAGCCTGTAAATGTTCTTCCGGCATTAAGTCCCTGATCCGATACTACGGCAGAGCTCCAGTAATTAAGATTGGCTGCACTCGTGCCGTCCGAGCCTATGCTTGTTCCGGAGTCAACCGCTACAGGGTGATCAAGTTCAGTATCGATGCGCTCATCATTTACATAGAACAAAGCTGCGGCTGATGTGGCATCTTTGTCCGTGACATTTAAGCGCTTACTTGCAGAGCGCGCCGGTATCTCCGCTGCATTAGGGCTCTTTGATCTGAGACCCTTGACTGTAACATTAAGCATAGCTGTTCCTACGCTGTTTCCTGTTACCGGTATGATATAGGAGCCATCAGCGTCCATAGCCAGCTGATCCTTATCAACACTTGCTACTGCAGGAGTATTCGAGAGAGCTCCCCAGTTGGCTGTTGTAAGGCCTGTTATCTTTGTATTGTTTCTATCATATACCTCTGCCTTGTAGCTGACTGTTTCTCCAACCTTAGGCTGAGAATTAGTTGTATCAATAGGCTGTATCTTGATAGTCAAGTCTGCGGTTACGGCTATGCTGAGCTTGGTCGTATAAGTTGCAGCCCCCACAGTATAGCTTACGCTTATGGTATCATAGCCTTCCTTAAGTGCGTTGAGCTTAAGCTTGTAATACTGCGGAACCGTTACATCATTACCTGCACTGTCCTTATCTACAGTTGTTGCCGTAAGTGAGGCCTCAACATACTCGGATGTATTGCTGCTTGAGCTTGCAAAGCTTAGCGAAGGCACAGTATCCATAGCCTTTACAGAACTTTGATCATAATACTTTACCGAAGCCTCTGTCCAATAATCATCCTTGCCGCTGCTTCCGGAGAGAAGATCCAGCGATACTGTTGATGCGTCGGAATATATATCAGTACCCTTAGGCCACTTGCCGTAATGAACATTAACGGTCTTATCCGAATCAAAGGGATCCTCCTGAGTAATAACGGTAGGGAAAGGATAATTTGTTCCCTTCAGCTCATTATCACTGCCCGGGAAGCTGTACTTGCCATTGATAGCCATTCCGCCGTTCTCTGTGGTGGTAACTGTTCCGAATGAAGTACTTCCACCACTGTTAAACTTTCCGAGCATTCCGTCTGCAGCGGTAGATGCCATTTGTTCATAAGAAAGTCCCATCACAGTATCAAGGTAATCTTTTGATATAGTATAGCCATTACTGTCTATGTACTTAAAGTTATCGATTCCTTGGATTTGTTTGGTCTCTAAGCTTTTCGCCTTATTTGCAAATACATTGTAATAATAGCTGTTTATAACCTTTATAGTAACAGGTTTCGCCGCACTACCCTCGTCCAAATTGCCTATGGCAGCAAGCGGTGCAACTATTATTATCCGCTTTTCACCGGCCGTTGGCAGATTAATGAATGAGTAGCAGTTCTTGATTACAGGCTCAGGCAGAGAATATTCAGCATCCTCGGGCCTACGTTCCAGTGCTCTATATCCTGTAAGTCGCTGTAATCCGGACGCTCTGAACCATTCTCCTCCGATGAAGCCCCCCACATATATCTTAATTTCTCCATTTGTTGCTGATGTACTGCCTATACTTCCTCCGCAATAGCTGTCTTGAATAATACCCGGGCATACTCCCGACATGCCCCCGACAAAAACATTTCCGGAATTGGTATAACCATCAGCATTATCATAGGTTCTGTTTATAACAATATCATTGACTGAGCTGCACTTTACTATATTGGTTGCGCAAAATCCTGCAAGTCCTCCTATGTCGGCATCAGCGGCACCCGAATATTTACGATTATCCTGAATAGTATAACCTGCAACAGAGCAGTTCTCGACAGTACCCTTGGCAGCAAATCCTACCAATCCGCCGAGACAGTACCAGTTCTTACCTTCAACATTCGTCTGAATCTTATTGCTCTGACTATCAGAATACATGATTATATTACGAAGCTTTGCGCATATTGTGGTTCCGAATAAGCCCACAGTCTGTCCAACACTGTCTATCTTGATATTCTGTATCTTATAGGATGCCCCGTTATAGTCTCCGTTAAAATACGCTATATAAGGCGATGAATAAGGGTTAGACCAAACTACTGTTTTCTTCGTGTCAAACAGTCCCCCTATAGGAGTGAAATCCTTCACCGCCGATGCATTGATATCATGAGTCTGCTTCCAATAAAAGTTATGCTTGTCATTACTCGGTATATCAGCATCACTTGTTGACGGAGTGTACCATCTGAGATAGCTGTACCTTGACTGGGTTATTGCATCCGACTCCCTTACAGTAGTAAGTGCATCATAAGTATCATTTCTCCAGTTGATATTCTGAAGCTGTGATACCGAACGTATTTCGAACGGAAGACCATTTTTCATGTATTCCAGAATATTTATATTTTCGCCGGTTTCGGTCGAAGTAAGCTGCCCATTATCATGCTCTTTCTTGTCCGATTCGTACTTATCTCCGTTATCACTTCCCGGATAGTTTATATCCGTAGCCGTGCTTGAGCCGCCTTCGCTGTAGCTGTGGAGTATCATGCTCTTGGCAAACATAGGAGTAAAGACATATCTTAACATGCTTACTGCCGCAGTGCCTCCGCCTGTGATATTAAGCTCGCAGACAGCATAAGCTCCGCCCTTGGTAATATCCGTCGTGCCTACATTGTAAGTATGATTGGTAAGGAACATGCCTTTATCCGACTTGGCATGATTGCTCTTACCCGCTTCATCGCTTACCTGCGTTGTCTTATAGAGAACGAATACATAGGCATTACTGAACTGCTTATTAAGTGCTGTCTCTGCATTATCAAATCTTTTCGCACTTGCAAAGCCTTCATCTTCATCTTTATCTTTATATACATTAATATTTTTCCAGTCAGAAGTTACAGTAAGCTTGTTTCCGCTATTATCTGTCTCGGCGTAATAATAGCCGTAGCCGTAATCTGTTATAACTCCGCCGTCATCGTGTGCCGAACATATAGTCGAATGCACCTCTCCGGCTCCGTCAATAATGTAATAATGATAGCCTCTGTTCGCTCCCCCTTCTTCGTGCTCCCAATATACAAAGCCGACATTCGCATAACCCGAATCAACAGGCCACTCTCCGTAATGCACCTTATTGCCCTCGGCATCGCTTACTATGGCAGGATAAGGATAGACAGCCGGATCTGCTTCGCTTCCGCCTATCTTATTCCTTGTTCTTCCGCAGTTAAACGAGCTTACGGCCTTGCCGAATGCATCACTCAGCCTTACTGTGCTTGATTTTTCCGGATCGATGAGATCAACCAGTGTGCCGCCGCTTACATTTCCAAGCTGTTTATTGTTCTCGTCTCCGACATTGTATGCGTAAACGTTATCAACATAGTGATAGTTTCCTCCGTCAAGATACAGACAATCCTGTAAGCTTCCTCTGCCCTCCGGAGCAAAGCCGTTGATCTTATTATCATCGATATTCTCACTTGTGCTGGTAGCTGCACAATATGAAGCTTCTATATTGCCTGTATTGTTGCCTGCAAAGCCTCCGAGGTATACCTTTCCTATGCTGTCCGAGGCTGATCTTCCGATATTGATATAGCTTATGCCGTAGCATTCCTCTATATTGCCCGAATTCATGCCGACAAAGCTGCCTGCCGCGGCATTCGAGCCTTCGTTTGTGCGCATTCTGATAAGAGGCATATCCGCGCTCGAGTCGCTGATACGTCCCTCATTATAGCCTGCAAGACCTCCCGTATAGAGTATGGCATGGTCATAGGCATAGCTGTTGAATACAAAGCCCGCAACAGCACAATTGTTGATGCTTCCGCTCTGAGTAAGGTGTCCCGCAAGGCCTCCTATATAAGCCTTATTTCCGTTGCCGCGGATACTGAACTCATTATTTATGGCAAGATTGGACTTGCTCTTTTCCGAGTAATCTGCTGTAAATGCTATGTTCTCAAGTCTTCCTCTTACGGTACCGAAGAGACCGGCACTCATATTGCCTGTGCCGGCATCCTTGTTATCAATAGCTATTCCGCTTATGGTGTGGCACCCACCGTTATACTCTGCGGCAAACGGCACAGCCTCACTTCCTATGGAAGGCTGAAGCTTGCTTATATCAAGATATATACTCTTATCTCTGTTAAGCTCAAACTCTGCTGTTGACACGCTTTCATCCTTGGTTCCGAGTATGGTTTTGAGTACTCCGCAGTTGTCCCAGTCATACTTTGTATAATCAAGATCAAGCTCCTGAGTAAACTCACAGCCTTCGGTCTTTGCCGCATACTCACTGTAGGATCTGCTCATAAGATAGAGCTGTCTCGGTGTTCTGACGGATATAATTGATTTATCCGAAGCATCGGTACTGAATACCGGCTTTGAGGCATCTCCGAACTCGGTGACTCTGACTACAGTCTTGGCGAAATAAGGATTGAAATAGTATCTGTCGGTCTTATCCGCCGTAACTATACTTATCGGCAGATAGAAGTCTGCCATATTTGCCTGCGGCTCCATAGTTCCGTCGTCCTTAAGTCCGGCATTATCTATAGCCTTGCCTATAGGTCTGAATATAGCTTTCTTCCAGCCTGTGTTTCCTCCGCCGTTGGCTATATTGACCACCGTGGCATTGCCGGCCGGTTCCACAGTTGCACTTCCCGTAGTATCTGTGGTGTTAAAATATACCTTTACATTCTTTTGTGCGTCGCTTACTGCATCCTCGGCATATATAAGAGCGTAGCCGTCATCCACCACATAGTTATCGGCAGTTGTCTTGGCATAAAGTGTAGTAATACCGCTTGCCGATACGAAGCCCCAGCTTCCGTCCTTATACTTCTCATAATAAACGAGTGTTCCAGGCTCAACCTCCTTCTCTATCCAGTCTCCGTAATGCCACAATCCATCTATCTGCGGGTAGTCATAGGTCTTGAGAGCCATATTGTCGCCAAGGTTATATGCCGTAGTCTCACTCTGCTTGAATCTAAAGCTTGCTCCGGCTGCCTTCATCTTTGCTATAGGACTATCATTGTCACTTGCAGGCTTCTTAAGCTCAGAGCTCTTGTTAAGGGCTGTGGCACCGTGTACTCCTTCATTGTGATTGCTCGAATTGCTGTAATAGACAGCATCAACAAAACATCTTGTTGCTTCTCTTTCTTTATTTGAAATATGATATCTTGCTGTCCCAGAGCCGGTATCAAATATGGTATATGATCCCGTGACCCTATTCATGTCGTCTGACTTCGGCTCTGCATTAAGCATAAAGCCTGCTACACTTTTGGTCTCTTTAGTAGACAGGGCAAAGCCCGCGGTATAGCTTCCTCTTATAATGCTTTTCGATCCGGTAAAGCCTGCCATACCACCTATACGTACGCCCGCTATATAGCTGTCAGCATAGGAGCTGCTGACATTGATATTTCCTGAAGTATGTCCAAGTAAGCCTCCGGCATTATTCTTATCCGCAGCAGCCGAAGCCTGCCCATTATCACGGTTACCGTTAATAACAGTAGATGCAAAGCTCTTGGTAAACTCAAGATCACAATTTGCATTACCGATAAGTCCTCCGGCATTGCCGCTGTCTGAGGTGATGAGTGCATGCGCCGCTATCTTACTGTTTCTGTCAGTAAGTGTCGCATTGCTATCCTTATCTATCTCTCCGATAAGAGCCGTAACGTCGGCATTCAGCAGATAAGCACGGCAATCCTCTATCGTGACTTTTTTCGTACTTTCAATCGACGCCGCCAAGGCTCCGGCATTATCGGTGCCGTGAGCAACAGTTCCGGTAAGAGTCACTCCCTTGAGTTTATCTCCGTAGAAAGTTCCGAAGAGTCCGGCATTAGCAGTCTCGGCAATCTCTGTACCCTTATCTACCTTGCCTGTGCCGGCATTACGATCTGTCCCCTTAACATCTCCCGCAATAAGATTCCTTATCTTGGCTCTTGCGGACTTTTTATTTGTGCCTCCGTCATAGGACTTAAGCTCCTGATTAACTATCGGTTTAAACGGTCTGTAGCCGTAGGCATTGATCCATGTTCCGTCACCCTCTGCGGCAAATTCTATATCATCCGTCTGAACAGCCGAAGTAAAGCTCAGCCTGTTTCCTGCTGTGCCTGTTGACTTACCTCCGTTTACTCCCGAGGTCTCCTTATCCAGATTCTGCAGATGTCTGCCGTTTCTGACATAGGCCACAGCTTCGTTATTGCTGCGGTCTGCTCCCATGTCGTTTTTCTTGTCGTTATCAAAGAGTCCGTTAAATATCTCCTCTGCGGTAACGGATTTGGCAATCTCATTATCCCTGACTTTTGCTGTGAAGCTTACCCTGACATTTTCACCCGGTATCATATCTCCGTTCTTTAAGATGCAGCTTGCTTCAAACGAGCTTCTGTTGAATACTCCGAGATGAGGCAGATCCTTGAAATTTCTGTACGGATCACAGAAATTGGCATAGAATGAGTCTCCCGCCTTGTCATTCAGGCTGTCCAGTACAAGACTTGCCGCTCTGAAGGAGGTATTTCTCTTAAGTCCCTCAAACTTATAGCTCTGAACGGCACCGCTTACCATACCCGTAAAGCTTACGGTATAGTCTATATAATCCTTCTTGTACATGATCGGTACAGAAACACTGAAGCTTATCTTAAGCTCCTCACCGTCCTCTATCGTTATGTAATTGCTTATATCGGTTACATCGTATTTTTCGTTTACACTGATATTTCCGCCGTAATAACCGACCTTGGCATTAAAATTCTTAAGACGCGACTCTCTGTTTGCACGTACTATGGTCATCTTGGCTGTATCAAAGTTGGCATCTACATCATTGGTGTAAAACTCGCTAGTATCAAGCTCCTCGCTGTAAAATACCGCATACACATAGCCGTTATCCGGATCAAACTCTACTACCCAGTTGTGCCCGTAGAGCTCTTCGTTTATCGCCCCCTCCGGCAATAAGGCTCTCTTGGTATAGTCATTGCTTGTACCCGACATGCCTGTATCATCGGATATTACGGCATAGAGATGTGCCTTGGAAAAGTCAGATTCCTCACCCCAGTCCGACGGCTTCTCCGTTACTGCCTTTGCCTTAAGATCACTGTCTCCCGACTCAAAAGAAGCTGTATTCCATTCGGTATTTCCTGAGGAATACAGCTCTGTAAGTCTGTTTTGAGCCGCAGTATAGATAGTCCGGGCAGTTGTGTCCAGCTTCATTTGCCTTAGGCTCTTTATGTGATTAAGCAATCCTCCTACGGATATTGCCGAGATTATGGCAATGATTGCAATCACCACCAGCATCTCGGCGAGAGTAAATCCCTTGGAGTTACGTATCTTTTTTAACATGTTTTAATTGTTCCCGTTCGTAAGAGTGTCCACCAATTGTTCTGTTGCGCTCTTGTTATCCTGTTCTGTCTGAACTTTTTCTTTGAGTCCGAGTTCTTCCGCCTGCTTGTCTGTAACAAACTCATAGTTAACCAGTGTTACCGATGAGTTCCATATACCGTTGCTGTTCACGCCTGTATCAAAGCTTGTTATCAGATAAGTGTTACGGCTCGACTCTATCGAATCAACGATAAACTCTGCGGCATCCTTGGTCTGCGTATCATAGCTTATAGCTATCTCACGGCGCATGACATTGTCCTCTAAGCTCATATCTCCGAAGCTGACATCGAATTTGTCCGCCATGTTGAGTATGACATTAAGTTCCTGCAGTAATACCTTGTTATTGCTGTAATCCGAGAGTGTCTGCGGTGTTCCGCCCGATGCCTCGTAGATATTGTCAAGCTCCTCCTGCATCTTGTTCATTGCAGTTGCCTTGATGCTTGCCTCGCTTATCTGATTCTCAAGCTCGCTTCTCTGCTGTGTAAGGTTATCAGTTTCCTTGGCAACCGGACCCTGCACCACAAAATAATATGCAGCCAATATAATGAGTACTCCAAGGAGTGCGAGCTCTCTGATAGATATTATCCTTTTCATTTGCCTGCCCCCTCCCCTTGTAACTTCTGCTGACCGGCTTCAAGGCTGTCAAATCCGTATATAGATACTCCCTCCGGAAGTATTACGACCTCGTCACCGTTTATATTCTGCGTTGTAGCACCTTGAGCCGAGCTGCCGGATGAACCGGACGAAGACTGAGTGTTCTGTGATGCAGATGTACTGCCTGCGCTGCTGCCTGTACTACCCGAGCTGCCTCCCGTTCCGGAAGATCCGCTGCTCTGTACCGCAGACTTTACACTGTTTGCCGCAGCTTCAACCGCCTCTCTTGCAGCTGCCGCTGCCTGTGAGAATGCATCCGTCTTGGAGGCTCTCTCCTCTGCGCTCATATTTGTATCATTCGACGCGGACTCTCCGGCTTTTACCGTAAATACTATCGAGCCCTCAACATCTACATTGTTGGTTCCCTTGGCTGTTGATACCTTTATCTCGTCAACATCCGGTATCGCCTCAAGTCTGTCCTGTATGATATCTATATCCTCAAGAGATACTATATCCACAACAACCGCTACCTGATTGCTCTCTATATTGATATTTTTGATAGTCGCAATACCGTCTGTACACTCGTCAAGGAGTTCAAATACACGTGAACGTGAGAGAAGCCCGTACTCATCTTCTCTCAGATAGCTGGTTGTATATCTGCGGTACTCTTCTTCAAGCTCTGCGTAGCCGCTAAGCTGTTCGTTAAGCTCGTTAAGCTGAGACTCGAGTCTTGAATTCTCGGACTGAATAGACGCAAGCTTATTGAGTCTGTCCACAACACCGAGTCTGTATATGGCAAATACTACCAGGATAAGGAAAACCGCCAGCGGAACTATGACCTGCCAGCTGTTGCCGTCCTTGACCTTGACGTACAGATTCATGCTGCGCTTTGACGGCAATCTGCCCGAATCACTGCTCTTTTTAAACTTTGATAATAGCTTATTCATCTGCGCTGACCGCTCCTATCGCAAGTGCACACTGTGACGCAAGATCTTCGTCCGTACTGCCTATAAGCAGCCAGTCTCCGATACTTCTGCGCTCAAAGTCCTCGTTGGCGACCGCATTCTTAATACGATCTCCGACCCAGGCGCAGTCACCTATATATGTTATCTTATTGACCTCGGCATCCTGATTCTCATAACGATAGAAATTGATGGTCTTCATGATCTCAAGTCCGAGTCTGTCATATACCTTCTGACAGGATTCATTATCGAGCACGCCCTCGTAGTTAGTCTCTCTGTAACCGGCTGCAAGATGCTGATCTATGTTGTAGATACCTGCAATTGCCTCATCTATCTGTGCGCAGCCGATATCAATGATCTTAAATGCCGCAAGCTCTCCGTCTCTGATAATACTGAATATGGTATGATCCATACCGATACAGCACAGGCATTCCTCCTTGCTGAGCTCTGCTCCGTGCTTGGCTGCGCTGTGTGCTATATTGACTACCGCCATCTCTGTCGGAATAGCCACCTTAAGCCGGAAGCCTGCCTTCTTCAGTGCAAGTGCATATTTGTCGAGCATCTCCTTGGATGCCGCTGCCGCCATAAGGTTCATGCTGACAGGATTATTGTTCTCATCATAATCAAAGTTCCTCACGACATAATCAAAATTATATCTGAAGCTCTCTGTACCTATGAAGTCTCTGAACTCATACGGAAGATTGAGTTTGAGCTGCTCCTCGTTCATAACAGGCATAGTAAGCGTCCTGAAATAAGCACCCGAGAACGGAAGTACGATGGCACAGGCTCTGCCTGTGAACTTACCTTTTCTCTTGATGTCCTTCAGAAATTCCGCAAATGTCTCCTGCGATACTATCTGATCGTTTCGGATCAGATTATCCGGCATACGCTCTGTATATGTACGAAGCATGCCGCCCGCATACTGAGCCATAGAGACTTCAGCACTGTCAAATTGTATACCTATCAGATTGCTCATGTATTCATCCTTATGATTTATGATTATGATATCTGTACCCTCGGCTCTTATTATCCCGGATCTACATACCGAAGAGCCCGAGATACCACGATATGATACGCTCACCGAACAGCATCACCAGCCATGCCGCAGTCGCTATCGACGGTCCGAACGGAAACTCTGTGCCCTTGCCTATGCGTCCGGCAACAGCTGTAAATATCCCTAAGAAACAGGATACTATCAGTATAAGCAAAGTAGCTGCCGCACCGAAATGCAGACCCAACACAGCTATCAGCTTGATGTCTCCGCCTCCCATAGCCGGTTTCTTAAGCACATGCTCGGCTATAAGTACGAATATAAGCAGCGGGACCGATACCGCAAAGAAGCCCGTGAGCATATCCGGTATCACTCCGAAGCCGTTGATAAGCCTAAGCAGAGATGCCAGACACGCAAAAATAAGCATTCTGTCAGGTATCTCCATTATATCGATATCGACGAGCGATGCTGTGAACAATAAACTTAGTAAAATTATAAATCGAAAAGCGTCTGCGGTAAAGCCAAAACGCAGTATTACCGACAAATACACGAGCATAGATACAAATTCGCTTATCGGGTATCTTGCCGATATCGAAGCCTTGCAGTAACGGCATTTTCCGCCCAAGGCTATCCAGCTGAAGAGCGGGACGAGATCGAGCGCCGACAACACATGTCCACACTTCGGACACTTGCTCCTTCCGTGCGATATGGACTCGTGATGAGCTATACGCCAGCCCCAGGCGTTGCAGAAGCTGCCCATGACCAGACCTATTATCGCTGTCAGCACAAGCAGATATATACGTGCTCCCATAGGGAAGTCAAAAACACTCATTTAAAAAGCACCATTTTTCTTAAAAAAAGATCAGAGCTCTGCCAGTATTGCGTCTCCCATGCCCTTGCAGCCTACAAGTGTGCATCCATCAGACATGATATCGGCTGTGCGTATGCCCTTATCAAGCACTGCGCTTACAGCTCGCTCGATATCGTCTGCTTCCTTGTCCATATCAAAGCTGTAGCGAAGCATCATTCCTGCGGCAAGTATGGTTGCTATAGGATTGATCTTGTCCTCACCCGCAATATCAGGTGCGGATCCGTGTATAGGCTCATAGAGTCCTCTTGTTCCGGCACCAAGACTTGATGAAGGGATCATTCCTATGCTGCCTGTGATCTGGCTTGCCTCATCCGAAAGTATGTCTCCGAAGAGGTTCTCCGTAACAATAACATCAAACTGAGCCGGGTTCTTGACTATCTGCATAGCACAGTTATCTACAAACATCTCCGAATACTCGACCTCAGGAAACTCCTTCTGGAGCCTGTGCATTACCTCTCTCCAGAGACGGCTTGTATCAAGTACATTTGCCTTGTCAACGCAGCAGAGCTTCTTGCGTCGCTTCATGGCTGTCTCAAAGCCGATGCGTCCGATGCGCTCTATCTCGTGTTCGCTGTATGGCATAAGATCGAGCGCCTGCTTCTCTCCGCTCGGAAGCACGGTAGTGCTGTGCTCTCCGAAGTACGCTCCGCCTATAAGCTCACGAACTATGATAAAGTCTATGCCCTTATCAACTATAGACTCCTTGAGCGGTGATGCCGCCTTAAGCTGAGGCCATATCTTGGCAGGGCGGTTGTTGCAGTAAAGTCCCATGCCTGCACGAAGTCTGAGCAAACCCTTCTCCGCACGTTTTTCACCCGGAAGTCCCTCCCACTTAGGTCCTCCTACAGAACCCATGAGCACGCTGTCACTATCAAGGCATTTATCAAGCTCTGACTGCGGAAGCGGATCTCCGAACTTGTCTATGGCAGAGCCTCCCATATAGGTCTCTGTATAATTAAATGTATGTCCGTATTTCTCCGCTATCTTATCGAGCACTCTTACAGCCTGCTCAACAAATTCGGGACTTGCACAGTCTCCTCTGATCAACGCTATATTTTTAATCATTTTTATACCCCTATGTGTTCAGGCTGATTTAGTTCTTATTGTCAAATCAGCCTATTTTTCTGTTTTTTATTATTATTTTTTCCGTCAGGCGCTTACTATCTTGCCTGCAAGAGCACTTGCCGCTGCAGATTTCGGTGAAGCAAGATATATCTTGACCTTGGATGTACCCATACGTCCGAGGAAGTTGCGGTTGTTGGTTGCAACGACCACCTCTCCGTCTGTCATGATACCTCCCGTGCGTCCGCAGCACAGTCCGCAGCCCGGATGTGTGATTATCGCTCCGGCATCCGAGAGTATATCAAGCGTTCCATCTCTCAATGCCTCAAGATATATCTTACGACTTGCCGGCGTCACTATGAATTTGACAAAATCCGCCTTGTGCTTACCCTTCATGACCTCTGCCGCCGCGTGAAGATCCTCAAGTCTGCCGTTGGTGCAGGAGCCTAAGAATACCTCATCCACCGCTATATCTCCCAATTCGGATATAGGGAGCACATGATCGACATTGGAAGGAACCGCAACACTCGGCACAAAGTCCTCGGCACGGTAGTTAAGCACCTGCTCATACTCGGCATCAGCATCTCCGAATAAGCTCTGCTGATACTCGTCAAGCTCTATACCGCAATACTCTGCCGTCTTGGCATCCGGTGCCATGAGTGCGCATTTTGCGCCTGCCTCTATGCCCATATTTGATATGGTCATACGTGAAGCCACACTCATATTATCTATGGTATCTCCCGCAAATTCAAGTGACTTATAGGTAGCTCCGGCTGAGGTAAGATCTCCTATGATCTTAAGTATGACATCCTTGGACATTACATTGTCCGGAAGCTTGCCGTTGATATTGATCCTGATAGTTGCGGGAACTCTGACCCATAGCTCGCCTGTTCCGAGTATGGACGCCATCTCCGTATATCCTATGCCTGTAGAAAAGGCTCCGACACAGCCGTAGGTCGTTGTGTGGCTGTCTGTTCCGAATACTACCTGACCGGGCTTCACATAGCCCGCTTCGGTCATAAGCTGATGACATATCCCGTCCGAGCGGTGCAGATTTGTTATGCCCTGCTCTTTTGCAAAATCACAGCTTATATGATAGGCTCTCGTGTCATCCACCTGACTTGCCGGCACAAGATGATCACATATTATGACCGGACATTCCGGATCAAACACCTTGGTGAAGCCCATTTCCCTGAACTTTGATACTATAAACGGCATCATGATGTCATCAAGCATGACATGATCTGCCTTCACGGTCACTATATCGCCCGGCTTAACACTTCGGCCTGCGCTGTGACTGAATATTTTTTCAATTATTGTCTGTCCCATGCTCAATTCTCCAAGCCGTTTCTGCGGCGCATAGCCTTGACCAGTCCGCCTGCATCGATTATCTCGAGCAGATTATCGGGAAGCGAGACTATAGGATACTTCTTACCCTTATAATCTATCGCTTCATTTACGTTTACGCTTATCTCGTCGCCCTCGGATACCGCATCCGGAAACTCACTGTTTTCGATAAGCAGCAGTCCGTTGTTGATCGCATTGCGGAAAAAAATCCTTGCAAAGCTCTTGGCAATAACGCATTTTACTCCGAGTGCCTTAACCACCTCCGGTGCCTGCTCTCTGGAGGAACCGCATCCGAAATTATTGCCTGCGACTATGATGTCTCCCGGCTGTATCCTGCCCGCAAGCTCAGGTCTCAGTGGTGAGAAGGCATAGGGCTTCATCTCATCTATAGTCTTAAATACCAAGTATTCCGTAGGAAGTATGATGTCCGTGTCTATATCGTCACCAAGGCACCATACCTTGCCTGTAAATGTTTCCATATCCCGTTCCTCTTAATCCTGCGCAGTTACTATCTCTCCTGCGATTGCCGAAGCCGCAACCGTAGCTGCCGAAGCAAGGTATACATAGGAATCTCTGTGTCCGGCACGACCCTTGAAGTTTCGTGTACCTGTGGATATGAGTACCTCTCCTTCGCCGATAACGCCCTGGCAGGCTCCCCAACATACCGAGCAGTTTGGATTCATCACTATTGCTCCGGCCTCTATAAAGGTATCTATAAGTCCCTCGTCCATAGCCTGCTTATACACATCACGGCTTGCCGGAACTACCATAAATCTTACGTCACCGTGTACATGCTTGCCCTTGACTATGGCAGCACCTACCCTTAGGTCCTCTATACGTCCGTTATTGCAGGAGCCCAAGAATGCCTCGTCTATTTTTACACCCTTTGCCTCATCAGCCGGAACCACATTGTCAACAAAATGCGGCTTGGCAACTATAGGCTCGATCTCGGCAAGATCTATATCATATACCTGCTCATACACGGCATCCGTATCCGGTGCAAATACCGCCTTAGGCTGTCTGTCTCCGTGCTCCTTAAGATAATCAAAGGCAATATCATCAAGCTCCATAAGGCCTGTCTTGGCTCCTGCCTCAACGCAGAGATTGCATATCGAGATACGTCCTGCCATATCTATACTGTGCAAGCCGTCTCCTCCGAACTCCATTGCCTTATAGTTTGCGCCGTTTGCGCCTATACGTCCTATGATCGTAAGTATCAGATCTCTTGCGTACACTCCGTCACGAAGCTTGCCATGCAGATTGAATCTGAGCGTCTCCGGAACCATCACCCATGAGGTACCTGTTACCATCGCATAGAGATAATCTGTGCAGCCCACACCTGTTCCGAAGGCACCGAGTGCACCGTAGGCACAGGTGTGTGAATCTGCTCCGAATATAAGCTCACCCGGGCGCACATGCTTTTCCATCATTATCTGATGACAGACTCCCTCGCCCTCATAAAATTTAATTCCGTGTTCTTTCGCAAAATCGCGCATCTTCTTCTGTGATGCCGCTGTCTTGACACTGTCTGCCGGTACATTGTGATCTACTATCCACACAAGCTTATCAATGTCCGCTATATGCGGATTCTTAAGCTTATTGTACATATCGATGGTAAGATGTGTTGTACCGTCGTTGCTCATAAGACGGTCGAGTGTGACTGTCTCTATATCGCCGGCATGTGTCTCCGGCTTTCCTGCCGCAAGTGCTATTATCTTCTCGGCTATCGTCATTCCCATACTGCCGCCTCCTTACTTATTGAGTGAGGCGATAAGTCCGCCCTGATCCAATATCTTCTGCATCTGAGCAGGCAGCTTGGTACAGCTGTACTCTCTGCCCCCCGTAGTGATAATGCCTTCCTTGAGGTCGAGCTCCATCTCGTCGCCCGCCTCCACGGCATCATACAACTCTCTGCATACGATTACCGGAAGTCCGATATTGATCGCATTGCGATAGAATATCCTTGCAAATGACTTGGCTATAACAGCCTTGACTCCGAGTGCCTTAAGCACTGCCGGAGCCTGCTCCCTTGATGATCCGCAGCCGAAGTTTTCATCCGCAACCACATAGTCACCCGGCTTTACCTTTGCGGCAAATTCCGGATCCAGCGACTCGAAGGTATGCTCCTTCATCTCATCGACAGACGGAAACAGCAGATATTGCGATGCAATTATCTGATCTGTGTCAACATCCTTATAAAAACGAAATATTTTGCCCATTAATACACCCCTGTAAATGAATCAAATATTATCAAGAAACTTATTCGGCCTTACCTGTATATTCAAGAATAGCCCCGGATAAGCCGAACCGATTATATTATAAAAATTCTTTTGCATAAAAACAAGAAAACTTTTACATTTATCGGTATAAGCATGCATTCTTACTAATAAAAATACAAAGAACCGCAGCTGTATACGATTTTGTACACAGTGCGGTTCATATTTATTCCTTATTATGCTCGCTCTGACAGACACCGGCACATACATCCGGTATCAATCCCGATTCGGTTCGTGCAGTGTCCTGTAGCCTCTGTCGGCTGCAAACATAGCTTTTACAAAGTCTGCCGCATGGAAAATTCCTGTTTTAGCCATTACTCCCGCTGTCGGAAGACTCCTCTTCTACTTCGGCTTCTTCAGCACCTTCCGGCTCGATATCGGCAGTTTCGTCACACTCCGGCTCATCATACTCTGCCTCGGTCTGATCGATGATAACAAATTTGTTGTCGTCCGCATCCTCAGGCTCTTCCTCATCGATGAGGTTCTCGTCTATCTTGAATCGGTCGGCAAGCTTCATGAAATTATCAAGCTCCTCGTCGCTGAGGCTCTCGATAAAAGCACGGAACTTCTTCTCGCTGCGTGTTTCCTTTCTGTAGGAATCGATATATCTTCCTGCAAGCTCTGTATTGTATACCTTGCCTGCTGCATCCATATACTCTACAAGTCCCTTGTCCTCAAGCCTGATAAGATACTTCTCCATCTTGGACGGCTTCAGATCGAAGCATTCGCAGAGGTCATAGAAGCCCGGCTCCTCGATCTGTGAGATAACATCCAGTATATCTCTCTCTATTCCCGAGATCTCAAGCTTAGGTCCGAGACCGAACTGTGCAAGCACATCAAGCATCTTAGGTGTATATTTTGATAAAGGATCATATAACTTTTTTTTCATAAAAATGTCCCCTTTCGACATTATGAAACGCTTTATGGATCAAAACAGCTCTGCCTGTCCGATCCGTTCTCTTATGTAAACATTATATCACATCTTATGTGTCATGCCTAATACCTACTGAATCATTCGGCGTTCCCGTTCTTGTCTTCGGCATTCGCAACCGCTTCTATTATCTCATTGAGTCCGGAGATGACAGGCTTATCCTTAAGCAGCTCCTCAACCGCGGCAAAGCCGAGCTCCTTTCGTCTCTTCTTTTTTGCAACTATCTTGGAGCGTTCTTCATTTTCAACTATCTGTGCCGCGATTATGCCGGGATTGGCAAACTCGGGAAGCGGCTTATCAGCCTCCTCATATGTTCCTCCGAGGCTTGCCATCAGCTCTTTTCTGAACTCCTGAACCGTCTCAAAATCCGCTTCGTCTACCGTAGGCCACTTAGGGTCTATCTCCTCAAGGGTCTTAAGCACTATCCTTGATACCGTAAGTCTTGCGTACCATTTCTTGTCTGCCGGAACCACATACCAAGGATTATTCTTGGTCGAGGTCTTGTTGACCATGGTCTCAAAGGCATCCATATAGCTGTCCCAGTAATTTCTCTCCTTGATGTCTCCCGAGGATACCTTCCAGTTCTTACGTTCCTCATCTATACGTGAGATAAATCGCCTTGCCTGCTCATCCTTGGAGACATTTAAGAAGATCTTGACTACTCTGGTTCCGGTATTGAACAGATACTTTTCGTAATCCTTGATCTGCTCATAGCGCTGCTCGATTATGTCTATGCCCTGCAGTCTGTCGGGGCGTACCTGCTTCTTCCAAAGCTCATGTACTCTTCCGATAAGAACATCCTCATAATAGCTGCGGTTGAATATGGATATATTGCCTCTTGCCGGAAGCGCCTGCCAGAATCTCCACAGATAATCATGACTTGCTTCCTCGGCGGACGGCACCTTGAAACAGAATTCCTTTACTCCGTGCGGAGAAAGTGTATTGAACACGGTACGTATAACTCCGTCCTTACCTGCGGCATCCATTGCCTGAAATACAAATATTACGCCTTCCTTGCGTTCTGCATAGAGCTTCTGCTGCAGCTTATTGATCTTGAGCAGATTGTGCACAAACTCATCTACAGCCTCTGATCGGTCGAGCAGCTCTCCCGTATCGTCTGTCTTAAATCCTTTGATATCAAACTTGGTGTCTCCGGTATACTTATAGTCCTCGATCGTTTTTCTTGACATAATGTATCTAACCTTTCTGTATAAAATATCACCGGTCGTTAAGGATCGCTGATGATCACAGCTCTTACCGCAAGCGGTATATCTGCAAACGATATCTATATATCTTGTCTATAAGTATATATCAAAAATGTGAACAAGAACTAAATTTATATTTGACTAAACTGTGTATTTTGTGCACTTTCCGCCTGATAGCTGGCATATAGCGGTACAACATGCTAATATTCATTTATAGTTCACTAAACATTCACAAAAGGAGATTTATGTCGATCATGAATATAAAGAAGAAATTTGTAGGCGCGGCGATTGCAGCTGCCCTATTGGCAATAAGCTGTTCCGGTACCGCAGCGGCGGCAGGAGTGATCTATGCCCCCGGTGTTAATGTACCGGGTCAGACCGATCCCGTAGGTCCCGGACCGGGCACCTCGGCAGATAGTAACAGTGACTTGTCCGGAACAGATACACCGGGAGGCTCCGCTGTCGGACAGGATACAACAAGCTCCGACGTCAATGCCGGGGACAGTATTCAGTCAGCAGAACAGACAACTACTCCGGATGATCATACTCCGTCCGCAGATGATATAGAAGGACTTAAATTACAGTCCTTAAAAGAGCAGTACAGCATCTTTAAGACAAACGATCCCAATATCGTAGTCAGCCGCGGCAGGACTATTGATATAAGCAAAGCAATGATTGCACTTACTTATGATGACGGTCCGCGCACCGATGTCGGCGCAAGACTTATGAATGTATTTGAGCAGTACGGACAGCGCACCACCTTTTTCATGGTTGGAAACAGAGTTCCGTCCAGAGCCGACGAAGTAAGACGTATGGCTGCCGACGGACATGAGGTAGCCAACCATACCTACGATCATGTATATCTTAACAAGGTCGGTGCCGATACCATACGCAATCAAGTCAATGCCTGCAATGATATTATCGAGCAAAGCTGCGGTATAAGGCCTCGTATAATGAGACTTCCCGGCGGCAATAAGAACTCCACCGTGCTTGCCAATATCAATATGCCTATCATATTGTGGAATATAGATACCGGAGACTGGAGTCACCGCAACACTCAGACGACTATCAATTCCATTATCGGCAAGGTCAAGGACGGTGATATAGTGCTTATGCATGAGCTCTATGAGTCTACGGCGGCAGCTTCGGAATATGTGGTTCCTCAGCTTGTGTCTCAGGGCTTCCAGCTTGTCACGGTCAGTGAGCTTGCAGAGCTTAAGGGCAAGAGCTTGGCAGGCGGCGGAGTGTATTATTCCTTATAAGTCCTTAGAAACAAAACTTAAAGTTCAATACTACGGCATAGTCTAATCGAGTAGGAGGAATTTCTCTTAAGTGAGAAATCCCGACCTCTCACACCACCGTGCGTACCGTTCGGTACACGG
>CAKRTC010000028.1 GCA_934402055.1 uncultured Lachnospiraceae bacterium | reverse complement strand
GACAAAGAAAAATTCAAGGTTATCCTTAATACGTTGACAAATCTCTATGAAGCATCAAAGCCGGAAATCTTTGAGAAAAACTGGAGCAACGATAAGTTTGCACCGCTTGTGTATTTGCATGGCCTTTTCTACCACACTATCGATGATGAAAAAGTAGCTCGTGCCAGACAGAAAATGAACCAGATTCTTGATGGTAGTGTTACTGCAAGTCAAGATTTCGTTAATTATGTGCGCGAGGAACCTGCACAGTACATGATTAAAGGCACAAAGGTCATTGACCTTTCTAAGGTTGATGTTGAGCAATTGAGAAAAGAAATCAAGGTAGCTAAATACAAGGCGATTGAAATTAACGATTTGAAGGAATATATCGAGCAAGCACTGGAACAGATGCTTAACAAAAACTGCACAAGAACCAAGTTCTCAGAAAGGTTCAAGCGTATTATTGATTCCTACAACGCAGGCGGCACTGAAAATGAGGATTATTATGAGCAACTTGTGAAACTCCTTGAAGAACTTCGTCAGGAAGATAATCGTGCTAATACTGAAGGTTTAACTGAAGAAGAACTGGAAATTTACGATTTGCTGATTGCCGGAAAGAAATTAACACAGGATGAAGAGCAAAAAGTAAAACTTTCTGCAAAGAATCTTTACAAGAAGCTTGTGGATAATCGTAGTAGCCTTCTTGTGGTAGACTGGTATAAGGACGAACAGCCACGTGCCAAGCTTAAATACGAGGTAGAATTATCATTGAATGATGATCTGCCTGAAAGCTATGATAAAGCAGCATTTGATTCCAAGGTATCTCTGCTCATGAACCACTTTGTAGACATGGCAGTTCAAGGTTACGGCTGGATTGGTGCTGCATAAAATCTATACATCTATATAAAGGCGGTGAATTGTATGGGTTCCAAAAAAGTTGAATTTTTGTGCTTAGAAAAAGTGTTAAAATCAAATGCTATTGGCGTATATGCAAAATCAATTCACAGGATGATAAAAGATGGCAATGATGAAAAATGTATAGAATCGGAACGTCCTGATTTTGTTTTTCTTTCCAATGAAACTGTAATTGGCTTAGAACATTTCCTTGTAGATAGTATGTATAATCAGCAGGAGAAGTCACATTCTAGGCAAAGAAATGCCAATATAAAACACGCTGTTGATAATTATGCAAAACATCAAGATTTAGACAAAGGACTAGTCGAAATGAAAAGTATTTTTCAGAATGACTTTGATGCAGTTTCACGCTTTGATTATAAGGTATTCATCAAGAATTTCAGGGAAATATGCATGAACCATAATACAAAGTGCAATATTGGAACTGAAAAAAGTCCTTGTTACAGAGATAAATTAAAAACTTATGATGGGAAAGATACCAAGTTAGGTTGCCTTATAGAAATTCCTTTGGCAGATACTCGCCATGATTATGTGCTAACTCGTGGAAATCACACGCACAGACAGATTTTGAATGACATACCTTATACTAAGGATATTATTCGAATTTTAACAGAATTAAATGGTTTTGATTTTGTTATTGTTTGCGTGTATTGTAACAACTTCACAAAAGCAGCTTATTTTAATCCAGCAGATGTTATGTCAGGTATTAAGGAGCAAAATATAAAGGTGTATGACTCATTTGATTATTATTACAAACCTACATTGGACAATCTGGATATAGTCAAAAATAAAGACGGCGAAAGCTATACCTTTAATTTCAAATGTGAATTTTAAAAGAAAATGACCACACTGGAGCAATATACTCTAGTGTAGTCATTCTGTTTTTATGTTCCGTTGGAAGGCTTTTCATTGAAATAATCGTTGTTTCTGTTAATCCCTAATTGAGTTATCCCAACGACAACCCCTTTATATATTATCAAAAAACTAGATTAATTAGCTTGTATTATTTCAGAGCCTGATATGTATACCATGCTTTTTTCTTACTCTTCGGTGTCTCATCACGTCCTGCAGATTCATCACGTGTCCACAGACCGAAGGCACCGCCTGCGGCGAGCTGCGATGCGGCATCTACCTGACGACTCAGGTAAAATCCGTCAACATATGGATTAGCCTTGGCAATGTTGTAAGCTTCGGCAATTGCAGCAGCCTGACGCTCCTCACCGTTGTCACAGGCTGAGGTAAAGCCCTGTTCGGTCAGAATGACACGTCTGACATTACCGGATGGCGTCAGCATGTCACTTCTCTGAAGATAGTCTGTAAGAACATGTAAGTTCTTCATATTGATGTTTGGTGTTGTATTCGGATCTTCGCTTATACCGTCATCATCCATGAATTCGGGCTTGGTAAAGAAATGAACCGGATATGCATGCCGGGTTTATATTCATTTTTTTCAATATACGTCTTTACAATAAAACTTTAGTGTGCTAATATACTGCCATGCTAATAAATGCATCGCATATGAAAGCGGGAGAACACAAAAGTTTAAGGAGAATGACATTATGAAGAAAACAATGTTTGCGCTTATATCGGCAGCTGCTTTGGCTGCATTTACACTTACAGCCTGCGGATCAAGTGAGCCTGCAGCTACTACAGCAGCTGAGACTGAGACAGAAGCTGCATCAGAAGAGTCATCAGAGGCAGAAAGCACAGCCGACGCTTCAGAGAGTGACATGGATTATGTCAAGGGTAAGGGAACACTTGTAGTAGGTATCACAGACTTTGAGCCTATGGATTACAAGGATGCCAACGGCAACTGGATCGGCTTTGACGCAGATATGGCTACAGCATTTGCAGAGAGCATCGGAGTTAAGCCGGAGTTTGTAGAAATCGACTGGGACAACAAGATACTTGAGCTTGACGGTAAGACTGTTGACTGCCTGTGGAACGGAATGACACTTACCGATGAGGTTAAGAGCGCAATGTCTACATCTAATGCATACTGCAACAATGCTCAGGTCGTTATCGTTAAATCTGATGTTGCCGACAAGTATCAGGATGAGGAGAGCCTTAAGGATCTCACATTTGCAGTAGAGGCAGGAAGTGCAGGAGAGGCACAGGCAGAGGCACTCGGACTTGAGTACACACCGGTTAAGGCACAGTCAGACGCTCTTATGGAGGTTGCTGCAGGTACTTCGGATGCTGCAATTATCGATTCTCTCATGGCAGCTGCTATGGTTGGTGAGGGAACAGGATATGCTGATCTTACATATACTATCGGACTTAATTCAGAAGAGTACGGCGTTGGCTTCAGAAAGGGCTCTGATCTTACAGATACACTTAATGAGTTCTTAAAGACAAGCTATGATGACGGTTCGATGCTTGAGTGTGCAGAGTCATACGGTGTACAGGCCGCTATAGTAGAACAGTAAAATATTTTATCCAGATATAGATCCGGATCTTTGATCTGAAAAATTTATTAGGATACTTCTGTATAATATGATACAATGATCGTCGGTCGAGATGACTGTGTATGCCGGATGAGGATATACTTCTTCATCCGGCATAAGTATGATTATAGGGGCGGAAATGCATTGATAAGAAAGCTTTCGGTATTGTGATTGCTTAAGATGTTTTCCGCCTGATCGGTTTGAGAGGTTTGAGATGGCACTTATCTTAGAACAAATGCCCATAGTAATATCATCGCTTAATGTAGGCTTTTTGCAGACACTTAAGCTGTTCTTTGTGACGCTTATAGGAGCAGCTCCTTTAGGACTTGTTATAGCCTTTGGATCTATGTCATCCTTCAAACCCTTAAGCTGGCTGTGCAAGCTGATAGTATGGATAATCAGAGGCACACCATTGATGATACAGCTTTTGATAATATATTATTTCCCGGGACTTGTATTCGGAACTCCGGTTTGGGGAACAGGTGAAAGCGGACGTTTCTTTGCCGCTTCAGTATCATTTATATTTAATTATTCCTGTTATTTTTCGGAGATATACAGAGGAGGCATACAGTCTGTTCCTATCGGTCAGGAGGAGGCGGGACTTGTACTCGGCATGACCAAGAGACAGATATTCTTCAAGATCAAGCTCCTTCAGATGATCAAGCGTATAGTTCCGCCTATGTCAAATGAGATAATTACACTCGTTAAGGATACCTCACTTGCACGTATCATTGCTCTTCAGGAGATCATATGGGCAGGACAGGCATTCATGAAGGGCTCTCAGGGAATTTCCGGAGCTATATGGCCTATGTTCTTTACCGCTATATACTATCTTATATTCAGCGGAATACTTACTGTTCTCTTGAGCAGACTTGAGAGCAAGCTTAATTACTTCAGATGATCGGAGGAGAATGTTATGTCAATACTTGAATTACGTCATTTACGCAAGTCCTTCGGTAAAACTGAGGTACTTAAGGATATCAATCTTACTATGGAGAAGGGACAGGTACTTACTCTCATAGGTTCGTCAGGAAGCGGCAAGACTACCTTGCTGCGCTGTCTTAATTTTCTTGAGACTCCGGATTCCGGAGAGATCATAGTTAACGGAGAAAACCTCCTTACCGGAAATGTATCCGAGAAAGAACTAAGGAGAAAGAGACTCCATTTCGGGCTGGTATTTCAGTCATTCAATCTTTTTCCGCAGTACACGGCTCTGCAGAATGTTATGCTTGCTAAACAGCTTATGGCCAAAGAACAGCCCGACTACGCAAGTAATAAAAAGGCAATCAATGAGGCTATAGAATATCAGGCACATGAGCTGCTTAAGAAGATGGGACTTGCGGACCGTGAGAATAACTATCCGCATCAGTTGTCCGGAGGTCAGTGTCAGAGAGTAGCTATAGCACGGGCACTTGCTTTGGAACCGGATATACTTTGTTTTGATGAGCCTACCTCAGCACTCGATCCGGAGCTTACAGGAGAGGTACTTAAGGTTATAAAGGGACTTGCCGAAACAGATACTACTATGATCATAGTTACACATGAAATGTCATTTGCACATGATGTATCGGATATAGTTGTGTTTATGGATAACGGATATATTGTTGAGCAGGGAGCTCCTTCGGAGGTTATGGATAATCCTAAGGAGGAACGAACAAGAAAGTTTTTGTCACACTATTAAGTTCGAGCTTAACAGATCATTGAGCTTATAATAATGTCGAGCTTGGATCAGCTGTGCTGTATTTGAAAACAGAATGAGTAATAATATTAAAGGCTCCGATACCTTAATATGTATCGGAGCCTTGATCTATATAGGCTGCAAGGATCTTGCCGCACAGATTGATATTATAGTTTGTCCTAATATACTTAAAACAGCAGACAAGCTTTATACTATATGTTTATCTGCTGTGTATTTCAAGCAATCGGCGGACGTATATATGATTTGTGAACGAGCTTAGATAAGTCCGTTTTTAGCAAGTGCACGGTTTAATACCGGACCGATGAAAAGTGCGAGTATTACCTTGATAAGATCGGTAACGATAAACGGAAGTACACACATCTGAAGTGCTGCTGTCATAGTATTGCCGGTAATAGATGAAAACCAAACTATACCAACAATATAATTCAGAACAGCTCCGATAAGGATGCCTGCAAGTGTTAATACGTAGAGCAAAGCTTTACTATTTGTATTGGCATATGCACGCTTTGCAAGAAAATAACCGATTCCTGAGCAAAGTGATACTGCCCAGAAAGAAATTATAAATCCGCCGGTAGGTCCGAAAACCGATGCTGCACCGCCCTTAAAGCCTGCAAATACCGGAAGACCTACAAGACCTAAAAGTATGTAGATAATAACCGATAAACAGCCCTTTTTAGCGCCTAATACAATGCCTGCAAGCATGATTCCGAAGGTCTGAAGGGTAAGCGGTACACCACCAGGAAGCGGAATACTTATCTGTGCAAGAACTGCGATAATAGCCGCGAATACAGCGCAATAGCTGATAGCAGCAATGCCTGTTATCGGGCGTGATGCTGTGTGTTCTGTCATTTTTGTTGACTCCTTTTAAAATTTTTGTACATTATACTGCCAAATGTCTAAAAAGTCTGTTTATATTTTAAAGCAAGAAAGTCTTTTCTATATTGAACCGACTGATTCGGCATTGGTTTAAATATTGCTTTGCCATTATAGACCAAAGTCAGCAAATTGTAATATATAAATGTTATATTGATATGATAAGCAATATAATATATAAAATCTGTATTGATATAATAAAGATTGACCGCTAAGATAAAAAATTGCATAATATATAGGAATAATCGGAGGACGTATTATGTGCGGAATAGTTGGATTTGTAGGTAATCAGCAGGCAGCGCCGATATTGCTTGAATGCCTTTCAAAGCTTGAATACAGAGGATATGACTCGGCAGGTATTGCCGTAAGAAATAATGAGGATGAGCCGGAGATCGTCAAGGCCAAGGGACGTCTTCGTGTTCTGATGGAAAAAACCAATAACGGTGCAGCCGTTAAAGGAACCTGCGGTATTGGACATACCAGATGGGCTACTCACGGAGAGCCGAATGAGACTAATGCACATCCTCATTGCAGCGATGACAGAAATGTCGTCGGAGTTCATAACGGTATTATAGAGAATTATCAGGAGCTTCGTGAGAAACTTGTTCGCAAGGGCTACAGCTTTTATTCACAGACAGACACTGAAGTAGCTGTAAAGCTTGTTGATTATTATTATAAAAAGTATGAACATACACCTATAGATGCCATCAATCATGCAATGGTACGCATAAGGGGCTCTTATGCATTTGCATTTATGTTTAAGGACTATCCGGGCGAGATATATGCGGCACGTAAGGATAATCCTATGATCATAGGCATAGCGGGTGGAGAGACTTATCTTGCGTCGGACGTTTCGGCTATACTTAAGTATACAAGATCTGTATATTATGTAGGTAATATGGAGATAGCTTGTCTTAAGCCCGGTACTGTCAACTTCTATAACCTTGACGGGGATGAAGTCGAAGGAGAACTTACCGAGATAAAATGGGATGCGGAGGCAGCTGAGAAAGCCGGCTTCGAGCATTTCATGATGAAAGAGATCCATGAGCAGCCTAAGGCTGTCAGAGATACTCTGAGCTCGGTGATAAAGGACAATAAGATAGATCTCGGAGCAATGGGATTAAGTGATGAGGAGATAAAAGAGATCTCCGGTATCTATATAGTAGCCTGCGGTTCGGCATACCATACAGGAGTTGTCGGACAGTATGTGATAGAGGATCTTGCGAGGATACCGGTAAGAGTTGAGCTTGCATCAGAGTTCAGATACCGTACACTTTTGCTGGACAAGCATGCACTTGTAATAGTTGTAAGCCAGTCGGGCGAGACAGCGGACAGCCTTGCGGCACTCAGAGAGTCCAAGGAATACGGTGCCAAGACACTTGCCATTGTAAATGTAGTAGGCTCAACGATAGCACGTGAAGCGGATCATGTGTTCTATACACTTGCAGGTCCGGAGATATCAGTTGCTACAACTAAGGCATACAGCACACAGCTTGCCGCAATGTATATGCTTGCTATCCAGTTTGCGGCAGTAAGAGGCAAGATCGACGAGACTAAGTATAATGAGCTTGTAAAGGAGCTTATGACTATCCCTGACAAGATAGAGAAGCTTCTTGAGGATAAGGAACGCATACAGTGGTTTGCATCCAAGCAGTCCAATGCCAAGGATGCTTTCTTCATCGGAAGAGGTGTGGATTATGCAGTGAGCCTTGAGGGAAGTCTCAAGATGAAAGAGATAAGCTATATCCATTCCGAGGCATATGCTGCAGGAGAGCTTAAGCATGGTACTATAAGTCTTATAGAGGATGGAACGCTTGTTATTGGCGTTCTCACTCAGCCGGAGCTTTATGAGAAGACCCTGAGCAATATGATAGAATGTAAGAGCAGAGGAGCATATCTTACGGCTCTTACCGTATACGGCAATTACAGTATCGAGGACAGTGCGGATTTTGTTATGTATATACCGAGGACGGATCCGCATTTCACAGCCAGCCTTGCGGTAATACCGCTGCAGCTGTTGGGATATTATGTGAGTGTTGCCAAGGGGCTCGACGTTGATAAGCCGAGAAATCTGGCAAAGAGTGTTACTGTAGAATAAGATCGGAGGGCATTTGATATGGAGAAAAAGAGATTGGTTATCACCATAGCTAGAAGCTACGGATCGGGCGGACTGACGATGGCAAATAAGCTTTCCGAGGAACTGGGTATTCCGGTATATGACAAGGAGATACTTCGTATGGCATCCGACGAAAGCGGTGTCAATGAAGAGCTTTTCGGACGTATTGATGAGAAGATCAAGAAGATATTCATGTCAACCAAGGGAAAGTATAAGGGAAAGCCTCTTTCTCCGAATCACAGCGGATTTACATCAGACGACAATTTGTTTGAACTTCAGGCAGAAGTCATAAGACGTATTGCCGAGACTGAAGACTGCATATTTGTCGGACGCTGTGCCGATTATATACTTAAGGATAAGGATTATGTGATCTCAATGTATATGTACGCGAGCGAGGAGGATTGCCTGATCCGTCTGCGTGATACCTGTTCTGACAGTGATGAGGTGCTGATAGCACGTATGCAGGAGATAGACAGGAATCGTGCAGAGTACTATAAGTATTTCACGGGACATAAGTGGGATGATGCGAGAAACTATGACTTCTGTATAAATACGGGAGCTATGGGCTATGATAAACTTATCAAAGCAGTTAAGGCTTATATTGAGATCAAAAATTCCTGAATAGTTCGAAGCTTATAAGCTGAGCTCAGAGATCTGTATTTCACAAAGATTTTTTGAACAAGTAAAGACAGAGGACATTTTTCGAAAGTGATTTCGGAAAACGTCCTCTTTAAAAATTGAATAGATATTACCGTGAAAGTAAGAAAAAAGACAATGATTTTGCGGTCAATCAACACATGGCACGGAACTCAGAGCAGATAAATCTAATCAAAAAATATGGATCAGTAATAGTGATATCCGCTTGTTGAATTTGCTTTAATCAGACTGCCTTTGAAGCTTTGCTACTTTTTGCGAAGTGGAGGATGAGTCCGATAACAAGACCTGCAAGCGCAGGACATACCCATCCGAGTCCCATATCGGAAAACGGAAGAAAGCTTCTTACAAAAGCCATGAGTGCATCTCCGTGTAAGGCGTTATAGAGTCCGCTCGGCAGTGCTGCTACAAAATCACATACGGCAGCAGGAAGTGTAAGTGCCGTAACAGAGATGAATACCACGCGGTCGTAATTATAGAACTTTCCGGTGAGAGAAAGTAATATAAGTGTGATCGCCAACGGATACAAGAACATAAGTACAGGTATGGAATATCCTATTATCGAGCTGAGTCCGAAGTTTGCAAAGGTCAGTGAAATAAGACTGAATATCACAGCCCATACATGGTATGCCGGGCCTTTCGGGAACAGACTGCAGAAGGTCTCGCTGCAGCTTGTAATAAGACCTACCGAGGTCTTGAGACAGGCAAGGGTAACAGTTGCCGCAAGTACAAAGAGTCCGGCGCTGCCAAGGAAATGCTGCGATATCTGTGCGAGAGCGATTCCGCCGTTCTCACTTGTTTCAAACATCCCACGGCTCTGAACTCCGACAACGGTAACGGCAATATAGATGACAGCCATAAGTGAACAACCCAATATACCCGAAAGAACGGTGCTGCCGGCTATCGAACCGGGTTCATTTACACCAAGATCACGGATAACCTGTACAACTATAATGCCGAAGGCGAGTCCGGCCAGGGCATCCATGGTATTGTAGCCTTCAAGGAATCCGGTTATGAACGACTGTGTTTTATAAGTATCCTGCGGAGCAACAGAGGCTATTGAAGTCTCTGAATTAAACAGCGCAACTATGACAAGTATGCCGAGAAATAGAAGAAAGCAAGGGTTAAGTACCTTGCCGATCCATACCAGTATATTGCCGGGACGCAGTGAGAAAAACAGTGCGATGGCAAAAAATACGATTGAAAATATGAGCAGACATAACTTTAGATTGATGTGCTGTGGAAGCACCTGCTCGAGTCCTACCGTAAAAGCTGTGGTCGCACATCGCGGAATAGCGAAGAATGGACCTATGGTGAGATACAGCAGACAGGTGAAAAACATTGAGTAGGAACGGCCTACATGTCCTGCCAATTCAAAAAGTCCGTTGGAACGGCTTATACCAAGGGCAGCAACACCGAGCAGAGGCAGGCCTACACCGGTTATACAGAAACCTATGACCGCAGGCCACATATTGCTTCCGGCAAGCTGTCCCATATGAACAGGGAAGATAAGATTGCCGGCTCCGAAAAACATGCCGAATAACATACTTGCAACATATATGTATTCACGTCGGCTGAGCTTTTTATTCATAATGAAGATCTCCTTTGCTTTTTAAGGAACGATATAGTTTTAAGCTATCATTGACCTTATCAAGTAATAATGTTCCTATTATTACACATAACAGGAAAAAAGCAATTCATGCAGGGATTTCGCAGGAAGAATATACATTCGAGATACAAAATAGAATAAAGTTTACTTGGTGTTAATGTGCAGGAGTATAATTCAGGTTAAGGTAGCATTAAAATAATAAAATGGCTATAAATAAGGTTTATCCTTAGCTATAGCCATTTGTTGTATACTGCCGGTGGCGGGACTCGAACCCGCATGGTTTCCCGCATGATTTTGAGTCATGTGCGTCTGCCATTCCGCCACACCGGCAAATCATAGACTTATATTTTATATCACATTTGCAGACTTTAGGCAAGTAAATTCGAGATGCCGGAGTTTACGGATATTTTGTGAAACAAAGCTGTTTTAAAGATAATTACTAAATCATTTGTCTTATTAAGAACGACTGCGAATATTTCTGCTATCTGAAAAATAGCTGCATAAATGATACTAAGGAGAGCAGAAATCTCATATTTTTATATTTGCTTGTTAATGTGCTGCGCATGGAGTAAAATCTAAGCTATGGATTGTATCACATTTAACAAAGATATAGATGCCTTTATACATGATGAGCTTAATGATGATGAGCTGAATGGTTTCCTCAATCATCTCAAGACCTGCAAAAGCTGCGCTGAGGAGCTGGAGGTCAATTATATAGTGCAGGAGGGTATGCTGAGGATGAATGACAAGTCAGCCTCACTTAATCTTGCTTCGGCTTACAGACATGAGCTTACCAACAATAAGGAGTATATTGCTTCCCGCAAGAGATCCATAGTGATTGCAAATGTATTCAGAACACTTATTTTCTGGACCTTGCTTGCGGTAACATTTGTATATTTGAGAGTGACATTTACATGAATAAATTATTGCTTATAGACGGACACAGCGTATTGTCGAGAGCCTTTTACGGAGTTCCGACACTTACAGCATCAACGGGAATCCATACCAATGCGGTATTCGGATTCCTTAATATTTTGCTTAAATGCATAGACGAAGAGCAGGCTGATTCCATCGCGGTGGCTTTCGATCTCGAGAGGTCCAAGCTCAAGCGTACTGCCATGTATCCCGAATATAAGGGAACAAGAAAGCCTATGCCGACAGAGTTGTTGGAGCAGGTGCCTATAGCAAGGGAAATGGTTCGCAGTATGAACATCCCTATAATGGAGCTTACGGGATATGAGGCTGACGATCTTCTCGGCACTGCGGCAAAGAAGGCACAGGCGGAAGGACATGAGGTCACTATAGTATCGGGAGACAGAGATCTTCTGCAGCTTTGTGATGAGCATATCAAGATACTTATGCCGCGAACATCAAAGGGTAAGACTGAGCTTACCCCTTATTATCCGGAGGATGTCAAGGAACAGTACAGGGTGACTCCGGAGGAGTTCATAGATCTTAAGGGACTTATGGGAGACAGCTCGGATAATATTCCGGGGCTTCCGGGAGTCGGGGAAAAGACTGCAACCGAGCTTATCGTAAAATACCATTCGGTAGAGAATGCCTACGCACATCTTGAGGAGATAAAGCCTCCGAGAGCACAGAAGGCATTCGCGGAGCACTATGAGCTTGCCGAGCTTTCCAAGAAGCTCGCTACCATAGATACAGATGCTCCTTTGGATACAGCTATTGCGGAGCTTATCTCAGGAAATGAAAATGCATCCGGCAAGGGAAGTGCATCCGGCATTTATACAGAGGCAGCACTTGTAAAGTTAAGAGAGCTTGAGCTTAAGACTATTGCGGCAAGATTGGCAAAAAAAATCGAGAATTCCGGAAGTGCCGCGGATGGCGCATCTTCGGAAAGTGATGCTGATAAGGATACGGCTGCAAGCGCACTCAGCATAGGAAATATCAAGCTCAGCAACGATCCGTTCCTTGCAGCTACGGTGCTTAAGGATGCTGTGGAAGAGGATGCGGTAGGGCTTTCTTATTTTACAGACAGCTTTATGGGCATGAAGACAGCCGCAGCAGGACTTGCCATGCCGGGAGAGAGATATTATGTACTCAGGACAGGTAATGAGTACAGTGCAGACAAGCTTGCAGACGACATCAAGAGCATGCTTAAGGTAAGGATAGCAGCTGAAAAGACAACTGCTGTGCTCGGACTTAAGAATATACTTAAAAATATAGATATAGAGGAAAATGCCTTTGTCCATGATATATCCATAGCGGCCTACCTCTTGGATCCCGGAAGAAGCAGCTATGAATATGATGACATATCGGCAGCTGTACTTAAGACGGCGGAACCGGGCAGACAGGAGCTTATAGGTAAAAAGGGAGTGGTCGAGGCGCTGGATGATGCGGCATTTACAGAAAAGGCAAAACAATACATAGCTCTTTCGGCAGCAGTAGCTTTTGCGGCGGAGAAGAAGGCTGTGAAGAGCCTTAAGCATATGGGCATGTATAAGCTGTACACAGATATAGAGCTTCCGCTTGTCTATACTCTTAACGATATGGAAAATGTAGGAATTGCCGTAAACAGAGCATCACTTTCAGATTATGCAAGGGAGCTCAAGACACAGACAGATGCCCTGACATCGGAGATATATGCACTTGCGGGAGAGGAATTCAATATCAACTCGCCCAAGCAGCTCGGAGTCATACTCTTTGAAAAGCTGGGTATTCAGGGAGGAAAAAAGACCAAGACAGGGTATTCGACGGCGGCTGATGTGCTGGAGAAGCTTGCCGGAGATAATGAGATAATACGAAAAATACTCAGATACAGAACGCTTACAAAACTGTACTCTACCTATGCGGCAGGGCTTGATGCATTTATAGGAGAGGACGACAGGATACACGGAACCTTTAATCAGACGGTCACTGCGACAGGACGTATATCAAGCACGGATCCTAACCTTCAGAATATTCCGGTAAGGACCGAGGAGGGCAAGGAGATAAGAAAGGTCTTTGTACCTCAGCAGGGATACACTTTTGTGGATGCCGATTACAGTCAGGTCGAGCTGCGTATACTTGCGGCACTTTCCGGAGACAGTGTACTAATAGATGCTTATAAAAATGCGGTAGATATACATACGCTTACCGCATCTCAGGTATTCAAGACGCCTATAGATGAAGTTACTCCGGAGATGAGACGTAATGCAAAGGCTGTTAATTTCGGAATAGTATACGGAATATCCGCATTCGGACTCGGAGAGGATCTCTCGATAAGCCGTAAAGAGGCAAATGAATATATAGAGCAGTATTTTAAGAGCTATCCCAAGGTCAAGGAGTATCTGGATAGGCAGATAGCAGATGCCAAGGAAAACGGATATGTAACTACCTTGTTCGGCAGAGTACGTCCTATACCGGAGCTTAAGTCTTCAAACTTTATGCAGAGAAGCTTCGGAGAAAGAATTGCAATGAATTCGCCGATACAGGGAACTGCGGCCGACATCATGAAGATAGCCATGAATAATACCGCAAAGGCTCTTAAGGGAATGAAATCACGCATAGTACTGCAGGTACATGACGAACTGCTTATTGAGACGGCGCCGGAGGAGCTTGAACAGGTCAAGACTATGGTAAAACAGTGCATGGAAGAGGCTGCGGATCTTCCTGTCCGTCTCAGTGCCGAAGTAAGAAGCGGTGATACCTGGTACGACTGTCATTAATTTTAATAAATCGGGAGTTTATATATACAGATGGCTGTAATTACGGAAGAAATGACAGATAAGCGGATTACACGCAGAGATATGCTGCCTATGTCATTTCTTAAAATGAGTTCATATACCGGCTCAAAACGGAATTTAAGATACAAGCTGGAAAAAACGGAAGTTGAGATAGCAGAGGATCCCGGCGAACAGGCGGATAAAACGGACGGAGCAGATCAGGCTTCGGAAAATGCAGACGAAGCAAAATCAGAGCCTGTCACCAAGACTGTACTCAGAGTATATCATTGGACGGGAGCATTTTGCTTTGATGCTACTCCCAAGGAAGAAATCACGGTTCATGATGTTGAATTCAGCGATGAAGGCATAGATGAGGCAATAGCTTATCTTAATGAGGTATTGGAAAAATTATGATATTGGGACTTGTAGGCGGAGTGGGAAGCGGCAAGAGCACTGTTACAAAGGTGCTTCAGTCGGAGTACGGCTTTGAGCTGCTGCTCACGGATGATATTGCAAAAAAACTGGAAAGACCCGGAGAATGCTGTTATGAAGCATTGACAGAGGCATTCGGTGACACGATATTGCAGCAGGGATACGGAAGTCCGATAGATAATCCTAAGCTTGCCGCAAAGATATATTCCGACAAGACGGCGCTTGAGACGGTTAACGGCATAGTGCATCCGAGCGTCTGGAGGTATGTCAGCGAGTATATCAATGTTGCGAAACTTGAACGTGGATCGGCAGCAGCCGGAATTACCGAAAACGAGTCTATGCCTAAGTCTGATGAAGGAGGGTGCTCTGAAGCGGCAGACGGTAGAAAGACAAGGGAATCGGAAGGCGAGGCAGCAGTCAATGATGTGCGCATAGCTGTGGAAACGGCACTTCCGAGTGAAATATTTACAGAATTATGCGACGAAATATGGTACATATATACAGACGATGAGATACGTATCAAGCGTCTGATGGCTGATCGCGGTTATTCGAGGGAAAAGAGCCTAAGCGTTATAGCAAAGCAGCTTAGTGTGGCTGATTTTAAAAAATTTGCCGACATACTCATCGATAATTCCGGAGAAAGAGCAAAAACAGAAGAAGAAGTAAGGAAACGTTTGGATGAAATTTTTAAGTCTGGTAAGCGGGAGCAGCGGTAATGCTTCGCTTATAGCAACGGACAGCACAAAGATACTTGTAGATTGCGGGATATCCGCAAAGAAGACGGATACACTTCTAAAGGAAGCCGGAGTAGAAAGAGGCTTACACGATATAGATGCACTGATACTCACGCATGAACACAGCGATCATATCAAGGGAGTAAAGCGATTGATGTCGGCTTACGGCATACCTGTGTACGGGAGCAGCGGGACCTTATCAGCTCTCTCAGCCGCAACAAAGGATGAATATTTCAATTATGCCGGAAGAGAACTTATGGAGCCTGTCAGAGCCGATTTTGAATTTTCGGTGGGAGATATACATATACTTCCTTTTAATATATACCATGATGCAGCAGAGCCGTATGCTTACAGATTTGAGATATATGAGGGGGACAAATGCACCGAGACTGCACTGATGACGGATTGCGGACATTATGATGATTATATCTGTGATCATCTGACTGAACTTGATGCGGTGCTCATGGAGGCAAATCATGATCCTGTGATGCTGCAGAACGGACCTTACCCCATGATGCTTAAGCGTCGTATCATTTCCGGAAGAGGACATCTCAGCAACGCTTCGGCGGGTGAACTGCTTGCCAAGATATTTCAGCCTAAGCTAAAGAAAGTCAAACTGGGACATCTCAGCAAAGAAAACAATACGCCCGAGCTTGCTGTAGCTACGGTAAGAGATACGCTTATAAGCTTAAGAGGCACCGAGACCGCGGGACTGGTAGATATAGCTGCTGCATCTCCTGAGATACTTACGGAAGTTTATGCCGATTGAGGCCGGGAAGTATGGATTTTAGAAAAAAATTATGATATATTCATTCTGATTGAGCTGCAAAAAACTTTGGCTGTGTGTTGATCTCCTTTTGGGTATTTTGAAGATCCTGACACAAACATGGCTGGGGTCAGGCGGCAAAAACAGGAGGTATTTATCATGAAGCTTATATACGCTATCGTCAGAAATGATAATCAGGACACGGTGACTACGGCACTCAGCAAGAACGGATACAGTATCACCAAACTTTCGACTACAGGAGGTTTCCTGCGAAAGGGCAATGTTACGCTCATGATCTGTACCGAGGATGAGAAGGTGGATAAGGCTATCGAGCTCATCAAGAGTGAGTGTGGAGAGAGACAGAAGATCACAGTTGATATGCCTTTTATATCGGGTATGAACATGATCAATTATTCTACCATGCCTATGCAGATCGAGGTCGGAGGAGCAACTATCTTTGTGACCAACGTCGAGAGATTTGAAAAGTTTTAAGCAAAACAGCTTATTATTTATTTTTGGAGGAAACTTTTAAAAATGGCTAAGGAATTTATCGTAGAGACAAGTGCACGTCATGCACATGTAACACAGGAGACACTTGAGGTACTCTTCGGAGCAGGATATCAGCTCACAGTTAAGAAGGCACTTTCACAGCCGGGTCAGTTCGCATCAGGCGAGAAGATCACAGTTGTAGGTGAGAAGAGCGAGACTAAGATGTCTATCCTCGGACCATGTCGTAGTGCAAACCAGGTTGAGATCTCTGCTACAGATGCACGTTCACTCGGAATCAAGGCTCCTGTACGTGAGTCAGGTGACATTGCAGGTTCAGGTTCATGTAAGCTTGTAGGACCTGCAGGTGAGGTTGAGCTTAAGGAAGGTGTTATCGTTGCTAAGAGACACATTCATATGACACCTGAGGATGCCAAGGAGCTCGGTGTTGAGAACGGACAGATCGTTAAGGTTCTTGTTGACTCAAACGCAGGCAGAAAGCTTGTTTTTGATGACACAGTAGTAAGAGTATCAGAGAAGTATGCACTTGCTATGCACATCGATACAGATGAGGCCAATGCTGCACTTTGCGGACCGGATCAGAAGGGAACAATAGTAGGCTGATCTATAAAACAATAGAATAAACATAATTCGGAGTATCCTGTAGAGGGATACTCCGGATTGTTTATTAGTCAGCGGGAATTTTATCTTTCCCACTGCAATATATTAAGCTAAATATGTTTTTATCTAAGAGGATGTATTAATGAAGGTATTAGTAATCAACTGCGGAAGCTCATCTCTTAAGTACCAGATCATAGAGATGGACAACAAGGAAGTTCTTTGCAAGGGACTTGTAGAGCGTATCGGTATCGAAGGATCACAGCTTACACACAAGGTTCCGGGCAAGGATAACTATGTTATCAAGGAAGAGATGAAGGATCACCAGAAGGCCGTTGAGCTTGTTATGGGCGCTATCACAGATCCTGAGCACGGCGTTATCAAGTCGGTTGACGAGATCGATGCTATCGGACACAGAGTCGTACACGGCGGACAGAAGTTTGCTAAGTCGGTTCTTATTGATGAGGAAGTTAAGGATGCACTTCGCAGATGCACAGACCTTGCTCCGCTTCACAACCCTGCAAATATCCTTGGTATTGAGGCTTGTGAGAAGGCTATGCCGGGCAAGCCGAACTGCGGTACCTTCGATACAGCTTTCGGTATGGGCATGGAGCCTAAGGCATATCTGTATGCTCTTCCGATCGAGTACTATAATGACTACGAGGTAAGACGTTACGGCTTCCACGGTGCTTCACATGACTATGTATCACACAGAGCTATCGAGCTTGGCGGACTTGATCCTGAGAAGGCAAAGGTTATCGTTTGCCACCTCGGAAACGGTGCTTCCATCTCTGCTTCTATCGGCGGAAAGTGCGTAGATACTTCAATGGGACTTACTCCTCTTGAGGGACTTATCATGGGAACACGTTCAGGAAATGTTGACCCGGGCATCATGCAGTATATCTGCAACAAGGAAGGTCTTGACATCAACGGCATCCTCAATGTTCTCAACAAGAAGTCAGGTGTACTCGGCATGAGCGGCGGCATCTCATCAGACTTCAGAGATATCGAGAAGGCAGCAGAGGAAGGCAATCAGGATTGCGTAAATGCTCTTGAGGCATTCCGTTACAGAGTTGCTAAGTACATCGGTGCTTATGTAGCTGCTATGAACGGTGTAGACTGCATCTGCTTCACAGCAGGCGTAGGCGAGAATGATATCGCTACACGTAAGCTTATCTGCGACGAGTATCTCGGATACCTCGGAGTTAAGATCGACGATGAGAGAAACAATGTAAGAGGTAAGGAGACACTCATCTCTACAGATGATTCTAAGGTTAAGGTTTACCTTCTTCCTACAGATGAGGAGCTTAAGATCGCTATGGATGCTGTCAAGATCCTCTCAGAGCTTAAGAAGTAATTAATCAAAGAGTTTTAATCTTTTCAACAAGTGAGACCTTCTGTGGTACAATACCACAGAAGGTCGTTTTTTTTAGGATCGCGCGAGTACGAAGTACGAAGCAATCCGTATTTAATCGATAGGAAGAAAGAAAAAGCCGGACTGCAGTCGCAGACGCGGCAGCCGGCGGATGCGAAGACGACTATAATTCATAAGCATTGGAGATGAAATTATGAGCATAAGCTGCGATTTTTGTGCCAATTATATATATGATGAGGAAGATGACGAATATTACTGTGATGTAAATCTTGATGAAGATGAATTTTTGAGATTTATGGACAGTGATTATAAGGAATGCCCTTATTACAGAAACGGTGATGAGTATGCCGTGGTTCGTCACCAAATGTAACTTGTGCATATAAAAGCTGAGTGATCGGAGAAAGATAAATGGATGCTTTAAGTTTGGATACGGTATTACTGTCGGAGGACAGGAAGAGCCTGAAGATATTGGATCAGACCCTCTTGCCCGGAAAAGTTAAGGTGCTGGAGCTTGGTGAGCTCAAGGATATATGGGAGGCGATAAAATCTCTGAGAGTCAGAGGTGCGCCCGCAATCGGTGTATGTGCGGCATATGCCTTGGCAATAGGCGCAGCACAGATAGCAGGATCCGACAATAAAAGGAAAGCTGATGAAGCAGGAGGAGCCGGTTTCTTTGATAATGACAGCAAATCAGACTGTAAAGGACTTGATACAGAGAGCTTCCTCATAAAACTTAAGGAAAGAAGCGATTATCTTGCATCTGCAAGACCTACGGCTGTCAATCTCAGCTGGGCACTTAACAGACTGATGAGACTTGCCGAACAAAACAGGGATAGGGAGCCGGCTGAGATAGTTGAGCTTCTCTATAAGGAAGCGGATAAGGTAAGAGAAGAGGATATAGCGATAAGCCGCAGTATCGGAGAGATAGGATATAAGCTGCTTAAGCCGGGATGTGGTATACTTACACATTGCAATGCCGGTACACTTGCGACAGCCAAATACGGAACGGCAACCGCTCCTATGTATATAGCCGCAGAGCAAGGAATGACAGATTTCAGAGTCTATTGCGATGAAACAAGACCCTTGCTGCAAGGGGCAAGACTTACGGCATTTGAGATGCAGGGAGCAGGCTTTGACACGAGCTTGATCTGTGACAATATGGCATCATATATGATGAAGCAGGGAAAGATAGATATTATCTTTGTGGGATGTGACAGAGTGGCAAGAAACGGAGATGCCGCCAACAAGATCGGTACTTCCGGAGTTGCCATACTTGCAAAGTATTACGGAATTCCATTTTATGTATGTGCTCCGAGTTCAACCATGGATATGTCCATAGCAGACGGAAGCGAGATACCGATAGAAGAACGTGCCGCCGAAGAAGTTACGGAGATGTGGTATAAAGAACGCATGGCACCGGAAGGAGTCAAGGTATGCAATCCGGCCTTTGATGTAACGGATCACAGCCTTATCACAGGCATAATAACAGAAAAGGGATTATGCAAGGCACCCTTTGACAAGGCTTTCGAGGAACTGGGCATAGTATAATAAGTCTGTTAATGCTGTACAAAGGCGTATTTTTCTTCACAGTCATTTAGGTGCAAAAAAGATTTAAAATACTGTTTTAAACAGGGATGGTAAGAGATTTGGATATACGTGAAAAGATAATAGAGACAGGATGCAGAATGATGGCAGAGCATGCCGCAATCGGCACCTGGGGCAATATATCGGCACTTGACGAGGAAGGATATGTGTATATAACTCCGAGCGGAATGGAGTATGATAAGCTTTTGCCCGAGGATATCATCAAAATGGATAAGGACGGCAACATTATTGAAGGAAACAGGAGACCGTCTACAGAGACAGCACTGCATCTTGCGGTATATAAGTCGAGAAAGGACTGTCATGCTATAGTGCATACTCACCCGATATATTCGACAGCATTTTCCGCAATGGGAGAAGATATTCCGTTATTTCTTGATACAGCGGTTCAGAAACTCGGAGACACGATAAGAACTGCCGATCATGCAATGCCGGGAAGCGTGGAGCTTGCGGATAATTGTGTTAAGGCACTGGGAGAAAAAAGCAGGGCATGTTTATTGCAGTCACATGGTGCCGTTTGTATAGGAAGTGATCCGGATGATGCATTTCTGGTATCGGAGACACTTGAATATACGGCACAGATATACAGTCTTATCAGATCAATGGGAGGAAATTTCATACCTATGAAGACCTCCGATATAAGCAGTATGCAGGAATTTGCAGCTAAGCACTACGGGCAGCAGGCAGACAGTTGAAAAAATAATAATAAGCAAAAAAAGACCACAAAGCAGATCAAAAAGTCTGCAGTGTGGTCTTTTTTGAAATCATACGACAAATTCTGTTACAGGCAGTTTCTGAGGATGTCTGCAATCTGCTCAGGGGTAAGTACCTTCCAGCCGTTAAGAGTATCCTTGCCGTTGCAGGCCTTCTTTGCCATGATATCGATATTCTTGTCATCGATACCGATATCGGAAAGTCTGGACTTAAGCCCAAGCTTGTTGAAGAAGAAGTCCTCGAGACATTCGATTCCCTTCATTGCTGCATCCATAGCAGAAAGCGAAGCATCAACGCCGAATACATTTACAGCAAAATCACGGATCTTAGGAGCTGTTGAAGCATCAAGTATGTATCTCATCCATCTCGGAGTTACTATGGCAAGTCCGAGGCCGTGAGTAATGTCATAGATGGCAGAAAGCTCGTGCTCGATCATATGATTGGTCCATTCGCATTTTGTGAGTGCGCCCGAGAAGCCGTTTATTGCCCAGGAGCTTGTGAGCATAAGGTTGGCTCTTGCTTCGTAATTATCAGGCTCTGCCAATGCTATAGGGGCATACTTTATGACTGTCTTCATCATGCCTTCCTTAAAACGGTCAAGCATATACATGCTTTCGTCATCGGCCACAAAGTAGTCTTCCATGATATGTGAGAGTATGTCTGCGGATCCTGCGGCAGTCTGGAACGGACTAACCGAATAGGTAAGTGTAGGATCAAGGAAGGAAACCACAGGTCTGAGCCCCGGAGCGGCGATACAGAGCTTCTGCTCGGTCTCGGCATTGGAGATTACACCTATCATATCCATCTCGGATCCGGTTGCTGCAATAGTAAGGATGGCAGCGATAGGAAGTGTCTTGCCGATCTTTGCTTCACCCGTTACAAGATCCCAGGCATCACCGTCATAGAATGCGGCTGCAGAAATAGCTTTTGAACAGTCAATGACAGAACCGCCGCCCATGGCGAGGATAATGTCTACGCCCTCTTCTTTACAGATCTTGGCGCCTGCATTGACACTGCTTACCTTAGGATTCGGCTCTACGCCGGAAAGTTCTGTGTATTCAAGACCTGCGGCTGTGATGGAAGCGGTAGCCTTGTCAAAGATACCGTTACGCTTAACGGAACCGCCTCCGTATACTATAAGGACCTTCTTGCCGTATTTGGAGAGCTCTTTGCCTAAGCTTCCGAGACGATCCGGTCCGAAAATCACCTTTGTCGGAATGTTGATGTTAAATTTGTACATATCATTACTCCTTTCTGAAAGAAAAGTGTTCTATACCGGTGCATTGGAAAAATGCAGACTGCCGTTATGATGCAATGTGTCGGTATGTAAATAAAAACATTCTGTTTTTAAAGTATATTAGATGAAGTCTTGAAATACAAGAAAAATCCCTTTTATGTACTTTTAGTAATGCAAGATAGATGTTATAATACATCTAATGTTTTCTATGGGGATAGAAAGAGTTCAAGACAATTCTAAAGTAATGCTGTTGCTGTTAAGATCTTAAGCGGAGAGAAGATTATGTTGTGTTTAAACAGTGACAGGAAGGCCAACATTGCCTATATAGCGGCAATGACATTCTATTACGGCGTATATTCGTTTATTTTTCTTTATCTGAGCATTTACATGCTTGCCAATGGATTTAATAATTCCGAGATAGGTGTAGTTATGGCATTGGGCTTTGCGGTGACCGTATTTGCTCAGCAGATAATAGCCAATTTTGCCGATAAGACGGAGATAGTGAGCAACAGCCAGATACAGATAATCGGCTTTGTTTTTATTATACTTATCAATGTGGGATTATTGATGCTTAAGGGCAGACACATTATGATCTGTGTACTGTATTGCCTCCAGATAATAGTTATCATGGGTATACAGCCATGTCTCAATGCCCTGAATTTCCAGATGATAAGTCATCATTATAATATGAATTTCGGAGTGGCAAGAAGTATAGGTGCCGTATCCTATGCCGTTGTTTCCGCAATAGCGGGACAGCTTGTTACAAGATACGGTAATGTTGTACTGCAGCTTGGCAATATTTTATTAAGTATCTGTGCTATATTGCTGCTCTTGCTTATCGACCTTAATCTTCGGGCAAGGAGAAAACAGCTTCCTGATGAAGAATTTATCAAGAATGATGTGGATCAGGTAAGCTATGTGCAGTTTATACGCTCTTACAGTCCGTTCATGCTCTTTGTGTTCGGCGCTGTATTCTTATATTTCAGCTTTGCAATCTTAAATAATTTCATGTGGCAGGTAATGGAGCCTATGGGATGTTCAAAGGCATCATACGGTATGGTTCAGGCTGTCAAGGCGGGAATAGAGCTCTTCCCTATGGTACTTTCACTTGCTCTTGTTATGCGTTTCGGACTCCGAAAACTCATTGTTATATCGGCAGCGGGATTTTTTGTTAAGGCATTCTTTACACAGATCGCAACATCCGTAGGCGGCATTTATTTTGCAACTATGTTTGAGATGATGGCTTACGGTTTGTTTGCACCTGTAACGATCTATTACGTGGCAGAGCTCTTTGATAAAAAGGATGCGGTAAAGGGACAGGCTCTGCTGACACTTGCCTATGCGATAGGCTGTGTGCTTGCAAGTATATCCGGCGGAGTGGTGCTCAGTGCGTTCGGTACCAAGGAATTGCTTATAGTTTCATCTGTCGCATCAGGAGTCGGAACCGTTATCATTGCCATGTCAATGCCGTTCATCAGCGGAAGAATAGAGAGAAAAAACAAGATGTTCAAATATTGAGCATTGAAGTATTTTCCTATATGTATAAAATATACATAAGTCTATTCAATTTTTGTTAATACGTATAAGGAGTCCGGAACATGAGTATCGCAGAAGAGACATTAAGAATGAAAGAAATATCACCTGTACTTGCTGCTTCGTCAGCCGAACAGCGTAATGCGGCACTTAAGGCTATTGCGGACAAGCTGTGTGATAATGCTGCAGTTATATTTGCGGAAAATGAAAAGGATCTTAATGCCGCACATGAGGCAGGAGTATCGGATGCGGTTGCCAAGAGACTTAAATTTAACGATGCCAAGCTCTCTGACTGCATTAAGGGCATAGAACAGCTTATTAAGCTGCCGGATCCGATAGGCAGGATCACACTTGCAAGAGAACTTGATGAAGGTTTGAAGCTGTACAGAGTGAGCTGCCCTATAGGTGTTATCGGAGTGATCTTTGAGGCAAGACCGGATGCTATGGTGCAGATATCGTCACTCTGTATTAAGAGCGGAAACTGTGCTGTGCTTAAGGGAGGCAGAGAGACTGCCGCAACCAACAGACTTTTGTTTAAGCTGATACATGAGGCTGTAACAGAGGCAGGACTTCCGGATATGTGCCTTGTTCAGGCGGAACAGCACAGTGAGATAGATGAGCTTCTTACCTGCGATAAGAATGTAGATCTTCTTATACCAAGAGGCTCCAATGCTTTTGTGCGTCATATTATGGATAATACCAAGATACCTGTCATGGGACATTCGGACGGGATCTGTCATATATATGTAGATAAGGATGCGGATCCGGACAAGGCGATCCGTGTAATAGTTGATGCCAAGACGCAGTATACAGCAGCCTGCAATGCAACCGAGACCCTGCTCGTTAACCAAGATATCGCTGAGGAATTTTTGCCGCTGATAGCAAAAGCGCTTAAGGCAGCAGGGGTACGCATACATGGCACAAAAGAGGTTTGTGATATTATAGATGCGGAACTTCTTGAACCGGAGATATTCAGAGAGTATCTTGATCTTGAGATATCAATAAAGCTTGTATCCGGAATTGATGAGGCTATAGCTCATATCAACAGATACGGTTCTCATCATACAGATGCTATTATTACCGAAAATGCGGCAGCAGCCGATAAATTTATGCAGATGGTAGATTCCGCCGGGGTTTATCAGAACTGCTCAACAAGATTTGCAGACGGCTTCAGATACGGCTTCGGAGCAGAAGTCGGCATAAGCACCTCAAAGCTGCATGCAAGAGGACCGGTAGGTCTGGAAGGACTTATGAGCTACAAATATAAGCTCTACGGAAACGGAGATATAGTAGCGGATTATGCAAGCGGTAAGAAGCAATTTACACATAA
>CAKRTC010000027.1 GCA_934402055.1 uncultured Lachnospiraceae bacterium | reverse complement strand
CTATACACTTCCTCGTTGCCTAGGTGTGTTTGGGACTTTCACCCGTTAGAGCGCGCCCATGGCGCGCAAACAAAATGAAAAGACGGCGGGTAAGCGACCACCGTCTTTTCACAACATGCACCTCTTTAATGCCGGGGGACATAGTGACCGACAATTTTCCGGATTTTCACAGGATATATTCCATCCGTCGTTCCTGTGTCTTCATACCCATCTTTTCATAGAAATGCTCTGCCGAAGTATTTCCCGCCCATACGTTTAAGGTCACTTCATAGCAGCCAAGCGTTTTTGCCTCTTGTTTTACATATTCAAACAGATATTCACCGATATGCTGTCCACGCGCATCTTTATCAACACACAGATCATCGATGAACAACGACTTAAACTGTACCATATTGGTTGAAAAATCCTGCTCCTTAAGCTGACAGAAGGCGTATCCCCGGCATACATCCTCATCATTTACCGCAAGGTAGACAGGCTTATCCTCCTGCTTCAAAAGCTCAGCCAGCTCGGTGACTGTGTATTTTGTAGTTCCCGGAATAAAAATATCCGGACGTATCTCTGCATGGAGCTCCAATACCTGTCCCAACAATTCCATGATTCTCGGAATATCTTTCTCTTCTGCTTTTCTGATCCTCATTTACCTTTATCTCCTCCCTCTTTCAATTCACCGATTCGCTATCTGCAATCTTTATCTCAACATCATTATAATTCAATATTCAGAGCTTAACAGAAAGTCTGCTATGTGCATCGTCTTGATTCCCTCATAGTTTCCTCCCGAGAACGCATCGGTTGTCAGAACATACTTTGGATAATTATCATGGATATCCAGTAATCTGTCGTATTCTCGTTTTTCAGTTTTAAGAGAACTAAGCTCCTGTGTAACCTGCACATAAAGCTTTTCATTTTGTCGTACAGCAACAAAATCTATCTCGCAGTTTCCTGACTTGCCGACATAGACGCTATACCCTCTGCGACAGAGTTCCAGATATACAACATTCTCAAGGCCGGATGCTACACTATCGGAATTATATCCCAAAACGCTATACCTAAGTGCAGTGTCTGCAAGATAGAACTTTTCCTGTGTTTTGAGGATTTCCTTTCCTTGTAAATCGAATCTGGAACATCGGTGAAGCAAATATGCCTTTTCCAGCTTTTCAAGGTAACTGTAGACGGTTTCGTTGTTCAACGAACGGTGTTCGGCTTTTAGATAATCAGCGATAGATTTTGCTGAAAAGGTGTTTCCGACATTATTAAAGGTATATTTTACGACACGCTCCAATTGATCTATCTTTCTCACTTGATTTCGTTTAACAATATCAGAGAAGATCGTTGAGTTGTAGATATCCCTCACGATAGTATAGACCTCATCCTGAGAATATTCATGCAGATGCGTTGCCGGGAACCCGCCCAATCGTACATAGTTTGCCAACTCTGCTTTCGGTTCACCAAGCTCTGCATACTGCTGCTTAAACTTCAGGTATTCCGAAAAAGAGAGCGTGAAAATACGAAATGACACATAGCGTCCTGTCAGATAAGTCGAGATTTCTGAGGACATCATCCTAGAGTTGGAACCTGTAACATATAAGTCAACATCAAAGTCCGACATCAACGAATTAACAACCTTTTCCCACCCATTGATTTCCTGAACTTCATCGAGAAAAAGATATGTTTTACCTTCCGTGGAAAGACGATCTTTCAGCTGTATGTACATCTCCTTAGCTGTCATATCTTCAAATTCCATTGAATCATAACGGCAGCTGACAATACGCTCCTCCGGAATATTCCGAAGGTTTTTAAGCTGCTCCATAATCATTTTCAGAATCGTTGATTTCCCGCAGCGTCGTACTCCTGTGAGGATTTTCACAAATGGCGTATCCGCATAAGCCATGATCTTATCTACATACAAAGGCCTATTAATCATTATTATCGCCTCCTTTTGTATGTAGTATATCGTAATTATTCCAGTTTTCAAATAGTTTTGCGGTTTCAATCCGCAAAACATCTTAATCTAAAAGTTAAAATAGATTATATGACAACAAATTGCGTTGAACAGTTCACATTACAATGCATTATTTCTCAAAAACAATTTCCAAAAGAGTCTTACACCCGCTTTCACGAATATAAGACTCTCATTTAATTTCGTTTAAAAATGCTTAATCAGTAGTCTGCAGCTTTTCCGCATTTTCCAAATATATCCATTCTATTTTATATGATTTGCCTATACAGTTACCGATGTTATTAACGTAATCTTCCAATAACTTCTGCGCTCTTTGCTGTGCACTTGCAAGCAATACAGCATCACTGCTTGCTTCTTCCTGCATTTTTAATTGTGCCTCCTTAAATGCCTCAGTCTGATGTTCGGCCTCGACTTTGGCAGAGTCCTTGGCAATAATAAATGATTCATCATTTAGCGTTGACTGATCGACCTTGCATCCTAAAACCTTTGCCGGCGGAATCGATATAATAACCTTATCTTCATTGACCTCAATATTAAGACGTGTGGCATCAATTCCTATCGTAACAACACCTGCATATTCCACCCAGAATTTCCTGTCTTTTTTCCACCATAAAGTCCCGGTTGCATCCTTTTCGGAATATTTGGCTACATTATGATAATAGCACTCCATTGTTGCCAGTTCACAAATAGACTTCATTTGAGATGCCTGAGGCGTAATCTCTTTGACTTGTTCCTCGGAAGTGCAGGCTGTAAGGGAAATACATATAATGCTCATGAGTATCATGCCGATTATCTTCTTCATTTTCCGCTCTCCTTACTCGATCACAAGCTGATATTCTTCATCCAACTGCTTAACGAAGGGACTTATCAGCGCCTCTATGATATTGTGTGCATTTTGTTCTGCCAATGTACAAATTGCATCCTCATCAGCACTTTCGTTTGTAACATCCTCAATACATTTCTCATAAGCCTGAACTGACACAGTCTCAGTATTTGCCTTATCATTCACAAATATGTAGTCCAGCGAAGCTATATCCACATTTACATCTGTAATTTTGATTTCAGGTAATTTTACAGTAATGACTTTTCTGTTTTTGTCTATTTCCAAGTCAACTTTTTCAAAATCCAGTCCTGCTTTTACCTTGGCATCATAAGAAACATAATAATCTATTTTTTCCGGCTTCTTTTCATTCATTACTTTTGCAACACCGTTATAGACTGCTTCAAAAGTTGAAAGATCACTGATATTAATAATTCTTTCAAGTGTCGCTTTACTGATAATATCAGGAGCGTCTTTTTTGCTTGTGCTCTTTGTTCCGACCACTGCCGCAACTATTACCAAGATAACAAGTACAATTGTCGAAAGCCGCTTCAATATTTTTTTACCTGTTACGCTTGTTTGCTTTTCTTCCATTACCCTTCCTCCAAAAGCGTGTACGGATACCATTATTCATCCACTATAGAAAATGTATTTTTTGCGAATTTAAATAGCATCAAGATTTTGAATTTGGTCATCCTAATCCTAAAAACTCCGTCCTTTCATACTTATATCGTAAGTAGAATAAACACGAACGTCAACCAAGAAAATCATAATGTCAAAGACAAAAATATCTTCTAAACCATACATTAATCAACTTCCCCATCTGCTTTTACGGCACCGCAAAAAGAGCCTTATACCCGCTTTAACGGATATAAGACTCTTATAATCTGTTCCTGATGCGATTCGAACGCACGACCTTTCGCTTAGGAGGCGAACGCTCTATCCTGCTGAGCTACAGAAACATTTATATTGCTGTATGACATAGCTGTCGAAACATTCATGTCTACGGCTTTTGCAAGGTCTGCAGAGGTATTGCCTTAAGCGTACTTCTACAGACCTGCTTAGAATAACACAATTTACACCTATCGTCAAAGAATTTTAACTTTTGCTGCGCTTTAGCATAGGCAATATATTAGGCAGCAAGGCTCCTATCACTATGATTACCGCTCCGAAGCTCTGTGCCGCATTCATGGTTTCCTTGTAGATAAGTATGCCCACGAGTGATCCGACTACGACCTCAAGCGCCGAAAGTATGCTCACAAGGGTACTGCTGATATATGAGGATGCGATAACAAACACATAATTTGCTATCAGGGTACATACCACGCTTAGCAGTATCATATTGCTTGTGACACGTAACGGATCTGCCGCTACAGCCGTATTAACAACGCCGAAATTGGTGAAGAACATGAGCATTAAAGCCGAGCATATGAATCCGTATACCACAAAGGTGTTCTTCTTGTATTTTCCTTCGAAATATCTCGGTATTATCAGCTGCAGTCCGGCTCCGAAGCCGTTTATAAGTGCACATACTATACCGAACACATCAAGCTTCACATCCTTTATGCTCAGTATATTTGATACCAGTACCGCACCTATAAGGCATATGATTATACTCACGGTATTTACCGCACCCAATTTCTCCTTGAAAATGATCCTGTTCAGCAGGCTTACCCATACCGGACATAAGAACATCAGCACCATTGCCACTGCCACAGGTATACGCTCAACTGCAAGAGCATAAGCGGTAAAGCTCAGTCCGTAGGAAAAGCAGCCGTAGAGAGCGCTTATGATGACACCCTTTGGATCTATGCGAAGCACCTCTCTGTCTACGAAGAGATTGAAGATGAACAAGCCTATACCGGATACGGCACAGCGGAAAAATGCAAGATCCTGGCTTGATATTCCGTACTCATTAAGTGTTCTTATCGGGATAGACATTATGCCCCAGAGCACAGGAGTCAATATTGAGAGCATTACGCCCTTTGTTGTCCTACTCATAAATTAAAACTCCACATTTACACGTCCCGTCATCCAGATGCTGCACTTTAGACGACGTCCCACAAGCGGCTCTCCGAGTATGTCAGCCTTCCTTATACACATCCAGAACTCGACATCATTGCAGCTGAGCTTAATGAAGCTAAGCGCCTCCTCGGTAAGCTCATTTACAGAGTCTTTGATCTCCTTGATCTCTCCGATCACCGAATACAAGTCGCATTCGACTCCGCATGGCATAAAGCTCTGATCCACAAGTGAATACAGATCCTCAGACTCTATTCTCTCAGATATCTGATGAAACATATTGAGATCGGATTCCGTCAGCGCATCAATCGAATCTACCGAGTCATCTTCCGCCGGAGGCATATCGAATATGGCTGCAACATCCTTCATATCCATGCCCATAAGAGGATCGAGAGGATCATCCTGCGGCACTACCGGCAGCAAAACCGTTGCCTTATTGGAAAATGCCGACAAAGCGGTCCCCTTAAACGAGTTTACCTGGTCATTTGCCATCCTAAGGCGGTAACTTACCGGATTACTCATAAAAAATATCAGAGAAAGTCCGATATTGTAAGCCTCTATAACACCTGAGTAGGTCTCTTCCATGGTATGACGCTCTACCGTACATTCGGCAGTCGTCGATATCTCCGGTGAATCATAATAGGGATAGTAATACTGAAGCTCCGAAAATTCTCCGTTGCCGTGTATCAATCCGGCGCAGATGCCCACAAAAGAATTTACAGGCATTCTGTATTCCAAAAGCACGGTCCCGTCACCTAAGTCGAGCCGTGCTGTCAGATATTCGGGTCTCAGTACCCGATTCCTTATTAATCTGTAGACAGTGCCTTCCGTGTTATATTCCGAAAAGCCTGCCGCATTTAGATAATTATGCATATTCCGTTATGTTCGGATCATTAATATACTTGATCTTTCCGCCGAGTGCGGTGATCTTCTTTTCAAAATCCTCGTATCCTCGCTTGATATAGCCTATACCGTCAATAGAACTGATGCCGTCCGCCTGAAGTGCGGCTATAACAAGAGCAGCTCCCGCACGAAGATCCGGTGCCGATATTGAAGCTCCCGAGAAACGCTCTATTCCGTCAATAACGGCAACATTACGCTCTACTCTGACCTCTGCTCCCATACGTCTCAACTCCTCAACATACTTGAAGCGGTTTTCAAATATGGATTCGGTAACTATACTTGCACCTTCGGCAAGTGCAAGCGTCACAGCTATCTGTGGCTGCATATCAGTCGGAAATCCGGGATACGGAAGTGTCTTAACATCCGTATGACGTTGCTTTTCCGCACCTATTACACGAACCGCCTCATCATATTCCTGCACGGTATTACCCATCTCGGTAAGCTTCGCCGTGATGGACTCAAGGTGCTTAGGTATGACATTTTTTATGAGAATGTCTCCTCTGCAGGCAGCCGCCATGCACATGAAGGTTCCCGCCTCGATCTGATCCGGAATGATAGCGTACTGCGTACCGTGCAGCTTACTAACGCCCTTGATCCTGATGGTATCTGTTCCGGCTCCCTTGATCTTGGCTCCCATACTGTTAAGGAAGTTTGCAACATCAACGATATGCGGCTCACGCGCCGCATTCTCGATAATGGTCTGTCCCTCTGCCATACTTGCAGCCATCATTACGTTGATGGTCGCACCTACGGTAACAACATCAAAATATATATGTGCTCCCTTAAGTCTTGCTGCTGTTGTGGAGAGATATCCTCCCTTTATGTCGATCTTGGCTCCGAGTGCCTCAAATCCCTTGATATGCTGGTCGATAGGTCTTGCGCCTATCGCGCATCCTCCGGGAAGCGGCACCTTGGCATTTTTGTATTTTCCGAGCAAAGCTCCTATGAAATAATATGATGCTCTTATCCTGCGCATAAAATCATCATCTACCTCACAACTTGTGATAGCAGCTCCGTTGATCCTTACGGTATGCGCATCTATACGCTCGACCTTGGCTCCGATATGAGCTATGGCCTCAAGCATGACATTTACATCATTTACATTTGGAATATTCTCTATCAGGACATCCTCGTCTGCCATAATAGCAGCCGCAAGAATACCGAGCGCGGCATTTTTTGCACCGCCGATTGTAACTTCACCTTTAAGCTCGGATCCGCCCTTGATGATATACTGTTCCATTCGTTCCCCTTTTATTTCGGTCGTTTGTGATTTTTTACAAACAGATACGCCCGCTTACGCGAGGCCTATCCGAATATTAAAGTATACTGCCATGCAGCCTAGGGCTTTCACATATGCAGTAAGTTATGATTATATACGCTCGGGCAAAATTTGTAAACCTCAGCGAAATATGATAAGTGTTTGACTTTTCCTGCCTTATAATATCGATATCAACTTTAAACTCAGCCGGCTGCTTTAAGCTTGCATCTGTTTTATCCTGCTTTTATCCGTCTTACTTGCCGTTATACTTAATAAAGCAGGTAAAATCACTGTTATACTTTGCAAAATACTGTGCAGCTTCCTCTATGCTCATACTCTGCTTTGAACTGAGTTCATCATTCTCCGCAGGATAGAATACACCTATGCTTGTTCTGTCATAAGCATACAGCAGACAGTAGCTGCCGTCTCCCAGTCTTGCCATTACAGGTGCATCCTTACCTATATAATACATCAGTTTATTCAGTTCTATTCCCTGAGCATCCATCAGTATATAAGCGCTGTCCGTTATCTTGTCATTGAGGATGTCACCATTTTCCACTGCTGCAACCAAAGGTGCCGCAGCACTGAAAGGATCCTTGATCGTGTGACTCGAATCCCTGTCGGCTCTGCTGTAGAGAACAACACAATTATCGTCGTATATCCATCCTATCTCGTCGTAGCAGGCTTCCATCGCCTCCTTCAGGCTTGAATACTTTCCCGTAAGATTACCGTTGGCATAGGCGTAGTAATTTATGCTGCTGCTCTTTTTGTTCGATTGCAGTTCGATGTTGCCTGATTTCTCATAGCTTATATTCTGAGGTGCCGTAACCTTAAGACTTCGCGTAGTTTTGATATTTTCGTCAAGATCTACGTAGTATATCCTTTTCTTGGTATCGGTATCTGATGACGATATGTAATTTGTATACAGATCAGCCTCTTCCTCGCTGCTGACAATCGTATCCCTGCTAACAAAGCTGTACTCATTACTGCCTTCACCCTTTTTATACTGGGCAAGACGTATACGGTCTCCGTCTATCCTTATGTCCTCGAAATACAGACCTTCCTTACTGTAGTCCATAACGGAATTAAGCTGCGGATCAACTATGTGCAGATCGGATATAGGTCTTCCCTGTATCCTTCCGTTGATGATACGGTTATCTCCTACATGCCTCTCTCCGTATATAAGATCATTGTTATAGAATCCTATGACATTAAGCACCTTGCCGCTCTCTGCGCTTATTGTGTTAGTATTTCCACTCTCTATATCCATGAGCTTGATGCTGTTTTCGCCATCTGTCTCACCGTCAAGCCAGGCTATCTTGGTCTGATCGTAGCTCGACGCAAACCTATGCTCACCGAGACCGGTTGCAACAGTCATAAGCTCCTGAGATATACCGTCTATGGCATATACCGAATCATCCTGTTTAATGTAAATGACTCCCGAATCACTCATTGCACACAGCTCGTCAAGCTCAAGCTTGATATTTTCATAATTATTCACTATAGGAATAAAGAATATCTCCTCATTACTCTGATCCTGACTGTTGTATCTGCAATAGGTGATGCCGTTATACCCCTCATGCCGACCTCTGTTCATGTATCCGTACACAACGAAATCAACATTACCCGAATCATCTGCCGACAGAATCTTGATGTCATAATCGTCATGTGACGCCCTTATTCTGTCTGTCTCACTTCGGAAAGAAAAGATATTAACAGCTTTCTTTTCTTTTTGGTCAAAGCTCCACAGCTCATTATCCGTCTTGAATACTATGAATCTTCCGTTTTCGGATTTGGCAGTCTGTATCTTATCCTTTGAGATGATACCCAGCTTGATCCTGTTTCCCGCAAACAAATGCTTGCTTCCTTCAAAGACCTGACAGGTGTGTCTCTCGTAATTCATCATGTATACACGGTCATTTCCCGCCTTCATGGTGAATTCGTCTGTATTTTCATACAGATCCGGATTATCTCCGTCATTTCCCGGACTTTCGGTCAGATACCTGATCTCTACTGCTCCCATCATGCCGTCATACTCCTTGACAGTAAGTTCAGGCTCTCCCTTAAGCTGCATTCCGCTGTCTCCCCAGGTTATCTGTGAGAATGAGGAATCGATTCCTACTGTATCAAGACTTGAATTATCGGCACTGTCGCTGCTCTCAAGATATACTGTCAGATCTCTTGCCGTCTCATAATTAAAGGTTTTTTCATTGAAATCCGATGCTGTTTTAAGCATATCGAATACGCTGTTGTTGTCCGACCATATTATCCTTGTATAGTAATTAACGGTCTTCTCACCCATAGTCAGCTTAATCCTAAGCAGATAAGGAATATCCTTTTCTATCATATTCTGTATGGGAAGCTCCGTGTAAATGTCTCCGTCTCCGCTTTTCGCAGGAACATCTACAACAGTTTTTTCTATATAATGCTCCAGATTCAGACTTCTTACTTCATAGGACAGTTCTGTGACTACATTATCATATATCTTGATACGCAGCCCGAGTTTTCTGTCCTCGGGAAGCGGTGTGATACTGTCAGATGCGGCTTTGTTGCCCATATCCTGCATATAACCGTACATTACATTTGCATATATTCCACCGATATCTGCATAAATAACTGGAAGCGTCGGTTCCTCCATGGCGGAATATACAGCATGCTCTCTCTCCGTATTCTTAAAACTTCCGATAAAAAAAACCGAAAGGGCAGCGATAAAGCCTACTGCTCCTATCACTGCCAAAACCACACTTACATTGATTCTTTTTCTTTTTCTGCTTTTTTTAGTCATGCTTAGTCCTTAACATAACCGAGTGCTCTCTCGAGAGCTCCCTTTTCCTCTGTACCCAACTGTACGTCGGTCGCTCCTGCCTCAACATCCTTGACATACAGGAAGCATCCGTTTGCTCCGTGCATGCAGTTTATGATAAGCCCCGAATTGGTGTAATCCAGAAGAGCCATTGCAAAAGATATCTTTCCTCCCATGCCCTCGAACGCATCATAATGTACTATTCCCATTTTCTGATAGGAAGCTCTTATGTTGCGGTTCATTGCACGCATTACTTCCTTGTTTGCGATATCCTCGGCCTCAAGCTTATCTATACGTTCCTTTTCATCCAGTATAAGATCCTCCAGACTTTCTGCATCTCTTCCACGCATGAACATATCATACTGTCTGTAAACCGTCTTATATCTTACTATCGCAACAAAAGCAATGATCATGCTTATCACGCTTATTGCCACAGCTATCAATGCGGCAATAAGTTCTATACTCATTTGTTCCATACTCTACCTCGCTGTATTTATGAGTTTATTTATAAGCTTACCGTCAGAATTCACGGATAGCTCTTATTCTGTCCGTAATTGCCTCCAGCTCTTCCTGCGAATTAAACTCTATCTCAAGCTTACCCTTGTCTTTGGAACGCTGAACTATATTTACCTTATACCTCATTTTCTCACTCAATTCGTCAGCCAGTGCCTCGATATACGGATCCTGCTCCTTTTCTGCCGAAGTTCTGTTTTCCGGTCTCGGATTATTATATCTCTTGGCTAATTTTTCTGTCTCTCTTACGCTCAGCTTGCCGTTTACTGTTTCTCTCGCAGCCTTATACTGAGCCCTTTTACCGTTGATTGACAATATTGCTCTTGCATGTCCGGCACTTAACTGGTCACTTTCGATGAGCTCCAGTATATCGTCATCCAGCTGCAATAATCTCAAACTGTTTGTGATCGTGGTTCTGCTCTTGGATACGCGCTTTGAAAGCTCCTCCTGTGTCAGATCAAAATCCTCGATAAGCGAACGATATGCCTTGGCTTCTTCAACGCTGTTCAAGTTCTCTCTCTGGATATTTTCTATAAGAGCGATCTCTGCGGTCTCTCTGTCGTCCAGATCTCTTACGATCGCAGGTATTTCCTTAAGTCCTGCTATCCTTGCAGCTCTCCATCGTCTCTCTCCAACTATTATCTTGTAGGTCTTGCCCGTTTTTTTAACGATTATCGGCTGTATCACACCATGTTCCTTGATTGATGCCGCCAGCTCATTAAGGCTTTCGTCGTCAAACGCCTTTCTCGGCTGTTCTGCGTTAGGTTCGATAAGAGACAGCTTTATTTTGAATGTTTCACGTGAAACATCGGCATCACCGGATGATGTTGTTTCAGCGCTGCGCTTGCGTGCAGCCGTATTTTTTATTTGTCTGGTTTCCGCAGCTGCCGCTACGGTCTCTTCTCCGAAGATAGCTCCGAGTCCTCTTCCCAATCCTTTTTTTGCCATTATATTCTCCCAAGCTTAATTCTTATTCATCAGCTCTGCCGCAAGCAGTCTGTAGCTCTCCGCTCCCCTTGAACCGGAATCATAGGTGGTTATAGGTTCTCCATATGAAGGAGCTTCGGCAAGTCTTATATTTCTCGGTATGAAGCTATCGAAGATATACTCATTGAGACTTGCCTTTACCGAAGCTACGACTTCCTCGCTCAGCTTTGTCCTGACATCATACATAGTAAACACTATTCCCTCGACCTTAAGCTTGTGATTCAGCTTCTGTCTTACCATCTCTATGGTATTGAGCACCTGGTTAAGTCCCTCAAGAGCAAAATATTCGGTCTGTACCGGTATCATAGCCGTATCCGAAGCGACAAGACCGTTGATCGTAAGTATTCCTATAGACGGAGGACAATCAATAAACACATAGTCATAGTTCTTCCTGATGTTTTTTATTGCGTCCTTAAGTGCGGTCTGCTGTTTTTCCGAATCAAGTAACTCCACTTCGGCTCCCGAAAGATCTACATCAGCCGGTATCAGATCCACTCCCTCGGCAACATTTTCAATAATACATTCCTTAGCCTTGACATTGCCGCATATCAGATCATATACGGTAGCTTTCCCTTCCGGAAGTTCAGAGATGAGTCCGCTTGTTGCATTCCCCTGAGGATCGAAGTCAATTACCAGTATTTTTTGTGATGCTTCACCCAGTGCGGCTGCAAGATTTATCGCTGTTGTTGTTTTTCCTACTCCGCCCTTCTGATTTGTAAGTGCTATGACTTTTGACATGCTTCCCCCCAATTAATAAATATATATTTCATTTCGCATTTTAGCTGATTGTGATCTGTTTCTAAAATCAATGCGAAGATCTGCCTTTGATCTGTGCAACGATACTTTACCATATTATCAGCTATATTAAAAGAAAAAAGCCATAAAGATAAGAAAGCGGTAAGATTTTTTTATCTCACCGCTTTTCTTGCTAAATATCCTTAAAACCCTTATTTTCCCATACAGAATTTTGAAAAAATCTCATTGATCAGATCTTCTTCTGTTTCTTCTCCTATGATCTGTCCCAGCGCATGATATGCATCCATCATATCTACAGTATAGAAATCCTCCGGCATTCCGGACTCTGCCGAAACTATCAGTGCTTCGATCGATGACCTGGAATTCTTAAGCAGTTCCAGATGTCTTACCGAGCTTACTATCACTCCTTCATTCTCAGATATATCTCCGATATCAAAGGCAGCTTCTATTTTTTTATACATTTCGTTTATGCCGATGCCTTCCTTAGCCGATATAACTACCGTATCTGCATTAAGCTTGACTTGCATAAGCCCTGCGACAACATCTTCGATATTCTTCTCATCCGCAGCGTCGGTTTTATTGATCACACATATCGTATGAGCTTTTTTCGACAACACCATTTCCGCTATTTTTCTTTCTTCTTCGTCAAACTCTCCCGTTCCGTCTATAACATATAGAATAAGATCCGCATCTTCGGCATTCTCAAGTGCTTTGTCGACGCCCATCTGTTCTATAACATCATCACTCTCTCTTATACCTGCCGTATCGGTCAGTCTGAGATTGATATTTCCGAAGGAAATATTTTCGCTTATGGTATCTCTGGTGGTACCGGGTATCATTGTGACGATAGCTCTTTCTTTTCCGAGTATTGCATTCATGAGCGATGATTTTCCGGCATTAGGCTTACCTATTATTGCAGTCTTTATACCGTTTCCTATTATCCTGCCTCTGTCAAAGCTATCTATAAGTCCGGTGAGTTCTTCCTTCCATGCGTAAGCTACATCTCTTATCACCTCGGCATATCCGTCCAGACTATAATGCTCGGGATCATCAAGAGCAGCCTCTATATAAGCACTTCTTTCAAGTATATCGGAACGAAGCTTCACTATCTCCGAAGATAAACTTCCCCTTAACTGCTCAAAGGAGTTTCTTATCGCATTATCATTTTCGGCATTGATAAGATCTATGATAGCTTCCGCCTGAGAAAGATCTATACGTCCGTTTAAAAATGCTCTCTTTGTAAATTCACCGGGCTCTGCATTTCTTGCTCCTGCCTCAATAATAGCTTCAAGGGCTCGTCTCATTACAAGTATGCCGCCGTGACAGTCTATCTCGACTACATCCTCTCCCGTAAAGGAATGAGGTGCCGGCATATTCAGCACAAGCACCTCATCGTATGTTTCACGTGAAACATTACCGATATATCCGTAATAGATATGCGACGGTTCTGTGAGTTTGATCTCCTTTCCGCTTTTTGAACGGAATATCTTCTCCACAACTTCCCTGCTCTCCGGACCGGATACTCTGATTATCCCTATACCCGACTTGGTCATTCCCGAGGAAATAGCCGCTATGGTCTCTGTTTTTTTATCGTCTGTAAAACTCATGATTTTTATTTGATCGGCTCCTTTGCCGGAGTTCCGGCCTTTCTCGGATACTGAGCCGGAGTCTTTTTGATCTTTCTTACGCTTACGATACTTCTCTCGATGTCGGAATCCGGAAGCATAAAATCCTGTATATCTTCTGTATTTCCGCCCAGGATCTTTATTGCCTTTGATGCTTCTCTTATCTCCGAATGCGATTCTCCGGACTTGTATGCCACAAACAAACCGTCCGGCTTAACAAAAGGCAGGCAATATTCCGAAAGTGATGACATATTGGCAACCGCTCTTGATACACAGATATCGTATTTCTCCCTGTAGAGCTTATTATTGCCGTAATCCTCTGCCCTTCCGTGAAGAGTCTCTATATCCTTAAGTTCGAGCTCTGCTATGACCTCATCAAGGAAATTAAGTCTCTTCTTGAGCGAATCAAACAAAGTGATCTTAAGCGACGGAAATACTATCTTAAGCACCATTCCCGGAAATCCTGCTCCGGTTCCCACATCTATGAGTTTAATTCCTTTCGCTTGAGCAAGCTCATCTTTCAGATCAGGAGCCTTTATTATGCTCAGCGAATCAACAAAATGCTTGCTTATGAATTCGTCTTCCTCGGTGATTGCGGTAAGATTCATGACCTTATTCTTCCCAACCACAAGCTCATAATATCTATATAGCTTTTCTGCCTTAAGCTCATCAAGCTCAAGTCCGAGCTTTTTACAGCCGTCGATAAGCTTTAACTTAAAATTATCTGTCATATTATCTTTCTCTCTCAAGGTATACGAGCAAAACAGAGATATCCGCAGGTGAAACTCCCGATATCCTGCTTGCCTGTCCTATATTTGCAGGTCTTATCTTTGTAAGCTTTTGTCTTGCTTCTATCCTCAGTCCCTGCATGGCATCATAATCGATATCTGCCGGTATAAGTCTCTTTTCAAGCTTTTTAAAATGCTCTACCTGCTGTTTCTGCTTATCTATATATCCCTCGTATTTTATCTGTATGTTGACCTGTTCCCTAACTCTCCATGAAAGCTTCGGTCTTGCGGGATCTATCTTTGACAAGCATTCATAATCAAGCTCCGGACGCTTTATGAGGCTCTCGAGCGTAACTCCGTGTCCGTCCCTAAGCTCCGAAGAATTATGCTCTCTGAGGAAGCTGTTGATATACTCATCAACGCCTATCGTGGTCTTTCTCACCCTGGCGATCTCAGCTGCTATCTCTTCTTCCTTACGCAGGAACTTATCGTAATCCTCATCACTTACAAGCCCTATATCGTGACCTATCTTGCGGAGCCTTATGTCGGCATTATCCTGTCTTAACAGCAATCTGTACTCTGCTCTCGAGGTCATCATTCTATACGGCTCGGTAGATTCCTTGGTAACAAGATCATCTATAAGCACACCTATATAAGCCTCTGATCTGTCTAATACCAGCTCTTCTCTTCCGAGTGCCGATAAAGCCGCATTTAAGCCTGCCATAAAGCCCTGTACAGCAGCCTCCTCATATCCCGAAGAACCGTTTATCTGTCCTCCGGAGTAAAGTCCCTTTATCTTCTTGGTCTCAAGAGTAGCCTTAAGACAGGTAGCATCAAGACAGTCATATTCTATGGCATATGCATTTCTTACTATTTCGGCATGTTCAAATCCCGGCAATGTCCTTATCATTGCATACTGCACATCATAAGGAAGAGATGAGCTCATTCCGGACATATATATCTCGTTGGTATATAAGCCCTCAGGCTCTGCAAATATCTGATGCCTCTCCTTATCCGGAAATTTCATCACCTTGTCTTCGATAGAAGGGCAATATCTCGGTCCGGTTCCCTTTATCTCACCGGAAAACAACGGTGATCTGGAGATATTGTCTCTGATTATCTCATGAGTCTTATTATTGGTATAGGTGAGCCAACAATCCGCCTGTTCTCTCTCAATATCTTCGGGCTCATTTGAAAATGAGAAAGGTCTGATAAAATCGTCACCCTTCTGAACTTCCATCTTACTGTAATCAAGAGTCCTGCCGTCTACTCTTGCCGGAGTTCCCGTCTTGAATCTCCTTATAGGAAGTCCAAGCTCCATAAGAGATGCAGTAAGGTGATTGGCAGCCTTAAGTCCGTTGGGACCTGTATATTCGCTCACATCACCGTAAATGCATCTCGCATTCAGATATACTCCCGTACACAATACTGCTCTGCGGCAGTTATATCTTGTACCGGCAAGTGTTTCTACCGCAGAAACGCATAAACTTCCGTTCTCATCCTTTTCGGTAAGTATCTTACATACCTCTGCCTGCTTGATATAAAGTCCCGGAGTATTTTCCAGAGTCTTACGCATCTCGTAGGTGTATACCTGTTTATCTGCCTGAGCTCTTAAACTGTGTACCGCAGGTCCCTTAGAGCTGTTGATGATCTTGGATTGTATAAATGCCTTATCGGTATTTTTTCCCATCTCACCGCCGAGCGCATCAAGCTCGCATACCAGATGCCCCTTTGATGTACCTCCTATATTGGGATTACAGGGCATAAGTGCAATGCTATCCGCACTCACTGTAAATATTACTGTTTTAAGTCCGAGCCTTGCCGATGCAAGTGCTGCTTCACAGCCCGCATGACCTGCTCCGATAACTACTATGTCATAATTTTCTTCTGCACAAATATTCATGGCTCACATTTTACCACAATCTATGTTTATTTAGAACAATAACGAAACTAAAAAGGAGAACCGTTTTTACGATCCTCCTTTGTTATAAGCTTAAATCAGACTTTAAGCCTCTGTCTCATTAACAGTGATTTCTGTCTTTGTCTCAACAACCGTCTCGCTTACCTCGGTAACTGTCTCGCTGATATTTACCGGATTGTTAAGCTCAGCCTCTGCCTTATCGGTATCCTTGTTGATAACTTCCGGATTATTCTGAGTTTCTGTTAATTTCTCAATCTGTTTCTCGGAAGTCTTATCAAAGCTTCTTCTGTTCTTTTTTGCCGGGCATACTATAACATGTCTGTAAGGCTCTACACCCTCGGATCTTGTTATAATATCCTTCTCATTCTGAAGAATAGAATGAATTATACGCCTCTCATAAGGATTCATAGGCTCAAGAGCGACAGGCTTATGAGTTCTCTTAACCTTCTGAGCAATATTCTGAGCCAATGTTTCCATAGTCTCACGTCTGCGCTCACGATAGTTCTCAGTATCTATCTTAACTCTGATATAAGCTGTCTGATGCTTATTTACCACCTGACTTGTAAGATACTGAAGTGCGTCCAGAGTCTGTCCCCTCTTACCGATAAGAACTCCCATATCGTCACCGGAAAGATCTACCGTAAGCTCGTTGTTCTCACTCTTGAACTCACCCTTGTAGGAAATATTCATCTCCATACTCTTGAAGAGTCCTGTAAGGAATTCCTCTGCTGTCTTGACCGGGTCTCCTGTTACGGTTCCAGTCTTCTCATATTTACGCGGAGCATCCTTCTTTTCTTCCTTGGCGTATCCGCCCTTTGCTCTCTCCTCAAAGCTCTTCTTCTCTGTTCTTTCGCGTCCGGCTGCCTTATCACGATCGTTTCTGTTTTCTTTGCCCTGACGACGGTTGTTTCTGTTCTCGCGATCAAAGTTTTTCACAGGCTTCTCTGCCGGATGCTGTTCACTTTTATTTTCTTTTTTATCTGTGTTATCAACAGCTGCAGGCTTAACAGGCTTTGCTTCTTCGCTCTTCTTAGGCTGTTTTGCAAACTCCTTTGTCTTTTCCTTGGCTTCCGGAGCCTTTGTCTGTTTTTTCTCCTTAGTCTTCTCTGCCTTTACAGAAGTCTTCTCCTCAACTATTTCAATGATAAACTTCTTGGCACCGAATCCCAAAAATCCCTTGCTGCCTTCCTGAATAAGCTTATAGTTCAGATCGGCGCTCTGTATACCGAGGTCTATACTCGCCTCAATTATTGCTTCATTGAGAGACTTCCCCTCATATCTCTTGTTTTCCATAATTCCCCCGGAAATTATTATTTACGATTCTTTTTATTATTGAACTGCTCGACCATCTTTGCTCTGTCGGCAATAGATGTAAGCTCGTAATAATCATTATTCTTTTCGATGGCTGCATGTGCATTATCGATCTTCTGCTGCTTCTTAGCCTCAATTGCATCAGCCTTTGCCTGAGCTCTCTTAACTTCATCCTCGAGTGACTTCTCATCGATAGGAGGAAGACCCTTCTTAGCTCTCTTCTTATTGGCTTTATCGATATTCTTCTTAACAAGATCATCGATATTTGTCTTGGCAAAATGCTTATTAAGGAAATACTGCTGTATACCCATAAGCACCGATGAAGCGATCCAGTATACACCGATACCTGAAGCAAACGAGAAGCAGAATACAACAGACATAAGAGGCATCATGTAATTCATGGTGTTCATAGTCTGAGCCATCTGATCATTGCCTTCCATAGCCTGAGTCTGGGTCTTAGACATAAGCTTTGTAGCAGCAAACTGGGCAAGACCTGCAAGTACCGGAATGATCCATGCCTTTACGGAAGTAAGTCCGTATGCCATAGGTGAGGTTGCAAGGTTAATGCCGAGGAAATTATTCATCTGCTCGATTACCGGATAGTTTGCTGAAATAGCATCAGCAGCACCGGAGAAAGCATTTTTAAAGAGATCCCACTGAGTCGGATCAAGATTATAGAGGAAATCTATAATATTATCGGATGTTGCAATGTTTCCGCCGCTAATTCTTGCCGTAGTAAGCAGCTTTGTAAGAGCTTCGGAGCTGTGAGCAAAATTATTAACTGCGTCGATTGCTGCATCTCCGCCGATAGCGTCAACGATATTCTGGAAAGGTATCTTGACAGATGCAACATATGCCGGAATATTAAGGATAACTCTGTACAAAGCAAAGATGATAGGCATCTGGATAAGGAGCTGTCCGCAGCCGCCGGTCATGCTTACGCCATACTTTTCGTATACCGCCTTGATCTCAGCCTGCTGAAGCATCATGCTCTGCTGATCCTGTCTGCCTGCATATTTCTTCTGAATAGCCTTGATCTCAGGCTGCAGAGCGCTCATAAGACGTGATGACTTTCCCTGATTATATGCCATAGGGAACATCAATATCCTGGTAACAAGTGTAAAAAGAATGATACACAGACCTATATTTGTCCATCCGAGTGTTGATGTAGCCTTGAATATAAGGTCCATGATATATCCCATTATATTTACTATAAATGAGAAAATAGGACTTATGATAGGCAGATTACCACTGTACTTGGTTAGTGTAATAAAATCCAATATTATGCCCTCCCGCAAGGTCGTCTTTTAACAGACCTGCTACTGCCTCATTTGCAGAATAACGCAAATGACATAAAATTACGGAACCGGATCATAGCCGCCTTTAGACAGCGGATTGCATCTTAAAATGCGCCACACTGCCAATACTATTCCTTTTAACACACCATACTTTTGTATTGCCTGAACGGCGTATTCAGAGCAGGTAGGTATGTACTTACAGCGAGTATAGACCTTGTAAGGACTTATCTCTCTCTGATAAAATCTTATCATCGAAATGCAAAGCTTTTTCATATCTATATCACTTCAATTCTCAATATTCACTTTTATTCCATGATCTTCGAGGAGCTTAAGATAGTCTCTTTCCAACTTATCGTAAGATGCTCTTCCCGCTCGGCTCCTTGCTGTTACTATGATGTCTTTGCCCTGTACGGTTTGATAATTGTTAAGTCTGAAGATCTCTCGGATCTTCCTGCAAAATGTGTGCCTTACGACACTGTTTCCTACCTTTTTACTTACACTGATACCCAGTCTGTTATGATCGGTACCGTTATCTTTTACATACATAACAAGAACACCGTTGGCTTTGCCCTTAACGGTGTTGTAAATACTGCGGTATTCACTGTTTTTCTTAATCGAAGGAAATCTCTTCATAAAACGTTAAAAGGACCGCGACGAATCGCGGCCCGTATAAGAATCAGCATTAGACTGTAAGCTTTGCTCTTCCCTTAGCTCTTCTGTTAGAAATAACCTTTCTTCCGCCTGCACTGCTCATTCTGGCTCTGAAACCATGAACCTTAGATCTCTGTCTCTTCTTAGGCTGAAATGTCATCTTCATGATTCAATCACCTCCTACCTCTTCTAAAAATATATGTACAGCTAAAACATCTCCGCTATTATATAGAAAACAGACTGAAAATGTCAACAAAAATTATCAATAAAGTTACCAACATTATATCAACAATAACTCAATAATTGTTGATAGCCCTTTATTTTATCAACATTTCATTGAAAATGAGTGTGAATTAAAGTAAAATAACTAAGCAGGATTTCAGTGGCTATTATATAATGAAGAAACTACCCTGAAATCGTATCAACTTATTCACATTTACTGATTATAAGGACTGTTGATAAATGTTTTCCACTATCAAAGAAAAATGGCAGCAAATACTGCTTTTTATGAAAAATGAGTTTGAGATAATGGATATTTCCTTTAATACCTGGCTTGCGCCGCTCAAACCATATGCACTTATCGATGACAAGCTGTATATCATAGTGTCCGAAGATAATGAGCAGATAAAGCAGATAATCAAGAAAAAATACGAGGATCTCTTAGGCATAGCCATACATGCCGTAGCCAGAACAAACGTTACTCCGGTATTTATACTTGAGAACGAAAAAGATGATATATCCAGATATCAGCCAAGGACAGAGGTACAGCCAAAGGATGATTTCAATGAGCTTATTAAGCGCAACGGACTCAATCCAAACTATACCTTTTATAACTTTGTATCCGGCAAATCCAACGAGCTCGCTCACGCAGCTTCGCTTGCTGTCGCAGAGAATCCCGGCAGAGAATATAAGCTCTTGTACATTTACGGCGGTGTCGGTCTCGGCAAGACACATCTTATGCATGCAATAGCAATATTCATACTTAAGAATAATCCGTCGGCCAAGATCCTCTATACTACTTCCGAGAATTTTGTTAACGATTACGTTAATTCCCTGCAGAAGAAGAATGCGGATGCATTCCGTAACCGTTACCGTAATCTAGATGTTCTGCTTATCGATGATATTCAGTTCATCGCCGACAAGGACGGTACCCAGGAGGAATTCTTTAATACCTTCAATTCGCTGTATAACAACAACAGACAGATAATAATCTCATCCGATAAGCCTCCGAGAGATATCAATAACCTCGAGGATCGTATCAAATCAAGATTTGAAGGCGGAATGATGGTAGACATTCAGCCTCCTAACTTTGAGACAAGGATGGCTATACTTCGCAAGAAGGAAGAACTGTCCGGCTACAATGTAGATGATGAAGTGATCAAGTATATTGCGACCAATATCAAATCCAATATACGTACTCTCGAAGGAGCCTTATCCAGGATAGTGCTTAAATCAAAGCTTGAGAAGGTGCCTATCAATGCCGAAACAGCGGCTGTCATTCTCAAGGATGTAATAAGCAACAGCTCTCAGGGTCCGGACAAGATAGTCCCGAAAAAGATCATTTCCGTGGTTGCGGAGCATTATCATATAAGCGAATCGGATATTTTATCTCCTAAACGTAACAAGGAGCTTACTTATCCGAGACAGATAATCATGTATCTTTGCTCAACTATGACCGAGGCTACGCTTAATGAGATAGGTGAAGCACTCGGAAACAGAGATCATGCGACTGTCATTCACGGAAGAGACAAGATAAGCGAAGATCTCAAGACCAACGAAGTACTTAAAAATGACATCGCTATCCTTGAAAAGAAGATAAAGTAACATTCATCAACATTTTTTTGATAAGTTATCAACATCGATATCAACACCCGATATCGGCTATGTTAAAGGCTGAAGATAGGTTTTTAACAAATCAACAGCCCCTACTACTAATACTACTAAATTAATAATATATATAAACGGAGAACGAAGATGAAATTAAAGCTTAACAAAGAAGAACTTACAAATGCAGTAAGTATAGTCGCAAGAGCCGTTTCCGCAAAAACCAGCATGTCCATACTTGAGTGCATACTCATAAGCGCTGCCGACAATGAGATAAAATTTACAGCAAACAATACGGATCTCGGCATAGAGACCGTTATAAAATGCGATAAATGCAAGATTGCCGAACCGGGAACTACCGCAGTTGAGGCAAGACTCTTCTCCGATATCATAAATAAAATAACCGATGATCCCGAGGAAGATATAATATTCGAATCTGACGGCAATATAATTGAGCTTAAGAGCAGCACATCTACTTTTAAGATACAGGAAAGAGATCCGGAACAGTTCCCGACACTTCCCTTACTTAACGAGGATAACTATATAACACTGTCGCATTTTACTCTTAAAGAGATAATCAAAGACACAATATTCTCTATAGCTGCCAATGATTCCAATAAAATGATGACAGGTGAGCTCTTTGAAGTTAACGGCAATTCTCTCAGAGTGGTTGCACTTGACGGACATCGTATAGCTATCAAAAACACAGAGCTCAGAGACATTTACGGTAATTACAAGGCAATAATACCGGGAAAGACTCTCAATGAGATCTCAAAGATAATTACCGGTGAGACAGATGCCGAAGTGAATATCTTCTTCGAAAACGAGAGTGTAATGTTCAAATTTGATGACACCGTAGTTGTATCCAGACTGATAGACGGAGAGTATTTCAATATTGACGCCATGCTTTCGAATGATTACGAGACTAAGATCACCGTAAGCAGAAAAGAGCTTTTAAGTCACGTTGAGAGATCGACCATCCTTATCAGAGAGACAGATAAGAAGCCTCTGGTATTCAATATCAAGGATCAGTCGCTTAATCTTAAGCTCAATACCGTACTCGGCAGTCTTAACTCGGATCTGCTCGTCAATAAATCCGGAAAGGATCTTATGATAGGATTCAATCCTAAATTTATCCTTGATGCTTTGAGAGTTATAGAGGACGAAGAGGTTTCGCTCTATATGACTAATTCGAAAGCTCCGTGCTTTATCAGAGACGAGAAAAACAGCTATATCTATCTGATATTGCCGATAAACTTTAACCAGGCAGCTTATTGATACGCAGGATAAAATAATACAGATATGCTTATTCAGTCGCTTGAATTAAATAATTTTCGTAATTATGAGAACTTGAGTCTAAAACTGAATGAGGGTGTAAATATTTTCTACGGTAATAATGCTCAGGGCAAAACAAATATACTTGATGCTGTTTATGTCGGCTGTACTTCAAAGTCTCACAAGCTGTCCAAGGACAAGGAGATGATCCGTTTTGATTCGAATGAAGCACATATAAGGATAAATCTGCTGAAAAAAGATGTGCCTTATCGCATAGATATGCATCTTAAGAAGAACAGTTCAAAGGGAATAGCGGTCAACGGAGTTCCGATAAGACGCTCATCGGAGCTATTCGGCATAGCGAATGTAGTAATATTTTCACCCGAGGATCTGAATATAATCAAAGAGGGGCCTTCGGAAAGAAGAAGATTTCTGAATATGGAGCTTTGTCAGCTTAACAAGCTCTATGTTTACGATCTTATATCCTATACCAAGCTTATAAACCAGAAAAACAAACTGCTTAAGGAATATGAATTCACTAAAAATGCAGAGGATTTCATAGATATTTATAATGAGCAGCTCGTTAAGTACGGAAGCGAACTGATAGAGATAAGAAAAAAATTTATATCGGAGCTTAACGAACTGGTCAGGGAGATACATAAGGATATAACTGACGGACTTGAAGATATATGTATAAATTATCAATGCAATACCGATACCGAGCATTTCCAAAGTGAGCTCAAGCGCTGCAAAGCACAGGAGATACATAATCGTGTCAGTATAGTAGGTCCTCACAGAGACGATATACAATTCGTGGTCAACGGTATCGATCTCAGAAATTACGGATCGCAGGGGCAGCACAGGACGGCGGTACTAAGTCTTAAGCTTGCCGAGATAAGCATAGTCGAGAAGATAACGGGAGAGAGACCTCTCTTGCTGCTGGATGATGTTTTGTCGGAGCTTGACAGAAAACGCCAGACTCAGATGCTTAATTCCATAAGAGAAGGACAGACACTTATAACCTGTACCGGACTGGATGATTTTATAGATAACAGATTTCATATAGACAAGGTATTTTATGTTTCGGACGGAAGCGTCACGGAAAGAACAGAGTAAAAACAAGGGCTTAGGCTCTAAGCCGGAGGAAAGACACTAATGGCAGAAGAAAAAGATATTAAATCACCGGATGTAACAGAAGAAAAGAGAAGCTACGAGGTTGAAAATAACGAGTACGATGCGTCTCAGATACAGATACTTGAGGGACTTGAGGCTGTAAGAAAGAGACCGGGTATGTATATCGGATCGACCTCGGCTCCGGGACTTCATCATATGGTATATGAGATAGTAGATAACGGAGTCGATGAGGCTCTTGCAGGATTCTGTAAAAATATCACGGTTACGATAAACGAGGATAATTCTATCACCGTAACCGATGACGGAAGAGGTATTCCGGTAGATAAGGAGAAAAAGACAGGAAAGTCTGCTCTTGAAGTCGTATATACCATACTTCATGCCGGCGGTAAATTCGGCAACGGAGGATACAAGGTATCGGGAGGACTTCACGGTGTAGGTGCTTCTGTTGTTAATGCTCTTTCGGAGTGGCTTGAGGTAAAGGTCAAGAGAGACGGACATATCCATATGCAGCGTTATGAGCGAGGCAAGGTAATGTATCCGGTCAAGGTGATCGGCGATTGTCCTTTGGAAGAGACCGGTACTATGGTTACCTTTAAGCCTGATGCCGAGATATTTGAGACTGTTGTTTTTGATTATAAAACTATCAAGACAAGACTCAGAGAGACGGCATTTCTTACCAAGGGACTTGCTATACATTTAAAGGATAACAGAGAGCCTAAGCATGATAAGACCTTCCATTATGAGGGCGGTATCAAGGAATTTGTAACTTATCTTAATCAGGCAAACACAGCTCTCTATCCGAACGTTATTTATTGTGAAGGCGATTATAATAATATAAATGTCGAAGTAGCAATGCAGCATACGGATGCATTTACAGAGAATATTTATACATTCGTTAACAATATAAATACTCCTGAGGGAGGTACTCATCTTACCGGATTCAAGAATGCAATAACCAAGACCATCAATGATTATGCCCGTGCAAATAAGCTCCTTAAGGACAGCGAGGATAATTTGAGCGGTGAGGATATCAGAGAGGGTATGACGGCTATCATATCTGTTAAGATAGAGGATCCTCAGTTCGAAGGACAGACCAAGATGAAGCTTGGTACAAGTGATGCTTCGATTGCGGTAAACAGAGTTGTTTCGGAACAGCTTACTTATTTCCTTGAGCAGAATCCTCAGGTTGCAAAGCTTATGTGCGAGAAATCTATACTCGCTCAGAGAGCAAGAGCCGCAGCTAGAAAAGCAAGAGACCTTACTCGCAGGAAATCCGTACTTGAAGGTGCCGGACTTCCGGGTAAGCTTGCGGATTGTACAGAGAAGGATCCGACCAGATGCGAGATATTCATAGTCGAGGGAGATTCTGCTCTCGGACCTGCCAAGAACTGCAGAGATATCAAGTATCAGGCAGTAATGCCTATCAGAGGTAAGATACTTAATGTCGAGAAGGCAAGACTTGACAGGATATATGCCAACAAAGAGATACAGGGTATGATCACTGCCTTCGGAACAGGCATACATGATGATTTTGATATATCCAAGCTTCGCTACAATAAGATAATTATCATGAGTGATGCCGATGTAGACGGTGCTCATATCGCTACACTTATGCTCACTTTCCTGTACAGATTTATGCCTGAGCTTATCAAGCAGGGACATGTATATCTTGCACAGCCGCCTTTATATTATGTGCGTAAGAACAAGAAGCTCTATTACGCATATAATGATGTCGAGAGAGATGCTCTCCTTGATAAGGTCGGAAAGGATGCGGATGTACAGAGATTTAAAGGTCTTGGTGAGATGGAGGATCAGGAGCTTTCGGAGACTACAATGGATCCGGAGACAAGAACTCTGCTCAGAGTAAATATGGATGAGAATTCCAAGTCTGAGCTTGATCTTACCTTTACTACACTTATGGGAGATCAGGTAGAGCCTCGTAGGATATTCATAGAGGAAAATGCCAAGTACGTTCAGAATCTTGATGTTTAAGAAGAAGGAAGCATAACGGAATATGGAAGCAAATACATACGATAAGATAAAGGACGTCGATCTCAAGGAAACGATGGAAAACTCTTACATAGACTATGCCATGTCAGTAATAGTCTCAAGAGCATTGCCTGACGTAAAAGACGGACTTAAGCCTGTACAAAGACGTATATTATATGCAGCAATGAAGATGGGCGCTACCGCCGATAAGAAGACCAAGAAGTGTGCGACCATAGTCGGTGAAACTATGGGACATTATCATCCGCACGGAGATTCCTCTATATACGGAGCCTTGGTCAATCTCGGACAGCCTTGGTCTACCAAGTATCCGCTTATAGAGAAGCAGGGCAACTTTGGTTCGGAAGACGGAGATCCGCCGGCTGCGGCACGTTATACAGAGGGTAAGCTCAGCAAGATCTCAATGGAGATGCTGGACTCTATCAACAAGAATACAGTTGACTTTGTACCAAACTTCTCAAATGAACAGGGATATGACGAGCCTGTTGTACTTCCGGCACGTATACCGAACATATTGGTAAACGGAACTACAGGTATTGCTGTAGGTATGGCAACAAATATGCCGCCTCACAATTTAAGAGAAACTATCAATGCAGCTGTACTCATGATAAATAACAAGATAAATGAGGACAGGGATACCGAGCTTGATGAGCTTATGAAGATAGTGAAGGGACCGGATTTTCCGACCGGAGCTACCATACTCGGCAGACAGGGTATAGAAGATGCATACAGAACAGGCAGAGGCAAGATACGCATGCGTGCCGTATGTGAGATCGAGACTATGCCGAACGGAAAATCTGCGATAATAGTCAAAGAGCTTCCGTATATGGTATTCCGTTCGAGAGTTATCGAAAATATAGCCGATCTGCATAAAGAGAAGAAAATAGACGGAATCACAGCCATTAACGATACTATGGGTAAGAATTCCGATTCAAAGATCAGGATAGAGCTCCGTAAGGATGTTAATCCTCAGGTAGTGCTTAATCAGCTATATAAGCATACCCAGCTTCAGGAGACCTTCGGAGTGATAAATCTTGTTATTGTAGACGGAGAGCCTAAGGTACTTAATCTTAAGCAGCTGCTTATCGAGTATCTCAAGCATCAGGAAGACATAGTAACAAGAAGAACAAAGTTCGATCTCAAGAAAGCGGAAGACAGAGCTCATATACTCGAAGGTCTGCTTAAGGCTATAGATAATATAGATGAGGTCATTGCCATAATCAGAGCTGCGGATGATGCAGAGTCTGCCAAGGCAAAACTTATCGAGCGTTTCGCATTTACAGAAGTACAGGCTCAGTCCATCGTAGATATGAGATTGAGAGCTCTTACCGGACTTGAGAGAAAGAGAGTAGAAGAGGAATATGCCGATCTTGAGAAAAAGATCGCAAGATTCAAGGAGATACTCGGCGACAAGAATATCCTTCTCACAGTAGTAAGAGATGAAATACAGCTTATAGCGGATAAATACGGAGACGAGAGAAAGACTCAGCTTGTTCGTGATGAGAATGAGATCAATATGGAGGATCTTATCTCTGATGACCGTATGATCATAACCATGTCCAAGCTCGGATATATCAAGAGGATGGACGAGGATAATTTCCGTGCGCAGAATCGCGGCGGTAAGGGTATAAAGGGAGCAAATAATATAGAGAATGACTATATTGAAGATATGTTTGTTGTAACAAATCATCAATATATTATGTTCTTTACCAATAAAGGGCAGGTATACAGACTCAAGGCATATGAGATACCGGAAGCATCAAGAACTTCAAGGGGAACCAATATTGCAAACCTGCTCATGCTGCAGCCTGAAGAGAAGATAACGGCAACTATTGCTATCAAGGAATACAGAGAGGATGCATTTATAGTAATGGCAACCAAGAGCGGAATGATTAAAAAGACTCCGCTCAGTGATTTTGCAAATGTACGCCGCAACGGTCTCAGAGCGATAGTTCTCAAAGAAGATGATCAGCTGATCGAAGTAAAGTTTACGGACGGTAATGAAGAGATATTCCTTGTCACAGCACACGGAATGCTTATCAGATTTAACGAATCAGATATACGTGTTACAGGACGTGCTTCGATGGGTGTAATAGGCATGCGTTTGTCGGATAACGACGAAGTAATAGCTATGCAGATCGGAAACCAGGGAGAAATGCTGCTTACCGTATCCGAGTTCGGAATGGGCAAGAGGACCAATGTATCCGAATTCAGAGCTCAGTCTAGAGGCGGAAAGGGACTTATCTGCTACAAGATCAGTGATAAGACCGGAAATATAGTAGCGGCAAAGCTTGTAAATGACGGTACGGATATACTTATCATCACAGACCAGGGTCAGATGATGAGGACGGGTGTAGAAGGAATAAGCGTAATAGGAAGAAATACTTCCGGAGTTAAGCTTATGAATGTTAACCGTGATAAAAATGAATCCATAGTTAGTATAGCCAAGGCTGTCAGAAATGATGAGGACGAATCATCTGAAGAAGTCTCTGATGAAGCTGAGGATACAGCTGTATCCGAAGAGGATAAAACAGAGTAAAAGATGAATACCTCAACCATACTGTAATAAAAAGTTCGGTTGCAAGTAAGCTTGCAGAGGATATTAAAGTAATTGATCCCGGTATAAAATCATTAATAAGCTGTCATTCTTTCAAACATAACTATTTTGAGAGAAAAGAATAGAGTTTAGGTAAAAGAGATGAGCCGCTTCGTAAAGAAGCGGCTTATTTCAAAAAAATAAAAAAAGTAAAAACACAATATATAGTTGTTTGAATAGCCGGTAATACGCAGATATTGGGGAAAATGACAAAAAATAAACAAACTCGTGAAGAAAAAGTAAAAAATAGGGTTTGACAAGAGTAAAAGTCATAAGTATAATACATCATGCACGTTGGCAGGTATGCAGTAGTACTCAAGAGGCCGAAGAGGCGCCCCTGCTAAGGGTGTAGGTCGGGAAACCGGCGCGAGGGTTCAAATCCCTCCTACTGCGGTTTGAATCTTTGAAAAATAAAGAATTCAAAAAAATATAAAATAGTTGTTGACAGATACGAAACACTATGATATATTAAACAAGCTGTCGCGAACGACAGCAAAGCACAATAAAAACCAATAAAGAATTAATGCACAGACCCCGAAGATTCCAAGTAGAAAAGAAATCTTCGGAAGAAGC
>CAKRTC010000026.1 GCA_934402055.1 uncultured Lachnospiraceae bacterium | reverse complement strand
TATACACTTCCTCGTTGCCTAGGTGTGTTTGGGACTTTCACCCGTTAGAGCGCGCCCATGGCGCGCAAACAAAGAGACCCGGATGCATGTACACCCGGATCCGTTAACCTTATCAGTATTTTATTAAGATTGCTTTGATCTGAATTAAGCTCTCTCGATAAGCTTCTTCATGATCTGAACCGCGTTGCTTGCAGCGCCCTTTCTTACCTGATCTCCGCAGCACCAGAGTGTAAGACCGTGATCATCAGTAAGATCATCTCTTACTCTTCCTACATATACGATATCCTGGTTAGAAGTATCAAGCGGTGTCGGATAGCAGCGACCGTCGATATCATCAATAAGTCTTACGCCATCAAAGCCTCTGATTGCCTCATTAGCCTCCTCGATGCTGAGTTTTCTCTCGGTACGAAGTGTAACCGAAATTGAATGTGAACGCATAACCGGTACTCTTACGCAAGTGCAGGTAACAAGGAGCTCCGGAAGGTGTAAGATACGTCTTCCTTCGTTCTGCATCTTCATCTCCTCTGAGGTGTAGAGATTATCCTTGAGATCACCTATGAACGGAATAACATTTGCCGCGATCTGAGTCGGGAATGTCTTGTGCACGATCTCTCCGCCTACAGTAAGAGCCTTCATCTGATCCTCAAGCTCAGTAAGACCGTTGATTCCTGCTCCCGATACAGCCTGATAAGTGCAGGCAATCATATTCTTGATAGGAGAAACCTTGGCTATACCTGCAACAGCCATAAGAGTAATAATGGTAGAGCAGTTAGGATTGGCAATGATACCCTTATTGTTAAAAGCATCCTCTCCGTTGATCTCAGGAACCACAAGCGGAACCTCAGGATCCATTCTGAATGCTGAACTGTTATCTATATAAACGGCTCCGGCCTTAACGATTGCAGGCGCAAATCTCTTGGACATAGGATTCTGAACGGCTCCGAGTACAAAGTCCATACCTTCAAAGCTGTCATCTGTCGCTTCCATTACTTTGACCTTACGTCCCTGAAAATCGATCTCTGTTCCCGCACTCTTGGCACTTGCAAGCGGTCTGAGCTCATTTACGGGAATATTATACTCCTCAATGACTTTGAGCATCTCACGTCCGACTGCTCCTGTTGCTCCGAGAATCGCCACATTAAATTTCTTCATTTGCTATTCCCCCTAATGAATATATTTGAATAAAACAATTAATTATTTTTTGTGTGTAATGCATAGAAAATACACCTAAATCCTGTTTGTGTCAATGGCACAAAAGCATTTTAACGCGTTAAAACAATAACATGTTGATTTTTACACACTGCGAGCTTCCGCTTCGCCGACTGCACTCCGGCTTTAATCAATAAGAAAGCGAGGCAGATAAACTGCCTCGCCTTAAATCATATCCTATATGAAATCATCTTCTGTTCTTAAGGAAATCCGGAATATCGATAGTCATTTCCTTATTCATCTCGGATCTGAGCGGATAATTGCCTGCCGCTCTTGTCTGCTGCTGCGGAGCCTGCTGTGCCGGCTGCTGTGTATTGGTATTGGAGAAGCCGAAATCAAGCTTTGGTGTCTCCGGCTGCTGAGTTCTGCGAACAGTCTCCTCCGACGGCTTGAACTCTGTCTTAGCCTGAGGTGCCCCGAAAGGATTTACAGTATTTCTGTTAGCGAAAATATTGCCTCTCTGAACTGTCTTGCTCTGCGGCTTAGCCTGATTCTTCTCAACGATACCTGTAGCAATAACAGTGATCGTGCACTCATCCTGCGCCTTCTCATCATATACGGCACCGAAGATAATGTTTGCATTCTCACCTGCAAGCTCTTCTACAAACATTGCAGCATCATTAGCCTCGATAAGACTGATATCTCCGCTGACATTAATGATAACGTCAGATGCACCCTCGATGCTTGTCTCAAGAAGCGGAGATGCAACTGCCTGCTTAACAGCCTCAAGCGCCTTGTCATCTCCCTTAGCCTTACCGATACCGATATGTGCGATGCCCTTATCCTTCATGACTGTAGATACATCTGCAAAGTCAAGATTGATAAGCGCAGGTACATTGATAAGATCTGTTATACCTGTTACAGCCTGAAGCAGAACCTCATCTGCTTTCTTAAGTGCTTCCGGCATAGTTGTACGTCTGTCAACAAGCTCAAGAAGCTTATCGTTAGGTATAACGATCAAAGAATCGACATTCTCCCTGAGATTGGCGATACCTTCGTTGGCATTGGTCATACGCTGTTTTGCCTCGAATCTGAAAGGCTTGGTAACTATACCGATAGTAAGTATGCCGAGTCCCTTGGAGATACGTGCAATTACAGGTGCCGCACCGGTACCTGTTCCGCCGCCCATACCGCAGGTGACAAATACCATATCTGCGCCTTTGAGAGCCTGCTCAAGGTCATCGGCACTTTCTTCAGCTGCCTTCATACCTACCTCAGGTCTTGCTCCGGCACCTAGTCCCTTTGTAAGCTTCTCTCCTATCTGCATAGCTGTAGGAGCCTTACAGAACTGAAGTGCCTGCTTATCTGTATTAACGCCTATAAATTCAACACCCGCAACATTCTCGTCTATCATGCGGTTAACTGCATTATTACCTGCTCCGCCGACTCCGACAACGATTATCCTTGCGGCTGATTCTGTTTCAGGAAGTTTTATTTCTAACATTATTATTCTCCGTATACCATAATATTCTTTAATATAAGTTGTTTACTCGCTTTTTTCAAGTTATTTTGATGCATAAATAACGATTTTCCCTTAACTTTTCGGCTTATTCAAGATCTCTGAAGTCCTTTCCGTGTTCAACTATAAAGAAATGCTCCATGCTCATCGGTATACTGCTGCGTTTGCTCTTGTGAGCATAGTGCTCAAGAATAGGCAGCAGCATCAGTACCGTTATTCCCGCTGTAAATCCGCCGTTATAAAGTACCAGACCTCCGTGCAGTGCACTCGTGGAGCTGCATATTGCCGCATCAATGATTCCGCCTATAAATCCTGCGAACCATCCGTATACACCGACCAAAGGACAGATACCGGTTGCGAAGGCTGCGGCATTTATATACCCCTGACTTGATATGGTCCATCCGGGATTAAGACCCGTCAATGTCACTATTGCCGCATTAAGCAGGTATATTCCTATGAATCCTCCGAATATCGGCAATACTATCTTCGGGTGCTGTCCGAGAAATACAAAGGTGAGTGCAGCAAAGGTTGCTCCCGTTGTCGGTCCGGTAAAACCGACTCCGTAGGAAATAAACATAACGAAATTGATATACAAAAGTATTGTCAGACCGTAAAATCCGAGATTCATAAGACAGACAGGCATTGAGTATCTGTCCGCAAAGCTGCTTCGATAACCGGTATCCCTAAGCAGCTCACGGTAGCCCTTAAAGCTGCTGCCGTTAAGCAGAAATCCCGCAAATATAGCCAGCAGGAATATTGTTATAAAGTAGATATTTACAAACATTCCGAAGGAATGTGATACGACATCATATGTCGGATTTACATAAGTGAGTACCTTGGGCGGTTGAACGCCGAAGCTCGTATACAAAAAGTTATATACAAAAAATCCGAATATACCGAACGCAAGTCCGCCGTTATACAGATTATAGCCTTTATGCCATGCGTTTGCTCCCGGAAGTATTGCCGGAACGACAAATCCCAGGATAAAGGAAAAAATCGCAGCTATCAGTATTCCCGATGCGGTAACATGCACTTCTCCCTGTACAAAGGCATCACCCAAGGTATATCTGAACAGAAATTCACTGATAAAAGGCGCAAAGCAGGTCGAGAACATACAAATATGCAGGTTGTCGTTCAGCTTAAGCTTCTGAAGCTTGATGTATAACATAGGCGCCATAAAGCATGGCATCATAGTTATAGGATTGAGTCCGTAAAAGCAATGAGCTATTACAAGTATGTAGCCTGCAAATGAATTCGGCTTGGAGCTTCCTTCTAACAGTATCATAAACATGGTACATATGAGACCGCATACTCCTGCATTAAAGAACGCCGCAGACAAACCTGCCACCTGAAAATAATCCGTTATGAGTGGATCCGGACTGGTCATGATCCTTATCCAGTCATTAAGTATTGTCGCCGGTCCTTTTCCTGTATAAAACGCTGCTACAAAGGCAGCGACAAATAAAGAAACCGTTATACTTGCAACAAGTATGTCAATGAAACTTCCGACCGGAAGCTTACTGCCCCACTCCTGTACTCTTTCCTGTTTTGTCTCAGTCATTGATTTTTCAACTATCCTCTCTAAGTTTAAAGCTGCTGACGCTGCCTTTTTCATTGTCATCATAAGTGCTGAGATCCAGAGTCCCCTTAAGCCCCCTGTTTCTGATCTCCGGCAGCATATCGTTAAGAGCCGATATCTTGGCAGCAAGTCCTTCGTCCGTACCAAGATAAACCTCAATATCACCGTTATCCAATTCTGCGGTAACGGTATTGTTGTTATCGTTATATTTTATGGCATCGCAGTTGAGCTCATAAAGATTCATCTGCTGTGTAATATTCATAATGCTGTTAAGCAGACGTGAATTCGATATAGGGAGCTGCTTACCGAGAATTATATATCCAAACTCGAGTCCCTCTATGACCGGTACTCCCTTAAGTCTCATATCCGAAGATTCTATCATAATTCCGTCTTTGTCAAAGTACATGTAGTTACTCATGTATTTGATACATCCGACCGGCTTTTTCTCGTAAAATCTTAGTTCACAATCGAAAGGTCCTTTCAAAACGATTTTATAATCGTCCACAAACGGTATTTCTTTCTTTTTTCCTGTCAATGAATTGAACAAACATACAAAAGTATTTCTGTCCCAATAGTCCGAAAAAATAAGATCCTCAGCCTGTTCTGCCGTATAGGTCTCATTACCCAATACCGTAACATTTTTTATCCTTATCTGCATACCTATGGCAAAAATAAGCAAAACAATAAGTAAGGCAGCCCAATGCCTTACTTTCCTCTGCTTAATATAAATGATATCCGTATCACGGCTCATGCGTAATAATAATCTCCGCAGATAAATTTAGGAATATTATAATGCAGTCATGGCCTGTTAGGCAATGACTGCATCAGTAAAATCATTGTTTATTAATAAATTGAATACTCAGTTTCTCTGTATCCTGTGTGCTACACTCAGCACAAGTCCCATCTCAAGCATGGTAAACATTATCGCCGAGCCTCCGTAACTTATGAACGGAAGTGTTACTCCTGTGTTAGGAATAACGCCTGTTACTACCGCAATATTAAGCACTACCTGTATACCGAGATGTGCCATAACTCCCGTACATATCATTGTTCCAAACAGATCATCGGCATTTTTCGCTATATCATATACCCTCAATATGATATAGAAGAACAGAAGCATCAAGGTTGCAGCACCGATAAATCCGAATTCTTCGCATACGATCGAAAATATCATATCGTTTTGTGCTTCGGGAAGTTTTCCGAATTTCTGTATACTCTCACCGAGTCCGTGACCGCGCATACCTCCGGAGCCTATGGCATACAAACTCTGAGTAGTCTGATAAGCATCATCCGGGAAAACATCGGGTGCAGCCCATCCCAATACTCGTCTTATAAAGTAAGCCTCCGGTCTGTTGGCATATCCGGTCTTATGTATTACATAGGACATCAACGGCTTAAGACCCGCTATTACAGCAAGTGCAATACTTCCGCTGATTGCAAAAAACTTGGTATTGTCAAGTGCTACAAACAGCATTACAGCAGTTATCAAGGCTACGATTATTACCGAGCTGATACTTTGCTTGATCATAATAAGTATAGGGAATGCCGCTATTGCTATGGCTTTTAACAGATTTTCACGTCTTTTTAGGGAAGCGCCTTTCCTCCTTATAAACCAGGCAAGCATCAGTATTATGGTTATCTTGGCCACCTCGGCAGGCTGAAACTGTACTCCGAATATAGTCAGCCACCTTGTTTTTCCGTGGGAAGCAGTGCCTATAAGTGTTGTTGCGATCAATGCCAATATAGAAAGACCGTAAGCCGCCTTTATTACTATCCCATCAAACAGATTCAGCCACCTGTAATTCAAAAACGACATTATTATCGCGCCTGCAAGTCCGGCTCCGCCAATAACCAGCTGACGCTTAAAAAAGTAAGCCGAATCGCCTCCCATATTAAGCTGAGCTGTATATTGCGAGCTGGAATATATGATAAGTAAGCCGACTCCGAATATGAATATCAGAGCACACAACAGACTCGTATCATAATAGTATCTGATCTTTCCGCCCTGGTTTTTCTTTCTCTTAGGCTCTTGTGCCTTATCGGCTTGCCTGACGGCTCTTTCCCTTTGGGGCCGCATTGAACTGCCGTAATGTCTTATTGAGTTATCAGATGTCCTGTAAGACGTCAATTCATGCTCCCATCCGTATGTTAAGTACTAAGTTTAAAGCTCCTCAACACACCTTTTAAATATTTCTCCGCGTTCCTCGTAGTTTTTAAACATTCCCCAGCTTGCACACGCCGGACTGAGCAACACATAATCTCCTTCATCGGCAAATGATGCACATATCTTCACAGCCTCGTTCATATCCTCGGCATAGGATACCTCGTCAAAGCCGTATTTTCTGCAGCACTCGTATATCTTGTCCCTGGTCTGTCCAAGCAGCACCAGCTTCTTGACTTTTCCCGGGAACAGCTTTACCCAGTCGTCATACTCGGAGTGTTTGTCATAACCTCCTCCGATAAGTATTGTCGGTCCGGGCATAGCCTTCAGTGCCTGTATAGCTGCATCCGGATTGGTACCCTTGGAGTCATTATAATATCTGACTCTGCAGCGTTCTCTTACAAACTCGATCCTGTGCTCTACAGCCTTAAACTTTTTAAGCACTTTTTTGATCTCCTCTGCCGATACACCCATCTTGATTACAACAGCAGCCGCCGCCATAACATTTTCATAATTATGTCTGCCGAGCAGATTCAGCTCATGAACGTTTATAAAGAGCTCATCTTTGTCGTCATGTCTGTAGAAGATGTCATCACCCTTAAGATAGAACAGCTCACCCTCGGCAGGAAGCTCTTCTGATGAGAACCATACCACCTTAGGCTTAAGTGCCTTGCTCTTTCCGTATTCTCTGAGGACCTCATCCATATAATTAAGAACTATATGATCATCCTCGCTCTGGTTCATCGCAATCGCTTTCTTGCACTTTATATAATTATCCATGTTGCCGTGTCTGTCAAGGTGATCCGGAGTGATATTAAGTATTGCGCTGACATTAGGCTTAAACTCGCTTATTGTCTCAAGCATGAATGAGCTTACCTCAACAACACTCACAGTATCCTCATTAGTCTTCAGGGCATACTCGGAGAAAGGCTCGCCTATATTGCCTGCAACGACAACATCCTTGAAATGTTCCTTTAATATCTCTCCTACGAGAGCTGTAGTTGTCGTCTTGCCGTTGGTTCCGGTTATCGCAGCGATTTTTCCCTTGGATGCCTGATACGCAAGCTCCAGTTCTCCTATCACAGGGATCTTGGAACGATCCAAAAGAGTTATAAATTCGCTGTTAAGCGGAATTCCCGGACTTAATACCGCAAGATGAATATTTCTTAAATCAACGGGCTTGAGTTCACCACACAGGAAACTTACTCTGTCTCCCTCATCGAACTGTGCAAGCACTCTTTCCCCGTCTGTATCCTCATTACTGTTATACAGCAGCACTTCTCCGTCCATCTTAAGGACCATTTTGGCTGCGGCTATTCCGCTTTTTCCCGTTCCGGCAATAAGTACTTTTTTATTTTCCTTCATCATATCCCAAACCCCGATCAATATACGGCTCCTATAAATGCTGCTGTACAAAGCAGTATAGTTACTATTGTAAATGCTGCCACTATCCTTGTTTCCGAATTACCGAGCAGCTCAAAATGATGGTGTATCGGTGCCATCTTAAAGAAACGCTTTCCGTGAGTACGCTTAAAATAAGTTACCTGAATGATTACCGATACTACCTCAATAAGATAAATGAATCCGACGACAGGAATATACAACTCCATTCCGTTTATTACGGCAGCTGCGGCAACAAATCCTCCGAGTGCGAGTGAACCGGTATCTCCCATAAAGATCTTCGCCGGATAAACATTAAAGAGCAGGAAGCCCAAAAGTCCTCCTATCACGGCTGCCGACACCATGGTAAGCCCGTTGTCCCCGTTTACAAGACCCATGAGCATAAAAAATCCCGCTACAACGCTTGTTACGGATGAACACAAGCCGTCAAGACCGTCCGTAAAATTCACCCCGTTATCTGTACCGAGCACGACCAATACCGTAAACGGAACAAACAGCCATATAGGAAGGCTGAAATATACGGCATTTTCCCTGCCTCCGGTAAACGGAAGCATTATGCGTCCCGCTGTATCCCCGTCTGCTATAAATATCCAAACCGCAAAGACCACAGTTATAATAAGCTGTATGGCAAGCTTCTGCTTCGGGCTCAGTCCGTCTGATTTATGTCTCTTTATCTTTAAATAGTCGTCAAGGAAGCCTGTAGCTCCGAAACCAACCGTAAGCAGCAGCATCTGCAGTGCTTTCGTATCAAGCCCGAGCCTGATCATGCCTGTAAGCGAAGCAATTACTATTGCTATCAGGAAAATGATTCCTCCCATTGTCGGTGTGCCCTGCTTCTTAAGATGTGACTGCGGTCCGTCATCTCTTACCTCCTGTCCGAATTTCATTCTATGCAGTAAAGGTATGAACCAGGGTGACATTACTACTGTCAGTAAAAAGGCTGTGCACAGCGCAAGAAAAGCTGTTATTATTCCGAACATGTCAGAAATATTTTCCATATCAACTATTACTCCTCGCTTATAGTCTCAAAATTTGCTTCATAATGCATCTCCGGAAGTTCTCCACCGTCATCATTGCCTTCGATGAATTCATCGGATGCACTCTCTTTGATTTCTGTTGTCTCTGCCTGATCAAGAGTCTCATATACAGGCTCACCGTTATTATTGGTAAGTATCTCCACTCCTGTCTCAGGCTCCGATTCGGCATTATTATTTTCGACATTTTCACTGCCCATAGGCTGCTTCGAATCACCCTCTGCCTCAGGAAGTGCAGGCTCGGAGGCTTCTGCATCAGCTGTGCTTCCGCTCGGATAGATATTCATAGCCGGAAGCGCCTCTGCCATGATCTTTGAGAATATCTCAGATGCAAAGGAGCTGTGCGCTGCCGCCTCACCCGGCAGACTCGGCTCATCTATTATAACATAGCAAAGAAGCGACGGATCCTCGGCCGGTGCAAAACCGCAGAAGGATACAACATAGGTCTTGGCGGAACGCGGCTGTTTCTGCGCCGTTCCTGTTTTGCCGCCTACAAGGTATCCCGGTACTTTGGCTGCCTTACCGGTTCCGTTCTCAACAGTTTCAACTAATGCATTCTTAAGAAAATCGCAGGTGGATGCGGAAACCGTTTCTCTTACCAGTAAAGGCTCTACATCTTTCTTAAGTGCTCCGTCACTTGAGAGGATCTGCTTGACCACATGCGGTCTGTAATAATGTCCGCCGTTCAATACAGAGCAATATGCCGCAGCCATCTGTATCATTGTGCAGTTGAAGTTCTGTCCGAAGGAGTTTGTAGCAAGCTGTGTTCTTCCGATATCATCACTTGCAAATCCCATGTTTGAAGTATTCGCCTCAGCCGGAAGGTCTATGCCTGTCATTGATCCGAAGCCAAACATCTTTTGATATTTAACAAAAGTCTGTGCCTTCTCTGCAAAAGCAATATTCATCATTACTACGTTGCAGGATTGCTTGATGCCTCCCATAACGTCCAAAAGTCCGTGACCGTTTCTGTTTACACAGTTTATACGCCAGCTGTTTATACCGTCTGACAAGGTGACATGTCCGTTACACTCAAAGCTTGCGTCCTGAGAAATAATATTCTCCTCCAGTGCTCCGGCAACAGTAAATATCTTCTGTGTGGATCCCGGCTCAAAGCTGTCGCTTACCGGAATATTTCTCCAGACCTGATACATTGCTATGGTCTCGCCAAGTTTCATTATCTCTTCTCTTGAGTAATGATCCGGAACCTCAGCCGTTGTTATAGGAGTAAGTCCGGGATTCTTGAGTTTATAATCCGAGACCGCCTCGTTAAGTCCGAACTTGTATATTTCTTCCTCGGTGTAGCTTCCGGTAGTCCTCGGATTATTTAGGTCAAAGCTGTTGGTGCTTGCCATGGCAAGTATCTCGCCGTTCTTAGGATTCATGACTATACATGCAGCCGATTTTGAACCTATTTCTCCGTTTTTCCACTCATTCAGATATTTTTCAACAGTATTCTGTATGGAAACATCAATGGTCAACACCAGACTGTCTCCATCCACTGCAGGCTTAATTACCTTTTCAAGATTAGCATCTCCGTCAAGATAACCGTACTCTCGTCTGTTGATGCCGGTAAGCTCCTCATTGTAATACTGCTCAACTCCTCCCGAGCCCGAAGCACCGTCTGTTGAAGCTATGCCTATTACTGCCGAAGCCAGTGCATTGTAAGGATAATTTCTCTTGTAGTTATCCTCAAACCATATGCCCTTTATACGGTTTTTCGACACAGCAAGCTCCGAACTTGATCTGTATTCCTTATTTTTTTCCTCGATATAGGCTTCGAATTCAAGCTTCTGATCGTAGCTTATATCCTTTTTATATCTGATGTATGAAGAAGATTCATTTGAATTGATCAGACTGCGAAGCTCTGCCGCATCGTCTCCGAAGAATTCGCTGATTGCTGATATGGTCGGCTCAACAACATTTCGCTGAACGGTGCCGTCTTCTTTTCGTCCCTCGTAATCCACCATCTGTGCAGGATCGAGGATCATTATATATACCTTCTCGCTTGTTGCGAGTATACTTCCGTTTCTGTCGTAAATGTCTCCGCGTCTGTAAGGTATAGTCCTTGATTCGTATTCGGACTGGCGCTGACTGAGTACTATCTTGTTATACTCATCCGCTTTGTTGTACTGAATATAAAAAATATATGCCAATAAACCAACTAAAGCCAGCCCTATTATAATAACAGAGGCTGACAGTTTGGCTGACATATATTGTCTAAGACGTTTGGAACTTTTGTTTTTATTCCGATCCGTTGTTTTTTTATTGTCCGGTCGGGATGTCCTCGTATTGCTTGACATACTCACTCTCGGTCTTATCATACTGAATGATATTGTCTTGTCCGACTCTTACCATTCCCAATTCATTCGTTGCTACCTCGTAGACCTTATTTAAGTCCACGGAAGTGTCTATACTCTTCTCAAGTGCATCATTTTCGGTGCGAAGAGTATCAAGTCTTGTCTCAAGTGTCTTGATACTGTTCATATGTGTATCAAGTGATGATTTGAGGCAAAGATATCTGTATCCGACCAATACACTTATAACCAGAGTTATTACCAGCAGAACGGTGATAGGCATATTGACGGAAACACAGTTTGTACGCTGAGCCGCCATATATCTCGGATCCGGTCTGTGCTGTCTGTGATGGTGCCTTCTCTGATCAGGCTGTGGTGCAAAGGCAGGTTCCGGGACTCTTGCAACAGAACCGTCAACATAATATGAGGCATTGCGAATATTTCTGCGATACGCTGCTTCGCGCTGATTTACTGCTGCCATTTTTTTATCCCCTTTCCCCTTCTTTTTTCTCAGTCTTCTTTTTTCTCAAAGATCCTGAGTTTTGCACTGTGTGCCCGATTATTCGCCTTAAGCTCTTCCTCGGTGGCTGTTATAGCCTTTCTTGTTATCACCCTGCCCTTGGACTTTCTTCCGCATACGCATACCGGAAATTCCTTTGGACATATACAAGGATCCTCAGCCGTTCTGAAAGCAGATTTTACGATCTTATCTTCAAGTGACTGGAAGGTTATAATACAGAGCCTTCCTCCGGGATTCAGATAATCGATAAGCCCGTCTATCGAATCCCTGAGTATATCAAGTTCTCTGTTGACCTCTATCCTTATTGCCTGAAATGTCTTCTTGGCGGGATGTCCCTTGCCCTCACGCATCTTAGCCGGTATTGCCGCTTTGATCAGCTCGCTCAGTTCAAAGGTAGTCTCTATAGGCTTTTTTTCTCTTGCCCTTACAATGTGCTTTGCAATATTCTTGGCGAATTTGTCCTCGCCGTAGTCTCTGATAATACGAAACAATTCGGATTCACTGTACTCATTGACAACATTGTAGGCACTTAATTCGTCACGTCTGTCCATACGCATGTCGAGCGGAGCATCATTTCTGTAGGAAAAGCCTCTCTCGGCATCATCGAATTGGTGAGACGATACGCCAAGGTCAAGAAGAAATCCGTCAACTCCAGTGATGCCCATCCCCTTTAATATACTAACGGCATCAAGGTAATTGCCCCTGACCACTTTTGCCTTGTCCCCATAGCAGGCAAGTCTCTCGCTCGCTGCCTTTACGGCATCCTCATCCCTGTCTATTCCTATGAGTCTGCCATTATCACTGAGTCTTGCGGCTATTTCATAGGAATGTCCGCCTCCGCCGACTGTTCCGTCTGCGTAGATCCCGTCGGGTTTTATCTCAAGTCCTTCTATTACTTCGTTTAAAAGCACGGATATGTGCGAAAATTCACTCACAGCTCTATGCCCTCAAGTGCATCAAGTTCTTCATCTGACATATTGTCAAATGCATCCTCGGAGTTAACCTCTGCCCAGGCATCCTTGTTCCATATCTCTATTCTGTCTCCGAGTCCTATAAGCACTACTTCCTTATCAAGATTTGCTTTGGAACGAAGTGTCTGAGTAATAAGTATCCTTCCCATCTTATCGACCTCGCACTCTATGGCATTGCCCAATATAAGACGGGTAAGCTTCATTCCTGCTTTGTTGGTAAGTGAGATCTTGCTCAGATTCTCTTCTATCTTCTGCCATCTTTCATAAGAATATGCCGACAGGCAGTTTGCAAGTCCTCTGGTGACAACGAAATGGTCGCCCAACTCACAACGAAACTTGGCAGGTATGGTTACCCTGCCTTTTGCATCGATCGTGTGGTTGTATTCGCCCATTAACATTGAGTATTTGACACTTTCTTACACTTACTTACACTTTTTGACACCTTTTAGTTAAATTTTAGAGAAAAACACGGAAAAGTCAATAGAAAGTACCTATCTTTCTTCAAACATTATTAAGAAATTTTTCAACTTAACGCAAAATGTTTATCGTTTATTTATTAGCATTTTTTATGTGTCCTTAGTCATGTATAAATGGTTTGATAGGATATTTTTTGTTGTTTTGAGGGTGTTTTCAAACATTTTTGTGCACTTTTCACAGTTTTTGCACTCATATTCCTACTTCAATTATTGATATTGCATTTGACCAATCATAAAAGCTAAGTTACAATCGATGTTGTTGATAAATATTTATCAATATTCAGAAAAAGGGGGTTACCAAATGTCATCTGAGAAACAACAAACCGGTGCTTTTAAAAAGGACCTTAAGAAAATGGATATCTGGGCGCTTGCGCTCGGTGCAATCATCGGTTGGGGCACATTCGTTATGCCCGGTACCAATTTCCTTCCAAAAGCAGGCCCGAGTGCAATCATCGGTCTTCTGCTCGGCGGCGCTGTAATGTCGATCATCTCTATCAGCTACGGTTACTGCATCAAGAAATTCCCACTTTCGGGAGGAGAGTTCGTATACGCTGATGCTTCCTTCGGAAAGATGCACGCTTTTATCTGCGGATGGATGATCGTTCTCGGATACTGGTCACTTATTCCTCTTAACAGTACAGCGATCGGACTTATCACCCGTTATCTTTTCCCGGGAGTATTCCAGTTCTGTCCGTTATGGAACGTCGCCGGCTGGCAGGTCTACCTCGGTGAAGCATTACTCAGCTGTGCATTCATCCTTGTACTCGGCTATATGAACGTTAAGGGTGTTAAGTCGGCAGGCTGGTTCCAGACCACAGTTGCCGTACTGCTTGTAGGTTCTGTACTATTTGCTCTTATAGGCGTATTGCTTACAAAGCCTGATTTCAATAACCTTAAGCCTATGTTCGCAGAGATAAGCAACGGTGAAGTAGTTCCTAAGGGCGGTCTCGCTTGTATCATAGCAGTTGCATGCTACGCACCTTACTGCTTCGTTGGTTTTGACTGCATACCGCAGGCCGCCGAGGAGTACAGCTTCTCACATAAGGCAGCTCTCGGACTTATGGTAGCTGCTATCATGGTAGGCGCATGCATCTATGCTGCAGTTGTATTCATCACAGCTGTTGTACAGCCTTGGGGAGCTATGATGCTTACCAACCCTGACTGGGCTACAGGTGAGATGGTGCTTAGTTCAATAGGACGCATAGGACTTGTATTTATAGGTATAGCAATGCTTTGTGCCGTACTTTCCGGTATGAACGCATTCTACCTCGCAGCAAGCCGTCTTCTGTTCTCAATGTCTTACGCTGATGCTCTTCCGGCAGTTTTCGGTGAGCTTCATCCTAAGTACGGAACACCTGACAAGGCTACATATTTCCTTCTTGCAATATCTATCGTTTGCCCGTTCTTCGGAAGAAACGTACTTGTATGGATAGTTGATATGACCTGCGTAGGCGCTGCTGTTGGTTTCACCTATACCTGTGCAACAGCAACTATGATGTCAAAGAAAGAGGGTCTCACCGGACAGATGATAATAAGTGCAATAGGTACAGTATTATCGGCATTCTTCATCATCCTGTCCTTCATACCGGGATCACCGGGATTCCTGAGCGTACCTTCCTTCATAATCCTTGGTATCTGGGTAGTCCTTGGTATCATCTTCTGGTTCAGAATTAAGGACAGATTCCTTCACGGACGTTGGGAGGGCATGAACGTAGAGCAGATCCTCATGTCAAAGATGCAGGACGACGGAACACTCGAGAGCTACAACAAGGAGCAATAAGTTTTAGCTTTCATGTTTCATATAAGCATTTCCCATATCGCATAGCATGAATCGGATCTGCTTATATTCAAAATTAAATATTGAAAATACTATCCTGTCCCGCAGTCTTCGAGATTGCGGGACATTCTTTACTCAAATTTTACATACTTTATGTGCTTTTTTTATTATGTAGGTTTATCATACAGATAAGTATGAATAATTAAAGTAAAGCACTCGCTATGATGTACTAAGGCTTTCTGTGTATCCCGAAGAATTATTCCGGTTTCCTGCAAGCCTTTGTTTTGCAGTAAGCAGTGAAATAAGGAAACATTTGCATGAAATATTCGATAATAGATATAGGATCAAACTCAATGCGCCTTACTCTGTATGAGTCTGACGGAGACAGCTTCAAGATTCTCTTCAGAGAAAAGGTCATGGCAGGTCTGGCCGGATATGTAGAGGACGGAATACTCTCCACCGAGGGCATCGCCTGTGCCTGCTACGGTCTTTTGACATTTAAGCATATGCTTGACAGTCTCGGACTGCCGGAGCCGCATGTATTTGCCACAGCATCACTCCGTAATATAGCCAACTCCCAATCCGCTCTTGCCGAGATCAAGAACGTTACAGGCTTTGTTATAGAGGTGCTGAGTGGTCGTGAGGAGGCTCTCCTCGGATATGCCGGTGCCATGAAGGAGCTTAGCATTACCGGGGGTGCCTTCATAGATATCGGCGGAGCAAGTACCGAGCTTGTGACCTTTGACAACTCTAAGCCTATTGAGTCTGTCAGCTTTAATGTCGGATCGCTCAGCCTATACAAGAGCTGTGTTAAACATATAATCCCCGGATCAGGCTCACAGAAGCGTATAAACAAGATGATCAAGGAAGAGATCGACGATACCGGCATGCTGCCTAGGGAAAAGCACAGCCCAATAATAGGTGTAGGCGGTACCTCTCGTGCCGTTATGAAGCTTTCCCGCAAGGTATTCGGCTTGTCGGAAAGCTGCTCACATATAACTGCGGAGCAGCTTGAGGCTCTGTGCGGCATATTGTTTAAGGGAGATAAGGCTGCTGCCAATCTTATACTTAAGCTTGAGGCTGACCGAATCCACACTATGATTCCGGGTATTATGATATTGCACCATATCTTTACGGCATTCGATGCCGATGAATTGATAGTAAGCAAATATGGTGTCAGGGAAGGATATTTATGTCAAAAAGTTCTGAAATGCACTCAATAAGTCATCCGTTTACGCAAAACCGTGAATTAAGCTGGCTGAGATTCGATCAGCGTGTTCTCGAAGAGGCTGCCGACGAAACAGTACCTCTGCTTGAGCGCCTTAAGTTCATATCGATATTTTCAAGCAATCTGGATGAGTTCTTCATGGTAAGAGTCGGAAGTCTGTTTGATATAGCTCACCTCTCTCCCGAGCAGAAGGACAATAAGACAGGACTTACGGCTGATGAGCAGTTAGACAGGATATACCGTACCGTACCGGGGCTTATTAATCTCAAGAAGCAGATATACAGATCAGTTGCTTCGGCCCTGAAGCAACACGGTATAGAGGATGTTCCGGTCTCAAAGCTTACACCGGAGGAAACCAAATTTGTAAACAGATATTTTAAGCTCAATATGCTGCCTGTACTCTCTCCTATTATAATCGGGCCGCATCATCCGGTTCCCCATATAGTAGGAAAGCGTCTGCACGCTGTTGCTCTTTTGTCCGATAAAAAGGGAAAGAACGCAATAGGTCTCATTTCCATGCCTGAAGCAATTCCCGCCTATATAATGCTTCCCGACAGTAATCGTTATGTACGCACGGAAAACATCCTGCTCAATATGATGCCGTCCTTGTTCAACGCATATTTTGTGGATGAGGCATGTATTATGTGCGTTACACGTAATGCCGACATAAGCTTTGATGATGAGAAATTCGACGATAATGAGGAAGACTTCAGACGTCAGATAAGCATGCTGCTTAAAAAGAGAGATAATCTCTCGGTTGTAAGACTTGAGCTGAATCAAAAGCCGAGCAAGCCTTTCTTTGACAAGCTCTTATCTATAGTAAATATTGAAGCACACCAATCCTTCGTAGATGAGTGTCCTCTTAATATGAAATATGTATTTTCATTGATAGGCGACCTCGATAAGGAGACAGTCAAGCCTCTGCTGTATAAGCCCTATACTCCGAGAAAAGCTGAGGATATCAGCAGCACTCACAGCATGATAAGTCAGATAAGAAAATCCGACAAAATGCTCTTCTATCCATATGATTCGGTTGAGCCTTTCCTCAAACTGCTAAGCGAAGCTGCCGACGATCCTGAGGTATTATCCATCAAGATCACCATCTACAGACTCGCATCCTCGTCCAAGATTGCACACATACTCTGCCGTGCCGCCGAAAACGACAAGGAAGTCCTCGTACTTATGGAGCTTCGTGCAAGATTTGATGAGGCTAACAATCTCGCCTGGTCCAAGATGCTTGAGGAATCCGGCTGTCAGGTCATCTACGGTATGGAGGGCTTCAAGTGCCACAGCAAAATATGTCTCATAACCATACGTACCCGAGGCAAGCTAAACTACATCACACAGATCGGCACCGGAAACTACAATGAGAAGACCAATACCATGTACACCGATCTCAGTCTTATGACAGCTTCCGATGTTATAGGTGAGGATGCAGCCTGCTTCTTCCGCAATATGCTTGTCAATAATCTTGACGGCGATTACAAGGCTCTCTGTGTTTCTCCATACGGCATCAAAAATGTTATATGCGAAAATATAGACGCAGAGATCAAAAAAGGTCCTGACGGATACATCTGCATCAAGGCCAATTCGGTAACCGAGCTTGATGTAATGAATAAACTCAGCGAAGCAAGCAAGGCAGGTGTCGAGATACAGCTTATAATCAGAGGTATCTGCTGCATACTGCCGGGTATCTCCGGATATTCCAATAATGTGCATATCACCAGTATTGTCGGACGTTACCTTGAGCATGCACGTATCTATCTCTTCGGTCGCGGTGAAGATGAACGTTTCTACATTGCTTCTGCCGATCTTATGACACGTAACCTTAACCGCCGTGTAGAGATTGCCTGTCCTATTACAGATCCATATCTGAAGGATCAGCTCAAATGGATATTGCAGTCTCAGCTGCGCGATACAGCCAAGGCCTGCTTCATGATGTCCGACGGCTCATACGGCCGCAAATGCGGAGCCGATATGTTCGACTCACAGGCTTACTTTATGGAGCATTCTCCTCATACCCCTGTTAATGAGGCTGAGATCGATAAGGAAGGCTTTGCCGACAGGCTTAAGGATGCCGCAGAGCATTTCAAGGCTTTGTTTAATAAAAGGCATAAGTAAGACACTGCTGTAATGCACAGCAACACTTTTTCCCTTCGCACAAGTACACATTCAGCAGAATACTCCTGATTTCATAGGAGTGTTATAGGACAAAGTTTCCTGTGAGATCAAAAAGCACCCTCTCTACCGGATCAACTTCGGTAAAGAGGGTGTTTCTTTGTATAGCAGCATATAGTTAAATATTTATTGTAAATTACTGTTTTGCGGAAGCTGCCTCTGCGGCCTTATTATGCTTTGCTCTGCGCACTGCTATTATGATAAGCATGCTTACAAACAGCAGCAATGACAGACACTGTGATACAGCCAAGTCCGTGCCCGGTATCTTGAGCTGATCCGTACGAAGTCCTTCAATAAGGAAACGTCCGAGTCCGTAGCATAAGAAATACATTATCGTGACGTTGCCGGAACCCGGCTCTTTCTTGCCTGCGTAAATATAAAGGATTATAAATGTCAGAAAATTCCATACGGATTCATACAGAAAGGTCGGATGAACCTGTATATATTTAATTCCGTTGTCATTGATCATGTGAGTTACAAGCTCATCGGAAATCATGGACGGATTGGCGAGCGAAGCTTTGATACGCATGGCAAACAGTGAATCCGTGTATCCTCCGAAGGCCTCACAGTTAAAGAAATTGCCCCATCTGCCTATAAACTGACCTACAAGCACTCCCAGCATAGCGCTGTCAGAGAGCTTAAGGAAACTGATCTTGCGAATCTTGCAGAAAACCGCAGCAGTAACAGCTCCGCTTATTATACCTCCGTATATGGCGAGTCCGCCCTCACGTATATTAAGGATACGCATAAGGTCGCCCTTATAGTAGTCCCATTCAAATATAACATAGTAGAGCCTTGCTCCGAGTACTCCGAAAATGATTGCAAATATAAAGAAATCATAGTAGATGCCTGAGTCATTTCCATGGCGTCTCGCATCGGTCTCTACAACAAACAGCGCCAGTAGCATGCCGATTCCGATAATGATTCCGTAATACGCAATATCAAATTTCCCGAACAGAGATATATGATTACTTAGATGTCTTATCACAATGCCAAGATGCGGAAAAATTATATCGGCTCCATTATATGTCATATACGATCTTCTCCAATTTTATTTATAGATCTGTGCACTCGCCGTTGAAACAGTCCACTTGATAAATTTTATCACCTTGACTGTATAAAGTCAAAAAGCGGAACCTTACGATTCCGCTTTATAACATGATCCTATTCATATGAATCCCGATCTTAAACCTGATATTGTTTTATACCTTATCCGGGTCTTCTCCGCAGCTTAAAGCATATTCCTTAAGTGCCTTCTTCTGCTCGGCATTAAGTGCCGTAGGTACCTTTACCATAAGAGTTACATAGTGATCTCCTCTTGCACTCTTGTTATTGATAAACGGTACTCCCTTGCCTCTCAAGCGCACCTTGGTATCTGTAGGTGTTCCCGGTTTGATCTGATACTCTACCTTACCGTCAACGGTATTGATATGTATCGGACCTCCGAGCACCATCTTGGCATAAGGAACGGATATCGTTGAGAATATCGTGTTGCCCTGACGCTTGAACTTTGGATCCTCGGTTACCGAAACCTCAACCAACAGATCGCCTCTCGGTCCTCCGTTGCTGCCCGGCTCTCCGGCACCTGAAAGTCTTATCGCCTGTCCGTCGTCTATACCTGCCGGAATATTGATCTTAAAGCGCTTCTTGCCCTGAATATATCCCGTTCCGCGGCAATCCGGACACTTCTCTTTAATTATCTTGCCCGAACCTCCGCAGTCAGGACAGGTTGTTACTGTCTGCATCTGTCCGAAGAACGGATTGTTCTGTATCATGGTAACCTTGCCGCGTCCCTGACACTTAGGACAGGTCTCCGGTGAGGTTCCTGCCTTGGCTCCGCTTCCGTTGCAGCTCTTACAGGTATCCTTGTAATTGATATCTATTTCTTTTTCACATCCGAATACGGCATCATTAAAATTGATGCGTATCACAGCTCTGACATCGGCTCCGCGTCTTGCTGCGGTCTGACTACCATAGCTTCTGTAGCCGCCGCCTCCGAAACCGAAGCCGCCTCCGAACAGATCTCCGAATATATCGGAGAAATCCATTCCGTTAAAATCAAATCCGCCGAAGCCCGAAGCACGACCTGCCGCAGAGTTCGGATCAAATGCCGCATGACCGTACCTGTCATACGCAGCTCGCTTCTCCGGATCCGACAATACGGCATATGCCTCGCCGGCTTCCTTGAATTTGGCCTCGGCCTCCTTATCTCCCGGATTGGAATCGGGATGATACTTTTTTGCCAACTGTCTGTACGCCTTCTTGATAGTCGCATCGTCAGCCGACTTATCTACTCCCAATACCTCATAATAATCTCTTTTTTCAGCCATGTTTCATCCTCAAGCTATTATAATTCCAAACACACCGTATGGCGAAGTAAGATACTTCGCCATCGATAGTAATATGTGCAACTGATATGTCAAAGCCATTCAGTCACAATGTTTATCTTTGTTTGTCAATTACGATCAAACTTCCTTGTAATCACCGTCAACTACATTGTCGTCATGCGGTGCGCTCTGCTGAGTGCTGCCTGCATCGCTGCCCTGAGCTCCTGCTGCTCCCTGAGCGGTCTGAGCCTGCTCATACATCTTTGTGAATACTCCCTGTGAAGATGTCATAAGCTTCTCCTTGAGAGACTTGATGTTAGCGATCTGATCGTCTGTAAGTGTTCCGTCTGCCGGAAGTGCTGCAAGAGCATTCTTAAGTGCATCAACATCTGCCTGTACAGCTGCCTTATCGGAATCAGATACCTTATCGCCCACTTCCTTGAGTGCCTTCTCTGTCTGGAATACCATAGAGTCAGCCTCATTCTTTGTGTCGATTCCCTCTTTCTTCTTCTTATCCTCTGCCTCGAACTGCTGAGCCTCTCTTACTGCCTTATCAATATCATCCTGTGACATGTTGGAGCCGGATGTGATAGTGATATGGGCATCCTTACCTGTTCCGAGATCCTTGGCTGATACATTTACGATACCATTGGCATCGATATCAAACTTAACCTCGATCTGCGGGATTCCGCGCGGAGCCGGAGCAATACCGTCAAGTCTGAACTGACCGAGTGTCTTATTGTCCTTAGCAAACTCACGCTCACCCTGAACAATGTGGATATCAACCGCTGTCTGGTTATCTGCTGCTGTTGAGAAGATCTGTGAAGCTGTTGTCGGGATAGTTGTATTTCTCTTGATAAGAGGAGTAGCAACTCCGCCGAGAGTCTCGATGCTGAGTGTAAGCGGTGTAACATCAAGAAGAAGAACATCGCCGGCGCCTGCATCACCTGCAAGCTTACCACCCTGTACGGCAGCACCGATAGCTACACACTCATCAGGATTAAGAGTCTTTGAAGGCTCCTTGCCCGTAAGCTTCTTAACCTCATCCTGAGCGCAGATCATACGTGTAGAACCACCTACAAGAAGTACCTTGCCAAGTTCTGCATTTGTAACGCCTGCATCCTTCATTGCATTCTGTACAGGAACATCTGTACGTGCTGTAAGCTCTGCAGTAAGCTCATCAAACTTAGCTCTTGTAAGAGTCATATCAAGGTGCTTAGGTCCGTCCTGTGTAGCTGTGATGAACGGAAGGTTGATATTTGTAGTGGTAGCTGCCGAAAGCTCCTTCTTAGCCTTCTCTGCTGCTTCCTTAAGTCTCTGCATAGCCATCTTATCATTGGAAAGATCTATGCCCTCTGCCTTCTTGAACTCGCTTACAAGCCAGTTCATAACGGCATTATCATAATCATCTCCGCCAAGGTGAGTATCACCGTTGGTTGCCATAACCTCAACTACGCCGTCTCCGATATCGATAAGAGATACATCAAATGTTCCGCCGCCGAGGTCATATACCATGACCTTCTGCTCCTTCTCATCCTCAAGCCCGTATGCAAGTGCTGCGGCTGTAGGCTCGTTGATGATACGCTTTACATCAAGACCTGCGATCTTACCTGCATCCTTTGTTGCCTGACGCTGTGCATCATTGAAATAAGCCGGAACTGTTATAACTGCCTCTGATACGGTCTCACCGAGATAGCTCTCTGCATCTGCCTTCAGCTTCTGAAGGATCATAGCCGAGATCTCCTGAGGTGTGTATGACTTACCGTCGATAGTTACCTTATAATCTGTTCCCATATGTCTCTTGATAGAAGAAATGGTTCTGTCAGGGTTGGTAATAGCCTGACGCTTTGCCGGATCTCCTACAAGTCTCTCACCTGTCTTTGTAAATGCTACAACAGACGGTGTTGTTCTCTGTCCCTCTGCGTTAGGGATAACTGTTGGCTTACCGCCTTCCATAACTGCTACGCAGCTGTTTGTTGTTCCAAGGTCAATACCGATTATCTTGCTCATGATTATATCCTCCAAACTGTGAAAGTAAAAAATCCCGTAAATGTACTATATATTAATTGGCTACCTTAACCATTGAATATCTGAGAACCTTATCCTTGAACATATATCCCTTCTGGAATTCTTCAACTACGGTGTTCTCATCTGTTTCCTCATCTTCTATATGCATTACAGCATTGTGAAGATTGGCATCAAACGGCTTGCCTGCCGCATCTATCGGAGTAACTCCAAGCTCTGCAAGCTGTGACATAAATGACTTGTAGGTCTTATCAATGCCCTCAGCCAATGCTGTTTCTTTCTGATCCTCCGGAATACTTGCTATAGCTCTCTCAAAATTGTCTATAAGCGGAAGCACCTTGAGAAGTACCGTTCTCTCTCCCTCGGTGAACATTCCTGCCTTCTCTGCATCCGTTCTCTTACGGAAATTGTCGAACTCTGCAAATAATCTCTTATATTTATCGTTAAGTTCTTCGATCTGCTTATCCTTTTTATCAGGCTTTGCGTTATCGTCCGCTTCTTCGGCACCGCCTTTAGTCTTATCAGTCTCAGCCTCGTCAGCTGCATCCTGCTCGGCTGCAGTTTCCTCGGTCTCCTTAAGTTCTGCCTCTTTGTCTGTATTTTCTTCACAACAGGCTGTATCCGCAGTTTCCTGTTCTGTCTTTATTTCGTCTTTATCTGTCATATCAATCATCTTCCTTTTTATTCTTATCGGAGAAGCTGTTATCAAGCTGATCCTTAATACCGTTGATGGTATGCATGACCTTCTCGTAATCCATACGCTTAGGACCTATTACTCCGATCACGCCTGTCATACCGTCTCCGAGTTCATAATTGGCTGTGATCAGCGAGCAATCCTTCATATTCTTGATCGGTCCCTCACCGCCTATATAAACTCTTATGTTGCCTCCTGCGTTGCCCTCGGTAACACTGAGCTCCGTAACTTCGTTGACAAGATCATTGAGCTTATCCTTTTCCTCAAATGCGGAAATAAGCTGTGATGCCTTATCTATATCGGTAAGCTCCGGATATTTGAATATATTCTTGGCTCCCGACGTAAATATATCGTGATTGCTCTCACCCTGCTCAAGCATCTCGACTATGGCATCGAGTATGATCTTGACATTACTGCTCTGGGCACCTGCCTGAACCATAATATCGGTGATAAGCTTAGGAGTGATCTCCCTGAGACTCAATCCGCTCAGATGATTATTCATCATAACGGTGAGGTTCATGGCTGTCTCATAATCCATGCTTTCCTCAATGTTGAGTAACTCATTCTTGATGACATTACCGTCAAGCACAAGAAGCATCAGTACCTGCTCCTCACTCGGAACACTGAGCTGAATATACTTGATCTTGACAGTTGAAGTGTTGGGTCCGCTGATAAGTGCGGCATAATTGGTATCGCTTGCAAGTGCTCTGACTATGTTCTTAAGAAGCAGCTCAAGCTTATCCACTCTCTCAAGCATCTGAGAGGTCATAGCCGTCATCTTGCGGTCATTCTCACTGACAATGCTGTCTACATAGAAGCGATAGCCCTTATCCGTAGGAATACGTCCCGCAGATGTATGAGGCTGCTCTATATAGCCCATCTCAACAAGATCGCTCATCTCGTTACGAATTGTCGCAGAACTTAAATTAAGTCCGCAAAGCTTTGAGATCGTTCTCGATCCCACCGGCTCACCCGTCTCAAGATAACTCTTGATGATAACCTTCAATATGACTGTTTTTCTCTCATCCAATTCCATTATCTCAACACCGATTCATCCTTTATCTTTGTTAGCACTCTTATCCTTCGATTGCTAACACTGGTATAATATAATACCGCCTGACAAAAGTCAAGCGGTTAAATGTGTTCATCATGTGAAATTTATAATATGAGCCCGGACGATAATTGAATGCCGTATATGCTTGCATATAAAGGCATTCGATTGTCGGACGGAATACGTGTATTTACTTGTAAATACACGTGATTACGCAAGTAATCAGCTCATATTATAAGTGCTGACTCTTAAGCCCCGCATCCTTATGAGCGAATTGCGCAGCAATTTGCGAATATAGGGTGCGCCTACACGTGATTACGCAAGTAATCAGCTCATATTATAAGCATTGACTCTTAAGCCCCGCATCCTTATGAGCGAATTGCGCAGCAATTTGCGAATACCTCAATTTCTATCCAACAGAAAATCACTGAGAATAATATTACTCACCTCAATGCCCCTCTCACTCAGGCGATACCTTCCGCTCTCATGCTCCATAAGCCCCATAGCCGTATACTTGGCAAGCTGCTCTCCGTAGACATCCGCAATTCCCACACCAAAACGTCCCTTGAAATTCATCTCGGAAACCCCGGCTGTACATCTTAAGCCCAGGAACATGAACTCCTCCATTTTTTCCTCCCGGCTAAGCTCCTTGAATTCCCTGCGTATTCCCTGCACAGCCAGCATCCCATCTTCCTCGAAATGAGCATATATATACTCTTCTATAGAGGAAGTGTTCTTCCATCTGCATCCGTTCATGTATGATGCGGCACCTATACCGAATCCGAGATACTGTACGCCCTGCCAGTATCCGAGATTATGCCTGCATGCATGTCCCGGTTTTGCCCAGTTGCTGAATTCATATCTCTCATAGCCTGACTTCTTCATAAAGCTGCGGGTAAATTCATCGATCTCAGCCTGTTCATCCTCCGACGGCATCATAAGCACGCCTTCCTGCTTCATTTCATAGAACGGTGTGCCCGGTTCTATTATCATATTATAGATGGAAATGTGTTCGGGCTTAAGCATGGTCACACTGCGCAAGGTTTTTCGCCAGCTCGTCATGCTCTGCATAGGGATACAGTTTATAAGATCTACATTTATATTGTCGAATTTCTCCATACGTGCAGCCTGATAGGTCTTAAGAAATTCCTCATAGCTGTGTATGCGCCCCAGGAGCTTAAGCTCGGCATTATCGGCCGACTGCAAGCCTATACTCAATCTGTTTATTCCGGCTTTTTTGTATGCTGCAAGCTTATGCCTCATTACCGAGCCGGGATTGCACTCGATAGTTATCTCGGCATCCTCTGTAACATCATAGCAGCGTCTTATCACTGAAATAATATCTTCTAACTGAGATGCCTGAAGTAAGGACGGTGTTCCTCCGCCCACAAAAACAGAGCTTACCGTGTAATTTGCGCATTGCGACGACATTACCGTAAGCTCTTTTCTCAACTGTGATACATAATCTGCCTGAGTATCCGCTCCTGCTTTGAATGACAGAAAATCACAGTAGTTACATTTTTTTTCACAAAAAGGAATGTGTATATATAATTCTAAATCCGATTTCATTGTACTGCTTTGGCTATGTAAATATTTGCTTTATTCCAACCACTTGCAGTTACGGCATATGCCTCGTCATACGATGCACAGAAGATATCGATAAGTCCCTTGGATTCAAGAGCTGCTCCGCCTCTGTCTTCAACAACATATACACCGTTATACATTGATGCGTTCGGTCCCGAGATACCCTCGATGATTATCACCGTTCCGAGCGGTATATCCGAAGGAGTAGCTACGGTATGATGAGCCTTGGCTCTCTTTCCCGAATAAGTCATATCGGTACCGCTTTCCTCAGCCGCATATCCGGTAAGTGTACGGCTGCCATAGAGCGACTCCTTCGTGTACTGCTTTCCTTCAAAGCTGTACACGGTATCATCTCCGCTTCCGCTCACGATATTATTGCCGGACTGCGTCTCTGCTGCCGAAACTTCCTTTGCCTTGACCGGATCGGCATTATCGGTATTACCCAAAGACTTATTACTTTCAGACTTAGTTTCCGCAGCATTGATAGTCCTAATCACTATCTCGCCGGATCCGCCGCTTCCGTTTCCGATCACGGTATAGCCCGTGCCTGTCCCGGACTTAGCTTCCGTATTGAACTCTGCTGCCAGTGGTCTGATAGATAATATCACAATACATATGCTTGCCGCCAGTACCCAAAATACAGTTTTGTATATTTTAGTCATTAAACCTCCTTAAAATGCCTCATGGATCCGACTCCTGCAAAATCAGCAGAAGCCTCCCATGCGCATAACGGTATTCTGCTTTCGCTCTCTTCCTATAGTCGTGAATGTCTCATGTCCGGGAAGAACCTGAGTATCATCGGGAAGCTGCATAAGCACCTCTCTTATGCTGTGAATTATGTCCTTGGTGCTGCCTGTTGCAAGATCTGTTCTGCCGCAGTCTCCGTCAAAAAGAGTATCTCCGGAGAACAGTATAGCCTGATCCGGCATGTAATAGCAGCAGCTGCCTATAGTGTGTCCCGGAGTACTTATCACTCTCCACTTAACTCCGATGAGTTCAAATTCCTCACCGTCCTCAAGATAATGCACGCCCTTGATAACCGTAGGTCTCTTAAAGCCCTTACTTTCATTTACGGCCGCATCCTCAAGAAGTACCCTTTCTTCCTTATGTGCATATACCGGAATGTCCTTATATTTGGCTTCAAGCTCCGGAACAGCCATAATATGATCAAAATGCCCGTGAGTAAGAAGTATAGCTGTAAGCTTGCTGCCCATCTCCTCAATCTTTGCCGCAATTCCGTCGGCATTGTCACCGGGATCCACTACAACGCACTCTTTGAGCTCGTCATCATTTACTATATAGCAGTTTGTGCTTACATATCCTACAACCAGTCTTGTTATCGATAACATATCATCTCTCCGTTATGCCGTTTACAGTGATATCGGCTGATCCGAGCAAATATCAAGCTCTCCCCTCAGAGAACAAAAAGCCCTATGCCGCATCTGTTCTTTGTACAGCATCCTTATCGCGAATGCAATTTGTCGGGTATAAACGAATATATACCACGCCAATGTACTGACAGATATAACATAGGGCTTCATTCAAATCAATGAAGTTAAAATTATTGTAATAAAAATGTTAAACTACAGCCTTTGCCACAGCCCCCTTAGGAATAGGGCAATTGTAACCTTCCTTGGTACGTTTCTCAAACTCCGCTCTTGCTTCCTTAAGCACCTCAGGTGAACGCATAAGCTCAACTGCGGCAGCTGCAAGTACCTTGCCTGCATGTATGCAAGCCTTGCGTCCTATACTGCTTCCGGCAGATGAAGTGCTCTGCCAGCTGTGTCCCGGACAGCCGTTAGGCCATGCCGCAACATGTATCTGCGCCGTAGGAGTATTCCAGCTCACATCTCCGACATCCGTAGAACCCGGTCTGAAGGTATCTCCCTCGTAATAAGGCAGCAGGAAGTCATTCATTGAACGTCCGGCTCTCTGCTCCTCAACCATCTCGGCATACTCCGGACTGTAAGGACTTGCGCTTCCTGCAGCGCCGACGGTTTCATAACTCTTTATAATGCTGTCTGCAAATGCAATTTCCTCAGCATTATGCTCCGGAACTCCAAGCTCCTTATAGTTCTTATAAAGTATCCTTTCAATGGTCTGATTCGGCACAGTATCCGCGAGTCCGTCCACAAACTGCTTTGTTAAGCTCGTCTCCGTCATAAGTGCAGCTCCCTCTGCGATCTTATCTACTCTCGCCTGGAGCTTAAGCGCCTCAGACACCTTATCACAGCGAACCATATAGAGCACATCTGCCTCTGCCTGAACGACATTAGGACTCATTCCTCCGGTATTGGTTATAGCATAATGGATACGTGCCTTTGAGCTCATATGCTCACGCAGGAACTGAACTCCTACATTCATAAGTTCAACCGCATCAAGTGCGCTTCTTCCCATATCCGGATTACCGGCAGCATGAGCGGCTACTCCCTTAAAATGATACATATACTGTATACATGCATTGGATCTGCCTATAGCGACCTCATTGCAGTCATTCGGATGCCAGCTGAGCGCGGCATCTATATCATCCCAAACACCGTCTCTTGCAAAGAATGCCTTGGAGGCAACGCCTTCCTCTCCCGGACAGCCGTATAAGATCACCGTACCGCTTTCCTTATATTTCTCAAGATAAGCCTTAACTCCCAAAGCTGCCGCAAATGCGCCTGCGCCTAAGAGATTATGACCGCAGCCGTGTCCCGCATCACTATCGGTATCGCCTGTATCTCTCGGTGTTTTTTCTGTACAGAAAGCCTTCTGTGAAAGACCGGATAAGGCATCATACTCAGCCGTTATTGCTATAATAGGTCTTCCCGATCCGAAGCTTGCCGAAAACGAAGTCTCTATACCTGAGATATTCCTCTTGACATCAAAGCCCTCTTTCTCCAAAAGCTCGCAATACATATCGCATGCATAATGCTCACAGAGTGAAAGCTCCGGATGCGACCATATATTATCTGCCGCAGCTTCGATCATCTCATGCTTTGCTTCTATGGCATCTACTGCCGTCTGCTTATACTTATCCATCTCATTTCACCCCTTGTCTTAAATAATGCCAAAGCCTGACAAATATCACTTGTCTTGCTTTGGCATCGATGCTTACGTAAATAATGTAAATCTTTTCTGTTATCCGTACATTGCCGGAACACAGCTTTTTAAAGTACCTTGCTCAGGAAATCCTGAAGTCTCGGATGCTTCGGTGATTCGAAGATCTCCTCCGGTGTACCCTCCTCAAGCAGCTTACCGTCTGCCATAAAGAGCACTCTGTTTCCGACCTCTCTTGCAAAGCCCATCTCATGTGTGACTATAACCATAGTCATACCCTCATGTGCAAGCTCCTTGATAACATCAAGTACCTCTCCTACCATCTCCGGATCAAGTGCCGAGGTAGGCTCATCAAAAAGCATTACCTGTGGCTCCATTGCAAGCGCTCTGACTATGGCAACTCGCTGCTTCTGACCACCCGAAAGCTGTATCGGATAAGCCTTTGCCCTGTCTTTTAGTCCTACTCTGTCCAAAAGCTCAAGTGCCTTCTCTTCTGCCTCTGCCTTACTAACACCCTTGACCTTGGTCGGTGCAAGCGTGATATTGTCCAGAATAGTCATATGCGGGAACAGATTGAAATGCTGGAACACCATGCCCATCTTACGGCGATGCTGATCGATATCAAGTTTGACCCACTTGCCGTTTTCATCCTGTATCTTCTTCTTGGTAATGTCTACTCCGTCAAAAAGAATAGTTCCGTCGGTAGGATGCTCCATAAGGTTAAGACTGCGCAGGAAGGTGGATTTACCGGAACCCGAAGGACCGATAACAACCATTACGTCTCCCTTGTTTATATCTACAGAAATTCCGTCAAGCGCCTTGATAGCGCCCTTGTTGTAATATTTACACAGACCCTTGACCGAAATCAAAGCCTCATCTCTTGTCTCCACGTCTCATCCTCCTTTCAAAATATGCAATGATCTTGGAGGTCGGGAAGGTCAGACAGAAGTATACGCAGGTCGCAATTACAAGCGGCTCGGCAACTCTGTAGGTTGCTCCCTTTGTAGCGGATACCGCATACATGATATCCTGAACTCCGATGGTATAGCAGATCGAAGACTCCTTGATGATGGTTACGAATTCGTTTGCTATAGGAGGAAGTATATTCTTGATTGCCTGAGGCAGTATGATATATCTCATAGTCTCAAACTGAGAAAGTCCGAGTGAACGTGACGCCTCGGTCTGTCCTCCGTCGATAGACTGGATACCGGCTCTGATGATTTCGGAAAGATATGCACCGGAATTCATTGCAAGAGCAACGACACCCGGGATAAATCTGTCTGTTCTTATAAAGCCGAATATCTTATATGTAGGAAAGCTGACATTGGCAAACACTACATAGTAAATAATAAAGAGCTGTACCAGCATAGGTGTGGCTCTGAATACTTCCACATATACGGTTGCTATGAAGCTGATAGGATTAAAGCGACTGAGTGCAGCAGCAAAGCCCTCCTCCTTCTCATGACCGTCTGCGGTAAGTGCAAGCGATCTGAACGGTCTGAAATCCGACAGACGCATCACTGCAAGCACAAGTGCAAGCATAAAACCAAAGAGAACTGTGAAAAAAGACAGTGAAACCGTGCATATAAGTCCCTGTTTAAACAGGTCGAGATATTCAAAGGTTTTCTCAAAACCCGATATACTAAACAATTATCCAACCTCCGCTCTATTTTCAATCATGCGCATTATTATAATTTAATCTGTAATAATATACAAGCACCATTAATACTGTTTCATATGTTTTTTAGATAAAAAAAATGAGTATCACGGCACATTCATCCCGGAAGTTTGACACCCCAAAACGCTAAAAGCCTTGTATGGCTTTGTTTTTTTGTCAAATTTTATGATTTTCTTGTGG
>CAKRTC010000025.1 GCA_934402055.1 uncultured Lachnospiraceae bacterium | reverse complement strand
ATTCGGACGGCTGCCTTTGCAGCTCTAAGAATTGATGTTTAGAAATGATTTATGCTTTGATTGGAGTATAGCATATCTTGCTTTTGAATAATGTACATTATTGTTTTCCTATTTTTGTACATTTTATGTAAACAATTTTTTCTGTGTTGATGAAAATATATCTGCATTTTTCAGTTATGTTTGGATTTAATATCCTGAAACTTACATATCTGATAATTATCGAAATATCGCAATACATTCTTTTGCTTCTGCACAGCAGAAGCTACCGCTGTGGGTGGGCTGGGACTGATGAGAAACTTTTGTTTCGAAATCAGGGGATTATAATAGAGACCGATGCATCACGCACCAGCCCCTGAAAAGCTTTGAAGTACAACGCAGTTCATTAAAGACCTAAGTCTTCCAAAGCTTTGTCACCACTCACTCTATAATATTGTATTAAAGCCTGCTTTAGCTCTCGAAGAGATCTCTTACAAGCTTATATCCCCGTTCTGTTATATATCGTTCCCATTCATCAAAGCCGAAGCGCAAGGTCTTTGTGCTGTGGCTGTCGCTGGATAAGATGAAGCTTGCCCCTCGCTTACCGATATAATCTATTATATCGGTGGCAGGATAAGGCTTGGTTCTGTAGCCTCTGGATATTGCTCCCGTGTTTATCTCAAATATCTTGCCCGTCTCAAGCAGCTTGTCTGCCGCCTTTTTCCATGCGGCGATATAACGCGCATCAGAGGTATCAAACATATGATCGACCTCATTAAACTTACAGATAAGATCAAAATGACCGATAATATCCGCTCCGGTCTTTTCGACCACATTGCCGACATTCTCGTAATAGCTTTCGGCACAGGCAATGGGATCGCCGTCAAACATCTCGTCTACTATGGCTCTTAAGCACTCCGGACTCTCATCTATACTGCGGCGTACACCGTCCTTTTCCACATAATGCACCGAGCCGATAATATATTCCATATTGTCTTTTGGTCCGTCGGAATAATAATCATATTCCGTGCCGTGATATATACGTATCTTATCTCCGAATTCCGCCTTCAGCCCGGCAATCTCTCTGATATAATCTTCGGTTCCTTGCGGTGTCATGCACCATTCCACGTCAAAGGAAGTATATGCATGACCGGAGAAGCCGATGGCTGTCATGCCGTCGGCTATAGCTTGAAGTACCATCTCGCGGGGAGTGTTATTGCCGTCGCAGTATTTGGTATGAGTATGAAAATCCGCTGTAATCATTTCTAGTCACCTGCATATTATGATATTCATGTCTAAAATTCGACGAAGAGCCTGCCGCCGGAGAATTGTTAAGCTTGGAAACCGCCCTAGACATAAGACCAAAGCATCATACCATACTTAATGAAAGCACTTTTGCTTAAGAAGCTGCCTTTTCCGCTCAATGCCTGCATTAAAAATCAAAGTTAATGAGTCATCTTCTCCTGCTTGACCTTGTGATCGATGATGTGACGTGATGCAAGCTCCTTTTGTATATCCTCAACGCTGATTCCGTTCTCTACCATGAGTACCATTACATGATAGGCAAGATCCGCGATCTCATATATAGTCTCTGCCTTATCCTCAGCCTTGGCTGCAATAATGACCTCTGTACATTCCTCTCCGACCTTCTTAAGTATCTTATCAAGACCCTTTTCAAAGAGATAAGAAGTATAAGAGCCTTCCGGCATATCCTTTTTTCTGCCTTCAAGCAGCTCATACAAGCCCTCGAGAGAAAACTCATGTCTTTCCTCGCTCTGCCAAACCGGATATTCAAAGCATGAATCCGTACCGAGGTGGCAGGCAGGACCGTCCTTTTCGACAACTACTGTAAGCGCGTCCTTATCGCAATCTGCTGTTATTGATACTATATGCTGATAGTTGCCTGAGGTCTCACCTTTCAGCCAGAGTTCCTGTCTGGAACGGCTCCAGAAACAGGTAAGTCCTTTTTCCATGGATATCCTTAGGCTCTCCTTATTCATATATGCAACTGTGAGCACCTTCTTGCTGTAGGCATCCACTACTACCGCCGGAATAAGTCCCTTTTCATCGAATTTAAGTTCATCTATGTTTATCATATCGTCTCCCGTAAAAATAATCAATCTTACATAAGTCTCATGGCTATGCCTTCACGACTCAGCTTATCCTTTAGTTCCGTTATGCTTACCTCACCGAAATGGAATATCGAAGCGGCAAGTCCGGCATCGACTTTGGGCAAGGTCTTGAAGAGCTTTACAAAGTCATCTATGGAGCCTGCTCCACCGGAAGCTATTACCGGAACATCCACGGCATTACTTACGGCTTCAAGCATCTCCAGATCAAAGCCTTTCTTTACACCGTCGGTATCTATTGAGTTAAGCACTACCTCTCCGGCTCCGTTATCTACGCAGGACCTGATCCAGCTTATAGCCTCCATTCCCGTATCGACTCTTCCGCCCTTCGCAAAGACTCTGAACTCTCCGTCTACTCTCTTAACGTCGGCAGAGATGACCACGCACTGATTGCCGTATTTTGCTGCAGCCTCAGGTATAAGCTTCGGATTCCTTATGGCTCCCGAGTTTACACTAACCTTGTCGGCCCCGCATTTTAAGACTCTGCCAAAGTCCTCCACACTGTTAATACCGCCGCCCACAGTAAGCGGTATAAATATCTGATGAGCCACCTCCGTCAATATATCGGTAAACAGCTTTCTGCCCTCGGCAGATGCCGTTATATCATAAAAGACCAGCTCGTCGGCACCGTTTTCACTATAATAGCGTGCAAGCTCTATCGGCGATGAAACATCATTCAGCCCTTCGAAATTCACGCCCTTGACCACTCTGCCGTCCCGTACATCGAGACAAGGAATTATTCTCTTGGTAAGCATCTTTTTTCCTTTTTCACACCTAATATCCTATAATCTGTACTCTGCCTTGCAGACTGCAGATTTTTCTGTATCTACGTACTGCCTGTTGATTTTACTTTGTGATCTGCACGTTTTTTCTATACTTGCAGCTTCAGCTTTTACTCTAACTTAGCAAGACGCACGGCTTCATCAAGTCTGATCGCACCGGTATAATATGCCTTGCCTATTATGGCTCCGTAGAGCTTCATGTCACGAAGCCTAATGACATCATCCATGCTTGACACTCCGCCTGAAGCAATTATATCCATAGACAGCTGCTCGGAGAGCTCCTTATAAAGTTCAAGATTGGTTCCTCTCATTGCCCCGTCTCTTGATATATCCGTGCAGATGATAGTCTTTATACCGATTTCCTGCATTTCATGACAGAATTGAAAAGCGTCATGCTCGGATTTTTCCGTCCAGCCCTTGATAGCTACCTTGCCGTCACGTATATCTACTCCTACGGCGAGTGCCTTGTTAAACTCCCTTGATGCTTCCTCAAGAAAAGCTCTGTCGTTTACCGCGGCAGTACCGAGTATAACTCTGTTAACTCCGGCATTAAGGTACTTATCTATCACCTGCATGCTTCGTATTCCGCCGCCTATCTCGGAAAAAAGTTTTGTTCCGGCAACTATCTCTTTAACAGTATCAATATTCGGCGTGTCACCGTTCTTTGCACCCTCGAGGTCAACCATATGTATGCATTCTGCATTTTTAGCCTCAAAATCCAAGGCGATCTCAATGGGATGCTCCGAATATACCGTCATTTGTTCGTAATCGCCCTTATACAATCTGACAGCCTTTCCCTTGTAGAGGTCAATGGCAGGATATATCAGCATATATCTATTCTCCTTATTTATGAAAATGTTTCCCTTGTTCCGTTTGCTTTCGTGCTTGCTTTAAGCTATGCGATGGAAATTTCCAAATACTGCTTTCTTTAAGCTCTCCAAAAAGATTTCTCTATCACGCGTTCGGCTTGCTTTAAGCTATCAGCATAAGCTCCCAAGTCTGAGTTCCTTACGCTATATGACAGAAATTCTCAAGTATCCTGAGTCCTACCGCTCCGCTTTTTTCCGGATGGAACTGAGTGCCGTACACATTTGCAGACTCTACTGCGGCAGTTATAGGAACGCTGTAATCGGTAAGTGCACTTATGTCCTTATCGCATTTTACTGCGGAATAAGAATGAACAAAGTACACATAAGCTCCTTCTTTAATGCCGTCAAAGAGCTTTGACTTATTTTTTGTTATATGGAGCGAGTTCCAGCCTATCTCCGGAACCTTAAGCTCCGGTGAGATTATCTCTCTTATGTCACGAACTTCTCCGGGTATAAGATCAAGTCCGTCATGCTCACCGTATTCAAAGTCCTTCGTAAAAAGCATCTGCATGCCGACACATATTCCAAGGAGCGGTATCCCTGATGCAGCAGCTTCGATAACAGTTTTGTCAAGTCCTGTGGAACGCAGTTTATCCATCGCATCTCCAAAGGCTCCGACTCCGGGCAATATTATATGATCTGCATTTTTAATAACGGACGGATCACTTGTTATGACATTTTCCGTACCTATTGCTTCTATGGAACTCTTGAGTGAGAAAAGGTTGCCCACTCCGTAATCAATGATGGCTAACATATGCTCTACCTAACAACTTTCATTCTTTATTCTGCCTGAGATTGGCATAATCCGGCATGCGCCGACAGCCTGTTCAAATATATAGAGGTATCTACATACCTGTTTCCTAGAGCGCCTTCCTGTTTGCTTTCAGACTGCGCCTTCCAGTTTAGTTTCAGCCCTTCGTAAGCATTTACTGACTTACAGCACGCCTTTGGTGCTTGGCATTTCATCAGCAAAATCCGGATCTATGGCAACAGCCTTCCTCAATGCGCGTCCGGCAGCCTTAAAGGCTCCCTCAATGATATGATGTGAATTCTTACCGGCAAGCTGTCTCAGGTGGAGATCAAGCCCCGCATTGGATGTAAATGCTGTCCAGAATTCCTCAACAAGCTCGGTATCAAAGCTTCCGACCTTCTCTGTCGGTATCTCAAGAGCATATCCGAGATATGACCTTCCGGATATATCAACAGCCGCAAGTATCAGAGCCTCATCCATAGGAAGTGTAATGTCGCCGTAGCGATATATGCCTGCCTTGTCCCCCAGAGCGTTTGCAAAGGCTTTTCCGAGACAGATGCCTATATCCTCTGTAGAATGATGATCATCCACCTGAGTATCTCCTATGCAGCTTATCTCGAGATCAAAGTGTCCGTGCTTTGCAAAAAGTGTCAGCATATGATCAAGAAAACCCACTCCGGTAGAAACTTTAGAATTCCCTCTACCGTCAAGATCGAGTTTAAGGCTTATCTTTGTCTCTGCTGTATCACGCTTGATTTCGGCTTTTCTCATATTGATGTTTCCTCCAGGATCTCAGAAACCGCTTTTAAAAATGCATCCATCTGTTCCTTTGTGCCTACACTGATACGGTTGTATTCCCTGATACGTTCCTTATCGAAATGTCTCACAAGTATGCCTTTTTTCTTAAGCTCAGAGTATAATTCTCCTCCGCTTATCTTATCGCTCTTTGCGAAAATGAAGTTTGATTTGGAATCTGTCGTTTCAAAGCCAAGCTCCTTTAATGCTTTTATGGTATTGTCCCTGTTCTCGGCAATGATGCGGCAGTTTGCCTTGGTCTGCTCTTCGTCACAGAGGATGCCGTAAGCCATTGCCATGGTCATTGAATTAATGTTGTAAGGATTGACCGAGAACTTGACTGTATTCATATCGTTGATAAGTTCCTTGCTTCCTATGGCAAAGCCTATACGTGCTCCTGCAAGTGAACGTGACTTTGAAAAAGTCTGAATAACAAGTATGTTATCAAATTTCTTGGTAAGTCTCACACAGGAGTCCCCTCCGAAGTCTACATATGCCTCATCTATAACCACAACATCATCCGGATGTGACTTTACCAGTTCTTCGATAGTTGATACAGGAAGTGTAAGTCCCGTAGGTGCATTCGGATTGGCTATGTATATGGTGTTTCCTGTCTCTTTATAGTCCGAAGTATCTATACTCAGATCTTCTTTAAGCGGGATCTCCTTATACGGAACTTTGTTTATCTGTGCAAATACCGGGTAGAAGCCGTAGCTGATATCCGGAAAAACAGCCTTTCTGTCCTCATCACAAAATGCTCTGAATGAGAAAAACAAAAGCTCGTCGGAGCCGTTTCCGAGTATTACATTTGCCGGATCCACATCATAGATCTCGGCAAGTTTTTCAATAACCAGCTTACAGCTCGGATCCGAATAGAGATTGAGTGCTCTCTCATGCTCTGCGGCAACAGCCTTTGCTTTGGCTGAAGGCTCAAAAGGAGACTCATTAGTATTAAGCTTTATATATTTCATATCCTGAGGCTGTTCGCCCGGAGTATAAGGCTCTAATGCACTCAGTGTTTTTGTAAAAAATCTGCTCATCTTGCTGCTCTTTCTTATGCAAATGCTTCACGGCCTGTGTTTTATTATGCTAATATATGCTTTTTCTCAGGAAAATAACACAGCTCCTTATTAAAAAACAATCATACTAAAATACAATCTTATATATGCCGAATGTCATCCGATTTATATTAATTTTCTTCGGTCTTCCGAGCGTATCAATACGCTTCTTGCGTGTCCTCTCAGTTCTTCCTTCTCCGCAAACATTGCTATATCCTCTGCAACCTTATCCAGGGCTTCGGCAGAAAAATAAGTGTACTGCGACTTCTTGACAAAATCATCTACAGATAAAGGACTGAAGAATCTTGCCGTTCCGCTTGTGGGGAGTGTATGATTAGGTCCCGCAAAATAATCACCTACCGCTTCAGGACAGTTTCTGCCCATGAATATCGATCCGGCATGCTTTATCTTATCCAGATAATCAAAAGGATTGTCCACGCACAGCTCAAGATGCTCCGGAGCGATCTCATTTGCAATATCAATGGCTCTGAGCAGATCATCTGCAACGATTATCTTGCCGTTATTATCTATCGAGGCTCTTGCTATCTCTTCACGAGGAAGCTCCTTAAGCTGAAGCTCTATCTCATCACGCACAGCTTTGGCAAGCTCTTCAGAGTCTGTGACTAGCACTGCCGAGGCATTATAATCATGCTCTGCCTGTGAAAGCATATCGGCAGCTATATGTCTCGGATTCGTCTTGCCGTCAGCAACTGCAAGTATCTCGCTCGGTCCTGCTATCATATCTATGGATACCTTGCCGTATACCTGCTTTTTCGCCTCCGCTACATATGCACTTCCCGGACCTACTATCTTATCCACTTTAGGTATGCTCTCGGTTCCGAAGGCAAGTGCCGCTATAGCCTGTGCGCCTCCGACCTTAAATATCCTGTCTACTCCCGCTACCTTTGCGGCAGCAACGATATAAGGATTGATATGTCCGTCTGCATTAGGAGAGGAAACCATTATTATCTCTCTGCAGCCTGCTATCTTGGCAGGAATAGTGTCCATAAGCACCGTGGATGAAAGCGGAGCGGTTCCGTCAGGAACATAGATACCGACTCTCTCTATAGGCATTATCTTCTGTCCGATCACCACGCCGTCCTGCTCGTTCAATATGAAGCTGTTTCTTACCTGACGGCTGTGAAAGGCTCTTATATTGGAGGCTGCTCTCTCAAGCACCTTGATAAATTCCGGCTCGACCTTTGAGATCGATTCCTCAAGCTCGGCTTCATCTAGCTCTAACGAGCCAAGTTCTACCTTGTCAAATCTTGCTGTATATTCAAGCAGAGCCTTATCACCGTTTTTCTTTACATTTTCAAGTATATCGGCCACGGTAGCCGATACATCATTCAACGCATCACTTCGGCTGAACAGCTCGCTGTTCGGTATTTCACCGTATTTAAGTATCTTAATCATTGCTTATGCCTTTTCTTTTCTCTGCTCTGTCTGCTCTCGCAATGCGTCCGCAATGGCATTGATCTGAGCTTTTTTGAATTCATAAGAGGATTTATTGGCTATCAGTCTTGCACTTATGTCAACTATCTTCTCGACAACGGCAAGATCATTTTCCTTTAAGGTGGTTCCGGTCTCGACAATATCAACTATAACATCCGACAGTCCGAGTATCGGAGCAAGCTCAATCGAGCCGTTAAGATGTATAATGTCAATATCTCTGCCTATAGAGGCATAATAATTTCTTGCGATATTCTCAAACTTTGTTGCTACACGCTTAGTCCTCTGTATCTGATCGATATAGCCGTTTCTTGCAGCCTCAGCCATCATACATTTTCCGATATCAAGATCGACAAGCTCATATACATCCGGCTCGTACTCAAGCAGTATGTCCTTACCGGCTACACCTATATCGGCAGCGCCTCTTTCCACGTAAATGTTAACGTCCGAGGGCTTGACCCAGAAGAAGCATATATCCTTCTCTTTATTTTCAAATATGAGTTTGCGGTTCTTTTCATGTATAGAAGGACAATCATAGCCTGCCTTCTCGAACATCTCATATACCTTTTCGCCTAATCTTCCCTTAGGGAGAGCTATATTAAGCATTTGACACCTCCTTAAGAGCACCGTATTCGTCAACTCGATACAAAGTCTTATATCTCAGCTTATCGGATATCTCCTTTTGTGCCGTAACCTTGAGCCCCTTATTAAGCGCGACTTGTACGGCATTAAACAGATATCTCCTATCCGTATTCTCATCATACTTAATAACTGCATCAAGCTCATATGGCTCATCCTTCTCAAAATATCTCTCAAGAAAATCCATATATACGGCAAAACCTACAGCCCTCTGAGACTTCTCCATCTTCTTAAGCAGGGCATCATACTGTCCGCCGTTAAGTACGCTCTCCGGCACACCCTTGATATAGCCCTTAAATACAATACCGTTATAATAGTTGAGGTCGCTCACAACAGAGAAATCTATAACTATCCTTTCACCCTCACCTGCCGCATTCAGCATGGTGGTAAGAGCTTTAAGCTCGTTGACAGCCTTTGAATCGCAGCCCTTGGTCTCAAGTATCTCTATGACCTTGGACGGTTCGTCATTAAGCATGAGTATATCTATGACTTCATCAATATTGCGTGTGGCAGGCTCATTACGCTTAGCCTGCGCCTCCTCGCAGAATTTTTTGAATTCATGCATATTTTTGTTGCCTATAAGCTTAACCGCCTGCTTTTGCTCTTCCTTATCAAGTCCGAGTTCCTCAAGCAATGAGCTTATGATATTAAGATGAGACAGACTTAATATATGCTCTGAGGATATCGCAGCGAGACTCTTTACCGCAAGCAGTACTGTCTCAAAGATATTGTAATCGTCGATAGCACCTATGCACTCAAGTCCGACCTGCATGATCTCCTTAAAGGCATGTGAACCGTGAGAAACCCTATAGACATTTTCATTATAAAATACCTTGTTGACATAACCCGGTATATCTTTTGTGCTGCGGACTATGGAAAGCGTAACATCGGGCTTAAGAGCCATCAGCTTGCCGTTGGTATCCGTAAATGTAATGATATTGTCCGAAACAAGGAAATCCCTGCAATTGGCATAGAGGTCGTATTCCTCGAATTTACTCATTTTGTACTGAAGGAAGCCATACTGCCTGTATAATGAACGCAGAATAAATGCTATCCTCTCTTCTTCTTTTAATACTGTCTCATTGATCTCCATATATAGATCCCCGTTTTCATAATGTTAGAAGTTCATCTTGCTATCACATTATCACACTAAAGTGCTGCAAAGTCAACAAAAGCGATTGTACTTTTATACATAATGATGATACAGGCTACAAGTTCAGAAATTCGATGCAAGCTTGCTTGTCGGAGAATTTCTGAACTTAGGAGCCGCCAAAACATGAGTAAGTAGCCGCTTTTCGAAAAAAAGCTCCCTTCAGCACAAGACACATGCTTTCTCACCTCTTTCGCAAGTTAAAAAAGCGTAATCTAAGCTGACGGGAGCTCACAAAGTTATATATTCATATATCGGCTGCCATGACATTCAACGCAAAATATCCGATAAACCAAAAAAAGTTGAAATGGTGAATCAGACATTTATTTGTCCTTAATGGTGCCGAGTGCGGTTATCGCAATACCGCATATGGATGCTATGGCAACTATAGCTATAACCATCTTCTGTGTCATAATATGCCTCCTTAGCTGAGCAATGCCTTATCGCTGGCAAATTCCTGACCGGATACCTTTTCAAACTGATGAAGCAGATCCTCTACTGTAAGATGCTTCTTTTCTTCACCCTTAATGTCGAGTACCACATGTCCCTCATTCATCATGATAAGTCTGTTTCCGTGAATAATGGCATCCTTCATATTATGTGTGACCATAAGTGCCGTAAGATGCTGAGATGCGATAATAGTCTCGGTAGCCTCAAGTACCTTCTCTGCGGTCTTAGGATCAAGTGCTGCTGTATGCTCGTCAAGAAGCAATATCTTTGGCTTCTGAAGAGCAGCCATAAGCAGTGTAAGAGCCTGTCTCTGTCCTCCTGAAAGAAGTCCTACCTTAGCCGTGAGTCTGTCTTCAAGACCAAGATTGAGCACCTTTAATCTCTCTACGAATTCCTCTCTCTCCTTGGCTGTAACGCCCCATTTAAGTCCGCGCCTTAAGCCTCTGCGGTTTGCAAGAGCAAGATTTTCCTCTATCTGCATGGTAGCGGCAGTTCCGGTCATAGGATCCTGGAATACTCTGCCTATAAGCTTGGCTCTCTTAAAGTCCGGAAGTCCGGTAACGTTTATGCCATCGATAATTATGGAACCGTCATCAACCGGCCATACTCCGGCAATAGCATTAAGCATTGTAGACTTACCGGCACCGTTTCCTCCGATAACTGTTACAAAATCGCCTTCCTCAAGCTTAAGGTTTACACCTCTTAAAGCAACCTTTTCGTTAATGGTTCCGGCATTAAAGGTCTTACATACATTGTTAAGCTCTAACATTATTTTGCCTCCTTTGCCACGGAATTCTTACCCGCCTTCATGAATGAGTTCTTGGCCTGACCCTTGAGATAAGGAACAGCAAGGAATATTGCTACTATGATAGCTGTAAACATCTTCATAAGGTTCGGATCCAGCTTAAGCCAGAGAACTATGGTATAGATGATATAGTAGATTATACCGCCTATAACAACAAAAGTAAGTCTGCCGGCAAAATTGAGCTTCCTTCCGAGCGCTGCCTCTCCGAGCACCTCTCCGATAATTACAGCAGCAAGTCCTATAACGATCGCACCTCTTCCGCTGTTAACGTCTGCAAATCCCGCATACTGAGCCGAAAGTGCTCCGGCAAGAGCAACAAGTCCGTTTGATATGGCAAGACCAAGCACCTTCATAGCGTTAATGTTGATTCCCTGTGCCTTGGACATGGTCGGATTACATCCTGTAGCTCTGAGTGCCGAGCCCATCTCTGTACCGAAAAACCAGTACATTACCGCAATAACTATAACTGCAAAAATCAATCCTGTGATTATAGCCGAGGTAAGATGTCTTGACGACATTATAAGATAATATTTATCTACGCTGACAGCCTGGTTGGCCTTAAATTCCATGATTGCAAGGTTTATCGAGTACAATGCGTACTGTGACAAAATACCTGCAAGTATAGCCGGAATGCCGAGTTTGGTATGAAGCAGACCGGTCACACATCCTACTGCAAGGCCGCAAAGAGTCGCTATAAGCACTGCCAGCCACGGATTCATTCCGCCTACTATGAGCATGACCGCAACCGCTCCGCCTGTTGAAAATGTTCCGTCAACGGAAAGATCTGCGATATCAAGCAATCTGAATGTTACATATACGCCCAGAGCCATTATGCCCCAGATCAATCCCTGTGCAACACAGGCCGGAAGTCTGCTGACAAGTCCGGCAAAGCTAAGTGCGCTGAAATAAGCTGCCATTTGTTCCTCCTGATCCGCAAAGCAGGCTGAGACAGGTAAGTCTTATACCTTAAGCTATGCGTATTGGTTATTATTTGATCCTTAGGACCGAATAATGATACAGGCTGTTACACCTCATATCATTGCAATTGCCATTAATTCACACATATGAGGTGCCTTTAAAAAGCACCTCATATGTATTTAGCTTCAACCGTTCGATAAGTGATTTATCTGATCGATCAAGTTGATATTATTTATGCTGTGATCAGCCCTCGTATGCCTTGTAATCCTCAGGAATTGTAACACCGAGTGCCTCTGAAAGTGTCGGGTTATACTCCTTAACCGGATCGTTGTCATAACGAACTTCCATTGTTGAGATATCTGCGCCGTCCTTAAGGATCTCGACTGCCATCTCACCTGTTACCTTACCGATATTGTAGTAGCTGATAGAAAGTGTAGCTACACCGCAGCCTGCCATGATGCCTTCCTCACCTGCGAAGATAGGAACTCCTGCCGGCTGAGCAACGTTGTTGATAGTCTCTGTGTAAGAAGCTGCTGTGTTATCTGTAGGAATATAGAGAGCGTCAACATTTGCGCAAGCTTCTGCTGTTACCGATGCAAGATCGTTTGAATCAGAGAAGGTGTAAATGTTAACTGTCTTTCCTGCTGCTTCGAGTGTCTTCTGAACAGCGTCAGCCTGGAACTTTGAGTTAGGCTCTGCCGAGCAGTAGAGGATACCGAAGGTATTAGCATCCGGGAAGATATCAAGCATCATATTTGCCTGCTCTTCAAGCGGAGCACAGTCAGATGTACCGGAAATGTTTCCGCCGATAACACCGTTAAAATCAGAAAGATCAAGAGCTACGCCGTAATCAGTAATTGAAGTTCCAAGGATCGGAATGTCACCTGTAGCTGCCGCAGCTGCCTGAAGAGCTGCTGTAGCATTAGCCATGATGAGATCAACGTCCTCTGCAACAAGGTTTGTGCAGATAGTAGTTGCTGTTGCTGCATCACCGTTTGCATTCTGCTCGTCAAACTCTACGTGATCCTCTCCCAATGCCTCTGTAACCGCATCCTTGAAGCCCTGAGTAGCAAGGTCAAGAGCCGGATGCTGAACGAGCTGGCAGATACCTATTTTGTAAACTGTGTCATCGGAAGCAGCTTCTGCACTTGTCTCTGCGGAAGCCTCCTTTGACTCTGCAGCTGCGGTAGTCTCTGCCGCACCTGATGAACAAGCTGTAAGACCGAGCATTGAAGCTGTAAGTCCGAGGGCCAGGATCTTCTTGTAAAGTTTCATAATACATTCTCCTTATAAATAAATCCGATACCGGATATTATCAGCGTTAAAGCTCATTAGGTGTGTAACGCTTTAACGTATAAAAGCATTTGTATAGTATCGCACTTTGTTCGAGTAGTCAAGGGAAAATATAAAAAAGAATATGCCGGACATGCTGCTGTCCGGCATAAAAACTATCTTATTCTTTTTATCTGTACAAAAGCTGTCCGTCATATACGCTTGAAGAGTCAAGAACTATATGATCATACACCTGAAGTCCGTAAGATGAGTTCTTCTTTACTATGCTGTAACCGTTGGCTGACTCAAGCACCTCTACCTTCTTAAAGACTGTATAACCCTTATTGACGTTATAAGCGCCCTTAAGCGGCATCCTCTGAGCTATTTGGTACAATCCTGTAGCTTCGGTCTGCACGGCCTGTTTAATCGTCCCATCTGTACCGTCCTCATGCTCCGGTTCCGCAACTGATGAAGTTGGGACTTCCGACTGCCTATCCTCCTCTGCATGCTTAGATTCGGACAGAGTCCGTGCAGCTTCCGCTCCCTCCGCAATCGGCATAGCTTCTGACTCAGTATGCCCTGCTTCAGACTCTGTATCGGTCTGTACGCTTTCAGCTACGCTCTCAACAGGCAAGCTTTCTGATTCTGATTCTGACTCTGATTCGGATTCATTCGGCACACCTGCATCCTGCTGTTTTGTCAGTAAGCTGACCGAAGCACTGTACTCAGGACTCGGCATGACATAGTCTCCGGGTTTTAGTACATCCTCCTCATCATCACAGTCTATATAAGCGTAGTCATCATCAAGATTGAATATCTCGGGCATAACAAACTGTGCCGAGGTTCCGTCACCCGATACGACAGCCTTATAAAAGCCTTGATTACCGTTGGAATCCGTACACAGATATGATGCGGGAACAACATAGAAATCCTTGCTCGTTATGGACTTATCCGGTATCTTGAGCCCCGAGACATCATTGGTTACTATCTCAAAATTGATAAATCTGTCTGAGGTAAACTGAATGACATAACTGTCGAGATCCAGCACACCGAACTGTCTTCCGTCCGTACCTTTAATGATACGAAGATTACATTTAACGGTAAAATCCTTGTCGGAAAAGTTTATCTTAACCGTACTATCATCGCCGAATTCCGAAATATCCTCCTCGGTAACAGGGAATACTATCTTCCAGTTTTCGTCAACTATAAGCTTATAAGCCGGAGAACCTACGGTAACAAGATCTCCGGATTTGACAGTCTGCTTGTCATACTTACTTGTATCAAAGAGTTCGTTATTTATCTCAGATTCTGTAACAGCCTCATATCCGTCAGTATAGGAACAGAATATACCCGTCATGTCGGAATTAAACTGCTTATAGGATACCCCGGCAGCGGCAAGCTCGTCTGCAAGCGAACTGAATATATTCATACTCGCATATTCGGTAACATGAGCGTCCAGAGTGTTTTTAATGTTGTAGATCGAACGGAAATCTATGGCATTAAAGCTTCGTGAAGCATTAAGAACCTCAGCACGTATATCGGCGATCTTATCGGAATTAAGCTTATTAAGCTCATCCGAATGTTTGCTGATATAGCTCATAAGTCCGCCGTTCTCATCTATAGAGTAGATAGGACTTCCCTTTGCTGCCTTACGACCCTCGGCAACATAATAATAGATATATCCGTTGCCCTCTGAGTTAAATATCTGCTCATCCCGAAGTATGAGTCCCGTATACTTGTGTTCCTTGACGAGACTTCCCTCTTCTACCTCATAGTAGCTGACATTTACCTTGGTTGAGTATTGATATCCCGTGAAAACAAAATAGGCAAGCATCATGAAACAAAAAAGCTTGCCTATTGTCGGTTTAAATATTCTCTTAAGTTTTTTCTTTAAACGCTTATGGGAACTCATTATCAAAGAGCTACGTCAACGTACTTCTTAAGGCTCTCCGGAAGCTCAGCCGAATCCATAGAAAGGCTGATAACAAAGTTTACGCCGTAGTTCTCTGAAAGAGCTGCGAACTTCTCTATTGCGCTTGTAACATCCTGACCCATAAGATTTGCAACATGTACGAAACCATCAAGGAAAAGATACTCAAGATCATGATCCTGTGAGATAACTCCGCTTACGAAGCCTACATAAGAATCCTCTGAATTAACCGGGAAATTGCTGATATTGATAAGACGAATCTTGTTTGAGAGCTCATACATGTGCTGAGCGCTCTTATCTATATAAACTACACTGCCGTTAGCTGTCTTGATAGCTTCTGCAGCCTTCTCAAGCAGAATCTTTGTCTTGCCCTTACCCTTAGCACCTACTATTAACTGAACCATAAATTAAACCTCCTATACGGGATATGTATATTGTAATTATATTACACAGATATGCCTTTCGCAAGTTGTTTGCTTGAAAAGCACAACTGATTTTGTTTGTGAATGTTTCCGCCTATGACTTACTGCTGACTCTTTGAAGCTAAGTTTCGCATGGATGCATACAGCTGCTCATATATCGGAGAATTCATAATAATAGAGATATATCTGTGTCCGTCTCCGGCAGTCTCGCCTAAAACAAGGCAGAATCCGGCTGCATTTGTATGTCCTGTTTTTCCGCAAAGTACCTGCATATTATCCGCAAAAGAAAACTTTCCGGATAAAAAAGCGTTGCCGTTTGTCCAGCTTACCGTCCGCTCAGGCTGTTCTGCATCTTCTTCATTCCTTACCGTACAGCTGTATTCCGGCGTACACGCTATCTTGACGAACTCATCATTTTTAATAGCTTCATTAAAGATCAGATACATGTCATAGACCGTAGTATAGTGATCATCGTTGGGAAGTCCGTGAGGATTTGCAAAATGCGAATGTGTGGCACCAAGCTCGGCAGCCTTCTCGTTCATAAGCTCTGCAAACTTATCCGAATCTCCGGCTATATAATAAGCAATAGCCTCTGCAGCATCATTTCCGCTCGGAACCATAAGTCCGTACAGCAGTTCTCTCAGCGTCAATTGATCTCCCGGCTTAAGATCAGCCATGGAAGAGCCCGCCACCGTTATATCCGAAGCCTTCGGGACCGTAACGACATCATCAAGATTTCCACGCTCCAATGCTATAAGACAGGTCAGTATCTTGGTGGTTGAGGCCGGATAAACCTTCTCATATATATTATGCTGAGCAAGAACTTCCGCGTTGTCTACGTCAAACAGACCGAAGGAAGCCGCATTGACATCGGAGGTGTTGCGATCCTCGTCACTTTCGGCTACACACAGCTTCGCCGCAAAGCCGTCCGCAAAGAGATCGTCATTTGCCGTAGTAATCAGTTTTTCGTCCGAAAATGTATATTTGTTGTCAAAATCCCTGCCGCATCCGCCAAGGAGCAATACCATGCAAACAGCGGCAAGCTGTATTTTAAATCTGTAATTACTCACGCCACTCAAGATCTCCGTTGCCGAGTGCTAATACCAGAAGCTCTGCCGTTGCGAGATTGGTGGCAACCGGAATATTATAAAGGTCACAAAGCTGAATTATATCATTAACATCAGGCTCATGCGGTGCAGGCTCATTCGGATTACGCAGGAAAATGATCATATCCATGAAATTATTGGATATCTGTGCAGCCATCTGCTGCTGTCCGCCGAGATGACCGGGTAAGAACTTGTGTATATTAAGATCAGTCACTTCTTCAATGAAACGACCTGTCGTATCCGTGGCATACAGCGTATTTCTGCCTAAGATGCTCTTATAGGCAATACAAAAATCCTGCATAAGCTTCTTTTTTGAATTGTGTGCAATCAATCCAACATTCATAGTCTTACTCCTTTCCGGACAAACTCAATTATTATATAACTTAATCTTTACTTTGCAAACCTACATTTAAAATTATTCCTATAGCAATATATACCGATAAAAGCGACGAGGCGCCTCTGCTGATAAAGGGAAGTGTAACTCCGGTATTCGGGAATATTGCCGTAGCAACCGCTACATTTGTAAAGGTCTGGAACCCGAGCCATGCGGCAACGCCTACACATATTGCGGATCCCGTGAGGTTTTTGGACTTAAGTCCGATCCACAAAATAAGCATGATGAGCAGTATATAGAGAAAAAGTATGCCCATACTGCCTCTGAAGCCAAGCTCCTCGCCTATTATCGCAAATATGAAGTCCGTATCTTCCTCAATAAGGAAGTTGCCTGCTTTGACTGAGCTTATATCTGTATTGTAAAGTCCTTTTCCGAAGAACCCTCCCGAGCCTATAGCCATAATGGAGTTTTTCTGCTGCAGGAAAGTATCCGAATACTGCTCCGGGAAAAGGAAACCGAGTATACGGTTTCTCTGATATTCCTTAATAAAAGGTATCAGGTGATATTTATCTGTTGTAAACAAAAACAAAATAAGCGCAACCGCTATAGCTGCAATTGCCAGTGCTCCCAGTACAAGTCTCATATCAAGTCCGCTTGTTACTATCATCATTACGAAAATGAAGCACAATATAAGAGTAGTACTAAGGTTAGGCTCGGCAAAAACAAGGAAGGCAGGTATCGCAAACAAAGCACAGGAGGTGAGTATGGTACGAAATTCATTTATATGTTCCTTATTACGGTTAAAGAAATCCGCAAAGAACAATACCAAACCTACCTTTGCAAACTCTGCCGGCTGTATCTGACCTATGACCGGAAGAACTATCCAGCGTCCGGCACCCTTATGAACCGCACCGAGAGCAATTACCGCGAGCAGCAATATAAGTGTTCCGGCATATATCAGGCGTGAATGCTTTGCTATTTTGTTGTAATCAAGGAACATAACGACAATACATACGATAAATCCGGCAACCGAACCCATGATCTGTCTTGAGACTATCGCAGCATCCATATTGGAAGCGGAACGTAATATCAATATGCCCAGGAAATTAAGCAGCAACACTACGGCTATAAGCAGCAGGTTGTGAGCTTTAAATACATACTTATCATTCATAATTCGTATTTAATTTGTTAATATTGTACTATCTAATATCGATATTGTCACTAAAAATTATGAATTAATAACAATAAAACCTACAAAATTTCTGCTTTGCATGTGTACATGCTGTACAAAATACATGCAAAGCACAAATATTCATTCGGATTACATAAATAAACTGAATAGAAACAGCCTTAAGTATCAAACATCAGCCGTCCGATACATTGATTATACCGATATTCGAAGCATCAGAGCTAATGATTGACGGAAGATCTATAGCACCGTAATAATAGTCATATACTCTGCGGGCAAGTCTTGCCGAGTTACCCGATGAATATGAGAAAGGTATCTGTACGGTAACAGCTATATCCGGATCATTGTATGGTGCATAGGAAACGAATAGTCCGTGGTTACCTCTGGTCTTGACCTCCTCGGCTGTACCTGTCTTGCCTGCTATCTCAACGGTGTCGTAATTCTGGAAAACCTTGGAAGCAACACCGGTAGTAATAACGGCTCTTAATCCGTCATGTACGGTATCCCAGGTGCTCTGCTTAAGCTCAATGGTGTCGATCAGCTCTGCAGGGAAATCCTGAATAAAATTACCGTCGGAATCCGTCTCCTCCTTGAGAAGTGTCAGATTATAGAGCTTACCGTTATTTGCAAGAGCTGTAGTATACCTTGCAAGCTGCACATTATTGTAAGAGTTTGTACCCTGTCCGAAAGCGGAACGCTCCGGATCCGAGTCTGACATCTTAGGATCCTTCTCATCGATCTGGATTCCGCTCTTTCTGTCAAAACCGAACATGCGCAGATACTTTTGAAGCGTCTCAATACCTGTCGTGGTGCTGTATATCTCTTCTCCTGTTTCCGGATCTGTAGTAGTAGCCAGTCTGTGACCGTAATCTGCAAAGCAGAAGTTACAGGAGTTTTCAATGGCTCCCTTAACAGTAAGAGTCGAATGACCCGGTCTTCCCTTCCAGCACTTGATGTTAGGAGTAACTTCCGTATATACACCGGTACAGTCAACAAGCTCATCAAGACCTATCTTGTTTTCCTCCAAAACAGCAGCTGCAGTAAGAGGCTTTAGTGTAGATCCGGGAGCCTTATTGGTCTGTGTTGCCGAGTTAATAAGCGGAAGAGACTGGTTATTCAGGCACTCTGCAAAATAAGAATTGTCATTGATCTTATTGTTGTCGTATCCCGGATAGGATACAAGAGCCTTGACATCTCCGGTCTTGACATCTGTTATAACTACCGAACCCATACAAGGATCAAGCGCAAGCTGAGCCGGAGTGATCTCTATAGATCTGATCTTGCTGATAAGGAAAGCAAAGGCATTATCCTCACCGCCGTTCATAAGAGCCTGATAGCTTGCATCATCATAATCAAGCACTCCCTGCTCATAAAGAGCCATACACAAGAGTCTGCCTGTAACACCGTTTTTGGCTATAAGCATATATTTGTATATAAGCTTGTCAAAGCCCGCATCATCCTGAAGATCGTTAACTATAAGCTTTGCTATCTCTTCAAAGATATAGTCTGCATTTCTGTAGCTTTCGTTGCTCTCGGCCTGAAGCTTGCCGGCATTTACCCAGCCCTCGGATATTCCCGCATAGAGATAATCCTTAAGACTGATGCTGTCGTTTTTCCATGAGAGGAAGCTCTCTCCGTATACGTCTATGGCAGACTGATCAACTATACCTACCTCAGACTTTGAGAGATATTCCAGTATATATGCCATGTAAGCCACATACTCATCACTAAGCTCGCTCAACGGATGATCCGATTCGTCTCTTAGTTCGCTGCTTATACGTTCAATAACTTCCTTCTTATGATTGTTAAATGCCGTTGCCATCTGTGCCTCGGCATAGCCTCTTACAGATTCATCGAAGAATCTTGAGGTATCCAATATGTTATTATTGATAAACTGAAAATATGCGTCATCCGCAGGTATCATTACGTCGGAAGAATCTGCCGGAGTAGACATCTCTGCCGCCGGAATATTGACTATCTTACTTGCAACTATACCTGCAAGCTGCTGTTCAAGCAGATAATATACGCCTATCTGCAGATTCTGATTGATGGTAAGATACAGATCATGTCCCGCAGCCGGCTCGGTCTCACTGATGGTCTCTATGACCTGACCGTAGCTGTCGACGTACATTCTCTTTTCACCCTTTTTACCCTGAAGCACCTGCTCCATGGTCTTTTCTATACCCGTAGCTCCTACCTTATCTGTAATGAGGTAATCCGGATTGGTCTTCTGAAGCTCCTTCAGTCTTGTTTCATCCTGAATAGAACCGGTATAACCTATTATATGTGAGAAATATTTTGCATTATTATAACGGCGTATGTAAGTCTCTTCTACGTCAACGCCCTTAAGATCTCCCTGATTCTCTACAAGCTCCGCAAGACAGCTTTCATCTATATCCTGAGCTATGGTAGTAGTCTCATATCTCTGGAAGGCAGTCTGTCTCAAGGCATACAGTATCTTGATCATATCAAGAAGCGTCTTATCCGAAGGAATGACAGGCTGTCCGTCCGCATCCTTAATGGCATCAAAGGCATAATCATGTGCCTTGATCCGTACAGCTTCCTCCGCGCTGATGTCGCTGCGGTATTTGATGCTTCCGTCCTTCTGGTGTTCATCAAGCTTATCCGTGCTGACACCGTAGAGATTGGCAAGAAAGCGTCTTCTTGCCGCCGCAGATCCGGAACTGAATGCAAATACATCATCACTTCCAAGACTTATCTCAAAATTGGTATCCACGGAAACATCGTGCTTTTCCAGTATGGTGGCAAGCTTGTACAGCATATTGTTTCTGTCATTATAATTGCTGTAGGATCCGTCATCCACTATCGTCACATTGTAAGAAAGTCTGTTGTAAGCAAGTATATTGCCGTCCACATCATAGATATTTCCTCTGCTTCCGGCAAGCTTGACGCTTCGCTCTATCCTCTCTATGAACTGCTCCGAGTAAGACTCTCCGTTTATTACCTGCAAGGTATATAACTTACTCACAAGCACCGAAAACAAGGCAATGAAGAATACCGCTGCCGCAACTATGCGGAGCTTTAGCGGATTCTCCATACGTTCTCTTAATATTTTAAATATATTTTTCAGTTGATTAAGCAGCATTTTGACCCCTCAGATCATCTATCTTATCTAATCTTCTGTTAATAACAAGGAGTACTCTGTACACGATAAGCGTAAGCAACAGAGTGAAAAACATTTCCGGCAGAACTATCTTTGTCAGCGTAAATGCGATATCAGCACTGCCTGCCATAAAATATCTGTATACAAACAAAACCATACTGTACATAAGATCACAGGCAAAGCATACCGCAAGCGGCAAGGAAAATGAATCCGTCCTGAAGTCCTCCTTAAATAAGCCGCTGAAGAATCCGAGATAGCTGTAGATCAGTATAAACAGACCTATTGGTTCCGGATAAAACATATCCATATTAAGGCCTGCGAACATTCCGCAGATGATGCCTGTAGTCGGTCCGTATATAAGGCCGTATGAAAATGTCACTATGAGTAAGAGATTAGGAGCGATCCACAGAAAATTGAGCAACGGAAAAACACATGTCTGCAAAATTGATGCAAGCATGACCAGTAAAAAGTATATGATTATTCTCTTAACAGTTTTTTTGAATTTCAAATTTCCGTTGTTTTCCTGTCTTTTTCGACGGTTTCATTTAATGAATATACAGCATCAATGTGTAACTGCTGTGACTTTTCCTGTGAAGGCTGCCAAAAAAATGTATTATATTCCGAGGCGAATGCAACAAGAATTTTACAGAGGCTTATCCTTCATCCGACGTGCTGTCAGCCTGAGCTGTATCAGTCTCGGAAGCAGCATTCGCTGTATTGTCAGTATTGTCTTCTCCTGCTGTAATTGCATTCTCATTATCTTCGGAAGTCTCCCCGGGCAAAATGTCGGCAAGATCGGAAGCGTCTCTTCCGGATTGAACATCCATTGATACTATACCCGTGTCAGTCTTAAGCTGGGTAACTATGAGTACCTCTCTGATCTTGGTAAAATCGGCAGCAGGAATAAGCTTACCCGATTTCGTAAGATGCTGGGAATTGATCTTGATATCTGAAGCATAGCCTATAAGTATACCCGGCAGGAACTTGGTACTGAGATCCGAGGTAACTATGGCATCTCCGTTATTTATCACGGCATTCTTATCGATATTGCTTATATCTATAAGCCCGGATTCATAGGAGGTGATATTGCCTTTGACAAGACATGCATCTCCGCTGTACTGCGACATTGCATATACATTGGAATCCTCGTCTACTATGGTTCTTACGGTAGAGTAATTCGGTCCCACATCTACTACTATTCCTATAAGTCCGCCTCCTCCGAGGACATTCATATCCTTGGTAATACCGTCCGCAAGACCTTTGTCTATACGAAAGACATTGAACCACTTCAGAGAATCCGAAGAGATAACTCTTGCCGCTACTGTAGGATACTGCTGATACTCGCGGTCAAGCGCATAGAGCTCACGCAGACGGTCAAGCTCTCCTGTCTCGTTCTTTAATCTGTTATTCTCGCTTGTAAGTGCATCTACCTGTGCCTTCAGCTGTTCGTTCTCGTTATAAACCTCATGCAGGTGTATATTTTCACCTATACCTGCCGCAGCAGCCTGACCAAAGCTGCTGATACTCTTTTGAATCGGCACAAGCAAATAGTTGGCACAGCTTTTGACGGCGCCAAGGGCTTGTGAATCAATATAAGAGACAGCCATAAAGATAAAGCAGATTATCGTTACGGCTATCAGTAATATCTTGGAATATCTGTTGCTCATTAATTTATGAGGCCTTTCTCATACATACTTATATAGCTGTTGTCACCTATCACAACGGAATCATTTAAATGAATATTCATGAGATCTCCGAGCTTACGAACCATATTTGAAAATGCGATGTCGGCATCGCTCGGTGTCGGATCGCCGCTCGGATGGTTGTGTACCATCACAAAGGATGCGGCATTATACCTCAATGCTTTTATAAATATCTCTCTCGGTGATATTGCGGAACAATTGACCGTGCCTCTCGATATCATTAAACTGCGAATGAAGCACTTTCTCGTATCAAGCAGCATTATATGTACCTCCTCCTCAGACAGTACCCTCATGGACTGCATATAATAGGATGCAACACAGCCCGGATTATCGAAACGCTCACGGCCTGCAAGCTTTTCTCTCGACATCCTTCTGCAAAGCTCCGCTATACACTGAAGCTGGATCGATCTTACTCTTCCTATTCCTTTGACACATCTGAGCTCGTCCTGGGATGACTGCATAAGCTTGTTCAGACTTATGCGCTCTCCGTTCGGATACAAAAGCTCCTCCGCAAGTCCGAGTGCGGACTTATTGTCTGTTCCGCTGCGAATTATTACAGCCAAAAGCTCGGGATCGGACAAATATTCCGCTCCCATGGCTTCACATTTCTCATATGGTCTAAGTTCTGCGGGAATCTCTGCAATACTCTTACTATAGTCTCTCATATCTGCTGTTAATTCCCGGACAGCTACAATCGTTAGGAATTTTAGCATAAAATAAAAGGCAAGTGTATAAAACACCTGCCTTTTTTCGAAAAATGTAAGATAAAACATCTGACAGAGACCCTACTTGATGCTGCGGACAAAGCTGATAAGCTCTCCTATCTCGTCAACCGAGAAGCTTATCATAGTGTAACAAGTCTGTCCTCAAGCAGCCGCTGTACCGCCATAAGTATGCCCAGCTTACCGTGTGCGTAGCTTAAGCCTCCCTGGAAAAATACATTATAAGGCTCTCTGAGCGGACCATCGGCACTTAATTCTATCGAGGAACCCGATATAAAGCAGCCTGCTGCCATGATGATATCGCTGTCATAGCCCGGCATAGGCGCCGGCTCCGGTGCCGCGAAGCTGTCAACCGCCGCAGCCTTCTGAATACCCTTACAGAAGGATATTACCTTGGCAGGATCTCCTAAGGTAATTGACTCGATAATGTCATGTCTTAACTCATCCGAATGCGGATTGACCTTAAAGCCCAGAGTCTCAAACACCTCCGAAAGCAGAACAGCGGCCTTTTCGGCTGCAGCCGTCACCTGAGGTGCAAGGAAGGTTCCCTGATAAAGCAGTCTGTTATTGCCGAGTGAAGGTCCGAGTTCTTTGCCGAGTCCGGGGCCTGTGAGACGATAGGCGGCATTTTCAACACAATCGTGTGTACCTGCTATGTATCCGCCTACAGGAGCTATTCCGCCTCCCGGATTCTTGATAAGTGAACCAACCACCATGTCGGCTCCGACCTGCGAAGGCTCGATAAGCTCGGTATATTCACCGTAGCAGTTATCTATCATTATAATGACGTCCTTCTTGATACTGCGGACGAAGCTGATAAGTTCTCCTATCTCGTCCACGGAGAAGCTCCTTCTGTCGGCATAGCCGCGGCTTCGCTGTATCTCGACAAGTCTTGTCTTATCGTTTATAGACGCTCTGATACCATCATAATCAAAGCCTCCGTCCGGAAGCAGATCCGTATATCTGAAGCTTACTCCGTACTCCTTGAGTGAGCCTCTGCCGTCTCCGCTGATGCCGAGTACCTGCTGAAGAGTATCATAAGGAATACCGACAGGAGAATATATCTCGTCTCCAGGTCTTGTATTGCCGAAGAGTGCGGTTGCGAGTGCATGAGTACCGCATACTATCTGGCTGCGTACCAGTGCATCTTCTGTACCGAATATCTTTGCATAAACCTCCTCAAGTCTGTCTCTTCCGACATCATTGTAGCCGTAGCCTGTTGTTTCAAGCATGCATGCCTCTGATACGCCGCAGTCCTGCATAGCTTTGACTACCTTAAGTGTGTTGTATTCTGCGATCTCGTCTATACTTTCGAATCTGTACTTAACCTTAAGCTCCGACTTCTTTACAAGCTCGACAACTCTCTCGTCTATACCGAAGCTCTTATAAATATTTTCTGATATCATCTAAGGGATCTCCTTTGTCTGCCTCTATCCAGATGGCATTTTTTTCTCTTTTAAACCAAGTGAGCTGTCGCTTGGCATATCTTCTTGAATCTGTCTTGATTCTTTCCACTGCCTCTTCGAGACTGCATTTTCCGTCAAGGTATGTATATATTTCCTTATATCCTATCGCCTGTGCCGCAGTGGAATCCGGTCTGATCCCGGCATTTTTCAAGCCTTGCACTTCTTGAAGCAAGCCTTCGGATATCATCTTGTCTACTCTCGCATCTATCCTCTTATACAGTGCCTCTCTGTCTCCTGTAAGCACAAAGAATCTGTAATCGTAGGGTGAGTCATCTCTGCGTTTTGCCTGCTCCTCATTATGCACAGCAATAGGGCTTTGATGAAGCTTATAGTACTCAAGTGCTCTTATGACTCTCTTGGTATTCTTAAGATCAATGACCGCAGCCGTAATAGGATCGGTATCCTTAAGCATATCGGCAAGACGCTCTCCGCCCTGTTCCGCTGCTATCACTTCCAGCTCTCTGCGGTAATTATCGTCTCTTTCCTCTTCCTCGGTAAAATCTATGTCATAGAGGAGCGCCTGAATATAAAAGCCCGTACCTCCGCAAACTATAGGAATATGTCCGTTCGCATATATCTTATCACATGCTTCCTTTGCCAGCTGCTGAAACAAGACGGCATTAAAGTCGGTATCCGGATCGAGTATATCTATAAGATGATGCGGTACTCCCTGCATCTCTTCCTGGCTTACCTTGGCCGTGCCTATGTCCATACCGCGATAGACCTGCATGCTGTCTCCCGAGATTATCTCTCCTCCGATCTCCTTTGCAAGTCTTACGGATGCAGCGGTCTTACCTATAGCCGTCGGTCCCGCGATTATTATAAGTTTTTTCTTATCGCCTTCTGTCATATGAAAATGCTTCCGAGTTATATTTTTCAATTAACTATACGCTTAAACAATCTCTCTATGTCCGATCTTGACCATTTTATGATGGTCGGGCGGCCGTGAGGGCAGGCATAAGGATTATCAAGTGTCAAGAGCTTGGAGATAAGCCCGCGCATCTCCTGCTCACCTATCTTCATATTGCCCTTTATCGCCGCCTTGCAGGACATGGATGCTATCTTGTCTCTGATAAGCTCCGAATCAAGGCGTCTTCCTTCCTCAAACAATCCGTCTATGAGACTGTGCAGTACCTCCTCATCCGCAAGCTGCGGGAGATTTGACGGAACCGCTCTCACTATGTAATCCCGGTCTCCTGCATATTCTATCTCATAGCCCATATCTGTAAACTCATCCAGATATTTGTCAAAGAGCACTGCTTCCTTTGCATTAAGACTAAGCACTATAGGTGGATATATCATCTGTGATTCCACCGCATGAGAGTTTATAAGAGCCATGAATTTCTCATAATTGACCTTTTCATGTGCCGCATGCTGATCGATCATATACATTTCATCATTGTATTCTATGATCCAGTAGGTCTCAAAGACCTGCCCTATAAGCTTAAAGTAGGGCGCATTCTTGGCATTGATGAATACTTTTTCCGAAGTAGCTTTGGAGCTTTCCGCTCCTTTCGCGGGAACAGCGGCAGGCTTATCCCCGGTACCGATAACGGCATCATTTACGGCAAAGTCAGTGCTTATCTTAAACCGATCCTGCATGCTGTAGCTTGGTGCCGGATCTTCTTTATAAAGCTTTGATGCTGTCATCTCCGAAGTATTAGGCAATGCGGTATCTGCCGCTTTCCCATACTCAGAATGAAGCGATCCGGCATCCTTGTCAACAGACTTTGTTTCTGCCTTATCTATCTCTTCCGTTATGCTGCTTACATATTCGAACTTACGTTTTTGCTCAAATGGCTCCGGTGCCTTCTTTACGCTTTCCGCACTGCGCTCCGGCTTATTATTAAGAAAATACGCATTTCCTGCATTAACGACAAGCTCGGCATTGTGAAGCACCTCTCTGAGGCAGGTATATACGGCGTCGTAGATACGCTGATTTGAGGAAAACCTGACCTCACTCTTACGCGGATGCACATTTACATCCACTTCCTCAGGCTCTACATTAACGCTCAGCACAAACATGGGATACTTATGCTGCATCATATAAGGAGCATAGGCATCCTCTGCCGCCTTTTTAAGTATATCCGATTTTATCCATCTGCCGTTTACAAAGAATACCTCGTAATCTCTGCGGCTCTTGGCTATAACCGGTCTTGCCGCATAGCCCTTGATATGTATGCCGGAAAGCTTCGCATTTTCCTTATCTCCGATATCAAGCCTGTCCGAATCCACCTCAAGCAGTGAGGCAGCTGTCTCCTGACCGTAGATAATATAGATATTGTCTCTAAGTCTGCCGCTTCCTGTGCTTTGGAAAATGTTTTTGCCGTCAACATTCAGAGAAAAAGCTATATTTGTGTAGGCGAGAGCAAGCTTTTCCACCGTATTTACTATGTAAGAGGTCTCGACCTGAGTCGATTTAAGAAACCGGCGGCGCACGGGTACATTAAGAAGGAAATTACGGACTATGATAGTGGTGCCCGTAGGAACTCCTATCTCCTTGAAGCTTTTTTCAGCTCCGCCGTCTATGCGATACTGAGTTCCTATCAGTTCATTTTTATGCTTGGTAATAAGCTCTACCTCGGAAACCGCGGCAATTGAGGCAAGCGCCTCACCGCGGAAGCCCATGCTTCGTATATGTTCTATATCCTCTGCCGTCTTGAGCTTTGAGGTCGCATGGCGCAGGAAAGCATTACGGACATCGTTTTTCTCTATTCCGCTTCCGTTATCGCTTACTCTGATAAGATCGAGTCCGCCGTTTCGGATCTCTATGCTGATGCTGTCGGCACCCGAATCTATGGAGTTATCCAAAAGCTCCTTGACTACGCTCTCCGGGCGTTCCGCGACCTCACCCGCCGCTATCTTATCTATTGTCTCCTTACTGAGTATATTTATCATTTCGCTTCCTTAAGCTTTGACTGCAGCTCGTTGAGCAGGAAAAATGCTTCCATAGGCGTCAGATTGGTAAGATCTGTCTCAAGTATACGCTTTGCAGTCTCTTCATACGCATCCGAGGCTTCAGTATGCTCCCCGGCAGCTTCCTTTTCCTCTGCTCTGTCCAATACATGCTCATCCGTACTGATGACCGCTCCGGAATTAACTATGTCGGAGCCTGCAAGCTGTGCTGCGATCTCCTCGGCACGCTCTGTGACAACACTCGGTACACCCGCAAGTCTTGCAACAGCTATACCATAAGACTTATCGGCTCCTCCCGGTATGATCTTGCGCAGGAAAATGAGATCGTTATTATTCTCCTTGACCGATATGCAGTAATTATGTATACCTTTAAGCTTACCCTCAAGCTCTGTAAGCTCATGGTAATGTGTCGCAAACAAGGCTTTGGCTCCGAGACGTTTTTTATCGCTTATGTATTCGACTACCGCCCACGCGATAGAGAGTCCGTCGTAGGTAGATGTTCCTCTTCCTATCTCATCAAGTATGAGCAGCGACTTATTTGTTGCATTACGGAGTATATTGGCCACCTCGGTCATCTCCACCATGAAGGTTGACTGACCGCTCGCAAGGTCATCCGAGGCTCCGACTCTTGTAAATATCTTATCGCAAATGGATATGTCGGCAGCCTTAGCCGGCACGAAGGAGCCTATCTGCGCCATGAGCGTGATAAGCGCAGTCTGTCTCATATAAGTAGACTTTCCCGCCATATTCGGACCCGTGATGATAGCTATACGGTCGTTCTGATTGTTAAGCCTTACATCATTGGCTATAAATGCTCCGTCCTTAAGCATGAGCTCAACTACAGGATGTCTGCCCTCACTTATCTCTATGCGGCCTGTCTCATTGATCTTAGGGCACACATAACGATTACGCATGGCAACATTGGAAAGCGAACAGAGCACATCAAGATAAGCTATAGCCTTAGCTGTCTTCTGTATGCGCATGGCTTCTGCCGATACCTGCTTGCATATATCCATGAAAATGTCGTATTCGAGAGATTTCAGCTTCTCATCGGCACCGGATATCTCGCTTGAAAGCTCTTCAAGACGTTCCGTTGTGTAACGCTCGCCTGTAGTAAGCGTCTGTTTACGTATAAAATAATCCGGAACATTGTTCTTGAAGCTGTTGGAGACCTCTATACAATATCCGAAATTCTTGTTGTATTTGACCTTAAGTGTCTTGATGCCTGTCTTTTCACGCTCGCTGTTTTCAAGCTCTAAGAGCCATTTTCTTCCGTCCGTCTTATAGGCACGCAGCTTATCGACCTCTTCGTCATAGCCGCTTCGGATAATACCGCCGTCTCTTACCGAGACTGAAGCCTCCTCGTCTATGGCTCTTTCCAGTATGTCGCATATCTCAGAGAGAGGATCGAGATCCGCATCTATGCTCTTAAGCAATTCAGACTCAAAGCTCTCAAGCAGTCTTTTTACATGCGGAAGCATGGAAAGTGACTGTCTGAAGGCATTGGCATCTATAGGATTTGCTCTCATGCTGCTGAACTTAGTAAGGAGACGCTCAAGATCATAAACAGGTCTTAAATACTCGCATATCTCCTCCCTGTCTATAAATCTGTCGTTAAGCTCGGCTATAGCCTGCTGCCTCTCCTCTATCGCAGTCTTGTTAAGCAATGGCTGTGAAATAATACGGCGCATAAAGCGTGACCCCATTGCAGTCCTGGTCTTATCCAGCACCCAGAGCAAGGTTCCTTTTTTCTCCTTGTCACGCATGGACTCTAACAACTCGAGATTCCTCATAGTCGAGGTATCTATGACCATGTATTCCGAGGTCGAATAAGTCTTGATCTCGCTTATGTAATCTACACTTGAAAACTGAGTATCATACACATACTTAAGTACGGCTCCCGCAGCCATGATGCCCGCATGCATATCACCTACGCCGAGTCCGGCTGCATTTGCATGAAAATGCTCCTCTATGAGCCTTCTGTCAGCCTCTATGTCGTAATATGAAGCATTTACCTCACTGACACGGACATTCCAGCGCTCCTTGATAAGCTTAATATCGGCTTCGCTGTTGTAAAAAGCATCATTTACAATAAGCTCGGAAGGCATAAAGCGGTTGATCTCATCATAGAGAGCACGCACATCCGGTATCTCGGTCACATAATAGTCTCCGGTACTGACATCAACAATCGAAACGCCGAAGAGCCCATCCGCATAGGCAACACTCATAAGATAGTTATTCTTATCTTCATCGAGCGCTTCGTTGGCACATATGGTTCCCGGAGTTATGACACGTATTACGCTTCGCTTTACGAGACCCTTGGCTGTCTTGGGATCCTCTACCTGCTCGCCTATGGCTACGCTGTAGCCTTTTTTTACAAGCTTGGTTATATAGTTGTCGGCAGCATGATAGGGAATACCGCACATGGGCGCACGTTCAGGAAGTCCGCAGTCCTTGCCCGTGAGGACAAGATCAAGCTCCTCTGCGCCTGTTTTGGCATCGTCAAAGAACATCTCATAGAAGTCTCCTATCCTGAAGAACAGGATACATCCGGGATATTCCTTTTTAGTTTCCAGATATTGCACCATCATGGGTGACATTTTTTCTGTGTTCATGCTACCTCTGTTTTTATTGTTACTATCTTCTTAACGGAGCTGTGTCGTTCAAAATCCATAAACTGTATTCATAAAAATGTTTCCGTCTACAGTAAGGCAAATCATGACAGATAACCTTGTAAAACCGAAAATACACGGTATATGGATCAGCCGACTACATTTCCCGTAAAATAAAATCTGTGATTTTCGGTGAGTTCAACCTCTCGTATGCTTCCTATAAGCTCTTTTGTGCCCGGTACGTGTACTGTGATGCCGTTTTCAAGCTTGCCTGTGATAAGCTTGTCATCATACTCGCTTAGCTCTTCAAAGAGGACTTTCAGCTTCTTTCCGACCATCTTGTTGAGGTTTTCGTCAACTATCTTGTTCTGTACCTTAAGGAGTCTGTCAAAACGATCCTTGACCGTAGCTTCGTCTATCTGATCCTCGTAGGATGCAGCCGGAGTTCCCTCACGCTTTGAATATATAAATGTATAGGCAGAATCGAATCTTACCTTTTCCACCACATCAAGAGTCTCAAGGAAATCACTTTCGGTCTCCCCCGGAAATCCCACAATGATATCCGTGCTGAGAGATATGTCAGGCATAGCTTCCTTAAGCTTAAGTGCCCTGTCGAGATATTTTGCCTTGTCATAATGACGGTTCATGCGCTTAAGTATAGGATCAGAGCCCGACTGAAGCGGAAGATGGAACTGTCTGCATACATGCTTGGCATCCTTCATTACCTCTATAAGCTCGTCTGAGAGATCCTTTGGATGTGAGGTCATGAATCTGATACGCTCAATGCCTATATCGCCGCACATATCGTCTATATTCTTAAGTAATTCGGCAAAGCTTATTCCGCCGGAGTAGGAATTGACATTCTGACCGAGCAGCATTATCTCCTTTACTCCGTCCTTTGCACAATTTCTTATCTCCTCATATATCTCCTCAGGCTTACGGCTCTTCTCACGTCCACGTACATAAGGAACTATGCAGTAGGAACAGAAATTATTGCAGCCGAACATAATATTGATGCCCTGCTTGAAGGGATATTTCCTCTTAGACGGAAGCTGCTCGACTATATCAGAGTTATCCTTCCATACGGATACGACGGGCTTACGGTAGAGCTTCTCCATATCCTTGCAGTTGGACTTGCTCTCTCCGTAGCGAAGGAGCTTCTCAAGTCTTAAGGCATCATCCGAGGAATCCTTAAGTATCTCGTGTCCCATGGAATTGACCGCTTCCTCATCAAGTCTGCCGGAACGCTTACGAAGCAGACTGAACATAAGCTCAGGGAAGGTATAGAGATTGTGAGTGCCGAAAATGATATCCACATAAGGATACTTTAGCTTAAGTTTCTCTATCTCGTCTGTCTCCTGCATCATGCAGCCGCATACAGAGATTATCATATCCGGATCAGCCTTTTTGGCCTGCTTTAATCTGCCGAGTCTGCCGTAGAGATGCTCATTGGCATTTTCCCTTACCGTACAGGTATTAAAGGCAACAAAGTCCGCCTCCTGCTCATCATTTACGATATCAAAGCCTATATCCGACAATATGCCTTCAAGCTTTTCCGAATCTCTTGCGTTCATCTGACAGCCGAAGGTCACTACGCAGGCCTTAAGCGCCTCTCCCTGCGAGGACTTAAGCTCGCTTGCATAGGCTCTGACCCTGTCTATGAAGTAATGCTGACGCTCAGGCTCCGTCACCGGAGCCGCAGCTAATATCTCATCAGTCAATAAGTTCTTTAAGTTCTCTGAAATCATCTATCTTCTCACAATACAAATCTTCTGTAACATTTCCGAAACCATAGGCAGCCCATATAAAAGGCACTCCCGCCTTCTTTGAGCTTAAGGCATCATTTCTGATATCGCCTATATACACCGGAGCCTTAAGTCCGTGCTTTTCGACTATCCTGCCTATAGTGACATCCTTTTCGGCATTGGTATCTCCGAAGCAGAGCCAGTCCTTAAAATACTGCTGTATGCCGGAGGTCTCGGTCATTATCTCTATATATCCCTTTTCACAGTTGGAAACTATAAAAAGCGGAAGCTTTGAGCTTAAGAGTTCCAAGGTCTCCTTGACCCCGTCAAAGACTCTTCCGCCGTGCTCTCTGAGATAATCATACTCATATCTTGTAGATACTGTATTGATGGTATCCATCATCTCCTCCGCAGCTTTTGGATTTTTCTTGATTAGCTCCTCTATCTCCGGATAAAGATCTGCGAATATAGTCTTGAGCGGCAGCCCCTGCTCGCCCATTATCTTTTCTCTTGTAAATGTTTTCTTACCGTAGGGAAACTCTGCCGAGGCCTCCGAAAATGAGGCGGCAACCGCATAAGTCGAATCCCACAGAGTTCCGTCTATATCGAATATTAATGAATCGAAACGCATTGGTATCAGTTCCCCGACTTTTTTCTTAAAGGTGTTATGCTTCCGTCCTCATTCTTGATATGTATATTATCAAGATGTCCTCTGAGGCTCTCCTTGACACTGTCGATATATCTTTGTCTTAATTCCTGTCTCTCCGCAAGTTCATCCGCATTGAGCCCTGTATCCGACTTAGCCTTGCGTGACAATTCGTTGATACGATCTATTTCTTCCTTTGAAATTCCCATAGTGCTTTCTTTCCTTCTTATATTCGTTACTATATTTATGCTTTATACAGATATAAGCTGCCGTCTGACAGCTGCATATACTCAATGCATGCTTGTTCTCAGAGCAGTGACGAATATAAATTTTTAATATATTAATTCAAACAGTTTTAATAATGTAATAATATCTCGATCACAGCTCGGTAACACCGAGTATGCGAAGCGCTGTCTTCACTCCGTCTGCTGCAGCGGAGGTGATTCCTCCCGCATAGCCTGCACCCTCTCCGGCAGGATATACTCCGGCAAAACCTATTGCCTCTCTTGTATTATCGTCTCTTAATATCCTTACAGGGCTTGAAGTTCTTGCCTCGACACCTGCTATTATCGCATCATCCGAATCATAGCCCTCAATTGTACGTGCAAAGCCGGCCATGCAATCTGCAATCGCATCTCCTACATAATCCGGCAAGGCTCCTCTTACATCAGCCGCAGCTGCATAACCCAAGAACTTAGCCTCATAGCTGCTTGTACCCTCAGGTGCCTTGCTGTTCTCTCTGAATTCCTTATAGGTCTCATAAGGAATCACACCGTCACAGAGCTTATATGCCTGCTCCTCAAGCTGTCTCTGGAATTCCATACCGTTAAGTATGTCATCACTGCCGGTAGCATCCGCAAAATCCTCAGGTGTGACATTTACGATAAGAGCCGAATTGGCTGTACCCGAAGCACGGTCGTTATAGCTCATGCCGTTAACGCAGAGCCTGCCGTCCTCAGAGGAGGAATTGACCACGTATCCTCCCGGACACATACAGAAGCTGAAGCAGTTTCTGCCGTTCAAAGCCTTACGTGTAAGCTTGTAAGCCGCAGGCCCCAATATAGCCTGCTTTTCAGAGAGCCTGTCCGCACCGTATAGCGCCTTATCAATAAGCTCCTGCGGATGCTGTATACGCACTCCCACGGCAAACGGCTTGGCCACCATATCAAAGTCCTTGTTCTTAAGCATTAAAAATGTATCCCTCGCACTGTGTCCGGTTGCAAGTATCAGCTCGCTGCACTCAAGAGTCTGCGTATTGCCGGTATGAGTATCCGTATAGCTTACCGAGCTTATATGTCCGTCACGCGCAGTAAGATCGTCAAATCTTGCGTTGAAGACATATCTTCCGCCCTTTGAAATGATATACTCGCGCATATTCTTGACCACTGTAGTAAGTACATCTGTTCCTACATGCGGCTTCTGATCTATAAGTATCTCCGGATCCGCACCAAAACGCACAAAGGTCTTAAGCACAAATTCTATATAACCGCCTCTGTCCTTGATGGAGGTATTGAGCTTACCGTCTGAAAATGTTCCGGCTCCGCCTTCACCAAACTGGATATTACAGTCCGGATCAAGCTTGCCGCTCTCAAAAAAGATCTCTGTCTTGGCTGTTCTCTTATCCACATCCTCGCCGCGCTCAAGTATGATCGGCGTTCTGCCGCATTCCGCAAGGACATAAGCCGCAAACAGACCGCAGGGACCGGAGCCTACTACTATAGGAGCCTTCTTTATGCCTGCACCGTCGTCGCCTATACCGTCACCTGTACCGTCAGTCGTGCCTCCGAAAGCATTGCCGGTTTCCTTCGGTATAGGCAGAGTAAGCGGTGCC
>CAKRTC010000024.1 GCA_934402055.1 uncultured Lachnospiraceae bacterium | reverse complement strand
AGATATGACGAGGATCCGGAAGGCTTTAAGAGTGAGGTAAGTGATAATCTTGCCGATATGACTCAGGGAATAGTCAAGGCAACTCAGGACAAGACCGAAGAGATAGTAGACAGAATCAAAAGTGCTTATTCGGATTTTGAAGAGGATATAGTGGATCACCTTGATGAGTCGTCGGATGATGATACAGAGGAAAATGATTCCGATGAGGAAGATAATGATACTGCTTCCGTAACAGATGAAGAGCCTGCAGCCGTTATAGATGAAGATCAGGATAACAAAGCAGATGCCAAGGATTCATTTACAGGTGAGGATGAAGCAAAGACTGATTCCGATGTGAAGTCCGATGAGGCATCCGATAGGAATTCAGATGACGAAGCACAGTCCGCAGACGGATCCTTTAAGCTCAACTATGTTGACGACAAGGATACTTCATCAAATGTGACTATCACAGAAGACGCAGAATAAACAATTATCAGCCCGCACAACGGCTGAAGCGCCGAGAATATAAAAGTTCCGGTCGGCCGTTGTCCGGGACTTTTAACGTTAAAGAATATTTATTATTAAGGGGAAAATTTTATGGTGCAGTACAGAGGCGTAAATGAATTAAGAAGAATGTTTCTCGACTACTTTGAGAGAAACGGGCATCTCAAGCTTAAGAGCTTTTCTCTCGTGCCTCACAATGATGATTCATTGCTTTTGATCAATTCGGGTATGGCTCCGCTTAAGCCGTATTTCACAGGTCAGGAGATACCTCCGCGCCGCCGAGTTACCACATGTCAGAAATGTATCCGTACAGGTGATATCGATAACGTAGGAAAGACAGCAAGACACGGTACATTTTTTGAGATGCTCGGAAACTTCTCCTTCGGAGATTATTTCAAGCACGAAGCAATTCCGTTTGCATGGAACTTCCTTACTCAGGAGGTAGGTCTCGATCCGAACAGACTCTATCCTTCGGTATATGTAGAGGATGATGAGTCATACAAGATCTGGACTGACGAGATGCATGTAGATCCTTCACGCATCTATAAGTTCGGTAAGGAAGACAATTTCTGGGAGCACGGTGCAGGTCCATGCGGCCCTTGCTCAGAGATATATTATGACCGCGGAGAAAAGTGGGGCAATGGTCCTGAAGATGTAATGGGCGGCGAAGGCGACCGTTTTGTTGAGATCTGGAACATTGTATTTACCCAGTTCAACAATGACGGACATAATAATTACACCGAACTCATTCAGAAGAATATCGATACAGGTATGGGACTTGAGCGTATTGCCATGGTAGTTCAGGACGAGGAGTCCATCTATACCGTAGATACCAACAAGGCTATCCTTGAGTATATTGCGGAGCTTTGCGGTGTTGTATACCACAGCGACCATGACAAGGATGTGAGCCTTCGTATACTTACAGACCATATCAAGTCAAGTACATTCATGATCTCTGATGGAATCATGCCTTCAAACGAGGGACGCGGCTATGTACTTCGCCGTATCATCCGTCGTGCCGTAAGACACGGAAGAAAGCTCGGAATCAAGCACGACTTTATGGCAGAGATGGCAAAGCGTGTTATCGAGCTCAATAAGGACGGTTATCCTGAGCTTGAGGAGAAGCAGACAATGATCCTTCAGGTTCTTAAGAACGAGGAGGAACAGTTCAACAAGACTATAGATGCGGGACTTAATATCCTTAACGATATGATCGCAGAGCTTGAGAAGTCCGGTGAGAAGACTCTTAAGGGTGCAGATGCCTTCAAGCTATACGATACCTACGGCTTCCCGCTCGACCTTACCAAGGAGATACTTGAGGATAAGGGACTTTGTGCAGACGACGATGGCTTCAATGCATGCATGAAGGAGCAGAAGGACAAGGCTAGAAGTGCGCGTAAGACTTCGAATTACATGGGAGCAGACGCAACTGTATATGACCTTATAGATGCTTCTCTTACATCTGAATTTACAGGCTATGATGAGCTTGAGGACAAGGGCAAGGTAATCTGCCTTACGACCGAGGATGAGATCACCCAGGCTCTTACAGAGGGACAGAAGGGTACCATCATAACAGATAAGACTCCTTTCTATGCAACCAAGGGCGGACAGCAGGGTGATGCCGGAGTTATCACAGGCGAGGACGGCAGCTTTGAGGTTCATGATACTATCGCACTTAAGGGCGGCAAGATAGGCCATGTCGGAGTGGTTACAAAGGGCATGATCTCAATAGATCAGACCGTAGAGCTTAAGGTAGATGCTGCTCAGAGAAATGCTACGGCAAAGAACCATTCGGCTACCCACCTTCTTCAGAAGGCACTCAGGACCGTACTCGGAGATCATGTTGAGCAGAGCGGTGCATTCTATGACAAGCACAGACTCCGTTTCGACTTTACTCATTTCAAGGCTATGACAGCCGCAGAAATCGCCGCCGTAGAGCTTATGGTAAATGAGGCAATTGCAAGCAATGACGAAGTTATTACAAGGGAAATGTCTCTTGAAGATGCCAAGAAGACAGGCGCTATGGCTCTCTTTGGAGAGAAGTACGGCGATACTGTAAGAGTAGTAAGCATGGGAGACTCTACTGAGCTTTGCGGAGGTACTCATGTTAAGAGAACAGGAGATATCGGATCCTTCAAGATAGTAAGTGAGGCAGGTATATCTGCCGGAGTAAGACGTATAGAGGCGCTTACTTCGGACAATCTCCTCAATTATTATCAGGATATTGAGGACAGACTCAACAAGGCAGCAGCAGTGATCAAGGCTCAGCCTAACGATCTTGTAAATAAGCTCACTCAGCTTAACGAGGAACTTAAGAGCCTCAAGTCTGAGAATGAGAAGCTCAAGGCTAAGCTTGCAGGCAACTCACTCGGCAATGCGGCAGATAATGCAGAAGATGTCAACGGCATCAAGCTTCTTTGCCTCAAGGCAGATGCGGCAGATGTAAATGCTTTGCGCTCTCTCAGCGACAGCTTAAGCGATAAGCTTGGTGACTGCGTGATCGTACTCGGTGCTGATATCGACAGCAAGGCTACACTCATTGCTTCAGCTACAGACGGTGCTGTTAAGCGCGGTGCTATGGCAGGAAGCATCATCAAGGAGATAGCTCCGATCGTAGGCGGAAAGGGCGGCGGACGTCCGACCATGGCTCAGGCAGGCGGAACAGATACAGCCAAGATCGAGGATGCACTTGCAAAGGCAGCAGAGATAATAAAGTCACAGATAAAGTAATAGCGCAGCGGGGGAAATATGAAGCTTCTTGAAGAAAGAATATTAAAAGACGGCAAGGTGATAGGCGGAGATGTGCTCAAGGTAGACAGCTTCATCAATCATCAGATGGATCCTGCACTTTTCAGGGAAATGGCTCTCGAGTGGAAGAGACTCTTTGAGGGCTGCGGAATCAATAAGATACTTACTATCGAAGCCTCCGGAATCGGTATTGCCGCAGTTGCCGGACTTGAATTCGGCTGTCCTGTGGTATTTGCCAAGAAGAGCAAGTCAAGCAATACTCCGGAACATTCATATTCGGCAACCGTTAAGTCGTTCACCAGAGGCACTGTCAATGATATCTATGTATCTACAAAGTATCTCAATCCCGGAGATAAGATACTCATCATTGATGACTTCATGGCAACAGGAGAGGCTGCAAGAGGCCTTACCCAGCTTGTAAAGGAAGCCGGAGCAGAGCTTATAGGTATAGGTATAGCTGTTGAGAAGGCATTCCAGCCGGGGGGTGAGGAGCTTAGATCCATGGGCATAAGAGTCGAGTCTCTTGCACGCATCAAGGAAATGAGCGAGGAAAACGGCATAGTATTTGTTGACTGATTAAGAATACTATAGTATTATACATGAGTCGCTTTCGATAGGAAGCTTATCTTATATGAGAAAGTTTGTTATCGTGCGGCTCATATCGGCGGGGTATGGCGCAGTTTGGTAGCGCGCTTGACTGGGGGTCAAGAGGCCGCAGGTTCAAGTCCTGTTACTCCGAGTTTAGAAAAACGGCTTAGATAAGCCGTTTTTCTTTGTCTATAGCCATTATAGCCAATTTGAAATGAACGTTCATGCAAGATATTAGGCTGAAAAAGTAATATAATATGGGTAAAGTATGACACGAAAACATGATGAACTTGTTTAAGAAGCTTTTTGGAATTTTACGATCCGTATGTGAAATCATAAGAACATGGAAAATATTGTTTACATAATGATATGACAAAATAAAAACACCGCTGTAAACGGCATTCGCCGCACATCTTACGATGCACGTGGTCGCATATCAAGCGGTGTTATTGATGATAATACCATCAACAGAAGAAAATGGCAATAATCCACAAAATATCATACTATTTAAGCCGGATTGACGTGAACCATGATGTGCTTGACTTTGCTGAAGCTTGACTCTATTGCAGAGTGTACTTTCTCGGCAATGTCATGGCTCTCTGCAAGGCTTATCTTGCCGTCTGCACGTATCTCAATATCAACATATATCTTATTACCGAAAATGCGTGTCTGGATCAGGTCAACACCGAGGACTCCGGGCTGGGTGAGCGCGCAATCTACCAAAGCCTTTTCGGTCTTTTCGTCACAAGAATGATCTACCATCTTATCCATGGCATCCTTGAAGATATCATAGGATGCTTTTATGATAAATGCACATATAACCAAGCTTGCGATAGGATCCAGTATAGGATGTCCCATCCTTGCTCCGGCAATACCGACCAGAGCACCTATGGAAGAGAGTGCGTCGCTGCGGTGATGCCATGCATCAGCCATCAATGCACCCGAATCAAGCCGCTTTGCATAGAAACGAGTGTATCTGAACATAGCCTCTTTTGCAGCTATAGAGATTACAGCTGCGATAAGTGCGAGCATACCCGGAACACCAATCTCCTGTATCGAATAAGCAGTAATCTTTTCAACAGCTGAGCAGCCTATAAGCAGACCTGTCATGAACAGTATCACAGACAATACAACCGCGGCTACACATTCAAAGCGTTCATGTCCGTATGGGTGATTGCGGTCAGATGCTTTAGCTGAAATCTTAACACCAACTATAACGATAATGCTGCTGAATACATCCGATGCCGAATGCACGGCATCACTGATCATAGCTCCTGAGTTGGCAAGTATTCCGGCAAGCAATTTGAACGCGGACAATACGGCATTTCCGATGATGCTGACCATTGAGACTTTGACAGCGGTTGACTCAAAATCTTCTTCATGTTTTGATGATTCATTTTCCATAACAGTTACCTCCGAAACAACTTGATAAGATAACTCTATGGCACTTGCTCTCCGTGGAAGGATAAAAAAAGACCCACAGAACCGTAATCGTAACTTACTGTCCCGTGGGGTGAATGTCCACTGTCACTTCTGTGACCCGGCTCCGGGAAATGTCCCGGCCTGTTCAGTTTGTACTGTATTTGGTATGCAGTGCAAAGAGTAAACATAATCTAACAGATTGAAGCTGTAATGTCAATTTAATTGTAAAAAAATAACAAGTTATTACATGAAGTTTGTAACAGTTCAGCCACACCTTGTCTAACTTAGGGCATTTGAGGCGCCTCCTCACTCGCCCACCCCATGAAATCAGTAAATGTAAGTTACTACGGATTAACTCAGCGACTTAGCTTGAAAAGAAACTGCGGTAATAGTATATTTATTTACATCATCGTGTAAAAACGGAGGACTACATATGAATACTATTTCAACTTCAAATGCACCTGCTGCAATCGGACCTTATTCACAGGCAAAAGTTATCAACGGCATGCTTTATGCATCAGGTCAGGTTCCGCTGGATCCTAAGACAGGTGCTGTTGTTGGTACTGAGATAAATGAGCAGACCGAGCAGGTCATGAAGAATATCGGTGCTATACTTGAGGCAGGCGGGACAAGCTTTGAGAAAGTAGTTAAGACTACCTGTTTTATCGCAGAGATGGCTGATTTTGCCGCATTTAACGCTGTATATGAGAAATATTTTACTTCTAAGCCAGCACGTTCATGTGTAGCTGTTAAGCAGCTTCCTAAAAATGTGCTCTGCGAGGTTGAAGTAATAGCTGAGGTATGATAATGAAACTTAAAGGCGATTTTGAACTTGTAGATGTGGATCAGTTCGAGAAAAAGGTGATTGCTCACGGTGAGACCGAGGCAAGATTGGGAAAGATCCTTGAGCAGAGTGAATCGGTCAACTATATTTTCCAGTTCCTTATGGAAGAGACAACTGAAGATGATGTGGTTAAGAATATGGTTGAGACCTTTGAGGCTGATGAGGCAGATATCAGGGCTGACGTACACAGCATAATCTGCGGACTCAGACAGACAGGCTATCTCAGCGAGGACTGACTTGGAAGTCTATCAAGGACAAAACCTTATTACGGAAGTTTGTTCTGAAGCAGGCAGTTTTGATAATATTTATAAGGTATAACACTTTAAAAAGTTAAATCGAAAAACAAAATTTTTCTTGACATGAGATGGCTACTGTGTTATCTTCATGGAAACCGATGAGGAAGAGTAGTAAATCGTTTCCCTCACATAAGAGAGAGCTGCGGGCGGTGTGATCGCAGCATGTGATATCCGATCGAATGGACTTCCGAGGGCGAACAGAAATGTCACTATCAGACAAAGTATGGGAGACGCATTGACAAGGCGTTACAAGATGTCGGCGTATGTTTGTACGCATAAGAGGGTATCATATGATACCAAGCCGGGTGGCACCGCAGGAGATTTTTACATCCTGTCCCAGCAGAACAGCTGAGACAGGATGTTTTTTTCGCGTTAGCAATGAGTCAGGCAAGTTTATCATAGGCATTCGTGCAGGTGAGAGACAAAAATGCCAAGCTTGCTTGAGCATTTTTGGAACGAAGCTGCTAAGGCTGCCGAGAGGCAGACTTATCTGACGAATGCCGTGAAATCGACAAAACGCGAAGCGGTTTGGAGATTAGCGAATTCGAAAAGCAGCCAAGCTTGCTTGAGTGTTTTTGAATCGAAGCTGCAAAGCTTGCCGAAAGCAGTCAGCAAAAATAGACGTTGAAGAAAACATCCGTCTCGCATCAACATTTCTGCACAACAAAGGAGAAACGCAAAATGAAAAAGACACTCAAGAAACTCACAGCAGCAGTACTCGCATTAAGCATGACAGCAGCATTTACAGCATGCTCTTCGGGCACAACCGAGACAACAACGGCTGCAGCCGACACAAGCGCTGAGACCGAGGCGGAAGAGAGCAAGGAAGCCGCAGCAGGCACAAGCTACAAGATCGGTATCTGCAACTATGTTGATGATGCATCACTTAACCAGATCTATGAGAACATTGAGTCTCAGCTTAAGAAGTTAGGTGAGGAAGAGGGAGTTAACTTCGAGATCTCATATGACAACTGCCAGGCAGATTCAAATGTACTTAATCAGATAATTACAAACTTCAAGGATGCCGAGAAGGTAGACCTCATGGTCGGTATCGCAACACCTGTTGCAATGGCAATGCAATCGGCAACAGAGGACACAGATATCCCTGTAGTATTTTCAGCAGTATCAGATCCGGTTTCTGCACAGCTCGTTGATTCACTCGACGCTCCGGGCGCTAATGTAACCGGTACTTCGGATTACCTCAACACAAATGCAATCATGGATCTCATCTTTGCAGCTGATCCGGATGCTTCAAAGATCGGTCTTCTCTATGATGTAGGACAGGATTCTTCAGAGGCGGCTATCGCAGATGCCAAGGCATATCTTGATGCCAAGGGCGTTGAGTATATCGAGCGCACAGGAACCACAGTTGACGAGGTAATGCTTGCAGCCGATGCACTTGTTTCTGACGGAGTAGACGCGGTATTCACTCCTACCGACAATACTATCATGACAGCAGAGCTTTCTATTTATGAGAAGCTTGCAGATGCAGGTATCCCTCATTACACAGGTGCAGATTCATTTGCACTTAACGGCGCATTCCTCGGCTTCGGAGTTGACTATATCAATATCGGTGTTGAGACAGCAAACATGATCAACGATATCCTTGTAAACGGTGCTGATCCGGCAACTACTCCGGTCATGACCTTCGACAACGGTATCGCTACAGTAAATACAGAGATCTGCGAGAAGCTCGGATATGATCTTGATACCATCAAGGCTGACTTTGAGCCGTTCTGCACATCAGTCAATGAGATTCAGACAGCAGAGTCCTTCTGATATACTTACAACTATAATCATGTAAATGTAAATGCCGCAGCTGTTGTATGTAAGATCCGCTCAAGTATGAAAGAGAGCTGACACATTGCATACAACGATCATATCAGACGGTAAGATTTTCGAAATCAAATCATACCAACGCAGGACATTTACAGTATAATCTAAGTAACCATACGGGTATCGCAGACATGAACGAAATTCAAGGTCTGCGATATCTTTAATGAAAAAAGCAACTATAAGGAGCAACACATCCTATGGATATGTCTTCAATAATCAGTTTATTACAGACTTCACTTGAGCTCGGACTTGTCAGTTCGCTGACAGTGCTCGCGCTCTTTTTGAGCTACACTATGCTTAATGTCTGCGATCTGTCTACAGACGGCTGTTTCACACTCGGAGCTGCCGTAGGTGCGGTCGTGGCACTTTCAGGTCATCCCTTCCTGTCCATTCCTGCCGCTATGGTTGCGGGGATGCTGTCGGGGCTTATCACAGGTGTGCTTCAGACCAAGATGGGCATAGACAGCCTGCTCTCGGGTATTATCGTAAATACGGCACTTTATTCTATTAATATAGCCGTGATGGGTAATTCCTCACTGCTTAACCTGAACAAGACCGAGACGATATTTACCATGTTTAAGTCGGCATTTGCGGGAACGGCATTTGCAGCTTCATACAAGACTGTGATAGTGCTGATTGCTGTTGCTGTTGTCGTGGTATTCCTTACACTATTTTTGGGAACAAGACTCGGACTTGCCATAAGAGCAACCGGAAACAATCCGGATATGGTGCGTTCATCCTCAATAAATCCTGTATTTACAACTCTTGTAGGCCTGTGTGTTGCAAATGCATTCACGGCACTTTCAGGCTGTATGCTCGGTCAGCTTCAGAAGAGCGTAAATATTGATATCGGAACGGGCATGGTTACTATGGCACTTGCATCACTCCTTATAGGACGTGCATTTATGGGCAAGGGTCCGGTAAGTGTTCGTGCGGTAGGTGCTGTCGTTGGTGCGATAATATTCCGTATAGTATATGCTATAGCGCTTCGCTTCAATATGCCTGCATTCATGCTTAAGCTCGTTTCGTCGGTAATAGTCATCATTGCTATCTCGGGTCCGTATATCAAGACTCAGATACCTGTGATAAAGCGCAGGATGTCAGCAGGAAAGGGAAGGGTGGAATAAATGCTTGTAATAGATAAGATCACCAAGACCTTTAATCCGGGCACCATCAACGAGAAGAAGGCGCTTAAGGGGCTTTCTCTTACTGTAAATGATGCCGATTTCATAACCATTATCGGAGCAAACGGAGCCGGTAAGTCCACACTCTTCAATGCCATCAGAGGAAAATTCCTCACCGACAGCGGAAGGATAGTTCTTGACGGAAAGGATATAACACTGCTGCCTGACTATGTAAGAGCCAAGAATATAGGAATGCTTTTCCAGGATCCCATGCTCGGAAGTGCTCCCGGCATGACCATAGAGGAAAATCTTGCTCTTGCCGCAGGACACGGAGGATGGCTGAGCCGCATTTCCAATGCCGACAGAAAGCTCTTCAGAGAGAAGCTCTCACTGCTTGATATGGGACTTGAGGACAGAATGAATCATCCTGTGGGTCTGCTCTCGGGAGGTCAGAGACAGGCGCTTACACTTATGATGGCTACCATCAACAAGCCGCAGCTATTGCTCCTTGATGAGCATACGGCCGCACTCGATCCCGCAACAGCAGAAAAGGTACTTAAGCTTACGGCAGATATAGTTGCAGAGGAGAAGATCACCTGCCTTATGGTAACTCACAACATGCAGTCGGCTCTCGATCTAGGCAACCGCACGATCATGATGGACAGCGGAAACGTCATCTATGATGTAAGCGGCGAGGAGAGAAAGGCACTTACTGTTCCGGATCTGCTTGAGAAGTTCAAGGAGCAGGCGGGACGTATGCTCGATAATGACCGTATGCTGCTAGGCAACTGAGGTTAGGAGTAACATTTAAGCACCGTTTGGGTTAACACCCGACGGTGCTTTTTTTCACGTTTTATAGTCAATTTCTACACAAAGTCTACACATTTTTTGGATATTATTTCAGCAGTAAATTAGTAATAAGTGTGTTTATTTTTAAGAGGTTTGACATGAACAAGAAGAAGCTCATCATTGCGGGAACGGCTGCTGTTGTAATAATAGCCGCAGCTGCTGTCATTGCAAAAAGTCTGACAGGTGGAAATGCAGTCGGAGGAAAAGGCGGCGGTATGCCGGGAGGACAAGGCGCAAAGGGCGGTCCGGGAGGACAACAGGAGGTAAGCTATACTGTAGTCAAGACGGAGAATCCTCATTATGGAGATGTGTCGGTATCTTCAAGTCTCACCGGAACAGTCGAAGCAAGTGATGTAGTGCATATTTATGCCAAGGCATCCGGAGATGTTACCACTGTAAATATAGCTGCGGGAGATACTGTTGAGGCAGGACAGGAGATAATCACCATAGATACCGAGAAGGTTGAATCTGCCAAGAACCAGCTCGATTCCGCCAAGCTTAATCTTGATTCCGCAAGCTCGGATCTTAACCGCATGCAGCTTCTCTATAACGGCGGAGACATAACCGCTCAGGAATTTGAACAGTACCAGGATAAATATAAGTCTGCCAAGCTCAGCTATGACAATGCCAAACTTAATTACGATCAGCAGCTCAGCTATTCAAGCATTACCGCACCTATTTCAGGACGTGTCGAGTCTGTAAATGTCGAGGTATTCGATCAGGCAAACATGAATCAGGAGCTTGCCGTTATCTCAGGAGAAGGCGAAAAGCGTATTACTACTTATGTGAGTGAGCGTATGATGCAGAACTTAAGTGCAGGTGATGAAATCAAGGTCATCAAAAACGGTGAAGAATATACAGGACATCTCACTGAGATAAGCTCAATCGTTGACAGCGACACAGGACTCTTCAAGGTCAAGGCAGAGCTTGAGAATACCGACGATATCGCAACCGGAAGCACGGTCAAGATAATCATGGTTACCGAGAAGTCGGAAAATGTCATGCTCGTTCCTGTTGATGCCATATATTACAGCGGCGGAGATGCCTATGTATATGTAGTGAAAGACGGAGTTGCACACATGAAGTCTGTACAGGTAGGACTCTATGATACCGAGGTTGCAGAGATCAAGGAAGGCCTCACAGATACAGATGTGGTTATATCAACCTGGAGCAACAACCTCTACGAGGGAGCAAGCGTCCGCCTCTATGATGATGTATATGCGGAAAATGCATCCGCCGGAGAACAGGCAGGCACAGCGCCGTCCGACAGCGAAAATGCAACAATGCCTGATGTGAATAAAACGGATGAGGCGGTATCGACACCGCAGAACACCGAGCAGCCGGCTAAGACAGACGCTGCGCCCGCAGCCCGGGAAACAAAGGCGAATGCCGCAGCAAGCGCAGAGTAAGGAGAGCATTGTATGTTTTTTACCAAATACGTACTTAAGAGACCGGTAACGGTCATAATGGCTCTGTTATGCCTTGTTGTTTTCGGAGTTTCTTCCATATTCAGCGCCAAGCTTGAACAGATGCCGGATACAAATACACCTATGCTTATAATCATGGCGAGGTATTCGGGAACGAATCCTGAGGATATGGATGAGCTCGTGACTCAGCCTATAGAGGATGCTGTCAGTACACTTGAGGGTGTAACAAATATGAGCTCTTCTTCCTCTGACGGAAGCTCCATGGTCATGCTGGAATATGATTATTCTCAGGATATGGATGAGGCCTATGATGATCTTAAAAAGGCAGTAGAGAGCATCAGAGGACTGCCGGAGGATTGTGAGACTTCTATCATGGAGATGAACAATAATTCTTCGGAGAGCATGATGCTGTCGATCTCCAATCCGAGCCGGACAAGCCTCTATGATTATGTAGATCAGAAGATAGTGCCGGAACTTGAGAAATTAAGCACGGTTGCGGAGGTAAGTGTAAGAGGCGGTAAATCCGAGTACATCAAGGTAGAGCTTAAGTCCGATATGATGGCTCAGTACGGTGTCACAGTCAGCAATATCACTCAGGCAATGAGTGCAGCGGATTCAACCATACCTTCGGGAACGGTTTACTCCGGTAATCTTGAGCTCAGTGCATCGACTTCGATAGATGCAGACACACTGGACGATCTCAAGAAGATGCCTATAACTACAAATACAGGCAAGCTTATATATCTTGAGGATATAGCTGATGTATATTACAGCTCGGAGTCCATGGGCGGCATTTCCAGATATAACGGAGAAGAGACCATTTCCATCTCTATATCCAAGAATCAGGATGTCACAGCCATGAAACTTTCCAGTCAGGTAAATGAGGCTGTTAAGGCTCTCATGGCAGATGATGAGGATCTCAGCATAGATATAGTAAGAGATGAGGCAGATGATATCTTGAGCTCGCTCAAGGATGTTGCGACCACTATGGTGCTTGCCATAGGTATCTCGATGATAGTTCTCTATCTCTTCTTCGGAGACCTCAAGGCTTCGGCTATAGTAGGCTGTTCGATACCGACATCTATACTCGTTACACTTATCATCATGACGAGAATAGGAATGTCTCTTAATATCATTACCATGAGTGCCCTGGTACTCAGCGTTGGTATGATGGTAGATAACTCCATAGTCGTACTTGAATCCTGTTTCAGAGCAAAGGAACTTTATGATGAGGAGGACAGGCTGTCTTACGCACAGGCTGCATTAGGCGGAACGGCTCAGGTAGCAATGTCCGTATTAGGATCTACTCTTACAACCTGTGTAGTATTCCTTCCGCTGGTATTCCTTAACGGAATGGCGGGACAGATGTTCGGACAGTTAGGCTGGGTAATAGTCTTCAGTATGACGGCATCACTGCTCTCGGCAATATCAATAGTTCCGCTTACATATATGTTCTATAAGCCTAAGGAGCATGAAAAGGCAGCACTTAACGCACCTGTAAGAAAGCTGCAGAAGCAGTACAGAAAATGGCTTCCTCATTTCATTAAGCATAAATATTTAGTATTGCTCGCTTCGGCAGGACTTGTGGTAATTACCATATTCCTCGGTACGGGCATGAAGAGCGAGCTCATGACAAGTGATGATACAGGAACCATCACTGTAAGCATCACCACAAGACCGGGACTCAAGAATGAGCTTGCCGACGACATACTTAAGCAGGCTGAGCAGATAGTCGCTTCCAATGAGAATGTCGATTCCTACATGCTCAGATTCAATAATTCCGACGGAAGCATTTCCGTATATCTTAAGGATGACAGAACACAGAGCACAGACGAAATATCAAAGCTTTTCGAAAAGGAGCTTGCGGATATAGATAACTGCACTATAGAAGTATCGTCGGATTCTTCGATGAGCTTCATGGGCAATAGAAAGGACTATGAGGCAATCATTCAGGGAACTCAGTACAGCGAGCTTCAGGAGGCATCACAGGCTATAGTCGATGATCTCATTGCCAGAGATGATGTAATGAACGTACACTCCAGTATAGAGAATACGGCACCTATAGTTTCCATTAAAGTAGATCCTGTAAATGCGACAGCCGAGGGACTTACAGCCTCACAGATAGGCTCTCAGGTCAAGACCTATCTTGATGCGACACAGATAGCTACTCTTACGGTTGACGGAAATGAGATCAAGGTCAAGGCTGAGTATCCGGATGGGGAATACAACAGTGTAAATCAGCTTGAGAGACTGCTTATAACCAAGCCATCCGGCGGAAGCGTAGCCTTAAGTGATGTTGCGGATGTAGTCTATAAGGACAGTCCGTCGTCAATTTCCAAGGAAAATAAGGAATATCAGGTTACCATCTCCGCAGACTTTACGGGAGAGGATGTATCGACCGAGCTTGATAACGAAGTAATAGCACAGCATCTTACAGGAACTATAACAAAGGGAACTAGCTCTATGGACCGTATGATGAAAAACGAATTCTCGGGTCTGTACAAGGCAATAGCTATAGCCGTATTCCTCATATTTGTGGTAATGGCTGCACAGTTTGAGTCACCGAAGTTCTCCTTCATGGTAATGACTACCATACCGTTCTCGCTTGCAGGTTCATTTGCCGCACTTAAGCTTACCGGAGTATCTATGAGTATGACCTCACTTATAGGCTTCCTCATCCTCGTAGGTACAGTCGTAAATAACGGCATCCTCTATGTAGATGCAGTTAATCAGGAAAGGACACAGATGTCGCTTGACGAAGCACTTATCGAGGCAGGTGCAACAAGACTTCGTCCTATACTTATGACTACCATGACAACGGTACTCTCCATGCTTCCGATGGCTATGGCCTACGGCAGCAGTGGTGCAAGTACGCAGGCTCTTGCCGTAGTTGATATCGGCGGACTCGCCTTCGGCGTGCTCGTAGCCTTGTTCATACTTCCTGTATATTATCTTGTTATGAACGGCAAGAAGGAGCGCAGGCTGCTAGATATCTGATGAAGGCATTGTTGTAGAGATAATTCTGATATGGTTTTCGGTATTGCGTATCCTGTAAATACAACAGCGTGATGATATTTCGGAGCATGAAGCCTTACAGCGGAGAAAAGCCGTCCGAGACTTAGATGTGGCGATTATACATAGTATGAGTTGGTGATTTTAAGCATAAGATATAGATATTATCATTATGGTATACAGGCTTGAGGCTTAAGTTTAATGCTCCGATAGTATTAAGACAGATATGAGACATGCCCGGAATACAAGGAATAGAAGAGGAAAAATGACAAAGAAGATACATTTAAATAAGAAAAAGCTGTCTGTTCTGCTTGCAATAAGCGTGATGAGCGCTGTAGGAAGCGGCTTTGCCGCATTTGCCGAACAAAGTCCGAGCTTTGCCTATTCATCTGAGATCTGGGCAAAGCTCAGAGACAACAAGCTCGAATATGATGAGATAGATAAGCTTATACATGAGTATAATCCGACAGTGCTTTCCAATGCCCTGAGTTTTAAGGATCAGAGTGATAAGACAAGTTCGGATGTTGCCCAGAGCTACTATGATGCGGCTGAACAGATACAAAACAATATGAGCTATCCGGATGAGGATTCGGCTAATTATGCAAACGGTGTCACATCCTACCTCAATTCACAGATAAGCTATGAGAATCTGAGAGAACAGGGAGACAAAAACACCAATGATTCCGAGACTTATAAGCTTAACTATGATAAGCAGGAGGCGAATCTCTGCAAGCAGGCAAAGCAGCTCATGGTGAATTATTGGAGTCAGTATAATAATCTGGAGACCTACCGCAATAATGTTACTCTGGCAGAGCAGGAATTGGATACGGTAAGCCGTAAGCTTGCAGCAGGTCTCGCGACCGAGAGCAGCAAGCTCAGTGCTGAGCAGTCGCTTACCAAGGCAAAGACTGCACTTCAGAGTGCAGAGGTAAGTCTTGAGTCCACACGTAAGAGTCTTGTACTTATGCTCGGCCGGAATATCACCGATGAGGTAGAGATAGGAGAGCTTCCTACAGTTAATGCCGATACTGTTAATGCGATAGATCTGAATTCAGACATTGAAAAAGCAAAAAGTAATAACTACACACTTAAGACTACTGAAAGACAGCTAAGCAATGCGACCACATCTAATGTCAAAGAAGAGCTTACTCAGACCAAGGAGACTGCAGTCAAGAATATTGCTCAGGACGTAACAAAGCTCTACGACAGCCTGAAGCAGAGCATCTCGGATCTTGATGCAGCCAAGGACAGCGTTACCGCAAAGGAACAGGAGCTAAGCGCTGCTGAACATAAGAAGTCTGCCGGAATGATGACCGAGAGCAACTATAAGAAGGCAGAGCTTACACTTAACTCAGCCAAGGTTCAGCAGGAGCTTAAGCAGTATGCGGTACTTACGGCATATATCAATTATGAGGCGGCAGTCAACGGCCTTGCTGAAACTTAAGTGCATCGCAAGTTCGAAAACTAAGTACATAGACATCAGAAAGTCGTCATCCCGAAATGTGAGTGCATAAACAGCCTGAAACTTAAGAGTAACGGCTGTCAAAAAGTTAGTGTATCGTAAAGCGGCAACTTGAATGTATCTGCAGTATATTTCGAAAATATAAATATATGAAATATAATAATTTCGCTGCATGACGAATAGGCTAATATCAACCGGAGGAGCTTGGATGATTAAAAAGCATACAAATATAATAAGGATGTCTGCCGCGGCCGTACTGGGCATTATGATTTGTGCCGGAGCAAGGCCGGACGGAGGCATGATCAAGGCATATGCCGCAACAACCGTGGAATATGATAAGCTGAGAGAGCTTATAAGTGAGGGAAACTCAGATATCAAAAACAGCGATAGCCTCAGCAATATAAAAAACATTGAGCATCAGCTTGAAGTGCTTAAGTCAGAGACTCAGAGCCTTGCGGCAAACAGCAGAATCTACGCCGATGATACGGAAACCTCGTCACAATACAAGTCTTCGGCAAATATACTGAATCGAAGCATTACTCAGCTTGAAAAGCAGCTTACGAATCAGACCAAGGAGAGTTCGTCCTTAAACAAAAGTATAGATACGCTTACCATGTCGGCACAAGCTGCAATGATCTCATATCTTCAGATGCAGGAAAATGCAGACGCCTCAGAGAAGCAGGCGGAGGCAGTCAAAGTAAAATATGACAATGCATTGACGAGACAGGCAGCAGGAGCTGCTACCGAGGCAGAGGTATTGGAAGCACGAACCGATATGGTTAGTGCAGAAGCTCAAAGCCTTTCCTACAAACAGCAGGCTCAAAGTCTAAGGAGTGCATTTTTAGACATGCTTGGGATAAGTGACAGTTCGGATGTTGTTATCGCCAAGCTTTCTGAGCCGGATACAGCCGCTATCGAAGCCATAGATCCGGATACAGATAAGACTAATGCTGTTAACAATGACTCTACGGTGAAATCTGTGAGACATCAAAGCTCATCCTCAAGCGCATCAAGGGATATCAAAGATATGAGCGAGGAACAGGCTGTCGGAAATGCAGAGGCAAGCTATGATGAGGCATATACTTTGCTCAAGACAAGTCTCGATGAATATAATGCGGCTAAAAAAGGACTGACTGTAGCGGAAAACAATTATGCGGCACTTGGCAGAAAGAAGACTGCGGGTATGCTTACCAAGGCAGCAGAGCTTGAAGGAGAGGCAGAGTATATACAGTCCAAGGCACAATATGAGAATGCGGCAATGAGCCTTACATCCGCATATGAGAACTATAAATGGATGATGAAGGGCTACAGCAGCTCCTCGAGCGCAGGCGGTGCAGCGGGAAGAAATTAAGCCGGTTCGGCACGCATCCTAAGGCCTTACACATCTTGCCTGCATATATCGCATATTGATAAATATGCCCGCAAGAGGTCAATTTGCAAGCCGGGTAGATGTGCCGAACGTGACATTTGCGTAAAAATGCGGTATGATTATAAATCGTTAGATATGTTTTAGAGGAACGGTCGAATGGCGATTTTTAAGAGTAAAGCTAAAAGTGATAATAAAACAACAGCTGTGGATATGACAAAGGGGTTCATTCCAAAGCTGTTGCTTTTTTTCTGTGTACCTTTGATACTCGGCAATTTTTTCCAGGTATTGTATAATACGGTAGATACCATGGTGGTCGGCAATTTTGTAGGCAAGGAAGCACTTGCGGCAGTTGGTTCGACTACTCAGATCATCAATATTGCGGTATTTTGCTTTAACGGAATTTCAGTCGGAGCCGGAGTTGTTATAGGACAGTATTTTGGGGCGGGAGACTTAAAGAGACTTCACATTTCCGTTGAGACTACCATGGCTATGACATTTATAGCAAGTATATTCTTTACCGTGCTTGGCGTGGCGGGAACGCCTCTTATGCTGAGGCTTATCTCAACGCCGGATGATGTAATGGGTGCTGCCGTTATATATCTAAGGATCTATTTTGCAGGTATATCGGGGCTTCTTGTCTATAATATGGGAAGCGGTATACTTCGTGCAGTCGGTGATTCCAAGAGACCGCTTTATTTTCTTATACTTTCGAGCTTCATGAACATAGCTCTCGATCTTTTATTCGTTGTGGTATTTAAGCAGGGGATAGCCGGAGCTGCTATAGCTACCATCATATCTCAGTTTGTTTCGGCTGCACTTGTACTTATACTGCTCAGCCGTTCCGAGGATATATACAGACTCACCTGGAAAGATATGGGTATAGACCTGCCTATATTAAAGAAAATACTGGCAGTCGGACTTCCGGCTGGCTTTCAGTCCATGATAACAGCATTTTCAAACAGCTTTGTGCAGGCTTATATCAATAATTTCGGTTCTGCGGTCATGGCAGGCTGGGGCTGTTACAATAAGCTTGATCAGATGGTAATGCTGCCGCTTCAGAGCATGGGACATGCGACCACTACCTTTGTAAGTCAGAACATCGGAGCCGGAGAGGTAAAGAGAGCCAACCACGGTACTTTTGTTGCCGTATCAATGATAGTTATCTTCAACTTTTGCGCCGGTTGTCTGCTGATACTTTTGGCGAGACCCGCAGTTGAGTTGTTTTCAAGCGACAGAGATGTAATTGAGAGCGGAGTAAGCTTCGTCAGGGCTATATCGCTTTTCTTCATGGTCAACGGTATAAATCACAGCCTTGCCGGTTCCATGAGAGGACGAGGTGATTCCAACGGACCTATGGTAATAATGATAGTCTGCTTCGTATTTGTAAGACAGCTCTATCTCTTCTTTATAACAAAGATAATACCGAATGATCCGGTTGTTATAGGACTCGGATATCCGGTGGGCTGGACGGCATGCTGTATAACAGAACTTATATATTACAAGATAAGACATCTCGACGGCAGGCATTTCTATGTTCATAGGTAGAAATATGCCGTGGATAAGCAAAAGCTCAAGCTTGTATATTTCGCTTCTTTCATGTTAAAATCCGTATCTGTATAAAAGGCAGGGGTATATTTTATGGCTAATTCACAAAATTATAATGCTGACAGTATCAAGATACTTGAGGGACTTGAGCCTGTAAGGACAAGACCCGGCATGTACATCGGCGGTGTCGGTTCAAAAGCATTGAATCACCTGGTGTACGAGATACTTGATAACTCGGTTGACGAACACCTCGCAGGATACTGTACGGAGATATGGGTCACTTTGGAGAAAAACGGCTCATGTACTGTCAAGGACAACGGCCGAGGACTTCCGGTAGATCTTCATCAAAAGGGAGTTTCCGCAGAGCGTGTCATACTCACGACTCTCCATGCGGGAGGAAAATTCGATGATTCTTCATATAAGACTGCGGGCGGACTTCACGGAGTAGGTTCGTCCGTTGTTAATGCGCTCTCAAAGGAAATGACAGTTGAGGTCGCACGTAACGGCAAGATATATAAGGACAGCTATTCGAGAGGTATTCCTACAACGGAGCTTGTTGACGGCCTGCTGCCTGTAGTCGGTAAGTCCAAGGCGACCGGAACCAAGATCAATTTCCTTCCCGATGACGAGATATTTGAAAAGACAGTATTTAAGGCGGAATGGATCAAGTCTCGTCTGCATGAGACCGCTTACCTCAATCCTGAGCTTGTTATCCATTTTAAGGATCTGAGGGATATCAAGGACAGCTATTCGCTGAGAGCCGGTGCGGAGAGTGCCGATACAGAGTACGAGGATGTAAATGCAGAGTTAGCTGCATATTCCGAGACTGAAGGCACAACATTTGCAGCAGACGCTTCTGAGGATAGCGAGGGACAGCTTAGCTTCAGCTTCGGCGAGTCAAGCGGATCCGGCAAGGCATCACAGACGGATGCATTTTCAGAAGAAGAAAAAACAAAAGCTGCCGGAACCAATGCTGGAAAGCATGCAAATGACGGCGAGATAATATATCACGAGCCTGACGGACTTAAAGCTTATATCAGAGAGCTTAATAAGGGCGATACGGCTGTTACCGAGCTTATTTATTTCAAGGACAGCTATAACGGCTGTGAGGTGGAATGCTGCTTCCAGTATGTTGATGCTTTTGAGGAGAATATTCACGGCTTCTGCAACAATATCTTCACGCAGGAGGGCGGAACCCATATCACCGGCTTCAAGACCAAGTATACCCAGCTCATCAACAGCTATGCGAGACAGCTCGGCATGCTCAAGGATAAGGATCAGAACTTTACCGGAGCCGATACCAGAAACGGCATGACCTGTGTAATTGCGATAAAGTACAGAGAGCCTATTTTTGAGGGTCAGACCAAGACTAAGCTTGCGAGTGCCGAGGCTGCGACGGATGTGGCTTATGTTACCGGAGAAAAGCTTGAGCATTATTTTGATCGTAATGTTGATACGATCAAGGCAGTTATTGCCTGTGCGGAGAAGTCTGCCAAGATCAGAAAGGCAGAGGAGAAGGCCAAGACCAATCTCTTAAGCAAGAATAAGTTTTCATTTGACTCAAATGGCAAGCTCAAGGTGTGTACCTCAAGGGACGCCGAAAAATGTGAGATATTTATAGTAGAGGGAGACTCTGCCGGAGGCTCTGCGGGTTCGGGAAGAAACCGTGAGTTCCAGGCTATACTGCCTATCCGAGGCAAGATACTTAATGTTGAGAAGGCTTCTATGGATAAGGTGCTTGCCAATGCCGAGATCAAGACCATGATCAACAGCTTCGGCTGCGGATTTTCCGAAGGCTACGGCAATGACTTTGACATATCCAAGCTTCGATACAACAAGATAATACTTATGACGGATGCCGATGTTGACGGAAGTCATATCAATACTTTGCTGCTCACCTTCTTCTACAGATTTATGCCTGAGCTTATATATAACGGACATATATACGTGTCAATGCCGCCGCTCTATCTGGTTACTCCGAAGTCGAGAAACGGCAAGCCGCAGTATCTCTATAACGACCATGAGCTTGCAAAATACAAGAAGACTCACGAAGGATCGAGCTTTGAGCTTAAGCGTTTCAAGGGATTGGGTGAGATGGATCCGGAGGAGCTGTGGGCAACAACTCTCGATCCGGAGAGACGAGTGCTGAAGAGAGTTGAGATAGAGGATGCGAGACTTGCATCCGAGGTCACTGAGATGCTCATGGGCACCGAGGTAGCTCCGCGGCGCGATTTCATATATGAGCATGCAAATGAAGCAGAGATAGATACCTAAGGCGAGCTTGGACACTTTGCCGATTTAATAAGAACTATAAATTATGGAGACTTAACGGAGATCAAGAAAGGAAAGCTTGCCGTAAGGCAAGCTGCCGAACAAAAAAGAATGTGCCAAGGCACATTCTCGCGCTGAGCGCGGTCGCTTGCGACATTTCTCTCCTTCGCATGAGTGCGCATCACGCGGAGCGTTTTATTAACTCATAGGACGCAATTTTATAAGAGTTAATAATGCCCGCCGTAGGGCGGGCAAAAAACAGAAAATTTGAACTGAGTAATCATTTAACGCCTGATTTCAGTTTGGCTATTTCAGCTATAAGTTGTTTATTTTGTTCAAGCAACTCAGAATTATACTGTTTAAGTTCGGTATTTTCTTCTTCAATCTTTTTATATCTGTATTTGGCACGGTTCTCCCAGTAGATATAATCCTGACGAGCCTGGCATCTCTCAAGGACTGCATCATAATTATTTGCATTGTATATCTTTTGGGCTGTGTCTTTAAATACATCGTTTTTACTGTTATCGGCAATCATTTTAAGTTCCTCCCATGTTCCGGCTTTAAAAAGTGAAGCCCAGGTATTAATGTTATAGGATCTGTCTTCTTCTGTTGCATTATTTATCTGCTTTAAATTTAGCACAGAGATGATGAATTTGCTATTGTAAATGCGACCTGTTTTATCATTTTTTATGTAATAGGTAGAATAGAATTCGGTATCATCTTCAAACAGATTGAAATCGATTATACCGATGTGTCGGACACTTAGGGCTTCTGTGTAGTTATCACCTTTATTTAATGAGTCATATTGTCTGCAAATATAACTTAATGAACGATCAGTCCAATCTCCGCGGTTTATTACCTGCATTTCAAGATTGATAAGCTGATTATCATTTAGCTTGAGACGTATATCCAAAAGAAAATTCTTTTGATCTACGGTATCTCCGAGAAAAATCGGATTTAGAATCTCAATAGATGATATGCTATGTTCATTCAGGTGAAGAAGAGATGCCAGAAATGCTTTGAGAATAGATTCATTTTCCTGAAGAATATAACGGAACATGTAATCATTGGTCATATTATAAAGAATAGGACCGCTTGCATAACTAAATGCCTGCTTTCGTTTCATAGAGGTACTCCTTGAAATAAATAAATAATAAGTTGAGATGTGTTTCTGAAGTATGATTTTCATTTCTAAGAAAAAAATTGAATAAAACCGATATGATAAATAGAATATGAAATATACTTTAATTGGATTGTAGCATGCGAATATGAATCTATACAAGGATTCATTTAAAAATATACGGACACAGCGGATTATTCTGCTGCACACAAAAATGAGGAAATAATATGCCTGAAAAGATATTAAGAACGGAATACAGTGAGGAAATGCAGAAATCGTATCTCGATTACAGCATGTCAGTCATTACGGCGCGTGCGGTGCCGGATATACGTGACGGACTTAAGCCTGTACAGAGACGTCTCCTCTATGATATGGATAATCTACATGTTCATCATGACAAAAAGGAGATGAAATCCGCACGTATCACGGGCGACTGCATGGGACGTTTCCATCCTCACGGTGATTCCTCAATATATGAGACCATGGTCGTGCTCTCTCAGGATTTCAAGAAGTCGGTTCCGCTCGTAGACGGTAAAGGCAACTTCGGATCGATAGAGGGTGATACTGCAGCTGCATACAGGTATACCGAAGCCAAACTCAAGGAATTCACGGATGAAGTATTTTTAAGAGACATAGATAAGTCGGTTGATTTCATTCCTACCTATGCCAATACCGAGGAGGAGCCTGTCGTGCTCCCGGTAAGGGTACCGAATTTCCTGCTTAACGGCTCCGAAGGTATAGCGGTAGGTATGACTACATCTACGCCTTGTCACAATCTTTCCGAGCTTTGTGATCTTTGCTCTGCCTACGTGGATAACAACGAGATGAGCATTGACGAGATGCTTGAGATAATGCCCGGACCGGACTTTCCTACCGGAGGCATCATTTCCAATAAGAGCGAGCTTAAATCCATATATGAGACAGGTTCAGGCAAAATCAAGATAAGAGGTAAGCTTGAGTTTATTCCGGCAAAAAAACGCGGTGATCACGACAAGCTTATAGTGACCGAGATCCCTTACACTATGATAGGTCAGGGAATATCCAAATTTATGCAGGAGACCGCAGATCTTGCGGAGGGCAAGAAGCTTCCCGAGATAACAGATATCGGAAATGCCTCGGACTCCAAGGGCATAAGCATTTTCATTGAGCTCAAGAAGGACTCGGACATAGAGAGGATAAGCAATGTCCTCTATAAGAAGACACGTCTTGAGGATACCTTCGGTGTCAATATGCTTGCCATCTCTGACGGAAGACCGGAGGTAATGACACTTCGCGGCATACTTGCAGCCTGGCTTAAATTCCAACATGAGATAATCGAGAGGAAGTACCGTGTGCTCCTTGAAAAAGAGGAGGATAAGCGTGAATTGCAGGAGGGACTTATCACCGCCTGCAACATAATTGACCTCGTCATTGCAGTTATCAGAGGAGCCAAGAACCGTAAGGACGCCGAAAACTGTCTCACCAAGGGAGAGACCGCCAACATCTCTTTCAAGGATAAGTCTATGGAGGAAGATGCCGCTCATCTGAGGTTTACCGAGCGTCAGGCCAAGGCAATACTGGAAATGCAGCTCTATAAGCTTATCGGACTTGAGATAATGGAGCTTGAGAAGGCTTACAAGGCTACAATGAAGGCAATCAAGGAGTATAAGTCTATCATCAGCGGCAAGGAAAAGCGTGATGAGCTTATCAAGAAGGATCTCGCCGACATCAAGGCAAAGTACGGTTACGAGAGAAGAACAGTCATTGACGATATAGCGGATGTCGTTATCGCAGAGCCTGAGGCAAAAGCTTCGGAGTGTGTATTTGTCATGGATAAGCTCGGCTACTGCAAGTTGATAGATGCAGTACAGTACGATAAGAACAGAGAGACTATCGATATCGATAATAAGTATGTGATAAGGACCAATACACTCGGAGCGATACTCATTTTCACGGAAAAGGCTAATCTCTATCGCTTGAAATGCGCGGATATTCCGGTCAAAAAGCCTAAGGATAAGGGTGTACCTGTCGATAATGTATCGAAATACAAGACCTCCGAGGAGGAGATACTCTATATCGCAGACAAGGACAGCTTAAGTAACATCAACCTCCTGTTCCTTACAAAGCAGGGACTTATCAAGCAGACCGACGTAAGCGAGTTTGAGTCCAACAATAAGCAGATAGCTTCGACCAAGCTTGATAAGGAAGATGAGCTTGTGTGCATCATGCCGATTGACAATATCGGAAGCAACACTATAGCCGTATGGAGCAAGGACGGATACTTCTTGAGATTTGCACTTGATGATGTGCCGATACTTAAGAAGACGGCAAAGGGCGTCAAGGCTATAAAGCTTCGTGACAGTGACGAATGTGCGGGAGCCGCTTTGGCTGATTCCGAGCTTACGGTGAAAAACGGTAAGAAGGACGTACATCTTAACCAGCTTCGCACAGCTGTAAGAGGCGGCACGGGAACCAGGCAGAAAAACAGCTGACGCTAGTTTGAGACTGTATCATAAGAACAGCTGATACTTAGGATAAGTCTGTGGCATAAGCTTACAGGTAAAAAAATAAAGGCCTGATAAGCAAAAAACGAAATAAAATAACAGAAAATCAGGTTCGGCAGCATTTGACTGTAATAATAGACAAAAATTTGCAAAATACTTTGTAAGCATTGATTATATACAGTTAAATGCTGAAATTGTTAAGCTTAAGCAGAGATCGTTATTGGCTTAACAACAAAAAAAAACTATTAAGAAAAGGCAGATAATAAGAGATGAAAAAAAAGGATGCCGTAAATGTAAAGCTGTATGATCTTACACATACCGAGGCAGCGAAGCTTTTTGAAGAGACTAAATATCCCTGGGAGGTGCTTCCTCTTATCAAGGAATTTATACTTGAATATGGTAAAGGCTTAAGTCCTGAGGATTACGAACACCCGGCAGAGGATATATGGATACATAAGTCTGCCAGGGTATTTCCGTCGGCATATATTGCAGGACCGTGTATCATAGGCGCGGATACCGAGGTAAGGCATTGTGCTTTTATCAGAGGCTCGGCATTTATAGGCAAGGGCTGTGTAGTGGGCAATTCGACGGAATTAAAGAATGTTATTTTGTTCGACAAGGTTCAGGTTCCGCATTATAATTATGTAGGAGATTCGATATTGGGCTACAAGGCTCATATGGGAGCAGGAAGCATTACCAGTAATGTCAAGAGCGACAAGGCTTTGGTTAAGGTGCATTTTGAGGACGGAGACATAGAGACCGGACTCAAGAAATTCGGAGCCATGCTCGGAAGCTCGGTAGAGATAGGCTGTGGTTCTGTGCTTAACCCGGGTACCGTGATCGGAAGCAATACCAATGTATATCCGCTCTCGAGTGTGCGCAATGCTGTAGCTGCGGATTCCGTATACAAGAAGCAGGGCGAGGTAGCTGAGAAAAGATAATTGTTGCTTTGCCTGTCTATAAAAACAGGGATAGTCTAAGCAACATAGCAATTCGCTTCGGTTTCGGGAACAGACAGTAAAAATAAGAGTGTGCATCAAGGCATGGGGCAAATTCAGCTTTGCCGTATGCGTTAAATTTATAAATAAGATAACCGGAAAGGCGGTACCACATGAAGAAACTGTACGATAACGTTTATGAGTTCACACATCCGCTCATTCAGCACAAGATCACGAGACTTCGTGACAAGAATACAGGCACGAATGAGTTCAGAGCCATTGTTGATGAGCTGGGCATGCTGATGGGGTATGAAGCGCTTTCTGATCTTGAGCTTGAAGACGTTGAGGTAGAGACTCCTATCGAGAAATGCATGAGCCCGGTAATTGCCGGACGTAAGCTTGCTGTAGTTCCTATCTTAAGAGCAGGTCTCGGTCTTGTTCAGGGTATACTTGCACTTGTTCCTACAGCCAAGGTCGGACATATAGGTATGTACAGAGACGAGGAGACACACATTCCGCATGAGTATTACTGCAAGCTTCCGTCACCTATAGATGAGAGAGTTATCATAGTTACAGATCCTATGCTTGCAACAGGCGGTTCGGCTATAGATGCCATCAATCTTATCAAGGAGAGAGGCGGAAAGCGCATCAAGATGATAGCTATCATCGGTGCTCCCGAAGGAGTTAAGAAGCTTCATGAGGTTCATCCTGATGTTGAGGTATATATCGGACATCTCGACAGAGAGCTTAATGAAAATGCTTATATCTGTCCGGGTCTCGGTGATGCGGGAGACCGTATCTTCGGTACAAAGTAAGCTTTTTCTGCAACAATTCGGACAGCTTGACAGCATTTCTATAAATGAATACCGCATAAAAGCTATGCATGGAAGCAGTTTTGATGCGGTTTTGATCTGACAGCTGAATATTTTTTGATTTGTGAATGAATATTTTCAGCGTCTTTCGGTCATATGCATGCGGGAGGCGCTGAAGTTTTCTATACAAAGATTTTTTAAGTTTTTTTATTTTGTAAAGCTTCTTGTTAAGGCTTTTTTGGCCCGAGCATCGTCGTTTGTGACATTTTCCTTCTTTGCGCGAGTGTGCGCCCTGTGGGGGCATTTTTTAAGGGTGTATTGATATGAGTTCGGACATATATAACGGATTAAGTATTACACAGACACACAGACTGCAGCTGAATCCTCAGCTACTGCAGTCTATTTCCGTGCTCTGCATGAATACCACCGAGCTCGGAAGCTATGTGGAGAAGCTCTATCAGGAGAACCCATGCATAGAACGACGTGAGCCTGTTATATCCGATGAGATGCTGAAAGTACTTAAAGAGTACCGCAGCAGAGATTACCAAAGTACAGCTGTCGGCAGCGGAAAAAAGACGGCCGGAACCGTCAATACCGGATCCGGTGCCAAGGCAAACGATGAAGACGAAAGTCCCGGAAACGAGCTTTCATCGCGTTATGTTGATGATTATATAGATTCGCTTTCATATGATCTTAAGCAGCAGATAGAGTCCGCAGGACTTGATAAGAGCCTTGAAGCCGTGTGTCTCTATCTTACAGATATGCTTGAGGATAACGGCTGGCTGACAGTAGAATCCATAGACAGCCTGAAGCAGATAGGTGTGCCTAAGGAGCTGCTTGATACTGCTGTTGCCAAGATCAAAACACTTGAGCCTGCCGGTGTCGGAGCCAAGGATCTTGCGGAGTATATCAGACTCCAGCTTGAGAGAAATTATCCGGCTGAGACTATCGCTCTCGCACTGTGCGATAAGGAAAATCTTGAGTTATGTGTAAAGCATAATTATAATAAGCTTGCCGAAAAGCTGGGCACCGATATAGACTCGGTCAAGGCGGCCGCTGAGCTTATCAGCTCGCTCAACAGCAGTATATCGGGTACATACAGTAAGACCGAGGAGACTGTGTATGTCTATCCCGACATATACATTTACATAGACGAAGATGGTAAGGCAAAAGCCGATACAAATGAATATGATATTCCGGTTGTCGGCGTGAGCGAAAAATACCTTGAACTCTACAAAACAACGGATGACAAGGAGCTTAAGGCATATCTGAGGGATAAGATAAACGAAGCCTATAAGCTTATAGGCAATATAGGACGCCGCAATTCCACTCTGCAGCGCCTGTTTGATTATGTAATAAAGGAGCAGGAGGAGTATTTCGGCGGCTTACGTTATTCGCTTAAGCCTATGACCATGACAGATGCGGCAGAGGCACTTGATGTAAATGTCTCGACTATAAGCCGCTGTCTCATGCATAAGTATGTGCAATGTCCTCAGGGCATGATGCCTGCCAAATACTTTTTCTCAAGATCCGTGCCCTGCGGAGGGTCGGAGGATCTGTCACAGCAGGGTGCCGTCAATATGATAGCAAGACTCGTTGAGAATGAGGACAGGCATAAGCCGCTGAGTGATGCCAAGCTATGCGAGAGACTTAACGACGAGGGTTATGCGGTTGCCCGAAGGACAGTTGCGAAGTACAGAGGTATGATAGGCATACCGGATTATCGCGTAAGACGTGACAGATATATACGCATATTGTCAGGAGCCGGGAAGTAAGCTTTATAAAATACAGTCTGCATAGACAGACATGAACGGGAGAACGAATATAGATAAGAATAGTAAGAAGGGCTTTGGCAACAAGCCCGGATATTGGCAGAAAAGAAGACAAAACAGCAAAAAGAAAGCGGCTGCAAGGCAGTCGCTTGTTGACGAATACAGAATCAAGGCAGAAGAGCTCCTCAAGGATTATAACTGCGAGGTAGATGAACGTGTATGGGAACGCATACAGCAGGAGGCTATCTCCAAGGCAAGCTCGAGCTTTTCAAACGATCGCTTTTCACTCTACGGCATGAGAGTTAAGAAGGGCGATATTTTTAAGAGCAGATATTATAAGGATGCGGTGACGGCAGACAATTATGAGGACTTCGTGGATAATGTCTATGCCGAATCCGATGAGCTTATAGATCTGGCTCTCGACGGAGACGGAATATTGGCGAGGTATATAGCTTTCCGTCTTATGAAATATGACAGAGACTTAAGGGAAATGTCCGATGGTTTTAAGGGCATATACAGGGAGACATTTGCGGAAGTTTTATGCGGAAAGCTCAGCATGAGCGACATTCCTAAGAGCTTAAGTGCGAGACTGGGGCATTATTTCAGTAAGAAGCGTATAGAAAAGCTGCTGTCACGTAATCAGAACTTTGAGCTTATAGCTAAGGAAGCAATCAAAAAGGATGCGCAGAACCGTGTTATTGAGAAGCATATACTTGAGAGCATACCGGATAATTATATCGAACTGTATCCCGAGGCACGTGAGATAGAGAGGCATTTTGTGCTGCATGTGGGACCTACCAATTCGGGCAAGACTCATGATGCTCTGGAGGAGCTAAGGATGGCTCCTTCAGGTATATATCTTGCGCCGTTGCGACTGCTTGCCTGCGAGGTCAAGGACAGACTGAATGAGGCTGGTACTCCATGTGATCTTCGTACCGGAGAAGAAAAGGAGACTTACGAGGATGCGCGTCATATGGCGTCCACTATAGAGATGCTTGATACCTCAAGATATTATGATGTGGCTGTCATAGATGAGGGGCAGATGATAAACGACACGCAGCGAGGCGGTTCGTGGACTGCTGCGATCTTGGGAGTATGTGCGAGTATCGTACATGTATGCATGGCAGAATTTGCCAAGGATATAGTCATAGATCTTATCGAGGAATGCTCAGATACCTATGAGATCATCAATCACCGCAGACAGACTAAGCTTAAGTTTGACAGCGAGGATTTTGAGTTTCCGGACAGCGTTGCGGACGGAGATGCGCTTATAGTATTTTCAAAGCGTGATGTATTAAGCTGTGCCGCAGTGTTGCAGAAATCAGGCATTAACTGCTCCGTGGTCTATGGTGCGCTTCCCTATGATGCGAGAAAGAGTGAGGTCGGACGCTTCTTAAGCGGAGAGACCAAGGTAATAGTTGCGACGGATGCCATAGGCATGGGGATGAATCTGCCTATCAGACGTGTTGTGTTCCTGCGTACCTCAAAATATGACGGAGTAGAGACAAGAGTGCTCTTCCCGGAGGAGGTGCAGCAGATAGCAGGACGAGCCGGACGCTACGGACTATACAATATGGGCTTCTATACCTCTGAGTTTGACAAGGGACTGATACATTCTCTGTATAATGAGAAGGTATTATCCATAAAGAGAGCACCTATAGGATTTCCTAAGTCGCTTATCAATATCGAGGGCAAGCTCTCGGATATCATGCTGCGCTGGTCCAAGATACAGGATGATGACGATCTCTACTACAAGGGAGACATTTCCGAGATGATGACTCTTGCCAAGTGGATGGAGCAATTCACCGATAATAAGGAGCTTACTTATTCATTTGCGACCATTCCCTTTGACATTAAGAGTGAGACCCTGATGGCTATATGGGAGCGTATGGTTATCGATAAGATAGACGGTTACGAGACGGAGTATCGTCGGCCTATCTATGATCTCAACGATCTACAGTCTATGGAGTCGGCTTTCAGGGTATGTGATCTGTATTATTGCTATGCGGACAGATTCAATACTGCGGATAAGGATGATATCAGCTACGACAGGCGTATGATAGCCAATGATATTGCGGAATATCTGCGCACACATGAGCTGCCTGTCCGAAAATGCCGCAGATGCGGCAGGGAACTCGCATGGAACTACCCGCATCAATATTGCTATAAATGCTCAAGAATGAGGTAAACATCTTATGGAAAAAACAATATTGAATACAGAACTTCCGGGTATGGATCGGGAGGGACTTGCGGATATTCACTGTCATATACTGCCGGGGATAGATGACGGATCGAGGACTACGGAGGAATCCTTGGAGCTTATTGGGCTTTCATATGAGCAGGGCTTCAGAACCTTCGTGGCAACTTCGCACTATTCGAGGAGACACAGCAATCCCGATATAGAACAGATGACGAGTGAGCTGGCGACTGCGGTTAAGGAGAGATATCCGGATGTACTGATATATCCGGGACATGAGACATATTGGCATGAAGAGCTTCCCCAGCGTATTGAGCAGGGAGAGGCAAGACGTATTGCAGGCAGCAGCTATGTGCTCGTTGAGTTTGATTTTACTGCAGGCTTTAATGATATTCAGAGAGGCCTGAGAAATATCTCGGAGAGAGGCTATACTCCGATACTGGCGCATTTTGAGAGATACGGCTGTCTAAGGGAGGCTGACAGAAGCTCCGATATCAAGCGTCTCGGTGTCGTTATGCAGATGAATTACGAAAGCATTGCCGACGGAGGACTCTTTAACAGGGATGTCAGATGGTGCCGCCATGAAATTGAGCGCGGTATAGTTGATGTGCTCGGCACGGATATGCACCGCACGGATTACAGACCTCCGGAGACCTTGAATGCACAGAAATGGCTGAAAAAGAAGCTTTCCTTCGATCATTTTGATGTGCTTACGCGCAGAAATACGCTGCATATCATCAGGAACGAGGATATCGAGTAAGCGGTTTAGGATATCCGTAACAAAAGCTTCAATTATTGTTAACATTCGTTTCGGAGTTATAAGATATACTCTCAGTATGAAGAATATCAGAACACGAAAAAAGAGAAATACTATAGACAAAGAACGTATCGCAGTGATCATTTTCATTGCGGCTGTCTTTTTGCTCGGAGCTGCTGCGGGCATAGGCTGGAAGAGCCTGTCGGCTAAGTTTGCGAAAAAGAGCGACAGGATAGCTGCTGTAAATGTCACCACAGAGGAGGAGAGACTTGAGGGTATCAAGCAGTCCTTTGAGAGCGGCAAATCGGTGCTTCAGACTCTGAGGAGCTATTATCCCGATCAGCTTGTCATGCGCAAAAATAATGCCTACAAGTTTGTTCCTGTAGACAGCACACTCAAGACCAATAATTTCGATCCGGATAAGGTAAGGAAGAATTCGGACGGGACATGGGGATATGTGGACGGTGATCTCAAGGTCATCAAGGGCATAGACGTATCTGCACATCAGGGCGAGATAGACTGGAAGAAGGTCGCTGCCACCAATGTTGATTTTGCCATGATACGTGCAGTTTATCGAGGTTATGAGTCGGGCAAGCTCTTGGAGGATGAGAAGTTCCGCACCAATCTTGAGGAGGCTCAGGCAAACGGGATAGACACAGGAGTATACATATTCACTCAGGCTATCAATAAAAATGAAGTGGACGAGGAGATAAGCAAGCTTAACGGCCTGCTCGGAGCATATGAGCTGCAATATCCGGTAGTAGTCGATATCGAGGATATAAGCGGAAGCACGGAACGTATAGAACAGCTCAGCAAGACAGAGCTTACGGAGCTTATCGAATATTATTGCGAGGAGCTTAAGAAGAACGGCTATACTCCGATGCTCTATCTCAACATTGACAGCGCCCTCAATATGATAGATCTTAAGAAATTTGAAGATATCGACAAGTGGTTTGCAGTATACGATTCGGATTTCTATTACCCATATGCCTACAAGATGTGGCAGTACAAGGACACGGGCAAGGTAGACGGTATAGAGGGAAATGTCGATCTCAATCTCTATTTCCCGGAGCTGTAAGTCTTATTATTATAAAGAATATACAACAGGACGGATAATTAATGAAAGCTCTGCTGATTGCAGAAAAGCCAAGCCTCAGGCGAACCATTGAGGCAGTATATAATAAGTATAAAAAGGAGATGCCGTATGAGATCGATTTTATGGATCAGCGCGGACATCTCCTTACTTTGGTATTGCCGGATGAGATGGACTCAAAGCTCAAGAAATGGCAGTGGGATACACTTCCTATAGAGCCTGAGAGCTTAGGAGGCTGGAAGTACAAGGTGATACAGGAGAGGAAGACAGGTAACTTCCTGACTTCAGAGGAACGCTATGAGGCAATAAAGAAACGCCTCAGCAATAATAAATACGATTTTATCATCAATGCCGGAGACCCCGATCAGGAGGGAGAACTGCTCATACGTATAGTACTCGCAAGGCTCAGTGGGGAGCTTGATATGAAGCTTCCGATCAAGCGTTTCTGGTCGAACGATATCACCGAGCCAAAGGTACTTGAGGCACTTAAGGAGCTTAAGGATGATGACAAGGATTCAATGCTCGTCAATCTCCTCAAGGCTGCTTATGCGAGACAGCATTCCGATTACAGAGTAGGCATGAACATATCACGAGCTGCAAGCCTTAAGATGAACAGCCGAGTTGCCTGCGGCAGAGTCAAGACTCCGATAATGGCGATAGTATGCAGGCGCGAGCTTGAGATACTTAATTTTGTGCCGTCTACGGTCTATGGAGTCAAGGTACAGTACAGCGAAGGCTTCGAGGGACAGCTCACGGAGCCGGGCATACTTAACGATAATGCTTCCTCACGTAAGAAAGCTAAGGGTGATAAGCAGTCAGATAAGGCTGAAAATGCTTCAGCCGCCAAGGCAAATGACGGTTCAGACTCGGTAGGCAGCGCCTCATCCAAAGACGCTTCTTCAGAGGATAAGGAAGAAGGCGCGGGACTTATATGGTTCGATAAAAAGGAAGAAGCAGAGGAACTTATAAAGACTCTCAGAGGTCCTGCCAAGGTGCTGAAATATCAGTCAAGAAAGACAGAGACTCAGCCGCCCAAGCTCTTTAAGCTCGCTACCCTGCAGATCGCAGCAGGTAAGCTTGGCTATAATTCAGCCAAGACTCTTGAGATAGTACAGTCTCTGTATGAGAAGGGCTATGTATCCTATCCGAGAACCGACTGCGAATTCATTTCAAGTAATGAAAAGCTCTATGAGCTGTTGAAATCCTCAATGAGTGTGCCGGAGCTTGCAGAGTACATCAAGACCATCACCAACGGGGCAATCAAAAAGGTACGAAGTTCCACGCGCTGGGTCAATGACAAGAAGCTTAAGGAGGCGGGACACTCGGCACTTATACCTACCACATATAAGCCGGACTTCGATAAGCTGAGTCATGAGCAGCAGGACATTTACAGGCTTATATGCAGACAGTTTACAGCCATATTCCTGCCGCCGCTGGTGCAAAGGAAGGTCGAGCTTATCACCGATATCAACGGACAGATCTTCCGCAGCACGGGCAAGACGCTCGTTGACGAGGGCTACAGCAGGATATTCGGCAGCAAGACAAACGATGCCGATATACCTCAGCACAGAGCGGGAGATGTACTCGAGACCGACAGCTTTGAGCTTGCCGAAAAGACCTCGAGCTGTCCGAAACGCTTTACCGACGCAGATCTTATAGCGGTATGTGAGGCACCGCACAGATTCCTTACGGATATGAGTCACAAATCACTCGGAAGAGCGCTTAAGATAGGAACCTCCGCAACAAGGGCTTCCATAATAGAGGAGCTTATAAAGAGGGATAAATACCTGCAGCGCCACAAGGAAAAAAAGACTGAGTACATCATTCCGACTGATGAGGGCATGCACATATACGAACGTCTCAAGGACAGGAAGATATGTCAGGTCGATATGACCGCCGAGTGGGAGGAAAAGCTTGAGACCATCAGGAGTGGCGAGCTTGATCTTCCGCAGTTTGAGGAAAGCATGCGTAAGGATGTGCGCACCATGATAGAGGATATCAGGAGCCTTAATGTAAATGCGGCAACAGGCGGAGCATCCGGAAATTCGTATAACGGTGGCAATGCTTCAGTTACAAGGCGTTCGGCTGCGGTGCACGCGGCGAAAGGAAGCAGACAATCCGGTGGATCCATGAGAACAAGCTCAGGCAGACCTTCGGCAGCAACCAACTCATATCCTATAGTGGGCAAATGTCCGGAGTGCGGCGGCAATATACTCTCAGGCCCAAAGGGTTTTTTCTGCTCCGGCTTCAGGCAGGGCTGCGGAGTAGGCTGCTATAAGGAAGTCAGACCTGATAACGGAGATTTGAGCTACATGGTAAGTGATGCAGAATTTGCAAAGCTGCTTAAGGGGGAAGAGCTTACGATCGAAATCGGCGGAACAAAGTATAAGCTTCGATACGAGCTAAAAGAGAGGAAGATAACGGCTGATATTATATAATGAGACATTTAATAGTAGGGAAAAATATTAGTTTCGAAGAATTACCCTGTAAAGATCAAGAACTGTCTTTTGAAATTTTGCGTAGTAAGCTGCAAGATTGTATTAAGATTGAAACGTTCAATCATGATACTTTAAAGACATTAAATCTATATGACAATGTAAATGGTTTTAATAATGCTGCAGGACTTTTGGCAGATGAAAATCATTTTTCGGAAATCGATATTGTTAAGTTCGGTGAAAATATCAACATTATTCAAAAAAGAGTAACATTTGACCATATATCGGTTTTAGATGCATATGAAAAGACACTTGCTGTATTCAGAGATTATTATCAATATGAAGTAATACAAGGCGCTGACCGAAAAATGGTGGAGAAAATACCGGAATCAGCTTTCAGAGAAACAATCGCAAATGCTTTGATTCACCGTACATGGGATGTTGATACACATATCAGAGTTTCCATGTTTGATGATAGAATAGAAGTTGTATCTCCGGGTGGATTGCCGGCCGGAATAACAGCAGAAGAATATTTATCAGGTAAACTCTCTGTTTTAAGGAATAGGAATCTTGCAAATGTATTCTATAGATTAGGCTTTGTTGAGATATTTGGAACAGGAATTACAAGAATAAAACAAGTGTATGCAGAGAGTTTGATAAAACCGGATTTTGAGGTATCTGAAAATGCTATAAAAATTATGCTGCCTATATTCGAAGCAAATGTTAATTTAAACGAAGACGAAAAGGTGATTTACAAATCCTTAAGTAAGACAATGGTGAAATCAATAAGTGAAATAGCACCATATGTCCCATTTGGTAAATCAAAAACAATACAGTTGCTGAAAGCTATGGGCGAAAAAGGCATGGTTACAATTGAAGGGAAAGGAAGAGGAACAAAATATATAATTAAGTAGCCAATGTCCAACAAATGAATGGGTAGTTCGTTTTTATTAAGCCCGCCCGCGGCAGCATTCGCTGCCTCCCTCCCAAACATGGAAGCTTCTGCTCACGCAGAAGCCGTGCTGCAACAGACGGGTGGGATCCTTGTTAAAGGGTGGGGTAATTAAAAAGCACGGCTGATGCTGCTAATTTCTTTTTGCTTGTTTGTAGCTAGATGGACAGATTATGAATATCTTCCGGAATCATATGTAATATTTATATGCGATTATGATCCACTCGGTTATAATAAGTATATATACACAATGAATACTCATTGTGAGGAGTTGCCGGAACTAAAGTATAGGGACGGAGTACATACGATATTCTTAAGCACCAAGGGAAGCAATACAACAGAAGTACCTGAAGAGATAATCAAGTTTCTAAGGTATGTAAGTGCAGGCTTAAGGGAATCGGAACAGGACTTCGGAAGTGATTTTGTTACAAAGCTGCAGAGGTCTGTGAAATGGATCAAGAGAAGCAGGTCGAAGGAGAGGGAATACATGGTACTGGATGAGATAAAGAAGAAAGAACGTCGAGAAGGACGTGAAGAAGGAAAAATAGAAGGCCTGGAGGAGGGTATAGAGATTGGCCGCACGGGTACTGTCATACAGCTTCTTCAGAAGATGCATGATGCAAACAAGGTGGCTTCGCTTCTTGACATGACGCTTGAAGAGGTTAAAGGAATAGCGGAGCGCAACAATGTCAATTTGAAATAATTAAAAGACAGGTTAGATATTTAAGTTGGTAAGATACATACTTGGACATATTGTTTTTTGAAAAGCAATGGTTGAAAAGTATGTATCTTTTTTATGATAATTGAATCTTAAAAGTTCTTGGGGCTGCAAACTGTCAGTCTGTCAAAAGTATAGTTCGAATCAAAGCTTAAGCGCAAATAATGCAAGTCTTATAATATACAATAATTATTCCATTTCTTAATATGTAAAATCATTCCGGGAAATGCATCACTGTGACATGATGCAGTATTCTTCTATGCAAAGTGTTCAAAACAAACTGTCTACTTTAATTCAAAACCTACAAAAATAATAGAAATTCAAAACTAAACAAGATGTGAAAGCTGAGGATGGATTATTAGTAGAAAGTCACGAATTGTTCATAAATTATCCTGAATTATTCACCGCGGTGCGGTGAGTGCGGCTGAAAGCCGCATAGTTACTGTATTTAAACTGATTATTGC
>CAKRTC010000023.1 GCA_934402055.1 uncultured Lachnospiraceae bacterium | reverse complement strand
AAAATGGCCTGTGCGGACGGCATTCAGGAGTACATCGAGACTCTCCGGGACCTGAAAGCCAGCAATGCGGAGCAGCGGTATCTGTCTGGCCTTTCCGACAAAATTCGGGCAGTGGAAAAGCAGTCTATTGTGGCAGAGCTGGAAACAGCACTGTTTGTGTCCTCTGCGGGCATGGTGCTCAAGCTGGGCATTGCCTCGGTGGCACTCACCGGCGCGGTGCTGCTGGTGCAGGGCAGGATTGACGTGCTGACCCTGTTTCTGTTCCTGATGGCGGCATCCCGGATGTACGACCCCATGCAGGGCGCTTTGCAGAATCTGGCGGCGGTCATTGCCATGCGTACCAATGTGGGGCGGATGAATGAGATTCTGGACGCTCCCCTGCAGACCGGCAGCGAGCAGCTGACCAATCAGGGCTGCGATATCGTGTTCGACCATGTGGGCTTTGCCTACAACTCCGGCGAAACGGTGCTGCGGGATGTCTCCTTTACTGCAAAGCAGGGCGAGGTCACGGCACTGGTAGGCCCCTCCGGCGGTGGCAAGACTACCGTTTCCCGGCTGGCGGCACGGTTCTGGGACTACCAGAAGGGCAGCATCACCGTGGGCGGCATGGAGGTTTCCCGGATCGACCCGGAAAAGCTCATGAGCCTGTATTCCATCGTGTTCCAGGATGTGACCCTGTTTGACAACACGATCCTGGAAAATATCCGTCTGGGGCGCAAAGGGGCCACGGATGAGGAAGTCCTTGCGGCGGCAAGGCTGGCAAACTGCGAGGAATTTGCCGAGAAGCTGCCGGACAAGTGGAACACCAACATCGGCGAGAATGGCTGCGCTCTTTCAGACGGTGAACGTCAGCGTATCTCCATAGCCCGAGCTTTTCTGAAGGATGCGCCCATCATTCTGCTGGACGAAGCCACCGCCAGTCTGGATGTCGAGAATGAAACAGCGATTCAGGAAGCACTGTCGTGTCTGATTAAGGATAAAACGGTTCTCATTATCGCGCACCGGATGCGCACGGTTTCCGGTGCAGATAAGATTGTGGTACTCAAAGATGGAGCAGTAGCAGAACAAGGATCGCCTGCACAGTTACTGCATGAGGGCGGCATCTTTGCCAACATGGTACAGCTCCAGACTGAGAGCCAAGGCTGGTCGTTGTCAAAGGCATAACGCCGGCATACGAGGCATATATGTGCTTGAAAAAAATTAGGCTGCTTCATTTAACTAAGGAGAGGCAGTAAGATGAAATTCTTTTAGAAATAGATAATATGCAGGATAATAGGGAGAAGTTCCAATGGATATTTTTTTAGGGATCCTGATTCCTTTTATAGGCACAACACTCGGATCGGCCTGCGTGTTTTTTATGAAGAAATCACTTGGCGATTTGATACAGCGTTCCCTTGCAGGCTTTGCTGCCGGGGTGATGGTTGCGGCATCTATATGGAGTCTTATGATACCTGCTATAGAGCAATCGGAGGACATGGGGAAATTAGCTTTCTTTCCTGCTTTTATCGGTTTCTGGGCAGGAATACTTTTTTTGTTTGCGCTTGACAATCTGATTCCGCATCTGCATGTAGGCAGTGAACAAGCAGAGGGACTGAAAAGCAGGCTGGGGCGAACCACTATGATGGTACTGGCTGTAACATTGCATAATATTCCGGAGGGAATGGCGGTTGGAGTGATGTATGCGGGTTTTCTTAGCGACAGTATGCAGATTACAGCAGCAGGCGCAATGGCTTTGTCGCTTGGAATTGCCATTCAGAATTTCCCGGAGGGAGCAATTATCTCCATGCCGCTACGAGCGGAGGGAGAGAGCAAAAGCAGGGCATTTTTGGGTGGTGTGCTTTCCGGTGTGGTTGAGCCTATCGGCGCTGTATTAACAATTATCGCTGCGCAGCTTGTGATACCGGCGCTTCCGTATCTCCTGAGTTTTGCAGCAGGAGCCATGATATATGTTGTCATTGAGGAGCTGATACCGGAAATGTCGCAGGGGCGTCACTCGGATCTCGGTACTATATTCTTTGCTGCGGGATTTAGTGTGATGATGGTACTCGATGTTGCACTTGGATAGTTTCAGAGTTTGTGTGTGGAGAAAAGACCGTGATACAGATAAAAAAAGAAAACTTGGCAACCTATCAAAAAAGAGCTGATTTCAGCTCTTTTTTGATATGCGTATAAGCAATAAAAATGCATATATGATTGCGGGAATGATAACAAGGCAGAAAATGGATGCCATTATGATGCCGGTGTTATGTGTGAACATGCCGTAGAGCAAAAATACCAGTATAAATGCTATCAATATCAGGCAGATGACGGCGGCGACTCTCTTATAAACAGGTGTTTTTTTATTATCAGCCATAGTTTTCTATATCCTCCGAGAGTTCTTCCCATTTTGTGTATAATTCATCCAATTCCTGCTGCAGCTTGGATTGTTTTCCGGTGAGCTCGTTAAGCTTGGCAGAATTTACTGCATTTTCGGGAAGAGCTATTTCATCATCAAGCTTTGCAATGCCGTCCTCGTGCTCGGAGATATCCTTTTCACATGCGGAAAGAGCGGTGCGAAGCTTCTGAAGCTGCTGTTTTCTTTCCTTCTGCTCCTGATAACTGAGCTTGACCTCCGTATCGGCTCCGCCTTGATTCTGAGAGCCTGAAGAGCTTGCAGGCTTGCATGAACCTGATCCGGGAGCTGTATCGGTTGAAGCAGCAGCATTTACAGTTCCGGCTGAGCCTATGCCGGCTGCATTAAAGTCTGCTGCGGCTGCTTCTGTACTGCCGCTTACGGAACGAAGCTTATCAAAGTTAGGATCTGCCTGCTTTTCAAGATAATAGTCATAATTACCCTGATAATTCACAAAATGTTTGTGATCGAGCTCAAGTATCCTTGTAGCTATACGATTGATAAAATATCTGTCGTGAGATACGCAGATGACCGTGCCCTCATAATTGCGTATAGCCTCCTCGAGTATCTCCTTAGAGGTGATGTCAAGATGGTTGGTAGGCTCATCGAGGAGCAGGAGATTGGCCTTGGAGAGCATGAGCTTGGCAAGGGATACACGGCCCTTCTCACCTCCCGAGAGATCCTTTATCTGCTTAAATACGTCCTCACCCGTAAATAAAAATGCCGCAAGGAGGTTGCGTATCTCGGTGTTGTTCATATAAGGATAGGCATCCGAGATCTCGTCGAAAACCGTATTGGCCGGATCGAGGACCTGATGCTCCTGATCATAATAAGCAGGCTCTACCAGAGAACCGAAATCAAGCTCTCCGCTGTCTGCCGACTCTATGCCCATGATTATCTTAAGCAGTGTAGTCTTACCCGTACCGTTAGGACCGATTATGGCAAGCTTTTCCCCACGCTTTATATCAAGATCGACTCCGCTGAAGAGCTCCTGAGAACCGAAGGACTTTGCGAGGCCGTCGGCAAACAGGACATCCTTACCGGAGGTCTTGGACGGAGTAAAATGCAGCTTCATTGCGTCTTCTGCATCAAATGGCTTATCCAGTTTTTCCATCTTGGCAAGTGCCTTTTCGCGGGATTCGGCACGCTTGATGGATTTTTCACGGTTAAACTGTTTGAGCTTGTCGATTACCTCCTGCTGGTGCTTGAGTGCTGCCTGATTGTTGAGCCAGGCCTTCATCATATCCTTGCGGAGAGCTGCCTTTTTTTCTGCAAATGCAGTGTAATTGCCAAGATACATATGTGCCTTGCCGTTTTCGATGTCAAGGATCTTGTTGACTATACGGTCAAGGAAATAACGGTCATGGGATACTATGATAACGGCACCCTTCCATGCCTTGAGATAGGACTCAAGCCAGGATACGGAAGCTATATCGAGGTGGTTGGTAGGCTCGTCGAGGATGAGTATCTCCGGAGCATCCATGAGGAGTCTGCCGAGCGCAAGTCTCGTCTTTTGTCCTCCGGAGAGCAGGGACACCTTTTTGTCGAATTCCTCCTCCTTAAAGCCGAGACCCTTTAATATACCGGTGACATTGGATCTTACGGCATAGCCGTTTTCTATCTCAAATTTGTGAGACAGAGAGGCGTATCTTGAGTAAATGTCATCAAGCGACTTGTCTTCGGTAAGGCCTGAAGCGGCGTCCTCATTTACGGCAGCTGCATTTACAGAATCTGTATTTACCAAAGCTGCATCTTTGACAGAAGTATCCGCATCCGAAGAAAGAGCATGCATACGCTGCTCAAGCACTCGTAATTCCTGTTCAATATCCAGGAGATCCTGTTTTACACTTATGACCTCATCATATATGGATCTGTCCGATCCCTCGGAGGCCATCTGAGAGAGGTATCCGAGTCTGATGCCCTTGGCAAGGGTTATGCTTCCGTTGTCCGGGCTTTCTTCACCGATTATCTGTTTGATGAGGGTAGTCTTGCCGGCACCGTTTACCCCGGTGATGCCGAGCTTATCGTTGGCTTCTATATGGAAGGAAATATCCTTCAGGATATCATTGCCGTCATAACTTTTTGAAAGATTGCTTACTGAAAGTATCATAATAAATAGTCCGATTTTTATATTTTTCAAATGCCTCTGCTTGCATCGCTCAATAATATACCATAGATACTTTTGTTTTTGTTTCGTTTTTTGTAATTATTCACCGTGTTGTCCTGGCATCCTTGTTGTGTTACACTACATACGGGGTCGGAGGCTCTGTTTTTATATGAAGTTTACCAAAGATTCGGTCAATGACTGTCTTGAAGAGATAACATACGGTGACGAGAAAGCAGACAACAGGCGTATTCATTCGCTGAAGCTGCTTTTGATTTTTATAGTTTTGATAGGCGGGCTGGGTGCATTTTCATTCGGTCTCGGTGCCTTGATCGGAATTATCGACAATGCTCCGGATATAGATAACTTAAGCTTCAGTCCTAAGGGCTATGCGACAACCACCTATGATACAAAGGGTAATCTGACGGCTACACTGATACAGGAGGGTTCCAATCGTGAGGCCGTGACTTACGAAGAGATACCGGAGCAGCTTATCAATGCCTTTGTTGCTATAGAGGATCAGAGATTCTGGCAGCATAACGGAATAGATCTGCGTTCGATATCGAGAGCGGTCAAGGGCGTCATAACCGGAGACAGCTCTGCCGGAGGAGGTTCAACGCTTACTCAGCAGCTTATCAAGAATAATGTTTTTTCGGGCGGAAACGAGAAGGGCTTCGATCTCTATGAGAGAAAGTTCCAGGAGTGGTATATTGCGCTCATGCTTGAGAACCGTCCCGGGGCAGATAAATATGAGACCAAAAAGCAGATAATCACGGATTATCTTAATACCATCAACCTCGGCAACAATACGCTCGGAGTCAAGGTTGCGGCGGAGAGATATTTCGGTAAGGATGTCAAGGATCTGAACCTTGAGGAATGTACGGTGCTTGCTTCCATTACAAAGAATCCGTCGAGACTTAATCCGCTTACGCATCCGGAAGATAACCAGGAGCGCAGACTTCAGGTGCTTAAGAATATGTGTGAGCAGGGCTATATCTCCGAGGATGAGAAGAAAGCGGCATCAGGAACGGAAGTCTACGATGAGATCAAGCAGAATGACGAAAGCTTATCATCGGATCCGGATATCTACAGCTACTTTACTGATGCACTCATAGCTCAGTGCATAGAGGTATTTCAGGATAAGCTGGATATGACACAGGCAGAGGCAAGAAATCTGCTTTATTCCGGCGGTCTTAAGATAATGACGACTCAGGATCCGGATCTCCAGGCAATAGTGGACAGTGAGGTCAATGATCCTGATAACTATGACACTGCAAAATACAGCTTCAAGTGGCGCTGCTCGATAAAGAGAGCCAACGGGATCCTTGAGCATTTCAGCGAGAAGGATGTCGAGAATTATTTTAAAAATGTCAAGCATGAAAACTATCAGGGACTGTTCCGCACGACCGAGGCTGCTCAGAGCTATGTAAATGAGTTTAAGAGCACGATCTTCTCCGAGGATGATAAGGATGAGATAATAGCGGAGACCTTTGACACGACTCTGCAGCCGCAGGCTTCGGTAGTGCTCATGGATCAGCATACCAAGGAGGTTCGTGCGATAACAGGAGGAAGAGGAGACAAGAAGTATTCTCTTACGATCAACAGAGCTACGGGCACCTACAGGCAGCCGGGATCTGCATTCAAGGTCATATCAACCTTTGCTCCTGCAATAGAGGAAAACGGAGCAACACTTGCCTCGACCTATTATGACTGCGAATTCCAGCTCGGAGACAAGAAGTTCAGAAACTGGTGGAAATCAGGCAATTACTTCGGTTATTCCTCGATCAGAGACGGTATAGAGTTTTCTATGAATATCGTCGCCGTAAGATGTATGTTTGAAACTGTTACTCCGCTTGAGGGAGTGGAGTTTTCAAGACAGCTTGGTATAAGCTCGCTTACGGATGAAGATATGAATGTGGCAACAGCACTCGGAGGCATTACCAAGGGTGTTTCCAACTTAGAGCTTACAAATGCTTACGCATCCATAGCGGACGGAGGCATGTACGGAGAGCCTAAGCTGTTTACTGTAGTATATGATCATGACGGAAAAGTGCTTATCGATCTTAACGAGGAAGAGAAGACAAGAGTCATGAAGGAAACGACGGCATTTCTCCTTACGGATGCAATGCGCGGCGTTATAGAGCCTCATACAAAATGGGCTTCGGGATATACAGTCAACAATACCTCAAGCCGCTGTAAGCTTGATAATATGGTTGCAGCCGGAAAATCCGGAACCACGACAAAGAATGTGGATATATGGTTTGTAGGCTATACGCCTTACTATACCATGGGCATTTGGGCAGGCTGCGACGACAACCAGTCGCTTAATGACAGCGAGACGGGTGTATATAACGGTGGAACCTCTTTCCATAAGGATATATGGCGCAAGATCATGAATCGTGTGGATGAGGGACTTGAGCCTGTTTCCGAGTTTGATGTACCCGAGGGCATAGTACAGGTGGAGGTGTGCCGCAAGAGCGGACTTCTGCCTAAGGAGGCCTGCTATGCAGACTACAGAAGCGGATCGAATGCTGTCTATACAGAGTACTTTGATATAGATAATGTTCCGACGGAAGTATGTGACCATCACCGTTCGGGCGGAGGCATCATAGTTCCCGAGGCAGACAGAGGAAAGTATACGGACGACTCGGGAAGAGGAGAGACAAGTACGGAGCCGGCAGAAACCGATACAAGCATTACAGATACACCGCAGGAGACCTCGGCAGGAAATTATGACGGAGGAAGCTCTGTCATAGTTGCGCCCGGAGTTGATGTGAACAGTAATCAGGCAGGACCCGGAGGTCAATAATTATTGAGAGAGTATTTCAGAAAACACAGCTCGGAAGTCTATATTTTACTTGCGGCAGCGATAGTGGTAGTTATCATTGCTGCATTTACGGTAACAAGATGTTCTAAGGAGGCTTCCGAGACAGAGGAGGAGACAATAGCTTCCATACATTCGCTTACCGAAGATGAGCTGTATGAGATGGAGAAGCAGGAGACTCTTGACGAGCTTACCTCCGAATATGAGAATTTCGGCATAATAGAGGTTAACGGTTATATAAACTTAAGATCAAAGCCGGACAGCTCGGATATGACAAATATTATCGGAAGGCTTTCTGACGGAGCTGCGCTCGATATTATCGAGGATGACGGAGACTGGACGCTTATCAAGTCCGGCGGAATTCAGGGCTATGCGAGCAGTGCATACATTCTGCAGGGAGACGCGGCGCTGGATAAGGCATGGGACAATATCAAGGACAGAGTCATAGTTGATGCCGCGGTACTTAACATACGTTCTGCACCGGAGATCGATCCGGTAAATGTTATCGGCAAGGCACGTAACGGAGAGCGCTATGAGCTTATCGAAAATGACGGAGACTGGGCAAAGGTAAGATTTGCAGGAGATGACGGCACTCAGACAGAGGGTTATGTAAATGTCGCAGACGGTAATGCAAAGATAAAGAGTTGCCTTGATGCCGCACGGAAGATAGATCTGCGCACCATGGCTCTCACACAGTATGATAATATAGTTGTATCCAATCCTGAGGGAGGATTTATAAATATCCGCAAGGAACCTGAGGACAAGGGTATAGATAATATATGCGGTAAATTTACAAAGGGCTCGGGAGCCGAGCTCCTTGATACCGTGTCCAATGCCGGAGGAAGCTGGTACAAGATAAAATCCGGAAGTGTGACAGGTTATGTCAAGTCGGACTATTGCATCACAGGACAGGCAGCCAAGGATATGGCAGTCAATTATGCTGTGCTTACGGCATTTATAAGAGTTGACTCGCTTAATGTCAGAAGCGAACCGAGTCTGGAGGGTAAGGTATGGACCTCGGTAACCAAGAATCAGGCGTACAGCGTTATCGGACAGACAGACGGCTGGGTCGAGCTTGAGCTTGACAATGCGGACGGAGATGATGCCAATGACAAGGCCTTTGTATCGACCAGAGACAATAATGTTGAGGTCAAATACGGTCTGCCGGAAGCAACCGAGTATTATCCGGCAGTTGAGGCTGCAAATGCAGCTGCGGCATTCAGAAATTCAATAGTAAACTATGCATGTCAGTTCGTCGGCAATCCTTATGTATGGGGCGGCACCTCGCTTACCAACGGTGCCGACTGCTCGGGATTCACTCAGAGCGTAATGAAACATTTCGGAATATCACTTCCGAGAGTAAGCCGTGATCAGGCACAGGTCGGAAAGAAGATAAGTTCTTCGGAAATGAAGCCGGGAGATCTTATTTTCTATGCAAACAGCCGAGGTACTATCAATCACGTAGGCATGTATATAGGAAACGGACAGGTGGTAAATGCCGCATCGAGAAGGAGCGGCATCAAGATAGCAAGATGGAATTACAGGACACCTGTTGCGATAAGGAATGTTATAGGCTCATAAGGAGGAGCTTTGGCACAAAAAAAGACAGCTAACAAAAAAACAGAATCAAGTGCAGCAAACAAGAGCACTAATAAAAGCACTAAAGCCAAGACTGCCGCAAAGAAGCCGGTCAGAGAGAATAAGCGTACCATAGCCAAGAAAAAGAGTTTCTTGAGATCTGAGATCAGACTCATCCTAAGTCTTGTGATCGGAGGCATAATGCTGCTTACGGATCTGGGGCTTTTAGGCAGGATAGGTGCATTTCTGCTTGGCATACAAAAGGGATTATTCGGACAGGGATATATGCTCTTTGCAATTGCCATAGTAGCGGCTGCAGCAGTTGCCATGAAATTCAAGGACACATACTTTGTCAAGCTTAAGACGGTATGTGTCTTTGGCATACTTACGGTAGCTGTTTCGATAATACATCTTATATTCGGAGCGGATGCACACGAGAGTGCGGGCTTTGCCGTAACAGAGCTTTATAAGAGCGCAAGCGCGGGGGCTCCGGGCGGCGGACTTGTGGGCGGAACGGTATCAAATCTTTTGAAGAGTCTTGTAGGGTATGCCGGAGCATACCTCGTACTGATTGCTTTGCTCGTGATCTTTCTTGTAATTATTACAGAGAAGAGCTTTGTGAGTGCAGCCAAGTTCGGAGCATCCAAGACTGCCGAGGCTGTTAAAAGCGGAGCAGGCAAGACTGTGGAAGCGGCGAGACACGGCAGCGAGCGTTATAAGCAGATACACAGAGAAAATGTCATAAGACGGGATGCTGTAAGGGAAGAAAAGAAATTAAGGAAGCTTGAGTCATCTTTCCCGGGCTTTGACGGCACAAGCGGATCCACGGCGGATCATGACGGCAGAAACAGCGGTAGCAGTATCTTCGGAGGAAACGGAGGCACTTCCATGTCGCAGGCCTATGATCTCGGAGCTATCAGAAGTGAGGCGGCTGAGGCGGAGGTATATGCAGGCTACGGCAGAGATATAATAGGTGAAGTGCAGAATACTGCGGCAGAGCAGGATTACAAAAAGCCTTTGTTTGCAAGCCGATATAATAATACGAGGAATACCGAGGGTGTAAACTTTGATACAGAGATCATCAGCGGTGATTTTTCTATGCCTGCATCCAATAAGAATTCCCAGCCGGTAAATATCCGTGAGATCAATTACGATTCCGATGAGGTTCCTTTTGAGGAAACAGAGGATGATAAGTACAAGTCCTATGCCCATATACTTAAAAGCGGAGAGCTGAGCATAGATACTGCAAAACGTGCCGGCTTTGCGGTAAATATACAAAATTATATGGATGATCGCGGCTATGATGAAGCCGATACAGTCGATGAGCCTGAGCATATAGCAGCCTTCAGGACAGTAGATGATATAGCAAAGGGCGGAAAAAACGGATCATATAAACTTAGTGTGGATTCGCTCAGAGAGGCTTACGACAGAGAAGGAGCAACCGCTCTCAGAGTAAGGAACTTTGATCATTATAGCGGAGATGATACAGCTGACGCTGACACAGCTGTGGCAGATGCGGATGAAGCTATATCCTTTGAACTGCACGGAAACGGGCATGATAAGGATGAACAGACCGCTTATACAGGATCTAAGGATAATGCAGCTGTAGAGATGTACACAGCTGCTGATACAGTTACGGCGGAGAACGAAGGCATCGAAGAGGAGACCGACGGAGCAGCTTATTCATATATGAGCTCTGACGTAGGGGATGAGACTGAGGAGTATTATACGACTGCTACAGGCAAGCAGATGAAGTCTCCCGACAGCTATGAGGCGGATAAGATACTTAAGAGTAAGGGCGTGACCGAAGCAGTTGAGCTTAATACTGCGGAAGCAGAGAGTTTGGATGCCGGTAAAGCTGCATCATCCCAAGGCACTTACCAAAGCGGGAAGCCTGTATCCGGAGCAAAGCCTATGGGAAACAGCGGATTAAAGACCGGCGATTCGATCGCTGCGGACGAAATATCTGTAAAGCCCAAGCCAAAGCCGAGGCCTTATGTCTATCCCAGAGTTAATCTCCTTGAGAAGGGACAGAGGAATGCAAAGGGCGGAAATGATGCTTTAAGAGCAAATGCAGCCAAGCTTCAGAAGGTACTCAGAGATTTCGGAGTAGGAGTAACGGTTACCAATGTTATAGTCGGACCGAGGGTATCAAGATATGAGCTTACACCGGATGCCGGTGTCAAGGTATCAAGGATAACCGCACTGACGGGAGATATCAAGCTTGCACTTGCGGCAAGAGAGATACGTATAGAAGCTCCTATACCGGGCAAATCGGCAGTAGGTGTGGAGGTACCGAACGAGGTAAGCTCCACAGTAAAATTCAGAGACATACTGGAATCCGAGGAATTCAAGAATGCCAAGTCGAGACTCTGCTGGGGCGTGGGTCTCGATATAGGCGGCAATACGGTGCTCAGCGATATAACCAAGATGCCGCATATACTTGTTGCAGGAACTACAGGCTCCGGTAAGTCCGTAGGTATCAACTCACTGATCATGTCTGTGCTCTACAGAGCCACACCGCAGGAAGTAAGGATGATACTCGTGGATCCGAAGCAGGTGGAATTTACAGTCTATAACGGTATTCCGCATCTTCTGACACCGGTAGTCACCACAGCAGAGCGTGCCTTAAGCGCACTCAACTGGGCAGTAGCGGAAATGAACCGCAGATATAAGCTGTTCCAGGAGAGCGGAACAAGAAACATCAAGGGCTACAACGAGAAGATGGAAAAGATTTCCGCGGGTCTTCCGGAGGATCAGAGGCCGGAGAAGCTTCCGTTCATACTTATCATTATCGATGAGCTTTCAGAGCTTATGATGCATGCCAAGAAGGATGTCGAATCCTGCATAGTAAGCCTTGCACAGCTTGCAAGAGCTGCGGGCATACATCTTGTTGTGGCAACACAGAGACCATCGGTTGATGTTGTTACAGGCCTTATCAAGTCCAATATACCGAGCCGAGTTGCTTTTAAGCTGCCTTCTGTTACAGACTCAAGGACCATACTTGATTCGGGCGGAGCGGAGACCCTGCTCGGAAACGGCGATATGCTGTATAAGCCGGGAGACAAGAGCAGTCCTATCAGAGTTCAGGGTGCTTTCTTAAGTGACGAAGAAGTTGAAAACGTAGTAAGCTTTATAACCAAACACAATCGTGCGGATGAGGATCCCGAGATAGAGACTGCTATCGAGAGACAGCTGGAGCTTAATTTCTCCGGGCAACAGCCGGCTAAATCCAATGAAGATGATACGGACGAGAATTTTGCCGACGCGGGAAGATTTATAATCAACACTCAAAGGGCAACGATAGGAGCACTGCAGCGAAAGTATAAGCTTGGCTTTAACCGTGCGGCAAGGATCATGGATCAGCTCTGCGAGGCAGGTGTGGTCAGTGACGGCGAGGGAACAAAGGAACGTCATATACTGATGAGCATCGAACAATTTGAGGAATATTTAGGAAGTCGATAAAGGAGTTATTATCAAAAATGGCAATACTAAAGGACTGGCTTAAGGGCACCGAATACAAGCTGCTCAACGGTACAGACGAATGTGAAGTTAATGATGTTGTATTCGATTCGAGAAAGGCAGCGCCGGATACCGTCTTTTTGTGCATGTGCGGAAGCAAGACGGATTCTCATGACTTTATCCCGGATGTTTTATCCAAGGGCTGCAAGACCTTTGTAGTCGAGAAGGCTCTGCTTGATCTTAAGCTTTCCGAAGAGGAACTTAAGGATATCAATATCATTTTCACGGAAAATGCACGGAAGACGCTTGCTTATCTTGCTGCGGCACGTTTTGATCATCCTGCGGACAAGCTTAAGCTTATCGGACTTACAGGCACCAAGGGCAAGACCTCGACCTCATATATGTTCAAGGCCGTATTTGACAAATGCGGCATTAAGGCAGGAGTTATCGGAACCAACGGAGTCGTTATCGGTGACGAGCAGTTTGAGATAAAGAACACAACACCGGACAGCTATGATCTCAACAGCTATTTTTACAGGATGCTTGAGGCAGGCTGCGAATATGTTGTTATGGAATGCTCCTCACAGGGCTTCAAGATGAACAGAACAGATGCCTTAAGCTTTGATTACGGCGTTTTCTTAAATATCAGCCCGGATCATATAGGACCTCTGGAGCATGCGGATTTTGATGAGTATCTGTATTGTAAATCAAGACTGTTTACCCAGTGTGATACTGCTGTTGTAAATGCGGATGACGAGCATACGGACGAGCTTATGAAGCTTGCCGAGTTCAGAGGCAAGCAGTATCGCTTCTCTATTGCCGACAAGGATGCCGATCTCAATGCACATGAGCTCAGATTCAGGACCTCTGCTGATTTTGCGGGAACCGTATTCGATACAAACGGACTCATCAACAATGAATTCAGTCTCGGCATACCGGGTGATTACAATGTAAGCAATGCAATGGCAGTCATAACTGTTGCCTATGATCTCGGACTTCCTGTGGATAAGCTCAAGGAAGCGCTCAGAGATGTGCATGTGACGGGCAGAAGTGAGGTAGTGTATAAGTCCGACAGATTTACTGTGCTCGTAGATTATGCCCATAACGAGGTAAGCATGGTCAATCTCATGGAGACACTCAGAAAATATGAGCCCAAGCGTCTTGTGGTGGTATTCGGCTGCGGCGGAAACCGTTCCAAGGACAGACGTATAGGTATGGGCGGAACGGCTGCGCATTGTGCCGACTTAAGTATTTTCACGGCGGATAATTCGAGATTCGAAAAGACCGAGGATATAGTCAGCGACATAGAGCAGGCATATCTTGAAGCAGGCGGAAAGTCCGGCAATTATATCAAGATACTTGACAGACGCGAGGCCATACGTTATGCCATGGCAAATGCCGAAGACGGAGATATAATAGCCGTCATAGGCAAGGGTCACGAGGACTATCAGGAGGAAAACGGCGTAAGACATCATTTCAGCGACCGTGAGGAGATACTTAAGATAAAGGAAGAGCTTGGATTATGAAGCTTAGAGCAGCCGAGACCGCAGAGGCGGTAAACGGAAAGATAATATACGGGGATGCCGATACGCTTATTTGCAATATCACTACCGATTCCAACAAGATGAAGGGAGAGGATCTCTTTGTGCCTATAATAGGTGCAAGAGTGGATGCACATAAGTTTATCGTAAATGCAGCCAAGGCAGGAGCGACTGCGGCATTTACGGCATATGACACGGATAAGCTTGCGGAGCTTAGCGGACTTTCAGCCGAAGGATTCACCGAGGCACTTTCCGCAAAGGCTCTCGGAAGGGACAGATCCTTTGTACTTATAAAGGTCGATGAAACAAGGAATGCTCTTCAGAGCCTCGGAGCATATTACAGAGAGAAGTATGTGCATATTCCTTATGTCGGCGTGACAGGCTCGGTGGGCAAGACCACGCTCAGAGAGATGACAGCCTGTGCCCTGTCTGCTTCGTATAAAGTATATTCCACCAAAGGCAATGCCAATTCACAGACAGGAGTACCTATAACGGTCACCGAGACGGATGAAGCTGCCGATATCGGAGTTATAGAGATGGGCATGTCGGAATTTGACGAGATGAGCCGTATATCCGAGGTCGTAAAATGCGATACCGCAGTATTTACGGTAATAGGTGTAAGTCATATCGGAAACCTGGGCAGCCGTGAGAATATCATGCGTGAAAAACTGCATATACTCGACGGAATGCATGATGGCGGAAAGCTCATACTTAATGCCGATGACGATATGCTGAGCCGTGATGATATCAGAGACTTTTTCCCGGAAAAATGCAGGGATAAGGATATTGAGATACTCTATTACGGAACCGGAGCCAAAGCTGATATAAGCGCAGCCGACATCAGCAATAAGGACGGGGTCTATGAATACACACTCGTCATAAAGAACGAAAAGCTCATGAGAGTGCATTTAAGCGTTGCGGGCGAGCATATGATACTTAATTCGCTTGCGGCTCTTTCGGTTGCCTATGTTCACGGGGCAGACCCGGAAAAGGCAGCGGAGGCTGTTGGAGGCTTCACAAGCCTTGACGGCAGGGGACGTATCTACGAGTCTGCGGGTATCAGGATAATCAACGATGCCTATAATGCCGCACCGCAGTCGGTCAAGGCGGGACTTAAGGTGCTCGACGGGATGCAGACTGAGGAGAGACACATAGCCGTGCTTGCCGATATGCTTGAGCTGGGTCCGAATGAAGCGGATTATCACAGGGAGGTCGGCGAATATATTGCCGCCGAGACTCCGAATATAGATATAGTAATGCTCTACGGGGAGCTTTCAAAGCATACCGCAGAGGGAATTAAGCTGGGCTTTTGCGAGGAGCCTTCGAGACATATGCCTTGGGTATACTGTTTCGATTCTCTCGATGAGCTTAAAGCTGCATTAAAGAGTGAGGTATATGCGGGAGACGTATGCTTGTTCAAGGGTTCCAACTCTATGAAGCTGGGACAGCTTGTCAATGAATTGTATCCCGAGACAAAATAACGGATGCTGTATGCTGAGATAATAATCGATATATCGGCCGAGGAGCTTGATAAGGCATTTACCTATGCCGTTCCGGAGGAGCTTAAGGATAAGCTCTATCCCGGAGTCCGCGTGAACGTGCCTTTCGGAAACGGCGGACGGAAAAGAAAGGGAGTCGTTATTGCTCTCAGCACAAGATCCGGGCTTCGAGACGACAAGATAAAATATATAGATTCACTGATAGATGGGGCGCCTGATATAGAACAGGAGCTTATAAGGCTTGCCGACTACATGTCCAAGGAATATGGCTGCACCATGAATCAGGCTCTTATGACAGTGCTTCCGGTCAAGGCTAAGGTTCGTAAGAACAGCCGCAGAAAAGATGCTGTGGAGACTATACGAGGCATAGCCGGGAATGGCAGCGAAAGTGTATCCGTAGCTTTGACGGAAGAGCCGGAGGAAAAAGCCTTTTTAAATGCAGACCAGCGGAAGGCGGTTGAAGAGATAAGGACGGAAAACACCAGACCGTCATTGCTCTACGGCATAACCGGAAGCGGCAAGACAAGGATATATATAGAGCTTATCAGGGGTATGCAGAAAGCAGGTAAGCAGTCCATAGTGCTTATTCCGGAGATATCTCTGACCTTTCAGACGGTAACGGAGCTTGCGAGATACTTCGGAGATAAGGTTGCCGTCATGCATTCAAAGCTAAGCGCAGGAGAACGCTACGATCAGTTCCAAAAGGCTGTAAACGGCGAAATAGATGTTATGGTAGGACCTAGATCTGCATTGTTCACGCCGTTTAAAGAATTGGGACTTATAATCATAGACGAGGAGCATGAAAGGACATATCAGTCCGAGACTTCGCCGAGATATGATACGAGAGATGTGGCAAGGAAACGGGCAAAGATGTGCGGAGCAAAGCTTGTACTCGGGTCAGCCACGCCTTCACTTGAGTCTTATACCAAGGCACTTAAGGGCGAGTATGCACTGCACAAGCTGCTTAGTCGTGCGCATAAGGGAGCAGAGCTTCCAAAGATAAGTGTAGTTGATATGCGAAGTGAACTTGCACAGGGAAACAGGAGCATATTTTCAGAGACACTGCATGAGAAGATAAGCGAGAGGCTTGACCGCGGAGAGCAGATCATGCTCTTTATAAACCGCAGAGGCTATGCAGGCTTTGTTTCATGCAGGAGCTGCGGACATGTCATAAAGTGTCCGCATTGTGATGTGTCCATGACAGCTCACAATAACTGGTATGTGGATCCACGCACGGGCAGAAAGGAAGCCGCGCTTTTATCCTGTCATTACTGCGGATATACAAGGCCTATGCCGAAGATCTGTCCGGAGTGCAAGAGCAGCTATATAGCACCTTTCGGAACCGGCACACAGAAGCTTGAGCAGGCTGTACGCAATACATTTCCGGATGCGAGAGTACTCAGGATGGATGCGGATACCACCTCTTCCAAGAATGCTTATGAGCGCATACTCAGCGACTTTAAGGCACACAAGGCAGACATACTTATAGGCACTCAGATGATAGTCAAGGGACATGATTTTGAAAATGTCACACTTGTAGGTATAGTTGCGGCAGATCTGTCGCTTAACACCTCGGAGTATGATGCATCCGAACGAAGCTATCAGCTTATTACTCAGGCGGCCGGACGAAGCGGCAGAGGTGAGAGGACAGGTGAGGTAGTCATACAGAGCTATGATCCCTCACACTATGCGATCAGCTGCGCCGCAGGCAGAGATTATGAGAGCTTCTATGAGCGTGAGATGAGCTACAGGAGACTGCTTAACTATCCTCCGGAGACATTTATGCTGTTTGTGCGGCTGAGATCAGAGGACGAGCAGACACTTGAGGCTGCGGCAAAAAAAGCAGCGGCAGCAGCGGAGGCTTATGAGTCGGAGGGAGCAGAGGTCATAGGTCCCTGCAATGAGGCTATATATAAAATTAAAGATAACTACAGAAAGATTATATATATTAAGAATAAGCGTCATGATATAATCACAAAGATACGTGAGGATATCATGAGTCATGCGGAGCCGGATGCTTCAGCTCCCGCGAGAGTTTACATAAATTTTGATATAAGATAAGGAAAATATAAAATCATGGCAATCAGAGAGATACGTAAGGAAGGGGATGCTATCCTCAGAAAAGAGTGTAAGGATATCAAGGAGATGACAGAGCGCACGGCGGTACTTATCGACGATATGTTCGATACCATGTATGAGGCAAACGGCGTAGGTCTTGCCGCACCCCAGGTAGGCATACTCAAGAAGCTCTTTGTTATCGACTGCGGAGTAGAGGAGTGCGAGCCTTATGTATTTATAAATCCGGAGATAATCGAGCTCAGCGGGGAGCAGACCGATAACGAGGGCTGCTTAAGCGTGCCGGGATATCAGGGACAGGTCACAAGAGCCGAGCATGTCAAGGTAAGAGCACTTGATGCAAATATGGAAGAGTTTGAGCTTGAGGCAGACGGACTTCTTGCAAGATGTATCCAGCATGAGAACGATCATCTGCACGGAGTGCTCTATATCGACAAGGTGAACGGAGAATTGGTAGATCTCAGCAAGCTGCCGGAAGAGGAAGAGGCAGAGGAAGAATAACATATGCGTGTGATTTTTATGGGAACGCCGGATTTTGCGGCATCAAATCTGGAAGCTATATATAAAGCAGGCTATGAGATAACAGCGGTGGTAAGCCAGCCGGATAAGCCGGTAGGACGGCACAGCGAGCTTAAGCCCACAGAGGTCAAGCGTAAGGCACTTGAGCTTGGCATAAGCGAGATACTGCAGCCGGAGAAGGCATCGGACACACAGTTTATCGCACATATAAGAGAGCTTAAGCCGGATGTTATAGTGGTTACCGCATACGGCAAGATACTTAAGAAGGAGCTTCTCGATATACCTAAGTACGGCTGCATCAATGTTCATGCGTCGCTGCTTCCGAGGTGGAGAGGCGCTGCTCCGATACAGTGGGCAGTCATCGAAGGTGATAAGGAGACCGGAGTCACAACCATGCTTATGGATGAGGGACTTGATACCGGAGATATCCTCATGGTAAGAAAGATAGTTCCGGCTGCAGACGAGACAGGCGGTTCGCTCTTTGACAAGCTTGCCGTATTGGGGGCGGAGCTTATCTGCGATACTCTTAAGGGCGTTGAGGAAGGAAGTCTTAAGCCGGTCCCGCAGTCTGAGGAGGGAAGCTGCTATGCCAAGACACTTTCCAAGGATATGGGCAATATCGACTGGAATAAGGATGCGGCAGGCATAGAGAGGCTTATAAGAGGTCTGTATCCGTGGCCGGGAACATTTACCTACTATAACGGAAGTATGCTCAAGATACATAAGGCAAAGCTTGCGGATCACAAGGTATTTGCGGACGGAACGGTTCCGGGTACGGCTCTGGCAAAGGACGGTAAGCTGTATGTTGCTGCCGGTGACGGTGCAATAGAGATAACGGAGCTTCAGCCTGAGAGCAAGAAGCGTATGAAGACTGCCGATTATCTGAGAGGCAATACGATAAACGGCATTTTCGGAAGAGAAAGAGGCTGATATGTTTTATTATTACGATCCTACGTATATATTGGTGATCATAGGTGCTGTGCTCTCAATGTGGGCTTCGGCCAATGTAAACGGGCTTATCAATGAGTATCGCAGAAAGCGGACCTATTCCGGGATCACAGCGGCTGAAGCTGCCAAAAAGATACTGAACGATAACGGCATATATGATGTTTCGGTAAGGATGATAAGCGGAGCTCATTCGGATTATTATTCTCCGGCTAAAAAGGAGGTATGTCTCCTTCAGGAAAACTATAATTCAAGCAGCATTGCAAGTATAGGCATAGCCGCTCATGAGTGCGGACACGCAATACAGGACGCTACGGGGTATTTTCCGCTTACCATACAGAGAAGTCTGGCTCCGGTGTGCTCCATCGGATCACAGGCAGGAATATACATTGTCATTGCGGGACTTATCTTTTCATATGAGCCTATCATGAAGCTCGGCATAGTACTGTTCAGCCTCGGAGTTATGTTTTCGATATTGCTGCTTCCAATAGAGTATAATGCGTCCAACAGAGCGCTTAAGATAATACAGGCTAACGGAATGCTGCAGGGGGAGGAACTTGCCGGAGCAAAGAAGGTACTGAGAGCAGCAGGACTTACCTATGTTGCGGCTGCGGCATCGGCAATACTTCAGCTCCTCAGACTTATTATCCTTGCAAGAGGACGCAACAGAGACTGATAAGTGAGGACGGAGAGGAAAAGTATTTATGAGGATGCCGAGATCCGGAAAAAACTATAATATCAAGGATAAACAAAATGCGCGAGACATCGCGCTTTTTGTGCTGATTGAGATATGTGAAAACAGCCGTAAATCCAATACCATACTGAAGGAATGCTTTGATGATATCAAGCACGGCGGAGTTATGCTCAGCAGCACGGACAGGGCATTTATCGAGCATATAGTGATGGGGACTCTCGACAGACTCATTACCCTTGATGCAGTTTTAAGCAGATTTCTTACCAAACCCATGAAATCTCAGAAGCCCCTTATCAGGGCAGTGCTCCGTATGTCCTTATACCAGATCATGTTCATGAACAGAGTTCCGAACAGCGCTGCCTGCAATGAGGCCGTGAAGCTTGTGAAGCTGCACGGCATGGACGGAATGAGCGGCTTTGTAAACGGTGTATTGAGAGCTGCGGCAAGAGATTTTGAAGCAGACGGCGCCAAGACAGATATAGAAGGCAAGGATACCGTAAAATATTCTCTGCCTGCGTGGATATGCAACTTGCTTGAGAAGGATTACGGAAGAGAGACAGCGATACGCATCTTCGAGGCATATCTTTGCGGACGTAAGGAAAGTGTGAGATTTAATCTCTCAAGAGCCGCACTCGGAGGTAAGACAAGAGAAAACAAGCAGGAGCTTGAGAAATATATAGTCGAAATGCTTAAGGAAGACGGCTTTGAGACTGCAAGGATAGACATGGAGGCCATGCTTGAGGGAGCAGTTCTTAGCGGAGGGCATAGCCCGGAAATTCCGGTAATGTACGAGATAAGCGGAGGGGATATAGCGACAGCCAAAGCCTTTAATAAGGGTTATATCACCGTGCAGGATCCCGCTTCGGCACTTGTGGCTTCATTTGCGGAAGCGGCAAGCGGAGACAATATAATCGATGTCTGTGCCGCACCCGGAGGCAAGTCACTTGCCATAGCAGAGCTTTGCGGTGACAGCTGCAGGATAGAGGCAAGAGATGTATCGCGTCAGAAGACCGCGCTTATTGAGGAAAATGTCAAGCGCTGCGGCTATAAAAATATAAGGGTCAGGGTACAGGACGCTCTCAAGGAGGACGAAGAAAGTCTGTACAGAGCAGACATACTGATTGCCGATCTCCCGTGCTCGGGACTCGGAGTCATAGGCAAAAAGCCGGATATCAAGCTTAATCTTGAGGAGTATTCGGTTGCCGAGCTGCAGGAGCTGCAGCGTGATATCTTACGCAATGTAAGCAGATTCGTTAAGCCTAAGGGCAGGCTGGTCTATTCGACCTGTACACTCAGCAGGGCGGAAAATGAAATGAATGCCGCATTTGCGGAAAATGAACTTGGCTTCAGGAAGATCGCGGAATGCAAGCTCATTCCGGGAGAGCATAACGACGGCTTCTATATAGCCGTATTACAGAAGAAATATTAAGCCTGAGCCGTAAATACACGGCGGACAGGCGGTACAGGAACGGGATAGAAGATGGAGAAGAAGGATATCTGTGAACTGAATATTGACGAGATGAAGGCTTTGATGAAGGAATACAAAGAGCCTGCCTTTCGTGCGGTTCAGATCTACGGATGGCTGCATAAGAACAAGGCTGTATCCTTTGACGAGATGAATAATATTCCGAAGACACTTAAGGAGAAGCTTTCGGCAGATCATTTTATAACTATAATGAATGCTGAGGATGTGCTCATCTCAAAGCTTGACGGAACACGCAAATATATATTTGCCCTGTATGACGGCAATGTTATCGAAGCTGTGCTCATGAAGTATAAGCACGGTAATTCTGTATGCATCAGCTCACAGGTGGGCTGTGCAATGGGCTGCAGATTCTGTGCTTCGACCATAGACGGCTGTGTCAGAAGCCTTACGGCGGCAGAGATGCTTGCAGAGGTGTATAGGATAGAACGTGATCTCGGAGAGCGCATATCCAATATAGTTATAATGGGATCGGGTGAACCGCTTGAAAACTATGATGAGGTCGTTAGATTCCTGCGTATGATATCCGATGAAAACGGATCAAATATATCGGCAAGAAATATCACCTTAAGTACCTGCGGTATAGTTCCGAATATAGAGAGACTCGCCGGGGAAGGGCTGCCGATAACACTGGCACTTTCCTTACACGCTCCGAGTCAGGAAAAGAGAGAAGAGATAATGCCTATAGCACGCAGATATGCTATAGACGAAGTGCTTGAAGCCTGTGCTTATTATTACAATGAGACGGGCAGGAGACTCAGCTTTGAGTATTCTGTCGTAAAGGGCGTGAATGACAGTGAGGATGAGGCGCACAGGCTCGTTAGATTATTAAAGAGATTTGCGGGAGGGTTCAAATCGCACGAAGGAGCCTTCCATGTAAATATAATACCGGTCAATCCGATAGAGGAGCGGGAGTATGAGAGCCCTGACAGAGAATCCGTAGAGAGATTCAGACTCATATTGGAGAAAAACGGTATAAATGCAACAGTCAGGAGAGAAATGGGCAGAGATATAAGCTCTGCCTGCGGACAGCTCAGAAGGAGACATATAAAAAATGCAGATACAGGCATTAACTGATATCGGATTAAAGAGAGCCGTTAATCAGGATTTTATTTTTCAAAGCATACAGCCTGTCGGTGTATTTCCTAATCTGTTCATACTGGCGGACGGTATGGGCGGACACAGGAGCGGAGATTTTGCGTCCAAATACCTCACAGAGACTATGGTCGGATACATTTCCAGAAATAAGAGCGATGACATAATCAAGGTGCTTAAAAGTGCGATAGGCATGTCCAATACTCTTGTGTATGAGAAGTCACATTCGGATCCTGCCCTGAGCGGTATGGGCTCAACCATGGTGGCGGCAGTCATCAGAAACGGCATGCTTACGGTTGCCAATGTGGGTGATTCGAGACTGTATATAATAAGAGACGGCATCACTCAGGTGACAAAGGATCATTCCTATGTTGAGGAGCAGGTCGAGCTCGGAAATATCAGCAGATATTCCGAGGAATACAACAAGAATAAGAACATCATTACAAGAGCTGTGGGTATAGAAGATACGGTCAAGGCAGACTTTTTTGAGGTTGACCTTGTCAAAAATGATTATATACTTATATGCTCGGACGGACTTACAAACATGGTTGACGATGACTCGATATTTGCAATCATATCGGGACACGGAAGCCTTCAGTACAAGGCAAACACGCTTATTGCGGCTGCCAATGAAAACGGCGGCAATGACAATATAGCGGTCATTCTAATCAAATATGAATCCGGGGACGGTGAAGTAAATGCTTAATATCGGTGACATACTTGACGGCAGATATCAGATACTCTCAAAGATCGGGCAGGGAGGAATGGCTACCGTATACAGAGCCAGAGACCTAAAGCTTGACAGAGAGATAGCAATTAAGATGCTCAAGGAGGAATACTCCACAGATAAAGAGTTTATAGAGCGTTTTAAAAATGAAGCTCGTGCCGCTGCCAGACTCTCACATTCGAATATTGTGGCTGCTTACGATATAGTAAACAGCGGTGATATGCACTACATAGTCATGGAGCTTGTGGAGGGCATTACTTTGCGTGATTATATTGCGCGCAAGGGCAGACTCTCAAACAAGGAGACCATAGGCATAGCCATGCAGGCGGCCGAGGGACTGGGTGAGGCACACAGAAACGGCATCATTCACAGAGATATCAAGAGCCAGAATATAATCATTTCCAAGGAAGGCCGTATCAAGATCGGTGATTTCGGCATTGCCAAGAGGGTGAGCACAGACAGCAGCGGTCAGCCTGTTATAGGCTCGGCTCATTATATGGCTCCGGAGCAGGCTCTAAGCGGCGAGGCTGATGCAAGATCGGATCTGTATTCGCTCGGCATTTCCATGTATGAGATGATAACAGGCAGACTTCCTTATCAGGGGGAGGATGCCGGCAATGTGATAATGGCTCATATGCAGGATGCCATGGTGCCGCCTGTCGTATATAACAGCGGGATATATCCGGCACTTAACGATATCATACTTAAAGCTACCAAGAAGGCTCCTGAGGACAGATATCAATCGGCGGAGGAGCTTATAGAGGATCTTAAGCATGCGGCGGCAGAGCCGGACGGACATTTTGTAAAGCTCTACGATTCTGTTTCTTCAAGCGAATATTCAAGAGCCGAAGAAGGCGTAGCGGCGCAGCATACAGCCACGGAGCATGGCAGCGCAGAAGCTCTTAAAGAGGTTTCCGGCGGAGCAGCTTCGGGAGATCATGATGTAAGGATCTCATCCGGAAGAGGACAGAATGTTCCGATAGACGGGTACGGAGTCAAAGAACACGGAGCAGGATCCGACTACGGCAGCGGAAATAAGGATACAGTTGATGATTTTCTCGATGACGACGATGAGGATTATGTGGTTGAGAGAAATGCTCACAGAGGCAGCAAGGGCGGTATCCTTGACAGCTATGAGGACTCAAGGACCAAGTTTATGATAGCAGGTATTACCGCTGCCATAGTCATCATAGTATTCATTATCGGAGGCTTTGTGCTTAAGTCCGGATCTGACGCGCATAAGGCTGCGGAGTCCAAGACAGCGGAGAGCGAGACAGAAAGCTCATCCGACAGCTCCGGCGAAAGCAGTAGTTCAAATGATTATACCGTAAGCATTACCGGAGAGGATGTAATGCCGGACCTTATCGGCATGAATGTTGATGATGCGAGAGCAAAGCTTGCATCCATCCATATGAGTATGGACTCATCCACTACGGATTATTCGGATAAGTATGCCAAGGGAAGCATTATGAACCAGAGTCCGGCGGCAAATGAAGTGCTTAATACCGATTCGACGGTCTATGTTACGGTATCGCTCGGAAATAAAGAGGATTATATACTGGATAATCTCAAGAATATGACCAAGGATGCCGCGGTCAAGGCAGTGCAGGATGCAGGCATGGTCGTAAGTGATGAGTGTGACAGAGATTTCTCGGATGAAGTGGCAGAGGATCTGGTACTCAGCTATAAGGATGACGGCAAGACAAGCGACGGTAAGCGCAGAGTCAAGCTCGTGCTCAGCTACGGCAAGGAAGATGATTATATCAAGATGCCTGATGTCACAAACATTGCACTTGAGGATGCGTTTGAGTCACTTGACGATAATAATATAAGCATAGGCAAGATAACCGCGGTAAGCTCTTCTGATTCGGTAGAGGGCGATGTGGTTACCCAGTCGGTCAAGGCTGACGACATGATCAAAAAGGGCAAATCAGTAGATCTTGAGGTATGTGTGGGTTCGGGCAGCGGCATAAAGAGCGGAACTATATTCAAGGATATCAATGAGTTCCGGAATGCTCTGAACGGAACGGTAGTAAGTCCGGGTACTGGCAGCAGCTATGACAGCGGAGAGTATTATTACGGCAATATAGATACTGCCTGCACGGTAGGAGACAGCGCAGCCGGACCGGGAGCACAGAACAGTGTACTTGTCGGAATAAGACTCGCTCAGCGTGTTGACGGATCCATAGAGTATACTTCCCTAAGCGAGCCTATACCGGTATCGGAGGGGACAAAGATCCCGGTAAGCTTCAGAAATATCAAGGGAGCCTACGGAGTGACAGAGGGCACGGTAGAGGTATACGGTGCCGATACGGGTAATGTATACAGCAGTTATGTTATACGTTTCTCACAGCATAAGTAAACGGACGTTTTAATTAGCGGTATGACAGGAAAGATAATCAAAGGAATAGGCGGATTTTATTATATTCATGCACCAAAGACCGATGAGGTATACTCATGCAGGGCTGTAGGCATATTCAGAAAATTAGGCATTAAACCGCTTGTCGGAGACAATGTTGAGTTTGAGATACTGGATGAGGATAAGCGGGAAGGCAGTCTCACAAAGATACTTGAGCGTGAAAATGTGCTCATACGTCCGGCTGTTGCGAATATAGATCAGGCAATGGTCGTATTTGCTGTGCGGGAGCCGGAGCTTAACACCAATCTCCTTGATCGTTTCCTGATATACATGGGCATGCAGGATATACCGGTCAACATTTTCCTGAACAAATCCGATCTTAACCGTGACGGACTCATGGAGCGGTACCGTTATATCTATGAAAATGCCGGTTACAGAGTAATATGCGGCTCGACCGAAAATGAAGCGGATGTTGACAGCATACGTGAGGTACTTAAGGACAAGACCACTGTGCTTGCGGGACCTTCGGGTGTAGGCAAATCCTCGCTTACAAATAAGCTTAACGACGGAGTCTGCATGGAGGTAGGAGAGCTTTCAGCCAAGATAAAGCGCGGAAAGCAGACGACAAGACATACCGAGCTCTTTACCATAGATGCGGACAGCTATGTACTTGACACGCCGGGCTTTACCTCGCTTTATGTGACAGGTGTTGAGACCGACAGACTCGGCTTTTATTTCGAAGAGTTCAATGATTACTATGATAAGTGTAAATACACGGGCTGCAGCCATATCTATGAGGCAGAGGATATCTGCGCTGTGAAGCGTGCCGTTGCCGAAGGAAAGATACCTGAGGAACGCTATGACAATTACAGACTGATATATGAGGAATTAAAGGATAAGGAGAGATAAGATGAACTACATACTTGCGCCGTCGATATTGTCGGCGGATTTTGCATACCTCGGAGATGCCGTTAAGCTTGTTGCAGATAAGGGCGCGGAATATATACATATAGATGTTATGGACGGAGCCTTTGTTCCGAACATCAGCTTTGGTATCCCGGTGATCAAATCCATCAGAAAGTGTACTGACAAGGTTTTTGACGTGCATCTGATGATAGAGGAGCCGGTAAGATATATCAAGGACTTTGCCGATGCCGGAGCGGATATAATCACTGTTCATTATGAGGCATGTAAGCATCTCGACAGGACGGTTCAGGCGATAAAGGAGTGCGGATGCAAGGCAGGAGTCGTGCTTAATCCCGCAACACCTGTATCGGTGCTTGAGGATATCCTCGGAGAACTTGATATGGTGCTCCTTATGAGCGTTAATCCGGGCTTCGGAGGACAGAGCTACATTCCTTATGTTACCGACAAGATAACAAAGCTTCGCAGCATGGCGGAGGACAGAGGACTTGAGCTTGATATAGAAGTAGACGGAGGTGTTACCTCTGCAAATGTTTCGGAGCTTATAAAGGCAGGTGCAAATGTCTTTGTTGCAGGCTCTGCGGTATTTAAGGGTGACGCTGCCGAAAACATAGAAAAGTTTTTAAAGTGTTTTAAAGAGGCGTAAGGATGATAAGAGAAAATCTTGCAGAAGTAAGAAGCAATATTGCCAAGGCATGTGAGAAGGTAGGACGCGAGCCTTCAGAGGTCACGCTCTTAGCTGTCAGCAAGACAAAGCCTATTGAGATGATAAGAGAGGCTATGGCAGCAGGACAGAGAGCCTTCGGCGAGAACTACGTGCAGGAGATAGAGGAGAAGTATGCTGTATTGGGAGACAATGCAGACTGGCATATGATAGGCCATCTCCAGAGAAACAAAGTCAAGTACATTATCGGTAAGGTAAGCTTGATACACTCTGTGGACAGCTTGAGACTTGCGGAGCAGATACAAAAGGAGGCTGAGAAGCATTCTGTTACCATGCGCGTACTCTTAGAGGTAAATGTTGCCAATGAGGAGAGCAAGTGGGGCTTTACACCGGATGAGACCGTTGAGGCTGTCAAGGCGGTTGCAGCTATGCCGAATGTCCATGTATGCGGACTTATGACCTCGGCACCTATAACCGAGGATGCGGAGTCCAACAGAGTATATTTCAGACAGCTCAGAAAGCTTTTTGATGATATCAAGGCAATGAATATCGAAAATGTAGATATGCAGGTACTCTCGATGGGAATGACCGGAGATTATACGGTTGCGGTCGAGGAAGGATCGACACTGGTACGTGTAGGAACAGGTATATTCGGAGCACGTGATTATTCAAAGCTGCAGTGATTTTTCAACTATATTTGAATGTTTAAACGAAATTATTTTTTAATATTTATCTTTATACTTACTCTTGCACTGCCGATTTACGGCAGTGCTTTTGATGAAGGGCTAAGCTTAAACGGTGTGTCCGAAAGTGCAGACGCAGTCGAGCTTAATGCCGCCGATGTACAGGACGGAAGCTTTCAGCAGTATCTTAATGACTGCTGGGAGAACGGCTTTCCGGGAAGAAAGCTCCTGCTTAAAGTGAGGAACCAGCTGCTGTACAGCCTGCTGGACCAAAGTCCCAATTCCAACGTTATCGTAGGCAAGGAAGGCTGTCTGTTTGAACCCATATATATACTCTATGAGACTCAGGTTTATCCGCCTGAGTCAGAGGAATATTTTGATAAATTAAGCGGTGAGCTGAAGGCTCTTAAGGAGCTGCTTAACAGAAACGGCAAGGAGCTGTATATATTTCTGACCCCGTCCAAAGCACACTATATGAAGGACAAGATCCCGGATATGCTTATGCATGCCGATAAGGAGCAGTCCTACACTTATACCAATCGTGAGAAGTTTATCAAGGCGCTTGATGCGAGCGGAGTCGATTATTACGACTCGGTGAAATTTATTGATGAGCATATTGATGACGGAAAACTTAAAGCACCGCTTTTTTATAACAGCGGAATACATTGGAGCCATCCGTGGGGCAGGACCTGCGCAGCGAATTTTCTGGCTATGATGAAGGAAAAAAGCAGATATGATCTGAGCCTTGTAAGTGTCTTAGAGGAGGTATCGGATGAGCCGATAGATCCGGATACTGATCTGTACTCCTCAATGAATCTGCTATTTGACGCAAAAGAGACATGGTACGATGCTCCTGTAAGTATAGCCTATCAGGGAAAGGATAAGCCGAGTGTGTTTATAAGAGGAGGAAGCTTCCTCGGTCAGAGTATAAATTCACTCGTGAGAGCCGATGTATTCGGAAGTGATGTGCATCTTGAGAACAATTACTGGTTTCATGATAAATACTCCGAAAAGAAAACATTATCGGCATTTACAGCATATGATGAATTGCCGCTGGATTTTCTTGTCGGCAAGTCGGATATAGTCATACTTGAGGTAAATGAAGCTGCTATAGCCAATATGAGCTTTGGGTTTGTGGATTATATATTAGAGCATCCGGAATACACGGATGCGGAGTATACGGATACGGAATATACGGCGGAACAGTAAAGGATACAAGTCAGGTACAATGGTTTTTTCATCAACAATATTTATATTTTGCTTTCTGCCGATAACACTGCTGCTGTACTACACTGCATATGCTTTGGGAAAGGCAAAGCCTGCCAATATCGTCTTACTGCTGGCATCAATGATATTCTATGCATGGGGCGGCACAAAGTATTTTCTGATACTGCTTGCAGTAGTTGCAGTCAATTATGTGCTTACTCTGCTTATTGAGAGTATGCCGAAATACCGCAGGAGCATTTTCATACTGATAATGCTTATAGATATAGGCAATCTGCTGTATTTTAAGTATTTCAATTTCTTCGGTGACAATGTAAGGATGCTTGCGGCGCTGATCGGGATAAATATTCCGGAGGCTGTGTCAAGAATAGTATTACCTATAGGTATATCCTTTTATACATTTCAGATAATATCATATGTTGCCGATGTATATATGGGCAGGACCAAGGCTCAGAAAAGCTTTATCAAGCTTGCCCTGTATGTCATGATGTTTCCTCAGCTTATAGCCGGACCTATAGTGCGTTATACGGACATCAATAATGAGATGGACGCAAGAACTATAAGCTGCGGCGATATTGAGTACGGAATAAAAAGATTTATCATAGGCTTTTTCAAGAAGGTATTTATAGCAAATGCGGCAGGCGGCATGGCAGATGTCATGTTTTCAATGCCGGGATATATTAATATGGCATATGCCTGGCTCGGAGCCGTATGCTATACGCTGCAGATATACTATGATTTTTCGGCGTATTCCGATATGGCTATAGGACTTGGCAGGGCATTCGGTTTCAGATTCAACGAAAACTTTGATCTTCCGTATATATCCTGCAGCATACAGGAATTCTGGAGAAGATGGCATATATCCTTGTCGAGCTGGTTCAGGGATTATGTATATATACCTCTCGGAGGAAACAGGAGAGGAAAACTCAGAACATATATCAATCTGGGCATTGTTTTCTTCCTTACAGGATTCTGGCACGGAGCCGCATGGCAGTTTATAGTATGGGGACTTTACCACGGAGCGTTTCTTATCATGGAGAGGCTCGGACTGCGTAGGATTATAGACAGACTGCCTAAGCTGCTGAGACATGTGTATACAATGATTGTGGTAATAATCGGATGGGTGTTCTTCAGAGCCGATGATCTCGGAACCGCTATCATGTATATCAGGGCAATGTTCAGCTTTGATCTTGGCAATTTCGGCATGTACAGTGTATTGTCACAGATAAATGCGCTTTTTGTCATATGTATGGCAATCGGCATAATTTTCTCATTTACAAGATTTGAAGGGCTTAAGCGCTTTAAAATATGGAACAGCAGCCTCTGCGTCAATATCCGTTATCTTACCTTATGGATAATATCGGTGCTGTATCTTGTCGGATTGTCATATAATCCGTTTATATATTTCAAATTTTGATATATTTATGGGTGCCTTCGTTGACGCAATTTTTTGTAAGTGCTAAAATATTCTCAATTTGAGCCGTGTTATGTGCGCGGTTAGGTTTTAACGGCATTTACCGTGTAAATATCATAACAGAGAGGGAGAACAGATGTTAGACATAAAGTTTGTCAGAGAGAATCCGGATATAGTCAAGGAAAATATCAGGAAAAAGTTTCAGGATGCCAAGCTTCCGCTCGTTGATGAGTGTATAGAGCTTGATGCTGAGATTCGTAAGGTTCAGCAGGATGCAGATGATTTGAGAGCAAAGAGAAATAAGATCTCTAAGGAGATCGGCGCTCTTATGGCAAAGGGACTTAAGGAAGAGGCCGAGCAGGCTAAGCTTGAGGTAAGCAAGGACGGAGAACTCCTTGATCAGCTTTCAGCCAAGCAGACAGAGCTTAATGATGAGCTTACAAAGAAGATGATGGTCATTCCGAACATCATAGATCCTTCTGTACCTATCGGTGAGGACGACAGATTCAATGTAGAGGTACAGCGCTTCGGAGAGCCTAAGGTACCTGATTTTGAGGTTCCTTATCATACAGATATCATGGAGAGCTTTGACGGAATAGATATGGAGGCTGCCGGAAGAGTTGCAGGCAACGGTTTCTATTACCTCTTAGGCGATATCGCAAGACTTCATGAGGCTGTTATCGCTTATGCAAGAGATTTCATGATAGACAGAGGCTTTACCTATGTTATTCCTCCGTTCATGATCCGTTCCAAGGTAGTTAACGGTGTTATGTCCTTTGCAGAGATGGATGCAATGATGTACAAGATCGAGGGAGAGGATCTCTATCTTATCGGAACTTCTGAGCATTCCATGATCGGACGCTTTATTGACCAGACTATTCCGGAGGAGAAGCTTCCGCTTACTCTTACCTCCTACTCACCTTGCTTCAGAAAGGAGAAGGGAGCTCACGGTATAGAGGAGAGAGGCGTATATCGTATCCACCAGTTCGAGAAGCAGGAGATGATAGTTGTCTGCGAGCCTGAGGAGGCTATGAAGTGGTATGATGTTCTGTGGAAGAACACTGTTGATTTCTTCCGTACACTTGATATTCCGGTAAGACAGCTTGAGTGCTGCTCCGGAGACCTTGCGGATCTCAAGGTCAAGTCCTGTGATGTAGAGGCATGGTCACCGAGACAGAAGAAGTACTTCGAGGTAGGTTCCTGCTCTAACTTAGGCGATGCACAGGCACGCAGACTTAAGATCAGGATCAAGTCAAAGGAGAAGGGCAACCACCTTGCAACAACACTTAACAATACCTGTGTTGCACCTCCGCGTATGCTTATAGCCTTCCTTGAGAATAACCTTCAGGCAGACGGTTCTGTCAAGATCCCGGAGGTACTCAGACCTTACATGGGCGGTAAGGAAGTGCTTATACCTAAGTACAACTCAATCAAGAAATAATCATTACGGACATTTATCTGCTTCTGCTTTTTTCGGCAGGGGCAGATTTTGTCTTTAAAGGTGACATTTACAGAAAAAAGACGGAAACATTTACATGGACAGACAGGAACTTATATCGGGACTTAATGACAGACAGAAAGAGGCAGTCGAGTGTACCGAGGGACCGCTGCTGGTGCTGGCCGGAGCAGGCTCGGGCAAGACACGTATACTTACGCACAGGATAGGCTATCTTATCGCCGGCGGTGTCGCACCCTGGCATATACTTGCCATTACCTTTACCAATAAGGCTGCCAAGGAGATGCGTGAAAGAGTCGACAAGCTGCTTGAGAGCAGTGAGGCGGAGAAGGTATTTGTTTCGACCTTTCACTCAATGTGCGTAAGGCTGCTGAGACGTGACATAGATAAGCTTGGCTATGACAAGGATTTTACCATATACGATACAGACGATCAGAAGACGCTGATACGTGCCTGCATAAAAGCACTTAAGCTTGACAATAAGATGTACAAGGAGAGAGCACTGCTCAGTCTGATCTCCTCACAGAAGAATATCATGGTAGATGCGGACAGCTATGAGGCTTCGGCATCTGATTTCTATGAGAAAAATGCGGCAAGGGTCTATGCCGAGTACGAGAAACAGCTTAAGGCAAACAATGCGCTTGATTTCGACGATCTGCTTAACAAGACGGTTGAGCTCTTCAGACGTTTCCCGGAGGTCCTTGACAACTGGCAGGAGCGCTTCCGCTATATAATGGTCGATGAGTATCAGGATACCAACAATGTACAGTTTGAGCTCATCAGACTTTTATCGGCAAAGTACGGTAATCTCTGTGTGGTCGGAGATGACGATCAGTCCATATACAAGTTCAGAGGCGCAAATATCGAGAATATACTAAGCTTCGAGAAGACATTTCCGGGAGCAAAGGTAGTAAAGCTTGAACAGAACTACCGTTCTACCAAGAGCATACTTAACTGCGCAAACGAGGTGATCAAAAACAATAAGGGACGTAAAGACAAGAGACTTTGGACCGAAAATGAGGAGGGAAGTCTCCCTGTATACACCGAGTACGATACCGCAGGCGGAGAGGCCGATGCGATAATCAAACAGGCGGCAGAGGCTGTTAAGCACGGCACAGGGCTTAAGGATCAGGCTATACTCTACAGAACAAATGCACAGTCACGTCTCTTAGAGGAAAAATGTATACAGCGCGGTGTTCCTTATGTGATAGTCGGAGGCGTAAACTTCTATCAGCGTAAGGAGATCAAGGATATACTGTCCTATCTCAGAGTCATAGCAAACGGCGTAGATGATCTTGCCGCAAAGAGGATAATAAATGTTCCGAAGCGCGGTATAGGACAGACCAGTGTGGACAGAGTATCGGCTTATGCGGCTGAAAGGGATATCAGCTTTTATGATGCGCTTAAAGCCTGCAGGGATATCGACGGTATAGGAAGTGCGGCAAAGAAGATAGAGAGCTTTACATCTATGATAGACAGCTTCAGAAACTCGTACCGTGATGAGGCTTCGTTAAGAGCACTTATAGAGCATATAAGAGACGATACAGGCTACTCGGAGGAGCTTAAGAAGGATGATCCTATAAGCGCAGAGACAAGATTTGAGAATATCGAGGAGCTTATAAGCAAGGCCGTAAGCTTTGAGGAGGATATGAAGGTGCTTTCGGGAGCCGGAGCTGTACTGAACGAGGGCTTTGAGGCTGTAGCCGCAGTCGAGGAACCGGCAGATATGCTCTCGCTCTTCCTTGAGGATGTTTCTCTGGTGGCGGATATAGACAGAACAGATCCGGATGAGGAAGTGATTACCATGATGACCTTGCATGCGGCAAAGGGCCTTGAGTTTGATACGGTCTATCTCTGCGGTATGGAGGACGGTCTTTTTCCATCCTCGGCATCCATCAATTCGGAGGATCCGGACGGAGAGATAGAGGAGGAACGAAGACTCTGTTATGTAGGCTTTACCAGAGCAAGACGTGTGCTGAACCTAAGCTCGGCAGGCGAACGCATGGTGAACGGAGAGACAAGATATATGAAGCCGTCCCGCTTCATTGACGAGATACCTGACGAGGCTGCCGAGAAGCATTTCCGCAGAGAGCATTACCGTATGGGTGAGAGACGTGAGCCGTTCGCAAACTTCGGAGGATATGAGGGACGTATGGAGTACGGCTACTCTCATTCGGACAGTTACGGCGGCTCGTATGGAGGAGCCTACGGCAGGAAAGGCTACGGCGGAGACATTTACAGAAACGATCCCTACAGCGGTATGTCACGCAGCACAGAGGAAAAGGCATACAATGCCTACAATTCCTTTGATAATGAGAGAGTCGGAAGATTCGGATCACTCGATCCTACACCTGCCGGAAGACGTAAAAAAAGCAGTGCTTCGGGGCTTGCTTCGATAAGCGGAATCAGCAAGGGCAATGTCAAGCAGAAGCCTGAGTACGGTGTCGGAGACCGTGTACAGCATGTGAAATTCGGCATAGGAACAGTGGCGGAGATAGCGGACGAGCCTAAGGACTACAGGATCACGGTGGATTTTGATGAAATGGGCAGAAAAGTTATGTATGCCGGATTTGCAAAACTGAAAAAACTGTGATAGCATAAACTTAAGATCATACAAAGGAGGATCATATTGGTTATGGATAAGCTTAATACATTGATCTCACTCAATGATGTCAAGAAGACTATCGATGAGCTTATACTGAAGCTTAAGCATAATGACGATGACGAGTGTTCATTCGACAGCAGAAGAGCTCTTATTATCGCGCTTTCTGTTATCGGTGCTCTTGTCGTAGTAGGTGTTGTTGCTTATGCTGTATATAAGCATTTCAGTAATGACGACTGGGAGGATTATGATGATCTTCTTCTTGATGATGAGGACGAAGATGATGACGAGTCCGAATACGAAGCACAGACTGATAATGACGGAGAGTAAGCAGTATTGAACGAATATATTAACGATTGCAGCCTCGGCGGAACCTGCGGAGGCTGCTTTTATTGTAACGAAAGCTACAAAGAGCAGCTTGATGCCAAGAATGAGCATGTTGAGGGACTGATCAGAGAGGCAGTCGCTCCTTACGGATATGAGTACCGCTACGAGGGTATCATTTCAAGCCCTCTGATATTTGAGTACCGCAATAAGATGGAGTACAGCTTCGGTGACTGTATGAAGGACGGCCCGCTGACACTCGGACTCCACAGAAAGAGAAGCTTCTATGATGTCATAGACGTGGATGTCTGTAAGCTGGTACATAACGATTTTAATCTGGTGGTTGCCTGCGTTGCCGAGTATTTCAGGGCATCGGGGCTTACTTATAATGACAAGAAGCAGCATCTCGGATATCTCAGATACCTGATAGTAAGACGTGCGGTCAACACCGGGGAGATGCTGATAGATTTGGTCACCACCTCACAGCCGCTTATCAAGGTGCCTAATCACAAGGCTGTCTGTGATCTCAAGCTCTATGACAAAGAGGCTTACGCAAGAGGAGAGATAGTCGCAGCAGAGGGAGTGGAGACACTTGATGAGGAGCTTGTGCTCCGTGAGATCACGGATAAGCTTGTCGAGCTCTCACATACGGAAGCCTTCAAGGGTACGATCAAAGGTATCCTTCATACTGTAAATGACGCACTCGCAGATGCAGTGAGAAATGACGGAACAAGCGTGCTCTACGGAGAGGATCATATTACGGAAGAACTCTTAGGACTTAAGTTCAAGATATCACCTTTCTCCTTCTTCCAGACCAATTCCAAGGGAGCGGAGGTATTGTACTCCAAGGTGAGAGAGTATATAGCAGATGAGCTTAAGAGCGATATGACACTCTTTGATCTGTACTCCGGTACAGGAACCATAGCCCAGATGCTTGCGCCTTGTGTATCCAAGGTAACAGGAGTTGAGATAATCGCCGAGGCAGTCGAGGCGGCTAAGCAGAATGCGGCTGCCAACGGACTTACTAACTGCAGCTTTATTGCAGATGACGTGCTTAAGGCCTTGGACGGTCTCGAGGCACCGGATGCTATCATACTCGATCCTCCGAGAGACGGAGTCAATCCTAAGGCACTCAGGAAGATCATAGATTATAATGTTGAGAATATGATCTATGTAAGCTGCAAGCCGGAGAGCCTTGCCCGCGACATGGCTATGCTTCAGCAGGCAGGCTACAGGCTGATACGCGCAACAGCCGTAGACCAGTTCCCATGGACGAAAAATGTTGAGACCGTGTGCCTGTTCAGTAAAGCCTGAAAAGCTGCGCAAGGATTTCATAGCTTGATTGATGCATAATGAAGCTGATTAATGCGTTAATGATGAGATGCGGAATTCCAACATCAATAGATAAGGTTACAATCAAACAGGAAGATTAATTGATAAGCTGCAGGTACGGAAAGGAATCCGTATTTTGCAGCTTATTACAAAAAGAGATATATGACAAAACGTTTCTTTATGATGTTATAGACATAAAAAAAGAAACGAGCAACCCTTTGGAGTCATAAGACTTTACTTGGAACAAAACCCATTTCTAATCTGTATTCTATTACGAAATGAGGGAAAGTCAAGAAAATTCGTGATGAGTGCATAGCACGTATTCAATGAGAACGGGACATCGCTTTCTCATAAAGTTCTTGTAATGAAACGCGCCGGTGAGCAAAGTATAATTCATCAAAGACCATGGAGGAATCTATGACTCCAGACTTTCAAATGGTCCTATTGAATCTATGAATAGAAAAGTTAAAGATCTTAGTATCGGTAGAGGCTTCCGAAACTTTGAACACATGAAAAACAGATTTCTATTTTCCACTAGGAAGCTTCCCGTTTTGAACGGAAGTCATCAATAAAGCATCACTGCAGCGGCCTGCTTCTGTTCAACAGAAGCTACCGCTGTGGGTGGGCTGGGACTGACGAGATACTTTAGTTTCGAAATCAGGGTATTATAAAAGAGGCCGATGCATCACGCACCAGCCCCCACTAAACGAGAGTTTTTTACTGCCCCCACAACGACAAACCTATTAACAGGGTGCTTTACCCCACAAAACTTTGGGAAACCACATAAACTTTGGAGACCAAAAAAAGACCAATCAAAAGATTGGCCTGATTATTAAAAGTTACCAATTGCCTAATAGTGACGCCAACACATGACGCTTACCTCGATAACGGCACTTACATAGGACTTACTGTTGGTTTATTTATAATAGCATATGCAAAAGAGTCTGTCAATATTCAATGAAATTGTTAAGCAAATTATGTTACTGTTCACTCGTGTTCCAGACGTTGGTGAGATCGCTGAAATTTAAATTTTTTATTTTAACTGTTTTTTCTTATCCGGAAGGTTGTTTGTGGACAGCCTATCCGGATTTTCTTTTTCCCTTTTCCAGACAGAATTGATATC
>CAKRTC010000022.1 GCA_934402055.1 uncultured Lachnospiraceae bacterium | reverse complement strand
TCTTTATCGAGGAGCTGCAACGCAGCTTCGAGATAAATGCTGAACGATTTACTATGTTTTTGTTCACTTAAGGACAAGGCTCAAATCAGTTTATAATCTTTAATTTTTCATACGGAGGACACAATAATGCGTGACGCAAATCAGAAAAAGATCGACACTATTCTATGTCATAACTTAGTTAATTCCCTTGAGAAAAGATGGATCAAAGGATATTATGCCGAGACAAAAGAGGATGCTCTTAAGATAGCACTTGAACTTATCCCTGAAGGCAGCTCCATCGGATACGGCGGTTCAATGACCCTCGACGAGATCGGTCTTAAGACAGCGCTTGACAATGAGCATTATAATCTGATCCGTCGTGAGCTTGCCAAAACTCCCGAAGAAACCAGAGAGAAGTATATCGAGATCTACGGCTCTGATGTATATATCACAAGTGCCAACGCTGTTTCCGAAGACGGAATCATCGTAAATATCGACGGAACAGGCAATCGAGTATCCGCTATAAGCTACGGACCGAGAAAGGTCATCTTTATCGTAGGCGTTAACAAGATAACAAAGGACTTTGACTCGGCACTGCACAGAGCAAGAAACGTAGCAGCTCCTATAAACTGCGCACGTTTTGATCTCGACACTCCATGTCAGACTCTCGGAAGCTGTGCAAACTGTCTTAACCCTAAGACTATCTGCAGCGAATTCCTTGTTACAAGATGCAACAAGCAGCCGGATCGTATGCATGTCATAGTTGTAAATGACGAGTTAGGTTATTGATTAGAAAAGTTTATTTTACAGTATGTAGTTTTTTCTATATCAGTATTACAAAAAATATTTCTAAGACAGCCTTTTCAGGCTGTCTTTTTAGCTTCTTCAAAAATGAGATATAGGACAAAAATAATGTCCAATGAAATCAAACAACGATCCTACGGATACGTTCTCGCATGACGGAGAAAAAGATTGCAAGTAACCGCGCTCATTGTCATTGAATTAATACCTATCACATTTATACTTCAATATCCTTTATCACACTCCATGCAGTCACAAGTTTATCCAAGGACCACGCGGCATTAGCAGGACTTGTAGAAGGCAGTACGGTCGCCTTTATCCCAAGCCTTGCCTCATGGTACTTTTCATAATACTTTCCGGATGTTTTGCCGTTGCAAAATACTCGTGTGACGGCCGAATTATCGGTAATACGTCTAAGATCAGTCGGAACGACATTTTTAATGCTGCTGTCACTCGAACCGATTATGTCACAACTGTATATCGAATCCCATAAAGCTATCTTGTGATTCAATATAAGCAATCTTTTCTCCTCTATATTCTGCGGTAACGGCTCATCAAACAAAGCTGCTATAAGCTTCCAGAAACGATTTTGCGGATGTCCGTAAAAGAAATTCTGTTCTCTCGACTTTACAGACGGCAGGCTGCCCAATATCAATGCCCTTGCATCCGCATTAAAAAGCGGCTCGAAAGGATGTGTTATATGCTCATATTGTCCCTTGTTCATGTTTTCCTGCCCTTTCCCGTATCACAAAAGGTGCAGTTCCATCTCTGAAACCACACCCTATAACTTTTATATCTTGCATAGCTGTATGCACAGACAGCATTGATATGAATTATTTTATTAGTTTATTTATCAATAAATACCCTGGCTCATCATAGCATCTGCAACCTTAAGGAAGCCTACGATATTGCCTCCGGCAACGAGATTGTAACCGAGACCGTACTTTTCGGCTGCCTCAGCGGAGCTGTCATGGATGCTTGTCATGATGCAGTGAAGCTTCTCATCAACCTCTTCGGCAGTCCATGCAAGTCTCTCTGAGTTCTGGCTCATCTCAAGACCGGATACAAGTACTCCGCCTGCATTCGCAGCCTTTGAAGGAGCAACTACGATATCCTTACTCATAAGGAGCTTAAGTGCCTCATTGGTCGTAGGCATGTTAGATACCTCAATGTAGTACTTAACACCGTTTGCAAGGATCTGCTCAGCTTCCTCCACACCGATCTCATTCTGTGTAGCGCAAGGCATAACGATGTCTCCCTTAACGCCCCAAGGCTTTTCACCCGGGAAGAACTTAGCGCCGAACTTATCTGCATAATCTGCAAGCTTGCACTTACCTGCTCTTGCATCAAGAAGGAAGTTGATCTTGTCCTCTGTTGTGATACCGGCCTCATCAAGGATGTATCCTGCAGATCCAGAGATAGTTATAGGCATTGCACCAAGCTCTGCAAGCTTCTTAACAGCGCCCCATGTTACATTACCGTAACCTGAGAGTACTACCTTCTTACCCTTAAGTTCATCATGCTGGTGCTTAAGAACTGCCTGGAGATAATATACGGCACCGTAGCCTGTTGCCTCCGGACGGATAAGAGATCCGCCGAAAGACATACCCTTACCTGTAAGTGTTCCGTTCTCAAATGCGCCGCGGATCCTGCGATACTGACCGAAGAGGAATCCGATCTCTCTTCCGCCTACACCCATATCTCCTGCCGGTACATCTACATCAGGTCCTATATGACGATAAAGCTCTGTCATGAATGACTGACAGAATCTCATAACTTCTCTGTCGCTCTTACCCTTAGGGTTGAAATCAGATCCGCCCTTTCCGCCTCCCATAGGAAGTGTTGTAAGACTGTTCTTGAATGTCTGCTCAAAGGCAAGGAACTTCATCATGGAAAGTGTTACTGTAGGAGCAAATCTGAGTCCTCCCTTGTACGGTCCGATAGCACCGTTAAACTGTACACGGTATCCTCTGTTTACATGGATCTTACCGTTATCGTCCTCCCACGGAACTCTGAACTCAATTACACGCTCAGGCTCTGTCATTCTCTCCAAGAGAGCTGCTTCTTCATACTCAGGATGCGCATCGATCACAGGCTCGAGAGATGTAAGCACCTCTTCAACGGTCTGCAAAAACTCCGGCTCATGTGCATTCTTAAGTTTATTATCGTTTATAACTTTCTCGATATACTTATTCATTTGCTTTCCTTTCGCATAAGATATAACTTTTTCCATTGTGTCTATGATACGACAGTATTTGACTAAGGTAAAGTGTATTTTGTCTAAATATACAATTCTAAATCATCTGTTTTGTATATTATTAACATATGGATTTTATATACTTTGGTTTTATCTATTGAAAAGAATGTGCTTTGACACATTCTCGCGCCGAGTGCGGTTGCTTGCGACAGTTTTCTTCTTCGCGCGAGTCAAGCATCCCGCGGAGCATTTTTTTAATTCATAAGATACAACTTCCTATGAATTTAAACAAAAAGACCCGGGACGGACAAGTAATTTTACCCTGCTCTGTTCATCGGATATAAACCCGACCGACTGAAAACAAGCTAATTACTGCAAACTCCCGGATCTTTTATAATTTATGGATCTTTACCAAATAAAGTATTTACTTAAATGTTGTAAGATCAAACCTCTGCCCACTCGGCATCCTTCCAGCGCGGATGCTCATATACTTTCTTGTCGGCAACATAAGGCCACTTCTTGCCTTCTGCAACTGCAAAGCATCCCTCTGCACACATAGTATGCATTCTGATAACAGCCTCACGTGTCTGAGCTGCACTGTGCGGGCTGACGATAACATTAGGACAATGAAGTATCTCATCATCAACAAGTGTAGGCTCATGATAGAATACATCGAGACCTGCTCCTGCAATGCTTCCGCTCTTAAGAGCTTCGCAAAGAGCAGGCTCATTTACGATCTCACCACGGCTGCAGTTGATAAGTACCGCTGTCTTCTTCATAGCATCAAGCTCAGCCTTGTCGATAGTATTGTTTGTAACACCGTCGATAAGCGGCATCTGTACGATAACTACATCGGCTGCCTTTATAGCCTCCATCTTGTCATCATACTTCTCTACACCGATCTCAGCCATCTGCTCCTTTGTAAGGAATGAATCAAAGCCGATAACCTTCATATCAAGGCCCTGTGCAAGATGAGCGATGATCTTACCGATAGTTCCGAGTCCGATGATAAGGCAGGTCTTTTCCTCAACCTCAAATGCCTTCTTGGCATCTCTGATCTTCCAGTTGCCCTTGCGCTGCTCGACATCACTCTCAACCATATTCTTTGAAAGTGCCATCATAAGTGCAATTGCATGCTCGGCAACACTTCTGTTGTTTGCGCCCGGAGTAATAACTACAGGAATTCCCGCAGCTGTTGCAGCCTCTACATCTACGCTGTCGTAGCCGATACCTGTACGTCCGATGACCTTAAGATTCTTGCACTCCATAACCTTCTTATCGATAGCAAGCTTGTCTGCAACTCTGACGATAAAAATATCCGAATCCTCAAGCTCATTAAGATAATTATGCGGATGTGCATCATGTGCAACAAAAATATCCTTAGTCTTGCTCTCAACAAGAGCCATTCCCTCCGGTCCGAGGGCTTCTGTCATGGTAACCTTCATGAAAAAATACTTCCTTTCCTTAGTTTCCCAATGATCAATAAACTATTGATTAGTTAAGGCCCTTAGCCTCGTTCTCGGCAAGAACCTTCTTAAGCTCCTCAACACCCTCTTCGCAAAGGTAGTTGAAAGGACGACGGTTATCTCCGACATTGTAGCCAAGCATAGCAACTGCCTTCTTGATAACAGTGTTCGGGTTGCCGAACTTGAATACTCTCTGGATAGATGTAACAGCATCCTGAGCTGCCTGAGCACCCTCAAGGTCTCCTGCGCAGAACTTGTCATAGATGCTTGAGATAGTGTGCGGATAGATATTTGCACGTCCTGCGATTCCGCCTACTCCGCCTTCCTTAAGGCAAGTAAGGATAGCACCGTCGTTACCTGCAAGGATATATGTCTTCTTGTCAAGATCCTTTGTAGCAGCGATATAAGCCTTAAGGTTCTCGATATCTCCTGAGGAATCCTTTGCACCTACGATATTCTCAACATCCTTGCAGAGAGCATGTACTGTCTCAGGAAGGATCTTGTTTCCTGTACGTGCTGGAATATTGTAGAGAATGATCGGAAGATCTGTGTGCTTAGCAATCTCCGAATAGTGCATATAGAGCTCGTGCTGGCTTGCAAGTGCAAAGCTCGGAGTGATGATTGAAACGCAGTCTGCGCCAAGCTCCTCAGCCTTCTTTGTAAGCTGAATAGTCTCATATGTTGAGATGCAGCCTGTTCCTGCTACTACAGGTACTCTGCCGTGTACAGCATCTATAACTGTCTTAAGGACTTCTACCTTCTCATCAAAGCTGAGGATATAACCCTCACCGTTTGTTCCGAACGGGAAGATACCGTCAACACCGCCCTCGATAAGACGGTCTACCTGCTTGCGAAGCTCCTCATGGTTAACTGTCTGAGCCTCATCATTGTTCAACGGAGTAAGGATCGGTACGATAATACCCTTAATGTCACAAGTCTTCATAATTGTTTAGTCCCTTTCTGTGTCATAACGGAAACAAGATTTATTTACATGTTGCTTAGTTCTAAATCAGATCAAAGGATCTCCTCGTAAAGCTTACGTGCATCCTCTGCTGTTACAGGGCGCATGTTGTTAACAAGAAGTCTCTGCTGCTGCATACCTGCCTCAACGAGGAAGTCGATATCCTCTGCCGGTACTCCGTAAGCCTTGCTGAGGCTTGTAGGAATATCAAGTTCCTTAACGATATTGCCGAGCCACTCGATGATGAATGCGCTCTTCTCCTCAGGAGTCTTGCAAGTCTTCTCTGTATGTACACACTGATCATATGCAGAAGCAAGTCTGTCTCTGCAGTAAGGCTCATTGAATCTCATAACCGGAGCAAGAAGGATAGCATTTGAATCGCCATGTGCGATATGATACTTTCCTCCGAGCGGGTAGCTGAGAGCGTGAACAGCTGTTGTTCCGCTGGCTGTAATTGCAACACCTGCAAGGAATGAAGCGATCTGCATCTGGTTCTTTGCATCCATAGCATCAGGATCATTACATGCCTCAAGGATATTGTTGAGGATAAGATCAAGTGCTCTCAATGAGAATGTATCACTGAATGGGTTAGCCTTGTTGCTTGTGTAGCACTCTATTGCATGAGCAAGAGCATCAACACCTGTTGCAGCTGCGATCTTGCGCGGAAGCTTCTTGATCATAACGGCATCAAGGATAACATAATCAACGATCATCTCCTCGTTAACGATACCGATCTTAACCTGCTTCTCCGGAACTCCAACGATAGCATTAGGTGTAGCCTCGGCTCCTGTACCTGCTGTTGACGGGATCATAAGAGTCTTGATGTGCTTTCTTCCTCTCTTAGGATCGTCAAGAAGCTCCTTAACACCATACTCATCTGTAATAAGAATAGAAGCAAGCTTAGCTGTATCCTGTACACTTCCGCCGCCGCATGCAACGATGAAGTCACAGCCTGCTGCCTTAAACTGATCGATAACTGCCTGAGCCTGAATATAGCTTGGCTCTCTCGGAAGATCGTCGAATAATACTACCTCTGCACCGGCCTCTTTGATAAGCTCGAGCGGATAGTCCATAAGTCCTGTGCTCTCAATACCCTTATCTGTGAATACTGCAACCTTCTTTGCATTGTTCTTCTCAAGGATAGGCTTGATGTTCTCAAGAGCGTTCTCTCCGCTGTATACCTCACGAGGCATCTTAAGATTATACTTTGTAAGCATTTGAATTTCCTCCGTTTGTACTTTCACGATTATGTATTGACATAATTTTCACATTCGATTGAATTATATTTAAAACACCCGTTTATGACAATTGTTCTGTACAAAAATGCACGACTAAATCAGAAACAAAAAGCAATAAAGTGTTGTAAATTTGAACACTTACAGCTAAAATCAGCTTAAAGAATGTTAATTATGATTAGTTTGTCACTGTTTGCCCTGCAGCTGTTTCATTTCGGCATCGGACTCTGTTGATATATCCGTCCTAAGAGACACCGCAGTTGCAAAATATTACAGTCATTTGGTATTACTGACTTATATGAGGTGAAAAGATGCGTAAATTCAAGATATTATGTGTTCCTCCTTATGAAGGCATGCGCGATCTTGTTGAAAATATCGCCGCCCGCAGATCCGATATAGACCTTGAGATCTACAACGGTATTATAGAAGACGGTACGGAAACCGTGATGAATACGCTTGACAGTAATGTTGATGCCGTACTTTCACGCGGATGTACCACAGAGATGATCAGAAAGAAGCTGAGCATCCTTACCTATGATATAGCTCCGTCTGTTTATGACATTTTGCGTATAATACGTACCGCAAACGAAACAGGCGAAAAATATGCGGTAGTAGGATACAACAGTATCACTCAGGCCGCCAAGATGCTCCGCAGCATCATTCAATATGATTTCAGAGTCTGTACCATACACAGTAAGGACGAGTGCCTAGACAATCTCACTGTGCTGAAAAACGAAGGCTTTAAGCTTATCGTAGGCGATATGACCGCAGTTAACTGCGCCAGAAATCTGGACATGCAGAGTCTCCTTATAACCTCAGGCATAGAGAGTATAGAATCAGCCATCGATTCCACTGTCTCCATACTTGAAAACTATGATTCCATGAATCAGCGTATAGACCTTTTCAACGGTATCATAGCTTCTTCGGATTTTATTACAGTTATATATAACTCTTACGGTGAGCTGTATTATTCCTCCTCGGATGAACTGCCTGCAGAGATCATGGACGTACTGAAAAATAATTCCTCTGTAGTTATTGCAAGAGGCAAGACCAGCATGATACGCAACCGCAGCCGTTCTGTCTACACTATACACGGAACCCGCATTGCAACAAACGGCATGGATTTTTGTGCCTACAAGGTCGTTGTCGACAAGAAGACGGATATGTATGACAAATACTCTCTGCGCGAGGTTTCCACCGAGCAGGGACTTAATGATGTCTATCCGCTTGAATACTATCTCGGAAATGAGGATATTTCGACCACCCTGCTTGAGACCTGTGATCGCTACAGCGCCATGAAGCAGCCTGTCATGATGCTCGGTGCACGCGGTACCGGCAAGGAGCGCTTTGCATACTATATATATTCACACAGTGCTCTGCATAACAGTTCCATGATCATAGTTGATGCAGGACTTATGGACGAGAAGGGATGGAAATACCTCCTTGAAAATGATTATTCTCCGCTTAATACCGGCGGACTCACGCTGTACTTTAAGCGTATGGAGCTCATTCCTTCGGTATGGCAGCAGAGGCTTGTGATATATTTTAAGGATTCCAATATCTTCAACACAAACAGACTGATCTTCTCCTACAGCATCATTGACGGCAATGAGCCTAATGACGATCTCTACTTGTATCTTAATGAAAATGTGAACTGCCTGCGTATGATGCTTCCTTCACTTGCAGACAGACGTGTTGAGATCCCGTCATTGGCTGCACTTTATACCAATGTCTGCAATATAGAAAACGGAACTCAGGTAATGGGATTTACCGCAGATGCCATGCTGCTTCTGCAAAATCATCATTGGGAAAGAAATGTTTATCAGCTGTTCCAGACAGTGCGAGAACTCGTGCTTAATTCCGAAGCTTCATACATATCTGCGGAAAGTGTAAGACGTGTTCTTGCCAAGAAGAACTACAAGAAAAATGACAGTCTGCATCCGGGTATTAACCTGGACCGTACCCTTGAAGAGATCGAACGGGATATCGTTCATATGGTCTATGAATCCGAGAACATGAATCAGTCTCAGACAGCCAAGCATCTCGGCATAAGCCGAAGCACAGTATGGAGATTGCTGAAATAAGCTGTGCTTCAACCGGCACATTTTTGTCCTACAGCTCCGGCGTTTTTATTTCGGGTTATAGCGTTATAGTACAAAAGTTGTTGGTGAAGTACCTTTAAAATAGTGTGATCTTTACTTTGTCTGATAGTTTATTTCATGGAACGCAGTTTCCTAATAATGCAAAAAAGCTGTGACTGTCACTATCGGTCTTGTCTCCGATAGACAGCTCACAGCTTTTTTCAATTTACTTTTGATTCAGGCATTGCTTTTAGCAAAGCTGCCTTGCAAGGATCTGTTACTTTTCCAGACTCTTATACCAGATCTGCATAGACTTGATAATTGCATCCTTAGCTACGGAATAGCTACCGTTTTTAAGAGCATCATATATAGGTCTGTGCGCTTCCTGCGCATATTCTCCGCTCATCTGATACTTATGAGAGTCTTTTATGAACGGTCCGAAGAATTCCATTATATATTTGTATACCGCTTCAAATATAGGATTGCCGCAATGATCCGCAAGGATCATATGAAACTCGATATCATTCTTAACAAGTGCCTCTATATCTGCACTTTCGGCATGCAGCTTATCAAGCTCGTTAAGATTTGCCTCAAGCATAGGTAATATCGCCTGTCGCTTATCATCATCCTTCATGATAAGCTCAACTATATCAAGCTCTATCTTCTCTCTGAATCTGCCCATGTCCTCCATACTCGGATTAAGTATGAGCAATGAAAACAAGAGAGGATTCATTGCGTTTTGCGTTATCGACTTGGAAATGTAAGTACCGTCTCCTCTTCGTATCTGTATGATGCCGTATGCCTCAAACACCTTCATTGCAGATCTTACCGATCCCCGGCTCACTCCGAGGCTGTCGGCAAGTTCAAACTCCGAAGGCAGTCTGTCTCCCGGCTTCAAGGTTCCGTTCATCAAGAGCTTCTTAATCTGCTCTATTATAAAATCCGTTGTGGAAGAATTATCCTTCTGCACAAACAAGTTCTGCTCCACAGCATTCACCGCCTGTTCCGTATTTTTCAGCTACAGCAGTTCAGGCTGTGAACGACTGTAATTACTGATTTTTATACATTGATATAATTTAATGTAACATTCAGATAATGAAATGTAAACATCTTACGTATAATATTTTTCAATTTATGGATCCAAAAAAGTACCACCCTTATGAAAAGCCTTATCGAAATCATTCCGGTAATGATTTCGGTAATGATTTTTTCCGGGCGGTACTTATCCGATTTTTATACCACGCTGCCCTTTTCTATTGCCAACGGATACAATGCACTTCCTATTATCGTAGCGCCGTCGGTGAGTCTCACCCTCTTATCAGAGATAATAAATGCGGCCTCGGCACGTCTTCCGATAACAGTCTCCTTGAACAGTACACAATTTCTGACTACAGAGCCCTTGCCAACTCTTACACCCGGGAACAGTATTGAGTTCTCGACTATACCCTCTATGAGACATCCGTCTCCTATGATTGCATTATGCACACATCCGCCCGGTGCAATAACGGCCGATGACTTATCGGCTCCCTTTGCCTTGATAGGACGTTCTTCCCTGAACAGATCTTTTCTGATCTCAGGATTAAGGAGCTGCATACTTCTCTCAAAATACTCCTTGACCGATCTTACCTGAGCAGCAAAGCCCTCCCAGACGTAGGTCCTTATAACCAGTTCATCCTTCATCTCCTGAAGCACATCCTTACGGAAGCTGTATTTGTCATGACTTATGCAATAGTCAACCACCTCAAGCAGCAGAGTCTTGGAGATAACATAGACCTCAAGTCCTCTTCTTCCCTTCGGTGTGTGTATATTGTAGAGCACGTCTGTCACTCTGCCGTCTTCGTCGGTCTGGAAGTAGGTACCGCTGTCCACATAAAAGCTGTCATTGCCGCATACGACTGTAATATCAGCCTTATTTTTGATATGTGACTGAACGATCTCGCTGATAGGCAGATTGCTGACAAGATCTCCGTCTATCATAACCACATAATCCTGCTTGATGTCGGCTATATATCCTCTGACACCGCACAGTGCTTCCATCTTGCCGCGGAAGTTCTTATTTCCTCCGTCATCCATAATATTGAAAGGGGGCAATATCCTGAGTCCGCCTCTCTTTCTTGAAAGATCGAAGTTTTTGCCTGTACCAAGGTGGTCGAGCAGACTCTGATATCTCTCCTGCACAAGCACACCAACATCGCGTGCACCGGCATTTACCAGATTGGAGATAGCAAAATCAATAGCTCTGTATCTTCCTCCGAAGGGAACCGATGCCGAGGCACGTTCCTTGACAAGCTCCTGGAGACTTTCTCTCTGCTGATAAGCAAAGACGATTCCGTGAATTCCTATCATCTTGTTACCTCTCTTCCCTCGCTGTCAAGCATACGCTTAGCTTTGATCACTCTGCCTTCCTCTATAGCGCAGTTCGGTCCTACAACACTTATTCCCCACCAGTCCTTAGAACCATCCTCCGGCGGAGCCTCGCCTATCTTAGAGTTTCTGCCGATTACACAGTCCTCGCCTATGATTGCATAGCGCACCTCTGCTCCTGCCTCGATCCTTACGCCCGGAAGCAGTACCGAATGATCCACCACAGCGCCTGATTCTATAACGATATTCTGTGAGAGTACCGAATCGCTTACCGCTCCGTCTATCACATCACCTCTGTTAAATGCACTGTTTGACACCTCTGACCACGGACCTATGTACGCAGCCGGTGCCGAGAAGGTCTTGGCATAGATAGGCCAGGATTCGTCTATGAGATTAAGTCCGCTGCTTGGATTAAGCATGTCCATATTGGCATCCCAGAGTGACTCCAATGTTCCTACATCCTTCCAATATCCGTCAAAACGGTATGCAAGCATCTTCTCATCTGCGGCAAGCATATTAGGAATAATGTTCTTGCCGAAATCATTTTCCGAATTCGGATCCGCTTCATCATTTATAAGATACTCTCTTAGCTTGGCCCAGGTGAAGACATATATGCCCATTGAAGCAAGATTACTCTTAGGCTCCTTAGGCTTTTCGGCAAACTCGGTAATATTCATCTCTTCATCGACACTCATTATACCGAAACGTGATGCCTCCTCCCACGGAACCTCTCTGACTGATATGGTGCAGGCGGCTCCCGCATTTTTATGGGCGTCAAGCATCTTGGCATAATCCATCTTATAAACGTGGTCACCCGAAAGCACCACAACATATTCCGGGTCGTACATGTCCACAAAGCCTATATTCTGATATATTGAATTGGCAGTTCCCTTGTACCAGGTTCCTCCCGATGATCCCATATACGGCGGAAGTATATGTACTCCTCCGCTTGAAGAGTCAAGGTCCCATGCCTGACCGCTTCCGATATAATTGTTAAGCTCCAAAGGACGATACTGAGTAAGCACGCCTACCGTATCTATACCTGAGTTCGTGCAGTTTGACAGCGGAAAATCTATGATCCTGTATTTACCTCCGAATGAAACTGCCGGTTTTGCCACACTGCTGGTAAGTACATACAGACGGCTGCCCTGTCCGCCTGCAAGCAGCATAGCTATACATTCCTTCTTCATACGCCCTTCTCCTTTTTATCCTCAACTGCGCTCACTGTCTTTCTCGGCCTTTTGCTTGCCGGAAGCTCATCGGTCATTTTACCTACCGCAGTTTTCTTTTGTGTCTTTCCTTCCGAAGACTTCCCTGTTGTTTTCTTCGTTATCTGCTTTTCAGTCTTGGCTTCCTTTGGTTTACTCTCTTTTGCGGCAGCCTTATCCGGATTTTTCTTAACAGCCGTCTTCCTTGCAGTATTACTCTTAGCTGCACTCTTCTTTACCGCAGGCGGCTTCAGCCTGCCCTTTCCTCTGAAGAAGACGGCTCCGAATGCCGGTATCCTGATGGACACCGAAGTGTCTCTTCCGTTATGCTCTATACGTTCGACCTTAACAGCCTTGGTATCTCCGAAGCCCTTGCCTCCGTAGCCGATATCATCCGTATTGAATACAGGTACATATTCCTTTCGATCGGGTACCCCGACACGATAATTATCTATCTCGTTAGGTGAGAAATTGACGGCGCAGAGCATATCCGATCCTGACTTATCTTTCCTCAGGAATACCACCATATTGTTTCTGGTATCATCTGTTACAAGCCACTCAAATCCGCTCCAGTCGTAATCTATCTCCCAAAGCTCCGGACTGTCCAGATAGAATCTGTTGATATCCTTAAAGAAAGCATGCAGCTTACTGTTAAGCTCGTTCTCCATCAGATACCAGTCAAGCTCGCCCTTCGAATCCCACTCATGCCACTGACCTATCTCCGGTCCCATAAAGAGTAGCTTCTTGCCGGGATGGGTAAGCATATACGAATAGAAACCTCTCAGACAGGTAAGCTGATTCTCATACTCACCCGGCATTTTATTTACCAGAGATCCCTTCATATGTACGACCTCATCATGCGACATTGGCAGTATGAAGTTCTCTGTAAATGCATACATCAATGAGAAGGTAATATCGTTATGATTGTCTTTGCGGAAGAACGGATCCATCTTGAGATAGTGGCACATATTGTTCATCCATCCCATATTCCACTTGAAGTTGAAGCCCAGTCCTCCCACATCCGTAGGCTTTGATACCAAAGGCCATGCCGTTGATTCCTCAGCTATCATAAGTACATCCGGATCCACAGAAAATGCCATCCTGTTAAGAGTACGGAGGAACTCTATAGCCTCAAGATTCTCATGTCCGCCGTGCTTATTCGGAGTCCATCTGCCGTCACTTCTGTCGTAATCCAGATACAGCATGGAAGCAACCGCATCAACTCTGAGTCCGTCCAGATGGAATTCCTCAAGCCAGTACCTCGCCGATGAGCATAGGAAGGAGATCACCTCAGGTCTTCCGAAATCAAATACTCTCGTTCCCCAGGATTCATGCTCACGTTTATTCGGATCCGCATATTCATAACAGCTTGACCCGTCAAAATCTATAAGTCCGAACTCATCCTTACAAAAATGCGACGGGACCCAGTCGAGTATGACTCTTAACCCCGCTTTATGCAGAGTATCAATCATGTATTTGAAATCATCCGGTGTACCGTACCTGGAAGTCGGTGCAAAATATCCTGTGCACTGATAGCCCCAGGAATCATCAAGCGGATATTCTGTAAGAGGCATCAGCTCCACTGCATTAAAGCCCATATCCCTGACATATTCGGCAAGCTCTGTTCCGAAGCTCCTGTAATCGTAAAAGTCTCCGTTTCTCCTCTTTCTCCACGAGCCAAGATGAACCTCATAGATATTCAGCGGACTGTCATACGGACTTCGCTCCCTGCGGGAACTGCGAAACTCTCCGTCCGTCCAGTTAAATTCCTCAAGCTCATAGAGCTTACTGCCGCTTGCAGGTCTGGTCTCCGCATGGGTTGCATAAGGATCTGCCTTAAAATGAATGCTGCCGTCTGCTGACTCTACGGCATACTTATAGATATCATATCTGTTAAGCCCGGGGATAAACAGCTCCCAGATACCGAGCTCATTATTCATAAGATGTGTTCCGGGTGTCCACCCGTTAAAATCTCCGACTACAGAAACTTTGCTCGCATTGGGCGCCCATACCCGGAATACCCAACCGGATTCCTCCCCGCGCTTTGTCTTATGCGCGCCGAAATATTTCCATCCATCGGTAAGCTTTCCCGCCCTGAAATCAACTGCCCATTTTTCAGCCATATTATAAAAACTCCATAAATTTTCTGTAAAGGCGAAAAGTACGTATTTTAGCTGATTTTTACAAAAACCCCAGTGCTATTCGTCTCTATTTAATACATATTATACAACACTTTATATTAGCTGTCACTTACAAGCAATATAAAAACAAAGCTTGAACAAAACCGGATATTTCATGACAAAAATCCGTCGGTTCAAGCTTAAAATGTATCTTAACGGACAGGATCACAGCACATATATCGTAAGCTGTCCGCAATCATTCAATGTATAAAATTATATGCACGATTCTCAATACCTTCTCGGCACTATATCCTTGTAGCCGTGCGCCCTATACTTCGGAAAACAACATTCCCTTGCTTCCTCATCACGTCCCTGCATCCACAATACATAGGCTCTCGGCACATCTGCTCCCGCAATATGTGAAAAAGGATAACCTCCGCCGAATCTTCCGTTGATATCTATGATCTCCGGTTTACCGCCTTCGTTCATAATAACATCCATATCCGTAAGACCCTTGGGTCCGAAAACCTCAGCAAAGCTTGCACCCAGCTTCGTAAGTACTGCATATTCGGGATCTGAGTCATCAAGTACTATTGCTTCATCCGTTTCTCCCGAGCGCATGGCAAATTTCTTTCTTACTATCGTATTGACATAATTACCGTCAAGATCCGATATAACATCCAGACCGTACTCCGTTCCGACAAGTGCCTTTTGTATCATTACGGCATTATCGGCATTTACGGCACCCGATTCAAATCTGAGATAACTGTCACTGACTTCACGGCTGCACATGCTGTAGGCTCCTTTAAGCTCAATATCATTCGCCGCCTTATACACCCCGAGTGAGCCCATTCCGAAACGAGGCTTGACTATAAGAGGGTATTCACTTATCTCATCCGGTGAAAGAAAGCTGTCAGGCACGCCGAAACCATGCTCCGCAAGTCTCAGGCTCATCTTGTATTTATCACTGCAGATGTCATAAAAGCCGGCATCAGACATGGCAAGCCTTGTTCCTACGGCTTCAAACTCCGCTCTGTGCAGGCTCAATATAGGCATATCTATATCAAAAAAAGAGACCAGCAGGCTTATCTCAAGCTCCCTGCACTGCTTAAGCAGAAAAGGAATATACTCATCGGAATATATCATAGGTGTGATGATATAGCCGTCCGCACACAGGAGCGCCGGACTATTCTTGGAATTGGCGGCATATACCCTTCCTTCGGTTCCGAGAGCCTTCTTAAAGTATTCGACCAGATATGTTCTTCTTCCCGCACTTGTCAGTAATATATTCACTGCTTGACCATCCTTACTCTAAATCATTGATCCTTAAAACTATACAACATAAATAAAAGAAAGAACAGTCCCGCGAAAGCGGGACTGTCCGATAAGACATTATTATATGTAATTCCAAGAGATTACTCTGCGTCGTACATCTTAACAAGATCCTCAAGGTGCTTACGCTGAGCCTTTGCATTTGCAAGGTTTCTCTGCTGAAGCTCCTCAGCTCTTGCCTTATCCTTAAGAGCAAGTGATGAATAACGAACCTCACCGTTAAGGAACTCGATATGCTTGTCGAAATCAGGCTCCTTGGAATCAAGTGTGAACGGCTTCTCATTTGCAGGATTGAATCTGAAGTTCTGCCAGTATCCGCACTCAACAGCAAGCTTCTCCTCATCCTGAGCCTTTGCCATACCCTTCTTGATACCGTGGTTGATACAAGGAGCATATCCGATAACAAGTGACGGTCCCGGATAAGCCTCAGCCTCGGCAATAGCCTTGACTGCCTGGTTCATATCGGCACCCATAGCGATCTGAGCAACGTATACATAACCGTAGCTCATAGCCATGCCTGCAAGATCCTTCTTCTTAAGAGTCTTACCTGCTGCAGCGAACTGTGCAACAGCACCCGGCTGAGTTGACTTAGATGACTGTCCGCCTGTATTTGAGTAAACCTCTGTATCGAATACGAATACATTGATATCCTGGTTAGAAGCAAGTACATGATCAAGTCCGCCGTAACCGATGTCATATGCCCATCCGTCACCGCCGAAGATCCACTGGCTCTTCTTTGCAAGATAATCCTTCTCATCGAGAACAGCCTTAGCCTCTGCGCTTCCGTCAGCCTCAAGAGCTGCAACAAGCTCGTCAGATGCAACACCGTTTGTTGCTCCTACTGTAAATGTATCAAGCCAGTTCTTAGCCTTCTCAGCAACAGTTGCATTACCACTCTCTGCAAGAGCTGTTACCTTCTCCTTAAGTCTGTCACGGATAGCATTCTGTGCAAGGAGCATTCCGTAACCGAACTCTGCGTTATCCTCGAAGAGTGAGTTGTCCCATGCCGGACCTCTGCCTCTCTCATCACGTGTATAAGGTGTTGACGGTGATGAGTTACCCCAGATAGATGAGCATCCTGTAGCATTTGCGATGTACATTCTGTCACCGAAGAGCTGAGTGATAAGCTTAGCATAAGGAGTCTCTCCGCAGCCTGCACATGCGCCGGAGAACTCAAGATACGGCTTAAGGAACTGTGAACCCTTAACAGAATCAGCCTTGAACTTAGCAACAACATCTTCCTTAACCGGAAGCTTAACCGAGTAATCAAAGCCTTCCTGCTGCCATGAAGCATCATCCTGCGGAACCATGGTAAGAGCCTTCTCCTTAGCCGGGCATACGTTTGCACATGAGCCGCAGCCTGTACAGTCAAGAGTGCTTATAGCCATTGTGAACTGCTTGCCGTCTGTGAAGCCTGTAAGCGGCTTAAGTACCATAGACTTAGGAGCATTTGCAGCTTCCTCAGCTGTAAGAGCAACCGGTCTGATAGCTGCATGCGGGCATACATATGCGCAGCGGTTACACTCGATACACTTAGATGCATCCCAAGTAGGAACGTTAACTGCGATACCACGCTTCTCGAATGCTGATGTTCCCGAAGGAGTTACACCGTCAACATAATCAAGGAATGCAGAAACCGGAAGTGTATTACCCTCCTGAGCGGAAACCTTGATCTGGATGTTGTTAACAAAGTCAACAGCTTCCTTGTTGTCGCCTGTAGCTGCAGGATAATCAAGTCCCTCATCCTTGCAGTCCTTCCATGAATCCGGAACCTCAACCTTAACTACAGATGTTGCACCTGCATCGATAGCTGCCCAGTTCTTCTTGACAACGTCTTCACCCTTACGTCCGTAAGTCTTCTGAGCTGCTTCCTTCATAAGGCCGATAGCCTTCTCCTCAGGAATGATACCTGTGAGCTTGAAGAATGCTGACTGAAGGATGGTGTTGACACGTGTCGGTCCCATGCCTGTCTCGATACCGAGCTTAACTGCATCTATGATATAGAAGTTGATCTTGTGATCATGGATAAACTTCTTAACCTGTCCCGGAAGCTTCTCATCCAACTCATCCTGTGACCACTGGCAGTTGAGGAGGAATGTACCGCCGTCAACAAGCTCCTGAACCATGTTGTACTTTCTGATGTACTCCTGCTTATGGCAGGCAACGAAGTTTGCAGTCTTGATAAGGTAAGTCGAATGTATCGGCTTGTGACCGAATCTGAGGTGAGACATAGTAACACCGCCGGACTTCTTTGAGTCATAATCAAAGTAAGCCTGTGAGTACATGTCTGTATTATCACCGATGATCTTACCTGTATTCTTGTTGGCACCTACTGTACCGTCTGCACCGATACCCCAGAACTTGCAGTTTGTTGTTCCTTCAGGTGTTGTGTAGATGTCCGGACCTGCATCAAGTGAAAGATTTGTTACATCATCAGTGATGCCGATAGTGAAGCGCGGCTTATCATTGTTGTGATATACGGCAACGATCTGGTTAGGAGCTGTATCCTTTGAACCAAGACCGTAACGGCCTGTAAATATCGGAGTCTGATCAAACTTAGATCCCTTAAGTGCTGCAACAACATCAAGGTAAAGCGGCTCACCGAGTGATCCCGGTTCCTTTGTTCTGTCAAGAACAGAGATCTTCTTACATGTATCCGGAATAGCCTCGATAAGAGCTTCCTTAACGAAAGGTCTGTAGAGACGAACCTTAACAAGTCCTACCTTCTCTCCCTTGGCAACAAGATAATCGATAGTCTCCTGGATAGTCTCACATACAGAACCCATAGCTATGATAACGTGCTCTGCATCAGCTGCTCCATAATAGTTGAAGAGCTTGTAATCTGTACCGATCTTGGCATTGATCTTGTCCATGTAATCCTGAACGATTGCAGGAAGAGCATCATAATACTTATTGCAAGCCTCACGAGCCTGGAAGAAGATATCCGGGTTCTGTGCGGATCCCTTCTGTGATGCATGGTTCGGGTTGATAGCCTTTGCACGGAACTCCTTGATTGCATCGTAATCAACAAGATCCTTAAGATCCTCAGAATCCCAAACCTCGATCTTCTGGATCTCGTGTGATGTACGGAATCCGTCGAAGAAGTTGATGAACGGAACCTTTCCCTTAATAGCTGAAAGATGTGCTATAGGAGCAAGATCCATTACCTCCTGTACAGAGGAATCGCAGAGCATAGCCATACCGGCCTGACGACAGGCATAGATATCACTGTGGTCTCCGAAGATAGAAAGTGCATGTGAAGCAAGTGCACGGGCAGATACATGGAATACACCCGGAAGCTGCTCACCTGCGATCTTATACAGGTTCGGGATCATAAGTAAAAGTCCCTGTGAAGCTGTATAAGTTGTTGTAAGAGCACCTGCGGTAAGTGATCCGTGAACGGCACCTGCAGCGCCTCCCTCAGACTGCATCTCGGTAATCTGTACCGGCTGTCCGAAAATATTCTTCATTCCCTGTGAAGCCCACTCATCTACATGCTCAGGCATAACAGATGAAGGTGTGATAGGGAACATGGCAGCAACTTCCGTGAATGGATAGGATGCATGTGCAGCAGCCTGGTTACCATCCATGGTTTTCATTTTTCTTGCCATTTAAGAACCTCCTTTAAAGATCAATGATTTTTAACTTTAAAAATATACATAAAAAATACAAACGTTATTCTACACTACTTTTCAGAAGCTGTAAATTAAATAATCGTTCAGATTTTTTATGTTGTCATAACGCTTTATTCTATTTTGAATCATTTTGGTATTTTTATCAAGTTTTTCGGGCAAAACAAGCTTGGTCGAAGCACCCGCTCCGATGCCGTAAACACTGTGTTTTTCCTCCATCATGAGTATGTTGTACAGACACTCTGTACCTTCCCTGGCATACCCTACATTATCCTGATTTCCGGCCATGTTCTTTTGACGATACAAGTAATAAGGATGCATATGCATGGACTCGGCACACTCCGCTCCGAGCTCTGTCATACGTCTTATCTCATCTGCCTCACTGCTGTCCGGTGTCATTCCCTTTCTCTCGATACCGCCCCATGCCTTGCCCTCGGTCGAAAGCCTTGAAGCACGCTTAACGGCAAGTGCATGCACAGTCAGACTTTCGGGTTCAAGTTCCCTTATTAAATCAAGCGTATGCATCACCTCCCTGATCCCCTCTCCCGGAAGTCCGACAATAATATCCATATTGATATTATCGAAGCCCAGGTCGCGCGCCAGCTCATAAGCCCATACAGTCTGCTCAACAGTGTGTCTTCTGCCTATAATATCCAGAGTATGCTGATTGAAGGTCTGAGGATTGATGCTTATACGTCTGACTCCGTGAGCTTTCAACAGCTCAAGTTTTTCTTTTGTGATACTGTCCGGGCGTCCTGCCTCCACAGTATACTCATAAGGCACGCCGAAAAGAGCCTCCACCTTATCTAGGAGCTTTTCAAGCTGTCTCTCATTAAGCGCGGTCGGGGTACCTCCGCCTATATAGAGGGTCTTAAGCCTGTCCTTTTCAAAACTGATACCATCTCTGTCCTTACGTCCTTCGCAGAGAGCATCAAGTTCACGACAGACACAATCAACATATCTGTCAGGCCTCTCATCATTCTCTCCGACCTGATTGGAGGTGAAACTGCAATATAAGCATCTCGTCGGACAAAACGGTATGCCTATGTAAATGCTGCAGCCGTTTCGGTAATCTATACTCTCAAGCAGGCTCTTCTCTCTGTCTGCAATATCATTCATCAAAGCTATCTTGGTATCAGAGATCAGAAATCTTTCCTTAAGTTCCCTGTCGATCTCGTCCTGACTCTTATCCCCTGCTTCAAGCATCTCACGTATCCTTACCGGTCTTATGCCTGTAAGTGTGCCCCACGGGAGATGTTTGCCTGTTTTATCCGAAAGCTCATTATAAATAAGCTTCTTAAGTTCGGTCTTTTCCTCAAAGCGGAGCGGATTCTCTTTGTGTCCCTCCGCTATAAGGTCTATATCAATTATCTCATTATACGAAAGAACAGGTACAGCTTCCGCTGTCCTGCCCTTATTATTCATATTGATCCCGGATATTCCGCCGCTGCTCTTATTCGAAGCCGCTGCGTCATCTGTCTGATTTTCCCCGGAATACTCCTCAAATACAAGCTCAGCACCCGGATAGAAAGAGCTTACAAGAGCTCTTATATCATTGTTAAAGCTTGCATATCCGATATTCTTTATAAGTATCTTCATTATCCGATTGCTCTTGAAATATCTAAAACATCAGGTACGGATCTGAGCTTCTCCGCGATCCTGGTAAGTTCCTCCTTACCGTGGATCTCAAAGCTTATCAGCAAAGTAGCCGTTCCGCTCTTGGAGTTCTTCATATTAATGCTGTTAATATCGATATTAGCCTCTGAGAATATCCTCGAAATATCGACAAGCAGTCCGATACGATTGTTAACGTATATCCTAAGCTCAGCTGAGTAGGTCTCGTTGGTATTATCCTCGACATCCCACTCGGCTTCGATTATACGGCTTCGCTCCGATGCCGGAAGACTGAGCATATTGATACAGTCCGTTCTGTGTACGGTAATACCTCTTCCGCGTGTTACGAAACCTATTATCTCATCACCCGGTACAGGATTACAGCAATGTGCACATCTTGCCGAGAGATCATTGACACCCTTGACAACGATTCCGCCCTTATTATTCTTACGGATGACCGCATCACGTGTACTGTCGGGATCATTCTGCTCCTGAGTTCCCGAAGTTGCCGCAAGCACCTGCTCATCAGTGATCTTGGAACGCTCATCCTTAAGCTTTGCCTCTATAAGCTTGCCGACTACCTGACCTTCCTTGAGACTTCCGTGTCCCACCGAAGAAAGCACAGTATCCCAATCCTTTACGGCATAACGTCTTAATACAGCCTCAATATATTCAGGCTTTGTAAGCTCCGCAAGTGTTCTGCCCTTTGCCTTGCAGTAATGGTCAAGCATTTCCCTGCCCTTAAGCTTATTGTCCTCACGGTTGATATTTTTAAACCAGGCATTGATCTTATTCTTGGCCTGAGTTGACTTAACGACCTTAAGCCAGTCATGACTCGGTCCCTTGGAGTTCTGAGAGGTGATGATATCGACCTGATCTCCGTTCTCGAGCTTGTAATCTATAGGCACGAGCCTGCCGTTTACTCTGGCTCCTACAAGCTGGTTTCCGACAGCCGAATGTATGCTGTAGGCAAAATCAATAGGAGTGGATCCGAACGGAAGCGGCTTAACATCACCTGACGGCGTAAAGCAATATACATTGTCGTTAAGCATGTTGAAATCGGACTTAACCATGTTAAGGAAGTCCTTTGAATCGCTCGCATCCTTCTGGAACTCAAGTATCTGGCGAAGCCAGCTCATCTTGTTGTCGTCTCCGCCCTCAGCCTTGACCTTGGAGCCTCCGGTCTCTTTATATTTCCAGTGTGCCGCAATACCGTACTCAGCCACACGATGCATCTCGTAGGTACGTATCTGTATCTCAAACGGAATACCGTCCTTGCCTATAAGCGTAGTATGAAGCGACTGATACATATTCGGCTTAGGCATTGCGATATAATCCTTGAAACGTCCCGGTATAGGCTTGTACATCTCATGGATAACACCAAGAGCCGCATAACAATCCTTAACGGAATCGACCATTATACGCACCGCAAAAAGATCGTATATCTGATCCAGAGTCTTGTTCTGATTGACCATTTTTTTGTATATGCTCAAAAAGTGCTTGACTCTGCCGCTCATGGTGGCTTCTATACCCGTTTCCTTAAGATGCTCCTGAACATCATTGATGATCTTGGCTATAAATGCCTCTCGCTCATCTTTTACAAGAGTCATCTGTGCCGCAATGTCATTGTAGACATCCGGCATTACATATTTGAGCGCTGTATCATCAAGCTCGACCTTAAGCTTACTGATACCGAGTCTCTCGGCAAGCGGTGCATATATATCAAGTGTCTCTCTTGCCTTTTCATACTGCTTTTTCTCACTCTGATACTGAAGAGTACGGAGATTATGCAGTCTGTCGGCAAGCTTGATGAGCACGACTCTTATATCCTTCGCCATTGCGATGAACATCTTACGCAGGTTCTCAGCCTGCTGCTCGATCTTGTCTGCATCAAGAGAGAGCTGGGTAAGCTTTGTAACACCGTCTACAAGCAGAGCCACATCATCTCCGAATATCTCTCTTACCTCATCGAGAGTCATGTCGGTATCCTCGACCACATCATGAAGGAGCGCACCGACAACGGTATCTCTGTCCATGCCTATCTCTGTAACGATGATAGCCGTATTCAAAGGATGAATGATATAAGGCTCACCCGATTTTCTCTTCTGATCCTTATGCTTTTCACAGGCTATCTCATAGGCATGCTCAATAACCGGCAATTCGGATGCCGGTCTGTATGACAGATACTTTTTCTTAAGATCCTCCCAAAGCTCCTCCGGTGTTGCATTGGTATTGGTAGGTTCGAGAGTTCTTGACTCTATATAAAGTCCCGCCGGTTTTTCCTCAGTCTCCGGCTTAATACCCGAAATATCTATTGTTTTATCTATTGTTTTATCTATTGTTTTATCAATACTCTTATCTGTCATCATTTATTAAGCTTAAAGGAGCTCTTAAGTCCTACTATACGGTTAAATACCGGTGCTCCTTCATTTGAATCCTTGCAGTCTACATTAAAGAATCCGTTTCTTACGAACTGGAAGCTGTCGAACGGCTTTGCCTCCTTAAGTGCAGGCTCAAGCTTACAGTGTTCAAGTACGGTAAGAGAATTAGGATTAAGATTAAGTGTACCGTCGGCGGAAAGCTTGCCCTTCTCCTCGTCGACAAGATTCTCATAGAGTCTTACGGTAGCATCAAAGGCATCACCTGCATATACCCAGTGAATGGTTCCCTTGACCTTGCGTGTCTCCTGACCTGTCTTCTGAGTCTTATCATACTCGCAGTGAACTGCTGTTATATTGCCGTCCTCATCCTTATCGAAGCCTGTGCACTTGGCAAAATAAGCTCCCATAAGGCGTACCTCATTGCCCGGGAAGAGTCTGAAGTACTTATGCGGAGGCACCTCCATGAAGTCCTCCTGTTCTATCCAGAGTTCTCTTCCGAAGCGAACCTTACGGCTGCCCATCTCCGGTACCTCAAGGTTATTAGGCATATCGATAAGCTCGGATTCACCCTCCGGATAATTGTCTATGATAAGCTTGAGCGGATGAAGCACTGCAAGCATACGCGGCTTCTTAAGCTTAAGATCGTCTCTGATGCAGTATTCAAGCATATCAAGCTCACAGCTTGAATCGGCCTTGGATATACCCGCAAGCTCTACAAACTTTCTGATAGACTCAGGTGTATAGCCTCTTCTCCTCAATGCCGCTATCGTAACCAGTCTCGGATCGTCCCATCCGTCAACAACTCCGTCCTCAACGAGCTTCTTGATATAACGCTTGCCTGTAACCACATTGGTAAGATACATCTTGGCAAACTCTATCTGTCTCGGCGGCTCGGCATACTCACACTCTCTTACCACCCAGTCATAAAGCGGTCTGTGATCCTCAAACTCAAGCGTGCATATACTGTGTGTAATACCCTCTATGGCATCCTCGATAGGATGTGCAAAGTCATACATAGGGTAAATGCACCACTTGTCACCTGTATTGTGATGAGTAAGTCTTGCTATACGATAGATGACCGGGTCTCTCATGTTAATGTTTCCCGCTGCCATGTCTATCTTGGCTCTGAGCACCTTTTCACCGTCCGCAAACTTTCCGTCCTTCATGGCCTCAAACAGCTCAAGGTTCTCCTCAACCGAACGGTTTCTGGAAGGATCCTCCTTGCCAGGAGTATTGAAATCTCCTCTCGTAGTCCTTATCTCTTCGGCTGAAAGATCGGATACATAAGCCTTGCCCTTCCTGATGAGAAATACTGCCTTCTCATACATCTCTTCAAAATAATTGGATGCAAAGAAAACCTCACCTCTGAAATCCGCACCGAGCCACTCAACATCCGCAATAATAGACTTGACAAACTCCGTCTTCTCCTTGACCGGATTGGTATCGTCGAATCTGAGATTGAACAGACCGTTATACTCTTTCGCAAGTCCTGAATTGAGGATAATGGATTTGGCATGTCCTATATGGAGATATCCGTTAGGCTCCGGAGGGAATCTCGTATGCACATGGTCATACACACCCTCGGCAAGATCCTTATCGATCTCTCGCTCTATAAAATTCTTTGAAACAGTTTCCTGTATATTTTCCGTCTCAGCGGCTGTTGTTTTGGTATCGATTGCCATAACAGACTACTCCTTTAGATAAAATTCTCCTATTAAACGCTAAGTATATCACATTTTCCGCTGTCGAAAAATCACGTTTTACAGGTATATGAGTAATAAATATTATATTCATTATGCAAATATGTGCAAATCCGTATTTCAACATGCCGCATACTTAAAAATGCACAATGAAAATATGTTTTCTCAAAGTCCGAGCGGAATAAAATGAAGCACTATTCCGGCAACAGCTCCGCACGCATAAAGCACAGCGAGTATCTTTATCGTATCTTCCCTGTCATGATTCATGCGGCAGAGCACTATGAGTCCGAGACCAGCACCGGATGCAAGTCCGGCAACAGTAGACGCAAAGCTTAAGCTTCCCGCAAGATAAAGCTTTGTAAACATTACTGATATGGCACAATTAGGGATGAGTCCTATAAGTGCTGTTATAAGCGGCTGTATCACTGATTCCGCACCGAGCATACCCGCAAGCTTATCCGAACCTATAAGTTCTATCAGTATATTAAGGACTAAGCTTACCGCAAAGAGCCAGAACATGACACGTCTTGTATGTACCAGCACAGGTCCCAGTATTCCTTTTTTATCGTGACATCCGCAGTCTATGCATATTTCGTCTATATGCTCGTGAGCACTCGGCTTACGCAGTATGATATCTATCAGATATCCGAATATTATCGCCGTAACAAATTTGGTCGCAAGCAAAGGTATTATCTTCGGTATGGCCTCCGGACTGCTCAGCATGATAAGTACCGCCTCGTCCGAGGTCGACACAAAAACCGCGATAAGCGTGCCTATGCTTATAACTCCTCCCGCATAGAGATTACTCATGGCAGCCGAAAAACCGCACTGAGGAACCAGCCCCATCAAGGCACCTATAAGCGGTCCGCTCTTTCCCAATTTACCGAACAGATTATCTATAAACTTATCCTGATGTTTCTCCAATATCTCCATTAATGCAAATGCCGCAAGCAAAAAAGGCAGTGCCCGCAGCGAATCAAACACTGCATCCAATAAAGCGTCAATTATCATCTACTCTCGATCCTTCCGTTTCCTTCATTTCCAACATTCGTTCTTCTTTTCGTGCCGACAAGGCATCCCTCACAGCGCATGTCACAGTTTCCTTTCGGCTTTTTCTTTCGGTACCCGATCCGTTCTTTGATATGATGAGCTCAGGCTTTCAGCTGCTCATCAGGTGATCGGTATACACCTCAAGCTCCAGTCTTTCATCATCAGCCGCTCTGCTGTTGTAATCGTCTACATTTTTCATGAGCTTAAGTATGTTTTTATTTGTCTTGATATCTCCGTCACTTGTCATGACACAGATCATATTCGTATCAAGACAATAGCAGGATGCATTTTCCGAAAATGTATCCCTCACAAACTTGGCTGCCGCCGCTAGTCTCTTAAGTCTGCTGACAGCTTCATTTTCGGTATCATTTTTACTCATTGCCGATATAATTATATTAATCTGCAGATATCCCGTATCCACCGCCTTAGGGCTGTCGTTCCCTTGCTTAAGCCCAAAAAGTCTGTGAAAAATATTTTTACGCTGCACGATCTCAGCTTTGTGGCGTTTCCTTATCCATTCAAGATCTCTTAAGTATATATATGCATCCGGCATACAGCTTACAGGCTCATTATGTCTCGTTCCATCCATCTGTATCTGTCTCTGCATTATGCTGTAATCCGAAAGCTGTAGATAGGTATCGTATACCATGAATGTTGCATATATAAACACTCCGAGCTGGAATATCCACTGATGATACACAGCCCTTTTCCAATACCAGAATATGCTTATCAAACCGCTCATCAGCATGAAACATAATTCCATAATAAATTTAATTATGTCCATGCTGTGTGTTTTTGAGTAAATCACAGCAAGCCTGATAATAACGATCAGTGAGACCGATAAAAGTATTGCATGCGTAACAGGAAGCATACTTATGAGACTTACTCCGAATACTGTATTCAGGCATATCTGTATAAGCACATTGGCAGCTACCGGCACACTCAGTCTGTCAAAGAACACTTCATCCCGCTTTACGGTATGCTTGGCAAAGCTGATGATCGGTATAGGAAAGATCATAAAGCTTATAAATGAGATATAGCCAACTACTGCACCCAGATATTTATCGCTTATATACTTTAGTGTTCCGGAATCCGTTAATACCCAGACCGCAAAGATCATCAAAAATGCAGCAAGATCCAGCAGTCGCTCGCTTCTGCTTAGCTTCCTCCAGTACAGCCATTCTGAAAATGCGCACACGGCTGCAAGAAAGAATGCTATAACAAGCACTATTGACATCAGATAATCCTTGCAGTTGAAGACCAGTATATCCGACTCTCTTCCAATGTAGACGCTTGGTATATTAAAGGCATAGCCAGCTGCGGCATTTCCGGCTCCCTCAGGCTTATGATAAACAATAACTATAGGCACACGTCCGTAATCATTATTTATCTTTGCAGTGCAGTAAAGAGTCCGGGAAAGCTGAATATTTTTTTTAAACAGACTGTCATCATATCTGTACAAAACATTGCCGTGACGAAAGATCGTCGGTCTGAATACGCCTGCCTTGGTACAGATAATATTACCGCTTGGATAACATGAAACCATGTTATTGTACAGCACCAGTTCATCTCCGTTTTTCAACTCTATGGTATTCGGAAGCGTGGTATATATCCGCTCACCGCTTTCGTCATAATAATACCAGTCAAGCTTAAGCTCTGATACCGTCCTTGATCTTCGCAATATGTCCGTTCTTATCCTGAAGCCTATAACAAACAGCATTAAAAGAACTGCAGCCGCAATAAACAAAAACCACAGCAGCTTTCTGATATCCAGCTTTTTTATGAACTTGTAAGTCAGCTCACGAAGAAACATTCTCCACCTTATACAAGCTTCATATCGACTCTGAGCATATTGTCGGCCGCATGCACCTCTGCAAGGCTTCCCATTATGAGCGGCATCATAGGAGGAACATGTCCTATGTCGGCATCCATTATTATCGGCACATTATACTTTGCCGCAACAGCAGTTATTGCCTCGTATTGATCAAGTCCCATCATAGGCTCATTGAAATGCATAGGTCTTCCGATAATGAAGCCTTTGACATTTTCGAACCATCCGCAATGATCCAGCTGCCACATGGCACGTCTCATTGAAAATACATTAAGGTCACAGCTCTCAAGGAACCATACAACTCCGTCCCCCTCATAGCGCTTGTTGAATTCTCTGACTCTGTCGTACTTGGTTCCGCACATGGTCACAAGAACATCAAGACAGCCTCCGAGCAGTCTTCCGCTGAATCTGAACTCCTTGGCTCCCTCCGGATAAAACTTAAGCACTGTATCCTCTGTACAATTGTAAGGAAGCAGCGGAGCTTCTTCCGACTTAAGAGCTTCGGACTCCCATTTACCGTAGGTGCATACGCTCAGCTTTCTTCCGCTCATAATGTCAAAGACATCATGGAGATTCCTGTGCCATGGTTCCATGCCGTATGCTGCCGCACAAGGACCGTATATACCTGCAATATCACAGTTCACTGCCTGATTAAACAGAAAATTGGTGTTGTCCGAAAAACCGACATACCACTTCGGTGTCGAAGCAGCTATCAGATCCAGATCTATATGATCCAGAGTCTCGCACATAAGCTCACCGCCGCCGCATGAAATGATTGCATCACATTTACCGTAAGCTCCTGTGTACATCTTATTGAATTCATCTCCGCAGCTTGCAGGATCGGTGCTTATACCTATTCCGTCGGACTTGTAACAATTAGGGCCTAACAAAGTCTTGTATCCCATTGTATCAAACTTATGAAGTGCATTTTGAAAGGCGCTCTTATATGGCTCGATCGCACATCCGAATGAGGGCGCAACAAAAGCTATGGTCGACCCTTCTTTTATAAACTTTGGATATCTCATCTTAATTCCTCCGTGTAAGTGTACCTATATATGCATGTTTTGACGATTTGGAAAAAATTTTACCATAAATTTTAGGATTTCACAAATAGAGAGTATCATGTATAATGCACTAGGCTAAAGACATTATTTGAGAGGTGTTTATGTTATTTAATTATTTATTGATATGTCCGCTGGTATTTGTAGCGGGATATGTTGACGCGATTGCGGGCGGAGGCGGTCTGATATCACTCCCCGCTTATATGATGACGGGACTTCCCGTACATAACTGTATTGCAACAAATAAGATGAGTTCTTCTATGGGAACCTCTGTTGCCTGCTGGAAATATGCCAAAAGCGGTTTTATCCCATGGAAGTCTGCTCTGTTTTGTATTCCTTGTGCTTTCTTAGGTTCTTCCGCAGGTGCCAATATCGCACTTCATATAAGTGACGGTCCTTTCAGAGTAATAATGCTCATAGTGTTGCCGCTCACAGGTGCTTATATCCTTAATAAAAAAGTTCTTAAGCCAAACGGAGAAGAGTATCCGGCCGGTATAACTATTGCGATCTCAATGCTCTCGTCGTTTTTGATCGGAATTTATGACGGCTTCTACGGTCCCGGAACAGGTACATTTTTATTACTTATACTCACGGGACTTGCGAGACTTCCGGTATTTAAGGCTAACGGACTCACCAAGATCATCAATCTCAGCACGAATGTCTCGGCACTTGCCGTATTCCTGCTGAACGCTCAGGTTTTGTTTCCGCTCGGAGTCATAGCCGGAGCCTTCAATATAGCCGGAAATTATCTCGGCGCACGCCATTTTGAAAAAAGCGGCAGCAAGGCCGTTAAGCCTGTCATCATCACTGTACTTGTCATATTCTTTATCAAAGTACTGTCAGAACTCATAGCTGCATATATCTAAACAGGGTACTGTGCCGGCATTTGGGATATAACTGTCGGTAATGGTAAAAGATATGATTTTTTCAAGGGTACTCACCGAATTTTTCCCATGAAAGCTGATTTAATAACTGCAATATCTACAAAAACCGCCGCAGGAAATAACTCCTGTCGGCGGTTTCTGTATGATGGGTTAAATGAAACATTGCCTTTCGGCAAAGTCCTTGGCTATGTAATCTTCTTGCCGATCCTCTGAATCTGATCATCATTGACAGCTATTTATGATCGGAAAGAACAAAACGGCTAAAGAAAAACTTATTAAACAAGTCTATCTTTTATAATTTGAGTCTTGAAAAAGTTTCTTACTCAACTTCCTCTTCTTCCTTCTCACCTGCCGCAACCAGCATAGCTTCTCTTCTGTTCGAACGAACCGAGAAGATAACAACTATTATAGTTGCAAAAAGCAATACCATGAAAATAGGATGAGTATAGAACCTGTCACTTGAAGCAAGCTGACTTACTCGTCTTATATTCTCCTCAAACATAGGTCCGAGAATGAAACCAAGTATCATAGGTACTGTAGGAACCTTAGACTTAATAAGCAGATAGCTCATAAGTCCGAAACCTACCATGCAGTAGGTATCAAATACCATGTTGGCATTTCCGATAGCACCGATACCGCAAAGCACGATAACTACAGGAAGCAGGTAATTCTTCGGAACCTTTAATACCGCTACAAAGAGTCTCATTCCTATAAGCATGAATATCATCATGAATACAGCAGAGATCATCATTGAGAAGAATATAGCATATACTACTGCTCCGCTCTTGGTATAGATAAGCGGACCCGGTGCAACATTATGTACCTGAAGTCCTCCGAGCAGCATAGCTGTACAGGCATCACCCGGAATACCGAGTGCAAGCAGCGGGATCATAGCGCCTCCGATAGTACCGTTGTTGGCGGTCTCCGAAGCAACAACTCCGTCCATGATACCTGTTCCGTAGAGCTCAGGATGCTTTGACAGGTTCTTGCTGACAGTGTAGCTGATCATGCAGCTTACTCCGCCTCCGATACCCGGAAGGATACCGATAGCAACACCGATAAGAGCTGAAACTATAGCGTTAGGGATCTGAGCGATACCCTCCTTAAGAGTAAAACCGCAGCCTTTTATCTTGGCGGTCTCATTAACGATGTACTTCTGTTCTTTACGAACTTCCTCTGCATACTTCATGACCTCACTTATAGCGAAAAGTCCGATAAGAAGCACAAGGAGTGCAAATCCGTTATTAAGCTGGAACATTCCGAAAGTAAATCTCGGCTTTGAATCGATAGGCGCAAGACCTACAGTTGCAAGCAAAGCTCCGAGTACGGCACTGATAAGGCCCTTAGGCATATCATGTCCGGTAAGAGCTATAACCATTGACAATGAGAAGATTGCAAGTGCGCAGTACTCATATGCCTGGAACTTTAATGCAACATTACAGAGTACCGGTGTAAGAAGTATAAGAAGTCCTACACCTATCATGGTTCCTATAAAGCTGAATACAACTCCGGTTCCGAGAGCCTTACCGGCTTCTCCCTTATCTGCAAGCGGCTTACCGTCGAAGCAGGTTGCAACCGATGAAGGCGTACCCGGGATATTAAGCAATATCGCAGATATAAGTCCTCCGGAGATTCCTCCGATATAAAGTGCCATCAACATACTTATTCCCTGACTCGCTGTCATTGAATAAGTTACAGGAAGGAACATTACTATAGCCATGGTAGCTGTAAGTCCCGGTATCGATCCGAAGATAATACCGACAATAGTTCCTATCGCGATAAGCAATATAGTCATTGGCTGTATCGCCGCAAATAATCCTTCAAATATCATCTTGATCTCCTCCTCTTATAATCCGAAAGCCTTAAGTATTCCCTGAGGAAGCAATACATTCAGGTGATATCTGAATACATAGTAGAGTGCTGCCGAGCAGATAACACCAATGATCAAGGCCGGAATATATGTTTTCTTCCATTCATGCTTAGGAGTAAGTATAAGTATCTGGAAGAACAGATACACTATTGTCATCGGAACGAAGCCCACGGCATTCATAAGAGCAACATAGATGGTAAGTGCCACGAAGCTTGCAATTACCTCAGCCTTCTCATTCACAGCTGTCTTAAGATCAAACTTCTCGATCTTACCGCCCGCCTTAATAAATGCAGCGCGCTTTCTGAATCCGCGTACAGCAACATAGAGTCCAAGCACCAGCAATGCCCCACCCCAAAGATACGGAACGAAGTGGTTTGTCAGCGGCGTTGATCCCATGCCGGTAAATGTCTGTATACCCGGTACCATAAGTAAATAGATAAGTGCAATTAATGCGATTCCGAGGCCCGGAATAATATCGAGCCTGTAATTTGAATTTTGTTTCAAAATGATCCCTCTCCTTTCATTAATTGCCTTTATTATGCCAGTTAATTGATTAACTGAGTGCTAAGTCTTTTGTGCATATTGTTAAAAGAACGTTAATTAAAATGCAGCAGTTTGCATATATTTTAAACACCTGTTGCAAAATTAAACATTTTAAAAGCACTTTTTATCGAATTTTCTCTTCCGCTATAATTTCACGTAAATTGCCGTTATTTTCAGAAGCTTACACGTCTCAAACCGATACTGAAACAGTAGTAATTTTTCTTCACACTACACTTTATAAACATGTCTATTCTGACAAAAATCGCAAACACAGCTGACGCAGGAAGATAGAAAATTGTGCCTATACCGAATGCAGCATTAATTAATGGAGCGCATTCGGTATCGGCATCCGTTAGAAACGAGCGCCGCCGGACGCACACAAAAAAAGAAGCCTCCGTCACATGGCGGAAGCCTCTTCTTAAAATTATCTGTATGATACTTTATCTGTTGATCACGATAGGATCAATTTAGATTAAAGGAACTCCTGGAAGCTCTGGAAAAGCTCTCTCTGCTCCTTAAGGTTAGCGATTGTATCATCAAGATTAAGAACGAATGGATCCTGGAAGCTGTAATCGTTGCACTTTGTCTTCCAGTCATCTGTTGAAGTAACCTCGAGAATAGCCTCGCTCATAGCCTTAACAGCTGCTGCATCTGTTCCCTTAGGAGCAAGGCAAGCATACTCTGTATCGATCTTAAGCTCAGGAATTGTTGCACTTGCTGCTTCCTGGTCAGGAAGAAGTGTAGGAGCCTTGCTAAGCATTGTGCAAAGTGACTTCATCTGTCCGTTCTCGATGTAGTCTGCTGCTGTTGAGTAAGGAAGTGATGTTACATCAACCTCACCGCCGAGAAGAGCTGTAAGACGTGAAGCTGCATCACCTGCATCGATGATGTTGAACTCAGCGCCGCCAAGGTTTGTAAGTACGCAAGCCTCGATATAAACTCCGCCGCCTGTTGAGATACCCATCTTGATCTGACCCGGATTAGCCTTTGTAGCATCGATAAGCTCCTGAAGATTGTTATAAGGAGCGTCTGCCGCAACAACAAGGTTCTCACCTGACTGAATTCCGTATACAGCTACAGGCTCGAAAGCATCATATCCGAAGTCAACCATACCTGTTGCCTCGTTACCGTTAAGAGCTGCTGTGTTTGTAAGGATATATGTGTATCCGTCTGTATCTCCGTCCTTGTACTGCTGCATGCAGGTAGCACCGTTAGAACCTGTTACGTTAGAGCATACTACAGATACGCCAAGCTTAGCCTCAAGAGCCTGAGCAAGCATACGAGCCATGTAGTCTGTATCTCCGCCTGCACCGTGAGTGATGTAGAAGTTAACAGTCTTGTCGAATGTGAAGTCACCTGCCTCTGCAGCTGCCTCTGTCTCTGTGCCCTCAGCTGCTGCTGTTGTCTCTGCACCCTCAGCTGCTGCTGTTGTCTCTGCTGTGCTTGAACCGCCGCATGCTGTAAGTCCGAAAACCATAGCTGCAGCCATTGTCATAGCTAAAACTTTTTTCATGATTACCTCCCAATGTTTACATTGTTTCTTATTACCCCACTCCCGGGACACCGCATATGCGATATCCCAAGAATTGTTACCTGATTATAATATGTTTTTTGCCCGGTATTCAATATAAGTAAAATTATCTTAATACTTTATTAAACACTCTTCTCCGCATCCTCTGCAGCAAGCTCAAGCTTCTTGGCTTCCTTCATATTTGAACGAACCGAGAAGATAACTACAAGTACTGTTGCTGCGATAAGCACCATGAAGATCGGATGGTTGAAGAACTTATCACTTGATGCAAGCTGGCTTACTCGTCTTAAGTTCTCCTCAAATGTCGGTCCGAGGATGAATCCGAGTATCATAGGTACTGTAGGCACCTTAGACTTGATAAGCAGATAGCTCATAAGTCCAAAAGCTACCATGCAGTAAGTATCAAATACCATGTTGGCATTTCCGATAGCACCGATACCGCAAAGTACGATAACTACAGGAAGCAGATAATTCTTCGGAACCTTAAGTACCGATACGAATGCTCTCATGCCGAGGAGCATGAATATCATCATGAAGATAGCTGATACTACCATCGCACAGAAGATAGCATAAACTACCGCACCGTTTTTAACATAGATAAGCGGACCCGGTGCAACATTATGTACCTGAAGTCCTCCGAGCAGCATGGCTGTAACCGCATCACCCGGGATACCGAGTGCAAGCAGCGGGATCATAGCTCCGCCGATAGTACCGTTGTTAGCTGCCTCCGAAGCAACGACTCCGTCCATGATACCTGTTCCGTAAAGCTCCGGATGCTTGGAAGTATTTTTACTTACTGTATAGCTGATCATGCAGCTTACACCGCCTCCGATACCCGGAAGGATACCGATTGCAACACCGATAAGAGCTGAAACGATACCGTTAGGGATCTGAGCGATACCCTCCTTAAGTGAGAAGCCTGCGCCCTTGATCTTGGCATCCTCATTTACGGTATACTTGATCTCCTTACGTACATCCTCTGCATACTTCATAACCTCGCTTATAGCGAAAAGTCCGATAAGAAGTACAAGGAGTGCAAATCCGTTGTTAAGCTGGAACATTCCGAAAGTAAATCTCGGCTTTGAATCGATAGGTGCAAGTCCTACGGTTGCAAGCAAAGCTCCGATTACAGCACTGATAAGACCCTTAGGCATATCATGTCCGGTAAGTGCAATAACCATTGACAATGAGAAGATCGCAAGTGCGCAGTACTCATATGCCTGGAACTTAAGTGCGAAATCACAGAGCACCGGAGTAAGTACCACAAGTATAGCAATACCGATAATAGTACCGAAGAAGCTGAATACAACTCCTGTTCCGAGTGCCTTGCCTGCCTGTCCCTTATCTGCCATCGGCTTACCGTCGAAGCAGGTTGCAACCGATGAAGGTGTACCCGGGATGTTAAGCAGGATAGCTGATATAAGTCCGCCCGAGATACCTCCGATATAGAGAGCAACGAGCATGCTGATACCCTGGCTGGCTGCCATTGAATAAGTAACCGGCAGGAACATTACGATAGCCATGGTAGCTGTAAGTCCCGGTATAGAACCGAAGATGATACCTACTGCTGTACCGATGGCAATAAGCAAAATTGTCATAGGCTGAAGAACAGCCTGAATTCCTTCTAAGATCATTTAGCTATTCCTCCCTTATTAAAATCCGAATGCACTGAGTATTCCCTGAGGAAGCAGTACATTAAGGTGATATCTGAAGATGTAATAGAAAAGCACCGAACATACGACAGCAACTATAAGTGCCGGTACATATGTCTTCTTCCAATCATGCTTCGGTGTAAGTATAAGTATCTGTGCCACAAGATAGATGATAGTCATCGGCACGAAGCCTACGACATTCATAAGTGCAACATAGATAGTAAGTGCCACGAAGCTTGCGATAACCTCAAGCTTTTCATTGACGGCTGCCTTAAGATCAAACTTCTCGATCTTTCCGCCTGCCTTGATGAATGCAGCGCGCTTTCTGAAGCCGCGGACAGCAACATACAGACCTAAAACGAGCAATGCTCCGCCCCAAAGATACGGAACAAAGTGATTGGTGAGAGGTGTCGATCCCATACCGGTGAATGACTGGATGCTAGGAACCAGTGCAAGATAAGCCACTGCAAAGAGTGCGATGACTATACCCGGAATGATGTCGACCCTGTAATTAGAATGCTTTTTCATTCATTCCACTCCTTTCATTTAAACCCATCATATAATAAGAAAATGTGGCAAGACCGCAACGCTTAATGTATACAGCCTTGATATCGGATCGCTATGTCATGCATGTCTGCGACCCCACATATGATATCCAAAATATTTTTATCTTCCGCCCGCAAGCTTAAGTGCCGTTCCAAGCTCCGGCAGCGGATCGCTTGTCAGCGTACTTTCATGTACCTCTCCCAAAGGATTGATCTGAAAACCGACAAATCTTCCTCTTAAGAGAATGTCGAGTTTCTCTCCTTCTCTGTGCAGATACAGACTGCCAGGTATAAACTCTCCAAGCTTTGTGACAAGGTTCTTTTCTCTTCCGGGAGCCAAGTGACTCACATCACCTGCCTTGACATCCAGAAGTTCCATGTCGGCACCCGGTACGGTAAGATGCATCATACATCCGCTGAACATCTTATTTAATCCGTTCTCCCTTATAGGAAAGGTCACATCCGCGATCTCAACATGTATATCTCCGTACTTACCTTCGATAAGCTCACGGCTTAAGAAGCCCTGTTCTGTAATCACATTCACAAATCCGGCATCAATTATATATCCAGGCTTAATTCCGCCCTTAGGTGTATAAACCGACTCGTCGAGACGATTCATCACTCCGTGGTTTAATATTGCGGCTCTTAAGTCCTGCTCAAAACCCTTGAGCATAGGTCTGTCAACAAATATATAAAAAACCAGCACTGCGGCTATCGGAAGATATATCCATTGTCCCGCATTCATAAAGAACATGATCAAAGCTATGATCAGCAGTGCTATAAAGTAAACCAGATTCGTGAGTATCATCTTAACTCTGCGTTTCTGCAGCTTAACGACCTCTTCCGTTATCGATCCGGCATTTCCGCCCTTATACGAATTCTGCATTATTATTAAACTCCGAATTTCATAAAAAAGAATGTGCCTTGGCACATTCTCGCGCCGAGCGCGGTCGCTTGCGACAGCTTTCTCCTTCGCGCGAGTGCGCATCCCGCGGAGCGTTTTTTTCATAGGATGCAATTTCCTATGAAAAAAACATAAACGGTTGAACATCTATCAAACTCTGCAAAGTATACTTAAAAATACAAAGTCAAACAACTGTATCCAATTGTGGCAATGCTTAATTTGAGAACATTTTAACAATCTCGGTGTTTCATAAATGAACAGTGCTTAAAATACGACAATTCAACGTCATCCCTTGTCGGGTGCAAGCATATGTTCATCCTATGTTTTCTTAACGAAATCTTTATTTTGAGCCTTAATTTCATCTTCATTTCATTATATGCCCAATTACACTGCAAGCAGTCTTACAAAACCAACAACCTGCAAAAGTGCCTGTTTTTCTTCAATGTTTTAAACTTTTAAACATTTGCTCATGCCGTAACTTGCCTTATTCTTGAACACCAATATCTTTGTGATATAATCATTAAATCAGTAAATCAGGCATGATGAACAGATCTAAAAAAGGAATACAGCTATGTTATATGATATTTCAACCTACAGAATAGTCCGAGCTAAGACAGCAGATGACGGATATATAGAAAAGCACAGCCACGGTGCTTATTTTCATTATATGTATATTTTAAACGGCAGCGGACGCATAATCATAGACGGACACGAGCTTGAAGTCTCAAAATACGATCTCGTCATGGCACCTCCCGGTATTGAGCACGAGATCTTCGGCAAGGACGAGCTTATAAAACTCGATATCAAATTCTCTGCAGGCGATCCGCTGTACCGTGATCTGCTTCGCTGCGGTTATTACATACACGGTCTAAGCTCCTATGAGGATAAGCTCATGCGTGATATGTTTGATGAAGCTGTAAATGCGCTGCCAATGTACAGCTATGCAATAGACTCGAAGCTGCTCGAGCTGCTGTGTCTTATATTAAGACGCGATAAGCGCGGTATAGAAATGATCACACGAGCTCGTAAAAGCAATGATTTTCTTCCGGATACGGACAATATCTCCGGCTCCAAGTTGGAACCTGCGGTCAATTACATTAAGCAGCATATCAATAAAAATATAAGTATAGCCGAGCTTGCGGAACATATAGGATATTCCGAGAGCTATTTTTCGACAGCCTTCAAACGCTGCACCGGCTATGCTCCGAATAAATATATCAACATCCTCAAGATTGAAAAGGCCAAGGAGCTTATAATGTATACCCCGTCAAGCATCACAGCTATAGCCGATGAGCTTGGATTTGAATCCGTGCATTATTTCAGCAAGGTGTTTAAACAGATAACAGGCATCTCACCGACCAATTACGTGGATCGTTCGAGTCTGGATATGATAGTAAATGTCTTAAAGAACGAACCCTCACTGCCTCCGGAGGACCGATATGAGATCCCGGTAAAGCATATATCCGATAGGAAGCCCGGCAATCCGCTTATCGATTAATTACGGATTGCTTCGTACTTCGTACTCTCGCTATCCTACGAAAATTCGCACCCGCTTCTACCGAAGCTTTGTGCTCATTTTCGTTTGGCCGTCCTATAGTCGTCTTCGC
>CAKRTC010000021.1 GCA_934402055.1 uncultured Lachnospiraceae bacterium | reverse complement strand
AGTCCTTCAAGACATTTTTCTTGAGGAATTTTTATTTTATACCGGAATTTCACTCGTCAAATCCCCTTAGGAAGTTAGAAAGGATAAAAGTTCTGCCCCAGCCGGAATTTCACCTATTTCAACTACTCGTCCGAAGGCCTTTCATGCCTTGTCCGCATAGAAACAAGATGGGTGAACCTGTCTGCAAGCAGCCTGTTCACCCATCTTGTTTCTATGTGCCGGATATAACAAAAAGCAGCGTGGAACGCTGCTTGAATTACAAATGTATTATGATATAAAAAGAATGTGCCTTGGCACATTCTCGCGCCGAGCGCGGTCGCTTGCGACAGTTTTCTCCTTCGCGCGAGTGCGCATCCCGCGGAGCGTATTTTAACTCATAGGACGCAATTTCCTATGAGTTAAAATATGCCGGAGACCGGGGTCGAACCGGCACGGGTATCACTACCCACGGGATTTTAAGTCCCGGGCGTCTGCCAATTCCGCCACTCCGGCAAACAATTAAAAAATGGTTCCTCGGGGACTCGAACCCAGGACCGACCGGTTATGAGCCGGTTGCTCTAACCAACTGAGCTAAGGAACCAAACTACACAATATCTTGCGTTATCTCTTTCTTACATTACGGCTTAAAGCCACAATACGAGAAAAAAATAAAGCCGATAATAGGACTCGAACCTACAACCTGCTGATTACAAATCAGCTGCTCTACCATTGAGCCATATCGGCTTGTGTCATTGCTGACAGCTTCCTTAATATACACCATCAGCAATGAATTGTCAATTAAATATCAAAACTTTTTTTATTTTCTCGCCATCAGCGCCTTAATGCCCTTCTCCAGTCCGTCAACAGACAGATCATACATATTGAATATCTCAGCAAGCTTCATATGTGTCTGTGACCAATATCCAAACTGCTTAGGAAGCGGTTCCGGATTAAGCCATATTAGATAAGGGTACTGATTCTTAAGACTAAGCAAACGATCAAGACCTGTACTTTCATCATAACTTCTTGTTCGCCAATCGTAACGTCTGTCCATGAGTTCGTTAGGGTTCATGGCAGCGTCACTTACTATGATGACCTTATACTCACTTCCGAAGTTATTCAGCAGCCAGTCTGTTTGCACACTGTCCTTACCAAATAACTCAGGTGTGGTATATACCTTATCATATATGCAGTTATGGAAATAATATGTATGCAGCTCTTTGAAGAAATTGGACTTCGTGGCAGCCTGGAACAGGGTGGTACACATACTGGAGTACCAATCCATAGAACCTCCGCTGTCCATAAGCATAAGCAGCTTAATAGCATTCTTACGCGGATTCTTCATCCTTATCTTAAGTATTCCGGCATTGTTTCCGGTATCTTCGATAGTACCGTCTACATCCAGCTCCTTCTCGGCAAACGGATCATCCGTACTGAAACTCCTAAGCTTACGGAAGGCCACCTGATACGATCTGTTATCTAATACTTTATCGGTACGGAAATCACGGAATTTACGCTCTGTAGCAACCGACATGGCAGTCTTATGCATACTTTCCCCGCCGATACGAATACCGTTCGGGAACCAGCCGCTGTTTCCGTATCCGGTGCGGCCCTGTGTTCCTACCCACTTGGTTCCGCCGTTATGCTCACCGTCCTGCTTCTCAAGAGTCTCCTGCATCTTACGCATAAGCTCTTCAAAGTTCTGATCCTTAAACGGCATCTTCATATCCTCAGAGAAATCATTATGAAGATCCTCCTTAGGATTGAGCAGCCATTTCATTACTTCATCGGGTACAGGTCCCTCATAAGGAACCCCTTTAAACACCTCAACGAAGGTCTGATCGAACTTATCGAACTCAACCTCAGACTTTACCACTATAGCTCTCGCAAGATGATAAAATCCGGTAAAACTCTGATTATGCAGGCCCTTTTCAAGTGCCTCCATGAGTGTCATCCACTCATTAAGTGAAACATCAAGACCGTTTTTTCTTAATGTGTAGAAAAATTCAAGGAACATAATCGTTCACCTAACAGCTTTCAAAGTCCTGCCTTGGCAAGTGCCGCAAGATCCTTATCCTTCTTAAGCAATACTCCTGCAAACGGGAAACTTGTCTCAAGAAGTTTAGGATCAACCCCACCTATACTAAGTGCTCTGATCCAGTCTATAAGTTCCGAGGTGCTTGGCTTTTTATCTATTCCGCGCATCTCTCTGAGAACATAGAATGCAGTAAGTGCCTGGTTAACAAGCTTCTCATCAAGCTTATCAAAATGCACCTTGATGATCTCCTCCATCTGTTCTCTCTTAGGGAACTCTATATAGTGGAATATACATCTTCTTAAGAATGCATCCGGAAGTTCCTTCTCTGCGTTGGAAGTAATGATAACGACAGGTCTGTTCTTAGCCTTAATATTCTCTCCTGTCTCAGGAATATTGAATTCCATCTGATCAAGCTCCCAAAGCAAATCGTTAGGGAATTCAATGTCAGCCTTATCTATCTCATCGATAAGCAATACGACCTGTTCATCTGCTGTAAATGCCTCTCCGAGCTTACCAAGCTTGATATAATGCGCGATATCATCAACACCGTGAGTACCGAACTGGCTGTCATAAAGGCGCTGTACTACGTCATATACATAGAGGCCGTCCTGTGCCTTGGTAGTTGACTTGATGTTCCAAATGATAAGCTTCTTGCCAAGTGCATTTGCAACTGCTTCAGCAAGCTTTGTTTTTCCTGTTCCGGGCTCTCCCTTTACAAGCAGAGGCTTCTGAAGAGCCATGGCGATATTTACTGTTGAGAGAAGATCCTCCGAAGCAACGTATTTATCGTCTCCGCGAAAAGCGGCTGTATCCTGTGTTGACATATCGAATCATTCCTTTCTGTCATATTGCCTTGATAAGGCTGTGAATTTTAATTTTATTCCGGTCCTTGGACTGTTTATACCTGTGGATCTTAGATATTGATCGCAGCTGTTTCTCCGGTAGCCTCGGCTATAACCGGTGCAAGCTTCTTGAGATAAGTATCTACCTGCTCAGGGCAGCGTCCTATATATTTCGACGGCTCAAGTATCTCATTGATTTCTCCGTCCTTAAGTCCGAGCTTCGGCTCTGCTGCAAGCAGCTCAAGGAGTCCTCCCTTTTCACCGTTCTTCATACGCTGCGTAGCTTTCATGGTGCAGCCTCTGATTATCTCGTGAAGCTCCTGACGGTTTCCGCCGCGCTTAACAGCCTCCATCATGATATTCTCTGTTGCTATGAACGGAAGATATTCCATTACCGCGCTCTCTATAACCTTGTCATTTACTCTCATTCCGGCTGCAACATTTCCGGCAATAATAAGGATAGCATCTGCGCAAAGGAAGCCCTCCGGAAGTGATATACGTCTGTTCGCGGAATCATCAAGAGTTCTCTCAAGCCACTGTACAGACGCTGTCATGGGTGCATTCATTGCATCAGCCATAAGGAAACGGGCAAGTGAGCAGATTCTCTCACAACGCATAGGATTACGCTTATATGGCATAGCTGAAGATCCGATCTGATTCTCCTCAAACGGCTCATCGATCTGTCTGTCATGCTGAAGCAGTCTTATGTCATTTGCCATACGATAGCAGCTCTGAGCTATTGACGACAGGACATTAAGTATTCTCGAATCCTGCTTTCTCGGATAAGTCTGACCGCATACATCAAATACAGAATTAAATCCGAACTTGCTGCAGATCATCTCATTCATCTTAAGGATCTTAGACTCATCACCGTCATAGAGATCCATAAAGCTTGCCTCTGTTCCTGTAGTACCTCTGCATCCGAGCAGCTTCATTGTTCCGATAACATAATCAAGCTCATCAAGATCCGATGCAAAATCCTGAATCCAAAGACTTGCTCTCTTACCTACCGTAACAAGCTGTGCCGGCTGATAATGTGTATATCCGAGTGTCGGCATTGACTTATACTTATCCGCAAATTTTGCAAGAGAAGCTATTACATTGATAAGCTGTTTTCTGATATGAAGCAGACCGTCCCTGTATATGATAAGATCCGCATTATCCGTTACATAACAGCTTGTAGCTCCAAGGTGAATGATTCCTGCAGCCTTAGGTGCTACTTTACCGTAAGCATAGACGTGCGCCATAACATCATGACGAACTTCCTTCTCTCTTACACGTACAACATCATAGTCAATATCGGTAATGTGAGCCTTAAGCTCTTCAACCTGTTCCTCACTGATAGGAAGTCCAAGCTCATGCTCAGCTTCAGCTAAAGCGATCCAGAGCTTTCTCCAGGTCTGATATCTGGTATCTGCCGAAAAAAGTTCCAGCATATAATCCGACGCATATCTCTGTGACAATGGTGACTCGTACTTATTATTCATCCGATCTCAACTCTCCCGTTTTGTTTTATATACAGCTGCCGGATCACTCCGGCAGCCTCATCTCTTTTTTATGCTGTGTCAGCGTATGATTATCGCCTCACGCTCTGCGCCTACCGAAACATAAGAAATACGGCATCCGATAGCCTTCTCTACATAGAGTACATAATCCTGTGCCTCCTTAGGAAGATCCTCGAACTTTCTTATGCCGGATATATCGGTCTTCCAGCCCGGCATATACTTAAATACCGGCTTGGCATCTGCAAGCAGTACCGGGAACGGGAACTTGTCTGTCTCTTCACCGTTAACGATGTACTTCTCACAGATCGGAATCTGATCCATATAGTTCATGACATCAAGCTTTGTAAGAGCTATCTCTGTCGCAGCCTGCTTCTCAACGCCGTAACGGGTAGCAACTATATCAATAGGTCCGACTCTGCGCGGTCTGCCTGTCTTTGCTCCGTACTCTCCGCCTGCCTTTCTTAGCTCCTCGGCTTCCTCTCCGAACCACTCACAGGTAAACGGTCCTTCTCCGACGCATGAAGAATATGCCTTGACAACACCGACTATCCTGTCAAGCTTTGCTGCCGGGAAGCCTGAGCCTACCGGTGCAAATGCTGCAAGTGTATTGGATGAGGTCGTCATCGGATGGATTCCGTAATCAAGATCTCTGAGTGCTCCGAGCTGTGCCTCAAACAATATCTTCTTGCCCTCTGCATTAGCCTGCTCAAGAAAATCTCCGGTATCACAAATAAATGGCTTAAGCTTTGAACCGTACTCCTCGAGCCAGCTCATGATCTGATCAAGTGTATACGGCTTTGCTCCGTAAACACCTGTGAGTGTAAGATTCTTCCACTCCATAAGATCCTTGGCATGCTCCTTAAGATGCTCCGGATAGAAAAGCTCTCCGGCAAGTATGGTCTTCTTCTGATATTTATCCGAATAGAACGGTGCTATACCCTGCTTGGTTGAACCGAACTTCTTGTCGGCAAGTCTTGCCTCCTCAAGTCCGTCCAGATCACGATGCCAAGGAAGCAGCAAAGATGCTCTGTCGCTTATCTTGAGATTGTCAGGTGTGATAGCAACGCCCTGAGCTGTAACTGTCTCTATCTCCTTCCAGAGATTCTCCAGATCAAGGGCAACTCCGTTACCGAGTATATTGACTGTTCCGTCTCTGAATATACCGGAAGGAAGCAAATGTAATGCAAACTTACCCTTCTCATTGATAACGGTATGTCCTGCATTGCCGCCGCCCTGGAATCTGACTACTACATCATAGTCCTCGGTGAGAAGGTCGACCATACGGCCCTTACCCTCATCGCCCCAGTTAATTCCTACTATCGCACAGTTTGACATAATATCTCCTCTATAAATAATAAAAATACTCACTAAAAAATCTTATTGTATCCTATCGGCACAATATGACTGAGTAATTATAACATACCTATACGCATAGTTCAAAGTACAAATAAGAACCAAAACATAGGTTGTCTGTAATTAATAAGTGTAAAACTCTCTGCTATAAGTGCAATCAAAGCACAAAGCTGCCAGCGATTCTTATTGCGCAGACATTTTACGCACCATGTAAGCATAAGCAGTGTCGGAACAACACCGTAACAAAACAATATGCTCAGCAAGCTGCAATGAAGCTCGTTGATTTCTCTGCCCGGTAACTGAAATCTTTCAAAAGCTCCTTCTCCCGCTCCGAAAAGCATGTACTGCGGAAATGCCGCAATCTTATCTGCTCCTCTGTCAAGCAGAAAACCACCTGCTCCGCCCTGCGAGAGCTTCCACAATTTTTCCTGTATCCTCGTAAGCGTATTGTATTCGAGTTCCTGCACATTAAAATCCGCAGAAGGCCATATATACCAAAGCAGCAAAGCTCCGATCATGCCAACGACTGCGGCAAATATCAATACTGTTCGTCCTGAAACTATCTCCTTAACGGTCAATTCGCGCAATGAACACAGCCACAATAAAAATACAAATACAGCTACTCCAAGCATTATGCCGGTGGATTTTGACATAATTATTATAAACAAAGCAATCGTAACCGTAATAAACTCCGGCAGATATGCCTTAATATAGCTGATCACCACATTTTTTTTGCTGCTGCAAGTCTTTGCCGCATCATATACATCCGGATCTGCAGACAGCTCAAACACAAGCAATATTGACATCAGCATGAAGAACGCGAGCTGATTCGGGTCATTAAAGCTCCCCATATACCTTATTGCTCCCCAATACTCGGTAAATATCCTTCCGTGTCCGCTTATAAGTATAATAATCTGCATTATGATATCAAATTCAAGTAAGCGTATTACTATCTTTTTGACACTTACAGCACTTTTGTTCATGCCATTCTTTGGCACAAGCTCGCATCCCGAAAGCTTTCTGCATGTCCATACGGCAAGACAATTATATACCCAGAACAAGGAATACATACTGAAGTTTCCCTGCGGATACAGATGCTCGTGCACAGCATTAATGATAACTGCCGCTATTATAAACAGATACATACAGATATCATCTCTGTACAGTAATCCATTACCGGATATCACCACACTCGCCTCTGTATTCCTTTTACCGTATCCTCGTTGGAACATCAGCATGCGATAATTACTGTTTACATTTTCATCAATGCTTAAACTATTACGGCATTTACAAAAACCTATAAACTCTCTGAACATAAGAAACATCCCTGCTCCGGCGAGACATATATCCGCAATCCCCACAGATCCGGAAGGTTTCAGATAATAAGGCTTCAATAAGATAAACATAAAAAACAGGACTGCCGCAATATCAGTCAGCAGTCCAGAATTGTTAAAGTATTCAGTACTCTTATCTCTTATAAACATTCGCTGTAAAACATGATCTTAATCAACATTATCCTCAATGTCCTCTTCAGCCATTTCATGCTCTATCTCAACCATTTCGGCTTGTATCTTAGCTTCCTCAGCCTGTTTTGCTTCAAGCTCAGCTTTTTTCTTGGCTTCAAGACCGGCAATATAATCTCTGTATACGAAGGTCATAATACCGACTACCGGTACAGCCAGCAGAATACCAAGTACTCCGAAGAGTTCCCCTCCTATTATGATACCGGAAACCATCCATATACCCGGTACTCCCAGTGTCTGTCCGAACAGCTTAGGTTTAATAATGTATCCGTCACACAGCTGGAGTATGATAGTGAAAATAATAAATGGAATAGTTGAACCTGCCGAAGCAAAGAGCAGTACAAAACCTCCTATAAATCCTCCGACAAACGGACCGAAAGTCGGCGCCAGATTGGTCACTGCAACCACAACCGATATAAGCACAGAGTAAGGCATATGCATAACAGTCATAAATACGAAATTCACAATTCCGACTATCAATGCATCAAGCAGATCATCGATAATAAATGTGCTTACTATTACATTACATCTGCCGAGAAAGTGTCTTATACTCTTGCATCTTTCCTGCTTAAGAGTCAGATCCATCAATCTGTTGATACCGTCAAGCAGCATATTCTTGCTGACAAGAAAATATATCGCAAGAATAAAGCCTATAAGTATGCCGAGGGCATCGCTTCCAAGGGAAAATGATTGTCCTACCATCTTACCGCCGAAACCGGTAAGCATCGTTACCGCATCTGTAACGAAATTACTACTTGCATCCCTAAGAGTGTTAACGTCTATTCCCTTTGACTCCGCTATACCTGCAAGCTCATTCACAAGCGAATTGAGCGTATTTGCATAATTATTGATATTGTTGAAAAATTGAAGGATGCTGTCTATAAGCTGAGGTATCAGACTGTACAGCAGTACACTTGCGAACAGCACTACAGCCGCAAAGGCTATGGCAATCGCAATCCAATTGCGTATCTTTTCTTTCCTGACAGACGACTCCAGAAGCTTTTCTATAAGCTTAACCAGAGGATTAAGCATATATGCTATAGCCAGTCCGATAATAATAGGCTTAAATGTGCCTATTATTGTTGATGCAGCTGTTCCTATTGATGAAATGTTATTAAGAATGCTGAAAAGAACAACAGCGGAACAGGTAGCTATGGTGTAGGGCCCCCAGCTACCGTTTCCGTTGTTGTCACCGCCGTCGGACGGATTTATTGATTTTTTTCCAAAAAAAGGAAAATGCATATAAAACTTACTCCGTAGTTGACACTTTTATGATCCGGAAATCACAGATATTATTACTTAAGATCCTCTCCTGTAAGCATCTTATATACCTGAAGATATTTCTCGATGGTCTTGTCAACAATATCCTGCGGAAGTGTCCAATTGTTGTCCTTGTTTGCCTTGAGCCAGTCACGTGCAAACTGCTTATCAAATGATGGCTGTGAATGTCCCGGCTCATAACCGTCTGCAGGCCAGAAACGTGAGCTGTCAGGTGTAAGCATCTCATCAGCTATAAGCATATTGCCGTTCTCGTCAAGACCGAACTCAAACTTTGTATCAGCAATAATAATGCCATGCTCTGCGGCATAATCTGCACAAGTCTTGTAAAGCTTGATGGTATTGTCTCTTAACTGCTCTGCAAGTTCCTTGCCTCTTCCCGGGAAATGCTTCTCAAGGTGAAGAACACACTGCTCAAAGCTTATATTCTCGTCATGATCACCGATCTCTGCCTTTGTTGAAGGTGTGAATATCGGCTCCGGAAGCTTATCGGACTCCTTAAGTCCCTCAGGAAGCTTGATTCCGCATACGGTTCCGTTCTCCTTGTAGCTCTCCCAGCCGCTGCCGGTTATATAGCCGCGAACTATGCACTCTACTGGGATCATGTTGAGCTTCTTGCACATCATAGACTTACCGTCATATTCCTCAGTCCTGAAGAACTCCGGCATATCCTTGGTATCTACCGACAACATATGATTAGGCATGATATCCTTGGTCATATCAAACCAGAACTTTGACAGCTGAGTAAGCACCTTGCCCTTATTGGTAACGATATTGTGCAAAATCACGTCAAAACAGCTGATTCTGTCTGTTGCTACCATGATAAGGCTGTCACCGTTATCATAAATCTCTCTTACCTTGCCTTCTTTGATTGGTTTCATTATTCCGCTTCCTTTCAATTCTCGAGAATATTCTACACGATTATACTTATATGACAATCTTATTTCAATAATATTAACTAAATCTAATCTTTTCGGTCATCCTTACGAATTCAGCATTATCATGTGTCTTGGTAAACAGGTCAAGTGCCTTCTCTGCTGCCTCCTCAGGCTTCAATGAACCGAAGGCACTTCTTATCCTTCCGACTGCCGCCTGCTCCTCCTCTGTAAGAAGCAGATCATCTCTTCTTGTTCCGCTCTTAAGTATATCGATAGCCGGGAAAATACGTTTTTCCGAAAGCTTGCGGTCAAGCACAAGCTCCATGTTGCCGGTTCCCTTGAATTCCTCGTAAATAACATCATCCATACGGCTGCCTGTATTGATAAGTGCCGTTGCCAGTATTGTAAGCGATCCGCCCTCGCGGACATTTCTCGCTGCACCGAAGAATTTCTTAGGCATATGGAGCGCATTTGGATCAAGACCGCCCGAAAGTGTACGTCCCGACGAAGGAACAACAAGATTGTATGCCCTGGAAAGTCTGGTTATTGAGTCAAGCAATATGGTAACATCCTCACCGTACTCAACGAGTCTGCGTGCTCTCTCGATAACCATCTCCGCAACTCTCTTATGCCTCTCCGGCTGCTCGTCAAAGGTTGAGAAAATAACCTCAACATTATCTCCTACGACCTCTTCTTTGATATCGGTAACCTCCTCGGGTCTTTCATCGATAAGAAGAATGATGAGGTGCATGTTTTTATCTTTTATTATGGACTTTGCCACCTGCTTAAGCAGAGTCGTCTTACCTGCCTTAGGCGGGGAAACTATCATTCCTCTCTGTCCCTTGCCTATAGGAGCAAGCAGATCCATGACTCTGAGCGGAAGCGGACTTCCCTCTCCGTCCTCTAATCTGATCCTCTCATTAGGGAAAATGGGCGTAAGCTTCTCAAAGCTCGGTCTTGTCTCGGCATCCCTTGCCGGATATCCGTTAATGCTTGTCACATAGAGCAAAGCTGCAAATTTCTCCGAAGCTGCCTTTATCCTCTGATTACCCTTGAGAATGTCTCCTGTACGAAGATTAAATCTTCTTATCTGACTCGGTGCAACATATATATCATTATCACCCGGAAGGTAATTGTCACTGCGGATAAATCCGAAGCCCTCCGGCATGACCTCAAGTATTCCGTTGACCTCTATGCCGGAATCAAGTGAATTAAGTCCGCTTGGTCTCTGGGCATCTCCGCGGTCTTCCTGATCGGGTGCATAATCACGTCCATACTGCTGATCGTCATAGCGTGAACCGCCTCTCATCTGCTGATCATCATAACGTGATACCCTTGCCGGCTGATCGTCGTAGCGTGAGCTGCTTCTGTACTGCTGATCATCATAGCGTGATGCGCCTCTCATCTGCTGATCGTCATAACGTGATGCTCTTCCGGATTCACCGTTTCTTGATGAATTTCTGTCCGGTCCGTCATTTACGGAATATCCGCGATCATAATCATCCTCCTGCATTGCATATGAACTTATGCGGTTATTGTTTCTCGGCTGCTGAAAATTTGCTGATGTTCTTCTGCCCTGAGATCTCTGATCGTTTTTTGATCCGGACTGACGGTAGTCATTCCCGCCTCTTACGTTCTTATTCTGCTGATAACGGAAATTATCTTCACGATAATCTCTGTCATCATACTCCTGCTGCCTTATGCTTCTCATATCCTGGGTATCATATGACTGGGTACGTGAACGATTATCTCTTACATCGTAATCACGATCATCCATATCATAGCTCTCAGGCTCATTATATGAAGGAATATCATATTCCTCACGTCTTACGGTTCTTGCTGGCTTAACCGGGGTTGCCGAATTGTTAAGTGCCGAAGTACGCCTTGCGACAGGCTGCTCCGGATTGTTCATCCTTGAGCTCACCGTTACTCGTCTGCGAGGCTCCTGCTCTTTATTATCTCTCTCATCTGCAGCATCAGACTTATCCGGCTCGGTCTTTTTCTTGCTTGCCGTATCATCCTCGACAGTCACTGCCGCCTCCAGTGCTTTGGCATCCGAAGCTTCACACAGTTTATCTATTATCTCGGATTTTTTAAGTCCGCTGACTTTGATATTCTGTGCCTTAGCCAATTCTTTTAATGTTGTTACGGATAAAGTTTGTAATTTTGCTCTCATAAGCACTCCAGTCTGTTATTGACATTTCTGTTGTTTTATGGAAAACAGCGGTTAACGCCTTGGATATGTCCTGATCCGGCTGTTGGATCACCTTATATACTCATAAAAATATAAAATCAGAAATAATGATTCGTGATATTTATGATATCAAAATCTTCTAAAAAATATATATTAATGGCTCTCTCCAGATCGCAGAAAGCTCGATAAACATTATTATAATACAATCTGCGTATTTGTCAAAATAAAGCTTTTAAAGAAACATTCACTTTAAGATAATAAAGACTGTGCCCCGGCATATTCTCACTCCGGATGCGGTCGTTTCGGACAATTTTCGCCTTCGCGCAAATGCGCATCCCCGAAGACGTTTTATTTTATAGTATGAAATTTCTATAAAATAAAGAAAACAGCCTGATGAGATACTACATACCACACAAGGTCATTCATCGCATAAAAGCACATAGTAACTCAAAAAGGCTGTTTTGGTTTAAAGATTTAAAATAATACAACACACAGCTGCTCACGATACGGTAGTTATGACAAAATACTCATAAAAAATCCGTTTGCAAAATAACAGCCTGCTATACATGCCACAACACATGCCAGTACCTGCAGCAGAGGGAAAGTTGTCTCCGGCGCCGGTGCTTCACTTATGTCAACATGATTACGCTCTCCGTACGGATCATTTGAAGTAGGCTTGTCATACTCGGATTTTTTTATACCGGCATGAGCACATTTAAATCCGCAGGTGGCACATCCGCCCTGACATCCTTCCGGTGCATCCGAAGGCGGCTGATATGTTGTCTGCAATGCATTCTCCTTAATAGACTGTATGGCATACCAGAAAATATCGTGATATTCCTTCTCCGGCTGTTCCTGCTTGATCTCGGCCTTTTCTGCCGCTGCATCTGTATTTATCTTCTTTTCTTCCATCATAATACAGAAGCTCCTTTCATAAGCCTAAATAATAGCAAAACAGTATCCTTGTGTCAAATCAAATGCACTTGAAAGCCGAGACCAAATAGATTACATTTTAATCGTTGGTTTCATTATTACGATTTTGTACAAACAAAGGTAATTAAAATATGGCTGTTTCCGTGATTTATATAGATATGGACGGTGTCCTTGCCGATTTTGACAGAGGGATCATCGAGCTTTGCCACATTGAAAAGCATAATCAGGAAGATCAGGACGATGTTAAGATCGACGCTATGTGGGACGCCGTAAGGAAGGTTCCTCATTTTTATGACAAATTGGAGCCTATGCCGGGTGCACTCGATATGTTTGATGAGCTTAAGCGTATTTCCGGCGGAAGGATAGAGATACTTACAGGACTTCCCAAGCCGTGGCGCAATATCCCTGATTCCGCAGCCGACAAAATAAAGTGGGCACGCAGATATTTTTCGGACTCTATAAAAGTGAATGCCGTTATACGCGAGGATAAGATCAAATTCTGTAACGGACCTTACGATATCCTCATCGACGATCTCCGAAGCAATATCAATGACTGGATACAGCACGGAGGAACAGGTATACTGTACCGTTCTCCGGAGCAGACTATAGCCGACATAAAAAAGCTTCTGTGATTTTTGTTTAAGCACATAATACGGATTGCTGCATTAGCCTACTGACAGATTCAGCACACTTGTCTTGCTGCTCTCTGACATGAATGGAAGACGTATATTATTTTCACCCTCTCCTATAAGCAGCTCTTCACCGCTCGGACTTATCAGTAATGGGTAGGTTTCACTCATATAGTAAGGTCCGTCCTTAACACCGTAGCTTTTGCCTCCGACAAGTGACAGACTGATCGTCACTAAGCTTGGTCCGTCAATTTCTGTTTCGATAGTCCAGAAACCGCTCCACATCTCTTCAAAGTCATCTCCGTCATCATACATCCAATCCAGATCTACCGTACCACCGGTTTCATCTCCCGGATAGAAGCATAGTGAGAAAAATGCATTGCGGCCCGACTTTCCATCAGTCGTATTTATACACCAGTTCATACCTGTTCCCTGTGAACCGGCAAGCCCTGCTGCGGTCATTCCGCACCAACCGTCAGCCATGCGGCCTGCAAGCTCTGACTGCGCTGTCTGCCAGGTATATTCGGTAAAGTCCCACAAGCATGATACTCCTGTTTCCGTCATGCAAGGCGCAAGAGATGAATTCGCATCCATGGACGGATCCCACATACAGGTATTTCCGCTGTTATCGGTAATTATCACCTGTGTATCAGACTCGTATGCAACTCCGTCTAGATTTGCAAAGAGCAGCACAGGCTCGCCGCTCTCGGATCTGTATATCACCTCTGCAACATCGTAGGAGCGTGTTTTATCATTCCACTGCACACGGTTAATGGCAACAGTGGCATTTTCATCAACCGGAACTATGCAGTACAGAAATCCCTCGGTCCCTATAATATGTTCCTTATCTATCTCCGTGATGAAAGGATATTTAAGAAGCATTGCCTCGTTATTTTCCCAAAGCCACGCCGGAAATCCGGTATCAAAGCCTTTTTCAAACGGAGCTCCTACATATCCGAGCTGCGCTGCACCGAACATGATATCCTGAAGGTCTATCATATCCCTGAGCCATATAAGTGAGTTCTGTCCCTCAACAGATCCGATATGCTTAGTTGAATCGTTTTCCGCATTTTTATATTTAGAAGCATGCTCACTCATGCTGCTCCTTAATGCATTGTCCTCTGATATCTTTTCGTTGTTCTCCTCAACTGTTTCGACACTTTCGGCAGCCGTTTCCGATACATCAGAGCTGTTATGCCGGATTTTATTACAGGCGCAGAGGGACAGCACCGAAACCAACACCGTAAATACCGATATCAGGAGTTTTGTTGTTCTCTTCATAATCTGTTCCTTTCTAAATATATAGTATTTTTTCGCTGCTGTAACAATGCTTACTCTCACGCACAATGCACATATGGCTCCCGCCCCTTATAGGGACGGGAGCTTTGCTTATTGTTTTTTATATTATACAATATTTTACTGTATCTGCATATTACTGATAATGATGTCAGGCATGGTTCCCTCAATGCATTCCATCTTAACCAGTCCGATAGACAATGCTCTGTTGTCATCTATCTGTGCTATGTATTCGATCCAATCATATCCGACTTTTTTATAGCTGCGTGCGTGGAAGGTGATTCCTCCTATGACCTTATCATCAAGATCCTTATAATTTTCAAAATCTTTCTTGTAATAATCGAAATCTTCTACATTGCCTCTTGCCTCAAATTTCATGAATGCTGCGCCGAATTTACCCGGATCGTCATTTTCAACAAGCTTTTTGCCTGACTCATCGTAAGACCATCCCGATTCCGGTATCTTTGTTGTGATTTTAACAGCCTGCTCCGGATGGGAATACGGTTCTACTACAATAGAGAAATCCTTCATTGCGGCATTTGCGGATGCTGACTTATTACGCTCTGCTTCCTCGGCCTTGACTACATCAAGATAATTTGCAATAGCCTCATTGCCGGAGAATCCGCTTGTATTATATGCGCTCACCCTATATACTCCCGAATCTTCCTCTTTGAAGTTGACATAGATAAAATGTGAACTGTCTTCTTTGGATATCCACTTGTAATAACGGTAGTTTGCCTTCATGTGATCACTGTATTCTTCCTTGACAAACTCACCCTCAACACCGAAGTAGGCTGCAAGCTCTTCATATGTTGTATCGAAAATAGTGTTATTGACCTCGTTCATCCAAACATAGCCCTTCTGAACTTCTTCCTCGCTCACAAGTCCGTCTCCGCCAGGTACATTTCCACTTGTATTACCTGTCGGCTTGTCACCCGGATCCGATGCAGCAGCTGTATTACCATCGTCTGCAGAAGTTTCTCCTATGCTGCCCGGCAAAGCCTTACCGGCTTCGATCAGCGGAAGATACCAGTCATTATAGCTTGCAGGCTGCATATCCGAATCAACGTCATCCCAAGTTGTTCCCCATGGGCGAAGATAGATCTCATAATGGAATTCATCTTCACCGTTTTCATAATCTCCGTCTATGCAGATCATATCATCATAATCAAGCAGTCCCGGATCCACTATCCAGTCGGCATGTTCAAGTTCAACATCTGTGAACCAGCCTCCCTCTGACATCATGGTACCGTGTTCTCCTGTACCTGCCTCATTAAGGCTGACTGCTGCTGTGACCATAGGATCATCCTCGGTATAGTCCTCATCCCAAAGAGTAACCGTACCCTGATAGTCTGCCCCTATGTCGATAACTCCGCATATATCCATCCATATATTGGCAAAATCACTGTAGGAATCCGAACATCCGGTCATCTTCCACACGCCGTACCATGAGCCGTTCCACCAGTCAAGAAGTTCATCATCACTGCTGCCTTCGCTTGGCTCTATTTCAGCTGCCTCTTCACGGCTTAAAGTAGACGGATCGATAGTTATCTTGCCGTTCTTTGTGCCGAATATCTCCTCAAAGGTAGCTTCTACCTTGCTTGTTGTATTCTTAAGTACAAATGCGGTTTTGATCTCAAGCGTATCGCCCGGCTCAACATCTTCAAACTGACTTCCGATAACGGTTTCAAAGCTGTCATCATCGGTAAATACGACTGCAACCTCCAGATCTTCACCGTCCTGTATAAGTGTTTCTGAAACAGACCAGAGATATGATGCTGTTTCCTTGCTGTTATTTGTAAAGTCCAGAGTCAGTACTATGGCATCGTTTCCGTCGGAATCCTCCATGATGCTCGCTCCCTTATAGATGAGTTCGTAGTCTCCGAGCTTCATTAAATTATTTTCTGCTTCCTTACCTTTACTCTTTCCGCAGGCGGCGAGACTGAATATCATCAGAAACGCAAGCAGCAGGCAGAGGATATTAGTTGTTCTGTGTTTCATAATTTCCTCCCGTTATTTCTTTCTGTTGTCTATCTTATATTTATGCCCACGGATCTTCCGCCGCAGGAATGCGTATGCCACTTAAAATACTTGAGTATTCCCAGAGGAACCATTCACCTGTAGACTCTTTTTTACGCAGTTTCATAGGTCTTGCCGAATCCGCACCTGTCGTCTTAAGGAATACTCTCAGATAACCCGGTTCAACATCCTGAGGTCTCGGATCTTCCGAGACATTCAGAACATAAGGCACTCTCGGCTTATATCCGTTCTCCGGCGTTGCTCCCTCAAAATATGCAAGCGGAAGGTAAGCTTTTCCGCGAAGCCTGTCTCCGAGAAACTGTGTATCGTACGGTGTCATCGGCTTTGGACCGCGCAGCCGATTCATTGCGGCTGTGCCTGCGTCCTTATCTTTGTCAAACAAAGCCAAAGCGCAGAGGAACAATGCGCAAATGCGCTCCGGCTGTTTTCCGGCAGCCGCAAGAGCCTCAAACTCCTGCAAACTTTCCGGTATTTTCTGAATGGTTACCTGCATAGAATCACTCCTTTCTAAAGTGGTTTATCATATACTACAAGTTATCTATTTGCATTAGACTTTATTTGCAATGCCCCGTAGACATACAGACCGGGCACTAATAGATTAAGCGCCAGACTTGTGATGTTGAAGTCACCGCCGCCAATCAGGCCGATTATCATAGAGATTATACTCAGAACCGCGATCACAATTCCCCATGTTACACACTTCCCGGCGATTTCAGGATCCTTGCACGCCTTGAGACCTTTGATACCGGCGATAATCTGAATCACAGATGAGATCGTCACAATAATTGAGCTGGCATAAAGGAGCCCCACCCCTTCTGCACTCCCTGAAAGTGCCGCCAGAGCACTGACCCCGAGGATTGCGATTACCCCTGCAATCGCAGCTATGATACCGCCTATGATCATCAGTATCGAAGTGATCTTCAAAAATTTCTGTCCGCTGTTACTCATTTTCATTTCCTCCTTTGTTGAATTCTACAATTTTGCTGTTGCCTGCAAGATAAATGCCTCTTCAACCGCTTTTTCCGCCGCAGGCGAGGAAGAAAGACCGTGAATAACTGCAGCGAAAGAAACGGTATTATTAAATCTACGTAAGAATTCCGACAATACTGCCCTTTTCGTTCAGCTTTTCTGCACATTGTTTACACATATCCAAATCCTCGCATACCATGAAGCAGTCATCACATACCCATCTATGACAAATCGGACATCTGCTGAACAATTTTTCTCCAGCCATCGATGCCTTCTGCCGCGCTTCTTCTTTTTCTCGCTGATGAAGTGCTGCATAGACTACTTTCTTTCCTTCTGTAGCAGGTGGAATACGGGATTTTGAAAAAGTAATGCCCCGGCTTTTCCAAACCTTACCGCATTCTTCGCAGACAATGGAGAACTGAAATTTATCTTCTGTTGAACAATCTGTCAGCATATCCTGTAAATCCCTCTGCACGTTTTAACCAACCCCTTTCTGAAAATATTTCGTGAACCTGCTGAACGACTCATTCTTTGCTTTAATGCCATCATATAGACTGAAAAATCAAAAATATATGGTCCCCGGTCTACTTTTAGATTCCAAAAAGAAATAGTAGACCGGGACTACCATGCAAAAAGCACAAAAATCACTCATGATTTTTGTGCTTTTTGCCTTATTTATTCACTTATCTGTCTCTGCTTCCGAAATGTCTGTTTTAACATCCAGCTGAAGCTTTTCAATTAAGTCACATCTCCGAAAGAGATCCAGATACATCATCAGTTCCTCATTAGATGAGATCTCCAGCTTTCTGTAAATATTACCATTATGCTTTTTTACAGTACTCATACTGATACATGCTGCCGTCGGTATCTGTGACACCTCATAGCCATTCATGTAATATCGTAAAATATTATACTCTGCATTAGTCAACGTTTTGACGTTCTGAGCAAAATGTTCAAAGAGATCTGCCATATTTGGCGGCAGTTCGCCTGCCTCCGGTGTTTTTCCTCTTTCCGCCAGCCATCTGTAAAGCTCCTCCAACTCTGAAAAGCTGTATTTGCCATCTCCGCTCTCCTGTCCATTACGAATATCCTGAAAGCCCTGAAGAATCGGTCTGACAAATTTTTTTGACAGCATCCATGCAAGTGCAATCATAATAAGAACAAATCCTGTTATAATCCCCATCATGCATGCTCTGTTTTTCAAAATATACCGGTCGCAGCTTTCCCGCGGAATCAGTACCGCAACTGCCCAATCCTGTCCACTGCTCCCCGGTATATCCAACGGCTTCTGAATCCCATAATAATCACACTTTGAAGAACGATAAGTACTATAATTGGTGTTCTCTGCTATGATGGACATGCTTTCGGCATTTCCAAGCCATGAGCCTTCCGTATTTCCTGTCATGCCCTGATCCAGTCTTAAATTTCCTTTTTCCACAGGTGCGATAGCAGTAATCATAGACCCATAAGGACTGACCGCTGCAGGATATTCCAGTCCGAAATGAACGGCATTCAGCTCGATCCCACAAACTCCCAGAAATTCGCCGGTTTCTGTATACATCGGTATCAGAAGCAGGATCACATCTTCCCAAGTGTTTTTTAAATTCATGCGGCTGATCCAATAATAACTGGGTTCAGGCTGCGCAGAGCTCTCTTTCAATGTCTCATACCCCGGAAGCTCTCCTGTATCCAGTTCCATATTCCAGCGATTATGCAATTCCAGCCCGTTTTCGTTGGCAATTTCTGTATTTCCACGGAAAAGGATGGTTTCCGGACTTAAGATCACATTGCTGCTCACATTGACCAGACGCAGATAAACACCACACCTTGACTGAGCAGCTTCCGGGATCTGAGTATTAATCGTTGCATTTACCAAAGCAAACGCACCGCTGCTTCTCCCCAGACGAATCGTTGTATTAAGTTCTGAATACATCATTTTCTGTATTTCCAAAAGCAATTCCGGCCTGTCGTTCAAATCAGAAACCGACATTTCTTTTTCATCCAGATAGTCCTCTATATTCTGTCCCAGCTCTCTGGAAAGCTGCAAGCCGTACCCTGTGTAAGTATCCAATTCCTCCGAAACTTTATCGGATACGGAGCTTAACTGATTCTCCATAGCCTGTGTAATCTGCATCTCCGCCTTCAGTGGTCTGCCGATTGCCGTTAAAAGCAGCAAAAGAATGCCTGAAGCTGCCAGTATCAGGCAGAGCAGATACATCATCAGCTTTCTATGCATCGTAACCTTATGATTCAAAGACAAATTCAGGATTTTTTCAAGTTCTTTCAATGTGTTTGCCATGGTACTCTCTCACTTATCTATTTGGGAAGTAACGCCTTCACATTTTCCAGTGCCTCAGACTTCAGTTTTTCCACATCTTCTTCATCCTGCCATCTGCTGTAAGCTGTGCGAAGCTTGCTGCGGACATTTTTTTCAAAGGCCTGCTCTAACTCCAGATAATTGTCAAGCTGCGGTGCTGTATAAAATTGATAAGAAGATTGTGTTTTCAAAAATGCTTCATAAAGACTCCTGTACTTCGGATCTTCCAGAGTCTCTGCAACCTCCGGCAATATCTTAAAGGCCGCTTCTGTTACCGGCATATATCCTACGCTGGTCACAAAGCGTACATTCATCTCCGGTTCAGTCAGCCATTTCAGAAAAACTGCTGCTGCCCGTTCCCGTTCCGGTGTTGATTTTACCGTACAGAAACCTGCACCTCTCTGCATAACCAGCCGCTCCCCATTTTCAAAGCAGGGTACCGGTCTTGCAATGACTTCGATCGGTTCTGATGTGTTGTCCGAGTATGTCACAATATCCTCATAGTAGAGAACGCTCGCCGATGAAGCCACGCTGACCACCGATTCTCCGGTCCGAAGCGGTTCTGTTGCATATCCTTTCTGCAGCCAGATGCCGCCCTGAACGGCAGCATCTGCGTAGGGCTCCCAGACTTTGGAAAAAGCGTTTCCATAGGCTATCTTATTCCCTTGGAAGAAATCCTCTCCCAAAGATTCCACGCCTACCTGGAAATAATTGAAATGATAGTCGTGGACGAAAAAGGCTTTTCCATCTCTCGGTACTTCCGGTGTTCTGGCATCTGTCCACTGGTAATATGCTTTAGACAATTCAAAAAGTCCTTCCCAGGTATTTAACTGATCCAGCGTAGCTCCGGTATCCGCTGCGAACCTGTCAAACAGTGTTTTATCAATAAACATAATTTCTGTTGATTTTGCCACGGGAAAAACAACCAGGCGGCCATCAATCTCTCCCTCCTTCAGAAAGGCCGGGATATAGTCAGACAACTCCTCTTCACTAAAATAGCCCCTGTAATCCACCAGAATATCTGAATCCGGCATAGCCAGAACGGTCTTTGGATATGATATAAACATATCCGGGAGTCCGGTCGTTCCCGGTTCATGATTGGCTGCCCGAAGCACCGCATCATGGATATTGTTCGTGTTTGATACTACAGTAACCTGAAGCTTTATCCCCTCTTTGACACCAATCGTTTCGTTGAATTCTTCAATCAAGTCATTGAGCGGCGAATCCGTTTGTCCGCCATAAACATGCCAGACCGTCAGTGTTACAGGCTCTTTCTTCCCTCCATTTCCTCCACAGCCCGTCAGCATCATAAGACCTGTCAGTGCAAGAACTCCTGCTGCATAAATCCAAGGCTTTTGTTTCTTCATTCACTCTTCCCCCCACTTACAGTGCATCAATAACCGCAGACAAATAGCTGGAAGAAATCGATCCATAGATAAAGTTATCTATCAGACCATCTTTCTTTGCCTGCCGGACCCGGTCTGCCAGCTTTTTCTCAGTATTTTCATCAACTACCAGTGCAATTTTGCAATCCGGATTCTGTTTTCTTAGCTCGTCACGAATTTTCAGCCGTTCCTCAAGCTTCCATGGCACATATGCGGTAACTTCCATGATCAGAATATTTGCCAGTGTGGCATTGCATAGTTCCACAGTTTTAGCCGGATTTTCACTCATAACCGGGTCAAAATCAGAATCAAATCTACGCAATGCTTCCGCTACTGCATCTGCAAATAAAGCATTCTGCATATCAAGCACAACTCTCCGCAAAATTTTCACCTCCGAAATTTCTGATTACACTCGCATTATATCGGAACATTTTTTCTCTTTCCCTCCCCATAAGGGTAAACCTTCCTTAAAAAAAATCCTGATTTCAAACCTGAAACCAAGATTTTTTAAAAAGCTATAATGCTATTCTTCAAAGAGCTTTGGAATAATATAGCGTTTGCCTGTTACAGCAATGGCAAGCTGTGTCTTATTCGCATAACCTGTTTTTTGAAGAATATTACGAATGTGATATTTTACATTATCTCTAGTATAGTGGAGTGCCTCTGCAATCTCACTGTATTCCATTCCTTCGCAGACCAGACGAAGAACTTTGATTTCCGTTTCTGTAAGATCATCACTGGTTGCAATCCCCAGTTTTACAGTAGGTGTATCACCCGGCCATATCTTCTTGCCTTGCATGGTTGCATCCATAACAGTAATCAAGTCTTCCGGGCTGACTTCCTTGTGCCAGAAACTGTCCGCCCCTGCTTCTTTTGCCCTCTTGATAAAACTCTCCTCAACCATCGAAGTAACAACAATAATTTTCAGTTCCGGAAACCGTGCACGCAACTCGGCAGCCGAATCGATGCCATCCTTTGTTCCATGGGTACAGATATCCATAAGTAGCAGATCCACTTTACTTCTGCGGCAGACAGTCTCGGCAAGTTCTGCTCTGGACAGACTGCCTGCAAGTTCATAGTTCATGCCATTCCTTACAACATTCTCCATATACTCTCTGGCAATCCGCTGATCATCGATCACAAGTACTTTTGTCATAGGGACACCTCCTGTTCTGTTTTCCATTCACAAACCGGCAGAGTCACTGTCAGCGCAAATACCGGTCTGGACTGTATATCCATCCTGCCACCTGCCGCTTTTATCATTTTATCCAGGTCAGCAAGACCTCCTCTTGGAATAATCTTTTCTTTCGGGCGTTCACCATCATTGGTCATTCGCAAGGTGATAGCATCCGGATTCCGCTCTACCGCTATATACAGCACGGCCGCATCCGCATGGCGGGCAGCATTGACACATGCTTCCCGCATGACCGTTAAAAGCAGCTGCAAAGAATTTCCTATTTTGGGCAAGTCCCCTGTAATCTTCACCTGAACACCAGATACTGCAGCGTCCCGGATAAACTCCGCCACATCATCCTGCGGATAAGCATTTTCTTCCTGCAAGACCTGAATAGCACGGCGAAACTGTACAACAGCGGCAGCATTTTCTTCAGAAGTGACATTCTGAAGCAACATCCTTCGTATCGCGGAAACACCCATATTCATCTGATCATGAAGTCGTGATTTCATATTGAAAATTTCCTGTTCTCTTGTCACTTCCTGCACATTCTCTGACAGAATCTTCAACTCCCGGTACATCTTTTTCAATTCTTTTGCCTGCTGTTTCAGCTCTTGGCGCTTTTCATACAGTTCGGTCACATCATTGAACATTGCCTCCGTATAAACCTTACCATCAGCCGTTTTAACATCCTCAGCAGAATATTGCCATGCTCTCCCATCCGGAAAAATAAATATATCTCCATCCCGTATGATACTCGTCAGTTGATTGCAGTTATCCAGAGCCTTTTGCAGTTCATCAAAGCCTTGCAGATCACTTTTGGTAATTTTCCGAAAAAGATCATACATAAGTGAATTGCATAGTTTAACTGTACCTGAAGAATCAAAGTAACAGACAGCCGTAGGAAGCGAATCCAGAGACTCTTTCACCGCGGCACGTAATTTATACTTATTCTTGAAATGTACGACAATTTTACCCAGTTTCATTCTTCCTCACCAGCTTTCTGTTTTAAGTCAAAGGTGAATCGGTAAGTTTCCTCTTCACAGGTAAACGCATCTGTGATTTGTGCAAGCCTGGAAAGATCGGTATCGCAGACAAATTCCATATGCAGGAAAATCCTGTTCCCGCTATTACGCATATGGATCCATACATGGGAGAGGTCATACAAACAGGATTCTACTATTGTTTCAAAGCTACTATACACCTTTATCATATCTTTTGTTTCCATGAAAATACCAGATGGAAGTGTATGAAGACAATTGATGCCAAGCAGTTCCATATTCATGAAAGATTCATCAAAACATCTCGACAGATCTTGGATATTTGCTGTTTTCATGCATTCACTGACAAGCAGCAAATTACCGAAACGTTTTATGTAGGCACCTGCAACCGCAGCTCCTGCAAGAAGTCTGCTGCGGTTGCAGGTATCTGTCTCCCTATCGTACTGCACCAGAAGCTGGTCAATCAAATCAATCTGCCCGGCTGTCTCCCTGTTAATCAAATCATTTACCCGATTCTTTTCATGAAGAGCAAGAATTTTTTTTCGTGTTTCCAGATTCTCCCGTCGGATACCATTATGTTCCGCCAGATCACGACATTTTTCTTCAATCTGCTCGATTGCTTCTGTAAGTTCACCAATATCTTCCTGCCACAATACATGGCCAAATTTAATAGGCTGACTTCTGATAAGCATACTTTTATCTGCCAAAACCCTCTGTGTCTCGACCCTTATTTTCTGTTCTTCCGTCAATTTTCTTGCATTAAGGCTGGCAAGATGAACCCTGTTTTCCTGGTCTGTAATCTGTGCTCCGAGTCTGCTGACCATAAATAATTCATCATACCCGGTATTGCTCTGAATCAGGCCACATTGGATACAGCTTTCCAGCACTGCAGTAAAAAGCAGACAAAATACAACCGTCATATCACCGGCAAACGCCTTTAACCATGCCAGCTGAAAAATACCAAGCACGCGAAAGATCCAAAGTGCACAATATACCACTGACAATAGTACAGGAACGAAAGGCAATAGCAATGCCTCCAGACTATGCTGACTGCGACATTGAATCAGCATAATCGCAAGCGCTTCCACAGCACAAAATATCATCCATATAACAATCAAAAAATACCCAATGGCATGGTGATAATCATTCATCCACACGACTGCATCGGTTGGGAAAGTAAATACAAGCTGATGTAAGTCATTCGTCAGAACCAGCAGCAAAAGTGCAATAGTTGGAATATAAAATAATATTGTCCACTTCGGCAGGCGAAAGTTTTCTGCTTTTCCCAAGGACAGAGCAACGAACACTCCCAGAAGTGGGATCAGCAACATAGGCAGATAGTACAAATACCAGAGATATCTCATCAACCATATACAATCATTCAGAGAATAACGTATTGTCCTGATAATTATCCAGAAGACCATCAATGATGAAATTGCGATGAGGTAACGTCTTACCTGCGGCTGAATGATCCGGATGTATATGGAAATGCCCCAGGAAGCAAACATTCCAATGTATATGGATGCCCGAAGTATACGTGCAAACCTGTTCATTGGTATATCTGCCTTAATCTGACGCAGCACCATCGCTGTAAGGATGGCAAGTATTACACATAGGATTATGCTATATTTTGGGGGAGTAGGTTTTTCCATTGTGCATTTTCTCCTTAGAATTCGTTGTGTATTTACAAGTGTCTCACCGTTCCCATCTTTACAGCTCCGGGGATACGTCCAGCAGAACAATAATAATTTATCCAACGAAGTGTTACTCCCCATTTTTCACCGGCTTCTTTTAATGTCATATAATCCATATCCATTCCTCCGAATATTATTATAATTCGTTCTCTCGAATAATATAATTTTATTCTATCAACATTGGCACACCCTTTTGGAATGCCTAAAAGGATAACTAGCAAGCACTGCCTGTGTCATGACACAGGCGAAATCCCCCACACTTTCCTATCGTATCATCTGATACAGACTTTTGCTACGGGAGAAGTCAGTTATGCGGAAGCTCACCGCATTGGAAAATAACTTGCTAACAAGGTTTTAGAAGGGAAATATTCGTATGTTCTCACCACACACATTGATATCAAGAACTGATGAAGGAGAAAAATGAACTGACTTCCATCTACAAGAAATGTGAAAAAGAGTTTCAATCATTAAACCGAAAACTGGAAAATCTGAATCAATACCTCGGTCAGGCACAGCCCGATCCGGTGCAGGCACAACAGACAAAAAACAGAAATCACAGCTTATAAAATTGGGGGGAGAATCCTATCCCATAGACCGGAAAACTCTGCATAAACAACCCGGTACATAAACTGTACCGGGGGAAGAAAAAATTTTCGTTATTTAATATGTCCGCTTGACAGATAACACACCATCTGCAAGGCTTCGCGGAAGAGCTTATTCTGCGGCATCAAGCACACTGAGCAAAGACGGAACGAACTGCTTCTTTCTTGATACAAGTCCTCTTACCTTTACTCCGAAGTCTCCGTCCTCGGAATTAAATGCCTTCTTTAAAAGCTCCTCGGCATTGTCTCCGGCAAAGATAACTTCGCTGGACTGATCAGCTATGCTTGTCGCTATATAGAAAGCAAGATCCACATTATCACTTGTGAGGATATTCTCAATGTGATCCTTGATCATCTCCTCTGCCTTCCTGAGATTGGCAGGACTGTTAAATGTTCCCTGTGCGATCTCGATACGGAGATTATTGCTTCTGAGCACCTTGCAGTCATTTCTGAATACGCTGTCAGGTGTCTTGCCGCTTAAATCCTCTCCGGCATCAAACATATCAGTGGCAAGCTTCATGTAATCTATATTTGCAATATGTGCAAGCTCCTCTGCTGCCGCCTTGTCTCTGTGAGTGCAGGTAGGTGACTTGAAGCAAAGCGTATCCGAAAGTATGGCACTGAGCAAAAGTCCCGCTATTCCCTTCGGCGGCATGAGACCGTTTTCACGATACATGTCATTGATGATGGTCGCGGTACAGCCTACAGGAACATTTCTGAAGACGATAGGACCGGTTGTCTCTATATCTCCTATTCTGTGGTGATCGATAATGCCCATGATCTCGGCCTCGTCAAAGCCGTCTACACACTGACTCTTCTCGTTGTGATCCACAAGCACGAGACGCTTCTTCTGAAGACTGATGAGATTACGCTTGGAAATAAGACCCTTTACCTTCCCCTGTTCTGTAACCGGGAAATAATTGTATCTTACGCGGCTCATAAGCTCTTTGACATCCTCTACCTGAGCCGAAGGCTCAAAGCAGATGACATCACGCTTCATATAATTTCCTACAGGTATACTCTGATTGATAAGTCTCGAAGCCGCATAGGTATCCTTCTCGGTACAGATAAGGTTGCAGCCGTTCTTATCGGCAAGATACTTGATATCCTCGGCAATATCCGAAGCCATGCAGGCTATGACAAGCGCTGCTCCAAGCTCAACGGCACAATGTATAGCCTCGTATCTGTTTCCTACTATCAGTATATCGTCCTTCTCAAAAAATTCCTTGATAGCCTCCGGACTACTTGCGCCGATAGATATTTTTCCGCTTCCGCTTATAACAGCTTCCGGATCTCCGCTTATAAGCTTACCGTCTATAGTCTTGATAATATTCTTAAGCGGAACATGCTCCTTGGAAAATGCTCTTGCATCAAGTGTATCCATGTTTGCCATGGCAATATCCTTGACTGTAATAACACCCTTGAGCATACCGTCATCATCTGTTATAGGCAGAGTAGATATGTCTCTGATACGCATCTGATCCCATGCATCACGTATACTGGTATTTTCCTCTATGCCGGATTCCTCTCGGATATCAAGATCGCTTACCTGTGCGTGAACATCCAGACAGAGTCTCGGTATCGGAAAACGAAATCTCTCAAGTACAAAATTGGTCTCGGCACTTATAACACCGGCACGGCAGGGCTCATATTCCGCATCACACTCACCGTAGCCTTCTCTGATCCTTTTGTCACGAACCTTGTTCATAAGATCCGCATATGCTATAGCCGAACATATCGAATCCGTATCCGGATTCTTATGCCCTATTACCAATATCTTCTTAGGTTCTTCTTTTTCTCTTACCATACTCTCTCCTGACTTACTCTTCCTTATTCTTTTTAGCAGCTTTTAATGCCTCTGCCGCTTCCTCTCTCTGTCTGCATATCTCTTCCCAGCTCAAGTGCTTGCCGAGCTCCTCGGTGAAGTCCTTGAAATGCTTCGGAATATCGATATTCTGCGGACATATGCGCACACATTTTCCGCAGGCTATACATGCAGACGGTCTCTTGTCCTCCGGCAGTGCATCTATAGTCATGGAAATGTTGAATGAAGGCGCAACTCTGTAATCGTTATACTTGGCTATAAGCGTAGGAATATCCAGTCCCATAGGGCAGCCCTTGCAGCAATATCTGCAAGCCGTACACGGAATAGAATCCTTGAGATGCTCCGCAATATCAAAGAGCAGCTCATTGTCACTCTCTGTTATCGGCTTAGCTTCATTAAAGGTCTCTACATTATCCAAAGTCTGCTCATAATTCGAAAGTCCGCTCAATATGACCTTAACATTATCAAACTGTGTAAGCCATCTGTAGCCCCATGAAGCAGCAGACTTATCCGGACAGACTGCCTTAAGTCTCTCCTCCTGCTCCTTTGGAAGATTTGCAAGTGCTCCTCCTCTGACTGACTCCATAACGATAATAGGTATATTTCTCTCTGTAAGCAGCTCATACTTACGCTTCGCATCCTGCAGGGTCCAATCCAGATAATTCATCTGTATCTGGCAAAACTCCAGCTCACCGTCTGCATAATCCAGAAAATCTTCAAGCAGCTTCGGTGAACCGTGTGATGAGAAGCCCAGATGCTTAATACGGCCGAGACGCTTCTGCTCGACAAAATAATCGAGTATGCCCCACTTAGGATCCGTGTATACGTCATAACATTTTTCATTTACATTATGAAGAAGATAGAAATCAAAATAATCCACGCCGCATTTCTCAAGCTGCTCCTCGAATACTTCGGCAGGATTATAGCTCTTTGCTATCTGATGTCCGGGATACTTGGTTGCAAGATAGAAGCTCTCTCTCGGATACTTCTTAAGTATCTCTCCGGTTATTATCTCTGAGGTTCCCTGATGATAAGGTGCAGCGGTATCAAAATAATTTACGCCGTTAGCTATGGCATAATCTATCATCCTCTCGGTCTGTTCCTTATCTACTGTAGTTCCGTCCGCAAGCAAAGGCAGACGCATTGTTCCGAAGCCGAGCCTCGATACCTTGTGTCCGCATAATTCACTGTATATCATTTTTTCTACCTCTGTAAAAATATCGGCAATAACATCTCCGATCCCGTTTTGTTAGTATAGCAAAAACAAGATGCTAATCAAAGTAATAATTAAAACAGATACACATTTTCATCTAAACTTAATGAAGGAATGTTATCACATCCTATAAGATATAAGGTGTTTATAAAGGGGAAACTACAGATATGATAAGACGTGTCATAGCAGATTGCTCTGCTGATTTTGCAGATATAGAGGGTGTGGATTACCGCCTGGTTCCGCTCACCATCTCAACCGATGAACGAAGCTTTACAGATGATGAGGATCTTGATGTAAATGAGATGCTCGACTACCTTTCAAAATATAACGGGCCTTCCCGCACGGCATGCCCCGGCATTGAGCAATGGATAAACAGCTATGAAGGAGCCGATGAAGTATTTGTCGTAACACTCTCCGAGGGGCTCTCCGGCACCTACAATGCTGCCGTAACCGCCGGAAATCTGTATGTTGAGGAGCATCCAAACGCAAAGGTTCATGTATTTGATTCACTCAGTGCAGGGCCTGAGGTGCGTATGCTTGCCGACAGGATAGCCGAATATGTAAGGGACGGCAAGAGCTATGACGAGATAATTGCTCTTGGTGACGATTATATCAGGCATTCAAGGATATTCTTTGCTTTGGAATCCTTCCATAATTTTGCCGCAAACGGACGTGTAAATAAGGTCGTTGCTGCTGCAGCCGGCCTGCTCGGCATACGTGTACTTGCCACAGGCGATCCTACAGGTCAGATAACTATAGCAGCAAAATGCCGCGGAGAAGCCGGAACCCTCAAAGCCTTCCTTAAAAATCTTGAAGAAGCAGGCTATGAAGGCGGACTCATTTATATTGCACACTGCCTTAATTTAAGCTTTGCCGAACGCATCAGGCAGGCTATACTCGATAAGTATCCCAAGGCATCTATACTGATATATGAAACCAAGGGCTTATGCAGCTTCTATGCCGAAAAGGGCGGAATACTCTTAGCCTGCGAATGTGCAAAGACAACGCCTAAGATCTATCCTGTGGTATAAATTTCTCTAAAGAATATGCCTTTGTATATTCTCGCGCCGAACACTGTCGCTTGCGACAGTGTTCTCTTTTGTACAAGGACTCATCTCAAAGAGTGTCTTTTATTATAGTACGAAGTATCAAATGAAACAAATCAAATACTCACTGCATCTATAAGCCTTATATGCAGTTCTCCGAGACCTCCGTTACGGCTCTCGGAGCTCATTGCTTCTGCCTTTTCGGCAGCCTGCTTAAAAAAGTCTGAGACCTCGCATACGGATGTGAATAAATCACGACCCTCAAGGCTTGCTCTTGCGGCAAAGCCTCCTGTAAGCGCACTAAGCATACAGCCCGAACCTGTTATCTGCTTTAATCTGTCAGAGCCTCCGCTAACGGTCACGCAGCGTGTTCCGTCGGATATAACATCCACGGCTCCGCTTATAAGCACGATACATTCAAGCATCTTTGCCAGAGCTTTTGCTGCTGCCGCTGCCTCCTCATGTCCTGTGATTGCATCTTCTCTCGAATCTATGCCGCAGTCTGAAGTTACAGCTGTGATTTCATTATCCTCAGTTACTCCGCACTCGAGGTCGGTCTGATCCGAAGAAGCATTCTCCGGACTTAAACCGATCATCGCCTTGGCTTCGTTGAGATTGCATCTTATTACATCCGGATGCACATTCATAAGCAGTTCGGCAAGCTTTTCTCGCCTGTAGCTGCTTACCGCGACTCCCACCGGATCGATAACAACCGGTTTTCCAAGTCTGTTATATGCACGCCCCGCGGCATTTGCAGCCTCATATTTTCTGTCTGAGGGTGTTCCCAGATTGATAACGAGAGCATCGGCCGCCTCTGCTATATCCTCTGCTTCCTTAGGCTCATCTGCCATAATCGGTGAAAATCCCGCAGCAAGCAGTATATTGGCGCAGTCATTTGCAGAAACTATATTCGATATGCAATTGATAACCGGTAATTTGTTCATTGTGCAAGCTGTCTTATATATGAAAATGTTCCGGAAGCCTTAAGTACATAGATAATGCATGCAGCGATAACAGTTCCGCCTACAGTCGATACAAGGAAAGGAACAACATATACATAAAAAGCAATGCTGCCTACTGCCTTGCCCATAACAAGTATAGCCACAGGATAAGCCAGAAGTCCTCCGATTATACCGGTTCCGAATACCTCCGCAACAAATGTAAGCGGAAGGTTCTTAAGCTTATAATAGCAAAGACCGCAAAGCAAGGCTCCGCACATGCTGCCCGGAAATGCCAGCGGGCTTCCGAGTCCGAGGAGATTTCTGATCAGGCTTGCCGCAAACGCAACCGCAACTCCGTACCACGGTCCCAGAAATACCGCACAAAGTATATTCACCATATGCTGTACCGGAGCACACTTGCTTCCGAATACAGGAAATGAAAACATGCTTCCTACTACAGCAACGGCTATAAGCACACCTGCTATAGCTATCTTTTTCGTCTTTGAATCCTTCATATTACTATCCTCCAAAATATATAAAGCAATACCTCAACAGCTGTCAGTACTGTCAACTGTTATACGCGCACAAATCATTGTCTTCGTGTGGCACGTCGCCCATAACTAAAGCATATCTCGCTTATTCAGCAATCTAAGCTGATATCTGTGTTATTAAACGGCTCATATCAGGATATAGCCTCGGCGATCCTGACTTTAAGCTTTCTTGCCGCAGCTTCGATATCATCCGCCGCAAAAACCGCACTTATTACCGCAGCCCCGCTTATTCCGCTGCCTTTAAGCTCCGCAATATTATCTGCATCTATGCCGCCAATCGCAACAACAGGAATCTCCACATTGGAGCATATCTCACTGTAAATGCCGTGCGAGATGACATTTACATCTGTCTTGGATCCTGTTGCAAAAGCAGCTCCGACACCGAGATAGTCGGCACCATGCTTAACCGCAAGCAAGGCCTCATCAAGTGAATGCGCCGAAACTCCCAATATTTTATCCGGTCCTATAAGTCCTCTTACATCAGCCGCATCAAGATCTGATTGTCCCACATGTACTCCGTCGGCATCTGCCTTAAGTGCAACCGCTACATTATCATTGATTATGAGCGGAACCTTGTACACGGCACAAAGCTCCTTGAGCTTCAAGGCTTCCTCAAGAAAAGCCTCATCATCCAGATCCTTCTCACGAAGCTGCACCATACCCGCTCCGCCTCTTATGGCAGACTCTACGTCATCACTTAATTTCCTGCCGTTAAGCCAGCGTCTATCGGTAACGGCATATAATATGTAATTATCTCTGCTGATTTCATTCTTATTCATTTTCATTCATTCCCTTAAGTAGCGAACTATTCGCAAAAAACCAAATAAAGAATTCTTCTTCGTACCGACCGGCGTCACCCGGAATTTTTTCATAGCGCTCGGTTTCTTTTTAAATTATAAAACGGCACCCTTTCGGATGCCGTAATAGTTGTCGCTAAGATTTTTCTCCCTACGTTGGCATTATCCAAATCAGGTCGCGGGTATAAGCATATCAGCTTGATCTCAGCCTGCTAATTTGCAAGCTCCCCTCATTTCTTAGTATATTATAAACATATTCATTTAGATTGCAAGTACGTTGCGTAATGAGCATAGCCCGTTACCCGGCAACTGCGTTCCCTCTGTACATCAACAATAATCCCGTCATTCAACAATACATACAGCTTATGCACTATCGATATGTTTGCCGGGAAGCAATTACAAACTCATTATGCGACAACAGCGTGCTCGTCAAGTATGGTCTTGAGCGCTGCCATCGAGCTTGAATGTGACCTTGCTATCACAGTCTCTCCTCCCTTGGTCTCATTAAGCGCACACTGCAGCATCTTGTGGGACATGGTATTGGTGAAGAGCACGAGCAGATCCGGAGTGCCTATCTTATTCCTGAGACTTCCGTTCATCTTTGGGTATACCTTGGCCTTGCAGCTGTAGGTCTTACAGAGGTCCTTGTACTGCCTTACCATACATTCGTTTCCGCCTACTATTACAACACTCATTTTATATCTCCCTTAAATTTCGTATACTGTTGAAAATGTAATTTTGCTTTTGTTAGCCCAAACTATCATTTGTTAGCATTCGCTAACTCACATTCAGTATAATACATCAGCGGAAAATGTCAATGACTAAATTCAGCTATGCCGAATTATGATATCAAACGCTTTGATCAAAGCCTGTTCCCGCACTTCGGACAGTATTCAAAATCCTCGGAGGTCTCATATCCGCAATGCTCACAGCGCTTATATCTGTAAGTCTGATTTCCATGATCAAGCTTATGCAGATGCCTAGCTTCGATATCGACATTTTCACCGTGAGCAATGGCTGCACCTATCTCCGGGTCCAGCTCGTATACTGTATCGCAGCAGCTCATCTGTACATAATAACGCTTATTCCATTTAAACAATGGAATGAAGAATACCGACAATACCATATAGGTCATAAAGACCTGATATCTTCCGTATCTGCCGCACACATCACAGATCACAGTCTGCCTGTGCTCCAATTCTTTTCTTCCGTTGGTTATTCCCATCATAAAAAACATTTATATCTTCTCTCCGCTCATTTTTTCATCTATATAGCTGCGGCTGTTTCTAAGCAGTATATATGCCATGCATAAGGTGATAAGCTCCGTGACCGGAAATGCAGCCCATATTCCCGTCATTCCCATAAATTGTCTCAATAGCCACATCATAGGCACCAGCAGCAACAACTGTCTTGTCATATTTACAGCCATACTGTCCTTAACACGCCCTATCGCCTGCAGATAGGTTGCTATAAGCATAGACAGTCCGTTAAAGGTATATCCCATTACCAATATACGCATGGCAGGTATGCCTATGGCAAGCAGCTCCTCGGATGCATCAAAGAGTGCAAGCACTCCCGCCGGAACAGCGAACAGCAATATAGCTCCGAGTGTCATAAGACCCGCAGCTCCGAACATTCCGCAATGGAAGGCTTTCTTAAGTCTGTCAGGCTTTCGCGCACCGAAATTAAAGCTCATTATAGGCAGGCAGCCCTGTATGAGTCCGTTTACAGTCATGACTATCATATGCTGTGCTTTGAAATACGCTCCGAAAAATGCCACTGCGGTCATATCCGGCTTAAGAAATAAGTTGGCAAAGCTTACTGTAAATGAATTCAGGGCATTGAGTATGAAGCTCGGAAGTCCGAGTGAAAATATCTCACGCATTTTCGCAGCATCAATACGAAAGCCTTTTATCTTCATCCTTACCTTCTGCTTTGTTCCGAGCAGTACCCAGAATGCCAGCAGCATGGAAAATGTGAAACCAAGCACAGTTGACAATGCCGCGCCCTTTATACCCATCGCAGGGAAGGGGCCTATGCCGAATATGAGTATAGGATCAAATACAAGGTTAAATACAACTCCCGCGATCTGGAACCACATGGGTGCCAGCATATTTCCGGTAGCCTGGATCACCTTTTGTATGGCTATATGTACCATATTCGGTATCTGCATAAACACACAGACCGACATGTATTCCATAGCGAGTCTGTATATCTCCTCATCCGTTGTGAAAGAACGGAAGTATCCGCCCATAAAAACAGCTGTCAGAGCATTGAGCAGCACGCCAATTACAAAGGCCATCAGTATCCCCAGTGTAACGACCTCGTTTGCCTTGTCCTGCTCTTTTCGTCCGAGACTTCTTGCTATAACGACATTTATGCCTACTCCGAGTCCTATAGAGCAGGAACACATAAGACTTGTTACCGGAAATGACAAAGATACCGCTGTCAGTGCCTTCTCCCCAAGTCTCGCCACAAATGCACTATCCACAAAATTATATGAATACTGCATAAACATAGAGCATACCGGTGGCAAGGACATTGATATGATAAGCCTGCCTATAGGAGCCGTACCCATTTTGTTTTCTGTTGCCGCTGCTGTATCTGTCATATCGGACCACCTTATTATATTTTCACTATCTCAATGTAAAATTAACGCCCTTGTCATTTACATTAAGAAGCGCTGCTGCCGTTTAACTCCACTCTTTCCAAACCTCCGGGTGATATCCGAGAGTGGACTGCTTACCGTTTCTTACGACCGGAGTCTTGATCACTGAAGGATTCTCCAGTACCTTCTCAAGCTTATCTTCATCTGCAATATACTTGATAAGAGCCAGTGTATCCTGATCCTTACCATCCCAGTTGATCATTTCGTCAACTCCGCCGTTCGCCTGAGCTACCGAGTTGAACTCGCCCTTGCTCATACCCTTTTCCTTCATATCAATAAATTGATATTTGATGCCGCGTTCCTTGAAAAAACGCTCCGCCTTCTTGGTATCATTGCATTTTTTAGTGCCGAATATCTGTATATTCATCATTATGACCTTATATCCTTATTTTTAAGTTACTTATATCTCCGGAAAAATTCATTTTCTTTATTAAAATGAATCCATATGTTTGATTATATAATCAATTCATGAATTAAACAAAACAAAAATCCGCTAATCCTACTTTCCATACAAAAAATGAGGATGATTGCAAGTAAACTTGTTCATCCCCATTTTCCGATTCATTTCATGCTAAAAAGCAGCCGCACGCACTAAAGTATTTTAATTTGCATTAAAACACGCAAACTGCGCTTAAATTACATTTTACCCGAAGGCGGTGCTGCATAACTGTAATCTCCGAAGATCTCGGCTTTGGTTTCCTTACCCTCCGCTACAGCACATATCAGCTCATACAGTTCCTCACCGCACTCGCTGATTTTTTTGCTTCCGTCAAGTATGCCCGCACATGAATAATCGATCATTTCATCTCCGAACAGCTTATCCGTATCAGGATTGCCTGTTATCTTGATTATTGGCATAACGGCATTTCCCTGCGGCGTACCTCTGCCTGTTGTGAAGAGCATAAGGTTCGCCCCGCACATGGCAAATGCGGTAGTAAGATAGGTATCGTTCCCTCCGTGGCGTTCGTCTATAAACCATGCACCCGGATACGGAGGCCTCTCTCCAAGCTCAAGCAGTCCCTGCAGCGGAGCAGTTCCCTGCATCTTTGAATTACCCATTGCCTTTTCGGCAAGTGTGGTAATACCGCCTGCCTTATTTCCCGGGGTAGGATTGACATCCTGTACACGTTCTCCCGTAAGTGCGTATATATCCTCACAATAGTCCTCGACCATATCAAGTATCTTAAGTCCGAGTTCTTTATTGACAGCAAGCTCGCAGGTATAGCTCTCATCTCCGGGCATACCTCTTGTTCCTCCGCCTATCACGGAACCGCCGTCTGCTATAAGTCTGTCACCGGCTTCACCGCATACCGGATTGGAGCTTATAGAGCTTGTCCAGTCGGAACCTCCCGAATTAAGTGATATAATAAGCTTTGATAAAGGAAATTCCTCTCTCTTGAGGCTTTCTGCCTCAGACTGCATTTTCCTGATGATCTCGGTTCCGTGACGTATGGTATCAGCCATGCCGCCTTCATCCTGAATACAAAGATGGAAAACTTTCGTACCTGCAAGCTCTATCTCACGCTGTATAAGCTTGGGATCTGTCCATTGGCATCCGAGACTTACAAGTAATACTCCGTATACATTCGGATTCCTTCCGGCGCATATAAGACCAAGATTTGTACGCTGTGCCGCATCGTCAAATTCCCCGCAGCCTGTATCTATCTTTATAGGATGTGCGCCTGTTGCTGCCGCTATTTTGTCTACCGTACTGTTTGCACACTGTACCAGCGACTCTACCAATATATAATTTCTTATTCCGACAGAGCCGTCAGCTCTGCCGTATCCCATGAAGTTTTTCACAAACACCTCTCCGTAATGCCTTATTCTGTCATATTTGCACGATATTTTTCAGCATATTTTCTGCTTATTTCTGCCGTTATGTCTTCCACATTATGACAATGCACCCATTCGCCGCATTTAATATCGGTACTTGCTCTTCCTATAGTCTTACCGTATTTTATTATATCGTCACCTTTGGAAATATCTCTCACTGCGATCTTATGTCCCTGTGGTATATCCTGCAGCGCACTATATTCTTTTCCTTCAACTGTTATCACATCCCCGGATCTCACATTGCTTGTAACAATGGCAACATTATCATCCTTCGACATCAGTAATCCTATCATTTGCTCTATTCCTATAAATCAAATCCTAATCGCTGCATCCATCAATGCTTCCTGCTCTCTTGCCTTTTCTGCCATTCCTGTCGAATACAATCCGCTGTCTCCGCATCTGAAGCATTCCGGAGTACGCCCCTGTACATGCACAAGTGCATCTATAACTTCATCCGGAGGGATAAAGCTCTCTATGCCTGCAAGTGCCATATCAGCTGCCGCAAATGCATTGGCAGTACCTACCGCATTTCTCTTTACACAAGGTATCTCGCTGTTTGCGCCTATCGGATCACAGATAAGTCCCATAAGTCCCTTAAGAGCCAGCGCCGCGGCATGAAATACTTTGTTTGCCGAGCCGCCTTTAAGATATACCAGTGCCCCCGCAGCCATCGCCGAAGATACGCCGACTTCTCCCTGGCATCCGCCTTCCATTCCTGACATTTTAACACCTTTGTATCTGATAACAAGACCAATGGAAGCCGCAATGAACATAGCTCTCACTATTTTTTTATCACTGTAATCAAAATGTTCCTGTACCGTAAGCAGACAACCGGGAAGTATACCGCAGGATCCGGATGTAGGCGCGGCAACTATAGTTCCCATTGACATTGCAACATTCATTGTAGCTACTGCCTTCGATATAGCACGCGGAAGCAATTCATCATAAAGTTCTCCGGCTTCTGCGGCATCTTTGATCTTAGCACCTTCATCGCCCTTGACAAAGCCATATAAACCTACGGGTTTTTCCATAAATCCCCGCTGTACGGCACGACGCATAACTTTTAGTTCATTATACATTTTGTCATATAGATCTGCGAAGCTTTTTCCCGATTCGGCCTTTTCATAATCAAATGCAAGATCGGCTATATCATCATATTTAGTCGCAAGCTCTGTAAATTGTCTGCATGTGGTAAATAATGGCTCCTTAGCACTCTTGTTTCCTTCTTTTAAAAGATTACAGCTTGTTGATGTCTTACATCCTCGGCAGCTGCTGTCTTTGAGTTCATTTTCTCTGATCACATTGTTTGTATTGCATGGATCTACAGCATCACCGACTGCTTTGCCGTTGATCTCAAGTATTTTTATCATTCCACCGCCGAGGGAAACTCCAAGTACGCTGAATTTCTTTCCCTCTGTATTTTCTTCGCTTATGCATACGGTAAGTCCCTCTTTCGGAAGCGGTTCTTCAAAAAATGAAACACTGACATCTATATTTCTGCTCTTTGCAATATCAAGTGCAAAACGTATATTGTCATCCTCCGGAGACATACCAAGTGCCCCTCCGACAGCCGCATAATGACTGCGGCATCCGGCATAACCTTCATAATGTCTCGGATGAAAGCATACATTTATTTTTGCAGGAGTTCCCTCAGCCAGCTTATATAATTCTGCACCGATAAGTGCCATTCCGGCAGTGCCGGAGCTTGAAGGTCCCAGCATTACAGGTCCTACTATCTCAAATAAACTTAAATTCACTGAATATCCTTTCTCCCCTATATTATCGATTAAATACAGATTGCTTCGTACTTCGTACTCTCGCTATCCTTCGAAAATTCGCACCCGCTTCTTTCGAAGCTTTGTGCTCATTTTCGTTTGGCCGTCCTATAGTCGTCTTCGCAGCTGCAAGCCGCTGCTTTGCCGACTACACTCCGGCTTTAATCCCACTTATCGATTAAATGCGGATTGCTTCGTACTTCGTACTCTCGCTATCCTTCGAAAATTCGCACCCGCTTCTACCGAAGCTTTGTGCTCATTTTCGTTTGGCCGTCCTATAGTCGTCTTCGCAGCTGCAAGCCGCTGCTTTGCCGACTACA
>CAKRTC010000020.1 GCA_934402055.1 uncultured Lachnospiraceae bacterium | reverse complement strand
CGTGTACCGAACGGTACGCACGGTGGTGTGAGAGGTCGGGATTTCTCACTTAAGAGAAATTCCTCCTACTCGATTATTGTTTATCCATAAGTAAAAAGAGTGCAAAGGAGAGTGATTTAACGTATAATAATGCGGAAAGGAAATCACAATATGAAAAAGAGAACTAAGATCGAGCTCGTGATTTTTGTGCTGGTCGCCAGTTTTTATCTTTTCACTTTGTTTACGGAGTCGAAAGGCAAAAACCCGGAAGAAACAACGACTGCCGTAGGGACAGAGCTTTCGATAAAAGATATTGATAAAACATTTTGAGAAAGGTAATCCGGGAGAGGCTTGTCCCGGAAAGAGTATCGGAGGAGACAGATTCGGCAATTACGAGGGTGATTTACCCGATAAAAAGCCGGAAAATATTTCGAATGTGATGTAAACTTCGATAAAAATAATGGATATAGAGGCACTGAACGAATGGTTTACAGTAATAAAGGTCTTCTTTATTATACCGGCGATCATTATAAGACATTTGAATTGTTGTATGATAACTGAGAGAAAGTATAAGCATCAGGACTGAAATCATTATATGACGGAGACTTGAATTTTGACTGCGAGCTAAACATAAGGAGCAAGGTTATGAAGAAAGTATTGATAGATTTGGGAAGAGCTCAGAGTAAGGCACAAGCACAGGAGCTTGTTGCAAGCGAGATGGGATTTGCCGAAGGGTACGGCAGGAACCTTGACGCTTTGTATGATGAATTAACTTCAATATGTGAGCCTACGGCTGTAGGCATTTTTATGCCTCTGGGTGATCCCTATGAGATGGATTTTGATCTTATGCTGTATTTTGACAGGATAAGAGAGGTATTTATAGAGGCGGAAGAGGAAAATGAAGCACTGGCTGTAATATTCGGTGATCTTACCGACAATCCGGGGCATGAGGATGATTATGACGATCTCTTTGATGAAGATGATTGGGATGATTATGACGAGGATATGTCGGATAAGGACGATTATGATGATACAGATGATTTAGATGAGTCTGATATGCCCGGAGACGATGATGTACTTGTGCTTGATCTGAGTAAATATAAGAAATGAACAGCAACTGGTTTATTTACACAAAAAAAGCAGATTTCAAAGCAATTGCCGATAAATTCGGTATAGATCAGGTAACAGCAAGGATACTGAGGAACAGAGACATTGTAAGCGAAAGGGATATTGAACTCTTTCTGCATGGCGGAATATCCGATATGAACGATCCTAAGCTGCTTCCGGATATATATAAGGCTGCAGAGCTTGTTAAGTCTGCGATACAGACAAAAAGGAAGATACGAATAGTCGGGGACTATGATATAGACGGAGTATGTTCAACGGCAATTTTGTTGAAAGCACTGAGGAAAGCGGGTGCAAATGTTGATGCCCGTATACCGGACAGAATTAATGACGGATACGGAATAAACAGACGTCTGGTGGAGGAGGCCGTATCGGATGGAGTATCATTTATACTGACCTGTGATAACGGTATTGCGGCGCTGGATGAATTAAAGCTTGCCAAGGACAATGATATAACAGTGGTCGTAACGGATCATCATAATGTCAGAAAAGACGATAATGGCAAGGATATTTTGCCGCCGGCAGATGCAGTGGTTGATGTGAAGCGTGAGGGAAGTAACTATCCTACTCAGGAGATATGCGGAGCAGTGACCGCATGGAAGCTGATCGGACAGGTCTATGCAGCCTTAGGGAGAGATGAAAGGGAATGGCTCAGATACATTGAGCTCGCAGCTATAGCAACTATAGGCGATATCATGCCGCTTGTCGGAGAAAACCGCATTATAGTAAAGGAAGGTCTTAAGGTATTAAACGGAGGAGTGCGTCAGGACGGAAGCATGGAGTGCGGCTGCGGAAATCTTGGATTACGCAGTCTGATATCAGCGCTTGATCTTGACGGACACGAACTCAGCGCTTATCACATAGGTTTTATGATAGGGCCGTGTATCAATGCGGGAGGCAGACTTGAGTCTGCGGATATAGCACTCAGACTGTTTACGACAGAAGATAAGAATGAAGCGATGCTTCTTGCCGGACATCTGCGAGAACTTAACGAAGAACGAAAGTCTATGACCGAAACCGGAGTTAAGGACGGCATAAAGGCAATAGAGGAAGGTTTTCTTAATGATAAGATACTTGTGGTCCATATACCGGGACTTCATGAATCTCTTGCAGGTATAGTTGCCGGTCGTCTGCGTGAGGCTTACGGAAGACCTGTCATAGTTGTGACGGATGCCAAGGAGGGCTTAAAGGGAAGCGGAAGATCCATAGAAAGCTACGACATGTTTGAGGGACTGTGCAAGGCTTCGGAGCTTATGACAAAGTTCGGAGGTCATAAGCTTGCCGCAGGACTGAGCCTTAATGCCGACAAACTTGATGAGCTGAGAAAAAAGCTGAATGAGGATGCTCAACTCAGTGATGAAGATCTTATAGGAAAAGTCTGGATCGATGCCGCAATGCCTATAGCTTATATAAATGAGAAGCTTATTAATGAGATAGAAGCGCTTGCACCTTACGGCAAGGATTTTGAGAAGCCTGTATTTGCGGCAAAAGATATAAGCTTCACTGATAAAAGGGTACTCGGTAAGCAGAAAAATGTCCTGAAGCTGAGACTACGGGATACTTACGGGGCAAGCCTTGATGCCGTTATGTTCGGTGATGCCGAAAAAATGAGCAGGGAGCTTGATGTGGCAAAGAAGCTTAGTATACTGTACTACCCCAAGATCAATGAATATGCCGGGAGAAGAAGCATACAGATAGAGCTTGCGGACATTCGGATTTCTTGACAGTTTCTGCTTTGGTTGGTAAGATTGCTATACTGTATTATATAATTATTGCGGAGTGTTGAAGTGGTATTAAGTAAAAGCGAATCCAGAGAGGATTATATAGAATCAATACTTATATTGAAGCGCGAGAGAGGTGCTGTCAGGAGCATCGATATTGCCAATCATTTCGGCTATTCGAGACCAAGTATCAGCCGTGCGGTAGGTCTGCTGCGCAAGGAAGAACTAATCACCGTGGATGACAGCGGGTACATTGAACTCACTCCTCACGGCATGGAACTGGCGAAGAAGGTCTATTCGAGACACAGGACGCTTATAAAGTTTTTGGAAAAGCTCGGAGTAAGTCCGGAAGTTGCCGAAAATGACGCTTGCCGCATCGAGCATATACTGAGTCAGGAAAGTATGGATAGGATCAAGGAATTTATTGCCGAATGAGTCCGGTATAAAAATATTTAAAATCGGACTTTTTTAGTTTGACAAATAGTATTATTATGATATAATACTATTTGCGTCTGATGACCGTGCACTAGTAGCTCAATTGGATAGAGCGTTCGGCTACGGACCGAAAGGTTGGGAGTTCGAGCCTTCTCTGGTGCATCAGATCTTACCCGAGTCCATATTGGACTCGGGATTTTTTTTATCGATTAAAGCCGGAGTGCAGTCGGCGAAGCAACGGCTTGCAGCTGCGAAGACGACTATAGGATGTGCCAAGGCGTATTCTTTTTAAATTTTACAGGAGATTTTGGGACCTGCGAAATCAAAAAACATTCCGCCTCGGAGACTGAATAAAAGAGGAACAGATATATGGCATACGCAGATGATGTTTTTATAAAAATGTGCAGAGAAATACTTGACGGAGGACAGGATACTTCAGGTGAAAAGGTACGTCCGCATTGGGAGGACGGAACGCCTGCATATACCATTAAGAAATTCGGAGTAGTCAACAGATACGATCTCAGCAAGGAATTTCCGATACTGACACTCAGAAAGACGGCATTAAAGTCGGCAACCGATGAGCTGTTGTGGATATGGCAGAAAAAGTCCAATAATATCAATGAGCTCAATTCACATATATGGGATGAGTGGGCTGATCCGGACGGAAGCATAGGAAAGGCCTACGGATACCAGCTCGGTGTCAAGCATCAGTACAAGGAAGGTATGTTCGATCAGGTAGACAGGGTACTCTACGATCTTAAGAACAACCCGTACAGCCGCCGCATAATGACGAATATCTATACCTTCAGCGATCTGCATGAGATGAATCTGTATCCTTGTGCTTACAGCATGACTTTTAATTGCACAAGGAACCCAAATACAGGCAGACTGGTACTTAACGGAGTGCTTAACCAGCGTTCAAACGACGTGCTTGCGGCAAACAACTGGAATGTCGCGCAGTATGCCGTACTTATGCATATGTTTGCGCAGGTGAGCGACATGGAGGTCGGAGAGCTTGTGCATATGATAGCGGATGCACATATATATGACAGACATGTGCCTCTTATAAAGGAGCTTATAAGCCGTACACCTTATCCGGCGCCTAAGTTCGAGCTTAATCCGGATGTTAAGGACTTTTATGATTTTACTCCGGATGATATAAAGCTTACGGATTATAAGTTCGGTGAGCAGATCAAAAATATACCTATAGCGGTGTGAGTGAATATGAAAGCAATTGTTAATGTAAATGAAAACTGGGGCATAGGCTGTGAGGGAGACTTACTGGTAAATATCCCGGAGGATATGAAGTTTTTTCGTGCACAAACGGCGGGTTCGGTCGTGATCATGGGAAGAAAGACATTAGAGAGCTTCCCTGGAGGAAAGCCGCTTAAGGGAAGAGTTAATCTTGTGCTTACAAGGGATGCGGACAGGATATCCGAGGCTGCCATAGAAGCAGCAGATGTGTATCTTAGATCCACGGAAAGCGAAGCCGATAAGGAGCGCTTCAGAGAGCTTTGCAATGAGCTTATATCAAAAAAAGCGTTGCCGGCATCGGAGAGACAGACTGTGCTTGCAGTTGTAAATACTCCGGAGGAAGCATATAAGCTTTGTGAGGGACTTGATAAGGAGTCGGTATTTGTTATAGGCGGAGCCTCTGTGTATGAGCTTATGCTTAAGTATTGCGACAGCTGTATAGTAACGATAAATGACAGCAAGAGAGAGCCGGATACATATTTTCCTAACCTGGATGAACGTAGCGAATGGGATCATGCAGTAAGGGGAGAAGAAAAGGAATATGAAGGCATACATTATCACTTTGACAGCTTTGTAAGAAAGGCCGAGGATGCTTAAGGAATTTGACTACAGACTGAATAATATTCATTTTGAGGAGATAGACTCAACCAATAATTATGCGAAGCGCCTTATAGAGGAATACAGGGCTGCGGGCAAAGACTTGGACCGTAATATCCTTATCAGTGCGGATGTGCAGACTGCGGGACGCGGCAGGAGCGGCAAGAGTTTCTCATCTCCCTTCGGCAATAACATTTACATGACACTTATACTTAGGCTTGATAAGCTTCCCGAGGAGTGCATGCTTATTACTCCGGCTGTTGCGGTAGGCGCTTTGCAGGCTCTCGAGGCAGCGGGTAGCGAGAGACTCGGGATCAAGTGGGTCAACGATCTGTTTCTTCAAGGAAAAAAAGTAAGCGGAATACTGACCGAAGCCGTATTTGATAAAACAGGTACAAGGGTAGAGTATGCCGTTATAGGCATAGGTATAGATATTGATATGGATCTTGGCAGGCTCCCGGAGGAACTTAAAGAAATTGTCGGAAGTATTACCGGGATTAAACTTGATAAGAAAGAGATGACAATAAGCCTTGCCGAGCATATAAGTAAGGCAGTTGCAAGAGTTTTTGAGGATAAAGAGAGCATACTGGACATTTACAGAGACAGATCCGTGCTGATAGGCGAAGCTGTCACCTGGAGTGACGGAAGCGGCAGTCATACAGGCAGAGTTATTGATATCAATGACAATGCCAATCTTGTTGTTGATGAGACAGGTACGGAACGCATACTGATGTCAGGAGAGGTCTCTGTCAGGAAAGCGAAATAAATGAGATTAGATAAGTATTTGTGCGAATCCGGAAAGGGTACACGCACGGAAGTTAAAAAACAGATTTCACGCGGTGCGGTAAGCGTTAACGGTACGATTATCAAGGATGCAGGATATAAGATAGATGAGGATTCGGACAGCGTAAGCATTGACGGCGTTGAGGTGAAGTATGCGGACTTTGAGTACTATATGCTCAATAAGCCGCAGGGTGTCATATCCGCATCGAGGGATAAGCGAGGCGGCAAGACTCTGTGCGTAACGGATCTTATCAGAGAAAAGATACGTTCGGATCTATTTCCGGTAGGAAGACTGGACAAGGATACCGAAGGCTTGCTTATAATCACTAATGACGGTGATATGGCGCACAGACTGCTTTCACCGAAGAGGCATGTGGATAAGACCTATTATGCGGAGCTTGACGGCAAGATACTGCCCGATGCGGCGGAACGTATCATGGCAGGTGTGGATATCGGAGACGATAAGCCGACAATGCCGTGTCAGGTCAATATGCTTTCCGACAGCAGCTGCTTTATAACCATTCATGAGGGACGTTATCATGAGATAAAGCGTATGTTTAAGACTGAAGGAAGGACTGTGACCTATCTTAAACGCATAGCTATGGGACCGATATCGCTGGATCCGGAGCTTGCACCGGGTGAATACAGATTACTTACGGATAAGGAGACAGAGCTCCTTAAAAATGCATAAAAAAGGAAGTGAATATATATGTCGGAAAATAAGGATTATATTATAAGAGCAACGGCTGCGGAAGGTATGATCAGAGCCTTTGCGGCAACAACAAGGGAAACGGTAGAGACTGCAAGGATACTTCATAACACCTCACCGGTAGCGACTGCCGCACTCGGCAGACTGATGACGGGCGCACTTATGATGGGCAGTGATATGAAGAATGACAAGGATCTTCTTACACTTAAGATCAATTGCGACGGGCCTATAGGAGGACTGCTGGTAACTGCAGACAGTAAGGGACATGTCAAGGGCTATGTCAATAACCCGGGTGTTATGCTGCCTCCTAATGAAAAAGGCAAGCTTGATGTCGGCAGAGCACTTGATCTCGGAGTGCTTTCTGTTATCAAGGACATCGGTCTTAAAGAGCCGTATGTAGGACAGACCATACTTGTTACAGGAGAGATCGCAGAGGATCTTACTTATTATCTTGCGACAAGCGAGCAGGTGCCTTCGACAGTAGCGCTCGGAGTGCTCATGAATAAGGATAATACCGTTCGTCAGGCAGGCGGATTTATGATACAGCTTATGCCGGGCGCAAGCGATGAGATAATCGATAAGCTTGAGAAACGTATCGGAGAGATATCAAGCATTACATCCATGCTTGATAAGGATATGAGTCCGGAGGATATACTTAGATTTGTACTCGGAGAGTTTGATCTTAAGATAAATGACAGTATGCCTTGCTGCTTTGAATGTGACTGTACAAGAGACCGTGTTTCGAAGGCGCTTTTAAGCGTAGGTAAGAAAGAACTTCAGGATATGATAGATGAGGGCAAGGATATAGAGCTTCAGTGTCATTTCTGTTCGAAAAAATATAAGTTTACGCCGGAAGAAATACGTGAGATGATGGAAAAGGCTTAAAAAACCGGCTTTGATCATAAACAAAAGTATAAGCAACTTATTCACGGAGGAAGGGGAACGATATGAAGAAGTTCTTAAACGAGTTTAAAGAGTTTGCGGTAAAGGGCAATATGATCGATATGGCTGTCGGTATTATGATCGGCGGCACCTTTGCTACCATAGTCAAGTCACTTGTAGACAACATATTTATGCCTATAGTGGGACTTGCCGTAGGAAAGATCGATTTTTCAAATATGTTTATCGCTCTTGACGGCAACCACTATGACAGTCTTGCCGAGGCCGGAGATGCCGCCTTGCTTAAGTACGGCCAGTTTATTACTGATGTTATCAATTTTGTTATACTTTTGTTTATCGTATTTGTTTTTGTAAAGCAGGTAAACAAGCTTCGTTCTTTGCTTGAGGCAGATAAGCCTGAGGAAGCACCTAAGGAGAAGGAGTGCCCGTATTGCTTTTCAAAGATAAACGTAAAGGCGACACGCTGCCCCTGCTGTACGGCAGAGCTTCCGAAAGAGGCAGCAAAAGAAGAAGCAAAGGCATAAATCATATTTGTTTTTTTCTGCAAACGGCGTTATTATGGAGTAAGCAGATTGCTGATATCCGGTCGGCACATTGCCATGAAAAAAATAAAGTATATCAAGTATATAATAATTGCAGTCGGTATAGTTGTATCGGCTGCTTTTTATGTTTTGAGCGGAGAAGCATTTTCGGGAAATGATTCCGGAGGAGGGATACTTATAGCAGGGGAAGCTTTGTCGGAGGACTCTTCCGTCACAGGCAGCGGCAAGCCTGCTGCGGATCCGGAAGCCGGTGCGGAAACGCCGGGAGATTCCAGCGGAAATGCTTCGGATAATAAAGAGGCGCAAACGGGTGATACCTCTTATACCGCATACGGACAAGGCGGAGTAGAGGTCAATGCTTTTTCATCTGATGCCGAGGAGAAACTGAGAGCCTTGATCAAAGCAACGGTCAGGGAAGAACTGATGGCTGTATGTGAGGAAGGGTATCTGGAGCAGGCACTTAAGGAGAGCACAGAGCTTGCTGCGGCAGAGGCGGAAAGAAAGGCAGGACTCATAAATATAAATACCGCCGATAAGTCGGAACTTATGAAGCTTGACGGCATAGGAGAAAAGAGGGCAAATGACATTATCAACTACAGAGAACAAAGAGGAGCATTTGCATCGCCTCAGGATATTATGAAGGTTAACGGAATAAAGCAATCCTCCTATGACAAAATCAAGGATAAAATCTGTACATGAATAATGTATATTTTATGCACAGTATGGTATAATGATTTAACTCTCAAATACGACAATGAGGAGGCAGTTATGGCAGATAATATAAATATTACACTTAATGACAATAAAGAGCACGAAGACAGCATCAAGATCGCAGATGATGTTATCAGATGTATTGCAGCCCTTGCGGCAACCGATATAGACGGAGTGTCGGGAATGGCAGGAAGCTCTACAGACGAGATAGTTGCAATGCTCGGCAGAAAGACTCTCGATAAGGGAGTTAAGATGAGTGTAAATGATGATGTGGTAAAGCTTACGGTTTCCGTTATCATCAAGTACGGCTGCAACATTCCGGATGTCAGCGCAAAGATACAAGATAAGGTAAGAAGCACCATCGAAAGCATGACAGGACTTACTGTCAGCGAGATCAATGTAAATGTTGCCGGAATAGATACCTCGGCAGAGAATATTTAATCGGTGAGCATCTATGACTAAGCACGAGATAAGAGAAGAAGTATTTAAGATAATTTTCGGACTGGACTTCCATGAAGGTGAGGATATACGCACACTTGTGGAGAAATACATGGAGCAGTCCTGCGATATTCCTGTCACCTACAAGGAGCAGGATACGATAATCAACAAGGCAACGGAGATCGGATCTATGGAAGCTGAGCTTGATGCCGAGATCGATGCCAAGGCGAAGGGCTGGAAGACCAGATATATGGGCAGAGCCGAGCTTAATATACTCAGACTTGCCGTATACGAGATAAACCATGACGGCACTGTGCCTGTCAAGGTTGCGATCAATGAAGCAGTAGAGCTTGCAAAGCTGTACTGTAATGATGATGCACCGTCATTTATCAACGGACTGCTGGCACACTTTGTTCGCAAGGATGTTCCTGCCGGGCAGGAGAATGTACAGCCGGAGGCTTGATAACAGGAGATGGCAGAGGCATTTACCGTCACACAGGTAAATAATTATATCAAGAATCTGTTCTCAAGAGATTATGCGCTTAATCGCATAAGGGTCAGAGGAGAGGTGTCCAACTGCAAGTATCACGGCACCGGACATATTTACTTTACGCTTAAGGATGAGTTTGCGGCTCTTAATTGTGTGATTTTTGCAGGCAGCAGACAGAGCCTTAAGTTCAGGCTTGCGGACGGGCAGCGGATAGAAGCTGCCGGACAGATAAGCGTATACGAGAAAAACGGAAGCTATCAATTGTATGTCAGAGACTGTGTCCTTGCGGGAGCAGGCGAATTATACGAGAGATTCCTTAAGCTTAAGGAAGAACTTGGGGAGATGGGGATGTTCGCGGACATCTATAAAAAGCCTATACCTCAGTACTGTAAAAGGATAGGTATAGTAACATCGCCTACCGGAGCCGCGATCAGAGATATAATCAACGTGAGCAAGCGTCGGAATCCATATGTGGAACTTATATTATATCCTGCATTGGTACAGGGAGATAATGCTCCAGAAAGTATAGTAAAGGGCATAAGACGTCTGGATGAAATGGGACTCGATGTGCTGATAGTAGGACGCGGAGGCGGATCGATAGAAGATCTGTGGGCGTTCAACGACAGGAGTGTCGCTCAGGCTGTATTCGAAGCCGAGACTCCTATCATATCCGCAGTCGGTCACGAGACGGACTTTACCATAGCCGATTTTGTTGCGGATCTCAGAGCACCGACTCCTTCGGCAGCTGCCGAGCTTGCCAATTTTGATATGGAAGAGCTTATCGGAGAACTGAGTGCAAGGAAGCAGATGCTTAAGAATGATATGGGCTTTGCACTGGAAATGGCAAGAAGCATACTTAAGTCAGAGTATAACAGGCTCGAACGTCTGTCACCGAGATCCGTTATGAACGATTTCAGACACAAGACCGATTCGGCAAGGCTTCGTATGGAACAACTTATGTATAATAAGTCCGAGTTGCTTAAGGCAAAGACCAAGCTTGACAGACAGCTGCTTGCAGGGAAAATGTCGGAAAAACTGGAGGCAGGCAAGAAAAGCCTTGCCGTACATGCCGTAAGGCTTGATGAGATGTCACCCTTAAAGAAAATAAGCGGAGGCTACGGATTCTTAAGTGATGAAAACGGACATACCGTTTCTTCCGTAAGCGAGCTTAAACCCGATGATATGCTGAATGTATATGTAAGGGACGGACGTATAAGTACAAGGGTCATCTCCGCGGAGAGTATCAGTTATGAGTGAGACAGATAAGAAATTATCTATCGAGGAAAGCCTCGAACGGATAGATGGAATATTAAACAGGATGGAAGCCAAGGAGACAGGACTTGAAGAAAGCTTCAGACTCTATGAGAGGGGGCTTAAGCTTATCAAGGACGCCGAGGCAGGTATTGACAAGATAGAAAAAGAGATCAGGATACTGAACGAAGAGGAATGATATGGAACTTAAGACCATATTGAAGGAAAGGTCTGCTGCGATAAGCCGTGAACTCGAGAAATATCTTCCCGAGGAGAAGGGCTTCCAGCAGATAATATTTGAAGCAAGTAATTATTCCGTCAGAAACGGCGGCAAGAGACTTAGACCTCTGCTTACGGAATGTGCATATATATTGTGCAGAAACAACGGCTCCGAGGAATTAAGCGATGCCGAGATGAAGGCGGTATTTCCTATCATGGCGGCAATGGAGATGATACATTCTTCTTCCCTTGTACATGATGATCTGCCGTGTATGGATAATGACACACTGCGCAGAGGCGTGCCGAGCACCTGGGCAAAATTCGGTGAGGATTTCGGAACGCTCGCAGGTGACGCACTTATGATCTATGCATTTGAGACGGCATCAAAGTCAACTGCGGATGTAGACAAGAAGCTTAAGTGCATAGAGATACTGGCGAAAAAATCCGGTGTCTACGGGATGATAGGCGGACAGACGCTTGATGTTCAGCTCGCAGGCAAGGCACCGAGCAGAGAGCAGCTTGAATTTATATACAAGCATAAGACAGGCGCGCTGATAGAGGCTTCATTCATGATGGGTGCTGTGCTTGCAGGTGCGGACGATAGTACGGTGGCTGCTTTGGAAGAGGCTGCGGATGCTATAGGCATGGCATTTCAGATACAGGACGATATACTTGATGTGACATCTACTGCTGAGGAGCTGGGCAAGCCTATAGGGTCGGATGAAGCCAATAATAAGATCACCTGGCTCAGCTTTTACGGACTCGAGCAGTCAAAGAAGGATGTTGTCGCGTATACAGACAAGGCATTGGAGATAATAAAAGGTATAGGTGATTATGAGTTTCTTAACGAGCTGCTCATAAGCCTTATTGACAGGAAATTCTGATGGCAAAAAAGAGACTTGATGTGCTGCTTACGGAGCAGGGCTTCGCAGAGAGCAGAGAAAAGGCCAAGACCATAATAATGAGCGGCATAGTATATGTTAACGGTGTCAAGGAAGATAAGGCAGGCACTATGTTTGCAGAGGATATACCGCTTAATATAGAGGTCAGAGGCAATACACTTAAATATGTATCGAGAGGCGGACTTAAGCTTGAAAAGGCTATAGAAAGCTTCGGAGTCGATGTTAACGGCAAGGTCTGCATGGACATCGGAGCATCTACAGGAGGCTTTACCGACTGCATGCTGCAAAACGGTGCGATCAAGGTATTTGCAGTGGATGTCGGACACGGACAGCTGGCATGGAAGCTACGTAATGACGAGAGAGTAATATGCATGGAGAAGATGAATATCCGCTATATTACGCCTTCCGATATCAATAATGAAGAGCTGGATTTTGCATCCGTAGATGTATCATTTATATCTTTGGACAAGGTACTTCCGGCTGCCAAACCTTTGCTGAAGCCGGACGCACGTATGGTATGTCTTATTAAGCCGCAGTTTGAAGCAGGCAGAGACGAGGTCGGCAAGAAGGGCGTGGTAAGGGATACCAAGATCCATGAAAAGGTAGTTGAGAAGATAGCAGAACTGAGTAAGGAGCTTGGTTTTGCGGTTCTGGGACTCACCTTCAGTCCGGTCAAGGGACCTGAAGGCAATATAGAGTATCTGATATATATTTCTAACAATGTTAATGACAGTGACGCAGTGAACATCGGACATGAGGACATGGCAGGACTCGTAGCCGAGGCACATGCAGCTTTGGATAAATGAAGAATTTTTTTATAATCATAAGTGAATATTCAACCGAGAATAAAGCAATCTCAACGGTCAGAAACAGACTCGAAAAGGGCCTTAAAGAAAGAGGAGCTTCAGTAGGTATTCATGAGGGCTATCTGGATAGGGAATTCAAGATTCCGGAAGAGACGGAATGTGTCATAACTATCGGCGGAGACGGAACGATGCTCAGGGCATCCAGAGCAGCGCTCGACAGAAATGTTGTTTTCCTCGGTGTCAACAGAGGTCACATGGGTTATCTTACCGAGCTTACACGTATAGATGATTATGATGAGATCATAGACCGATTGATAAACAATGATTTCAAGATAGAGGAACGCATGATGCTCAGTGCGTCCGCATACAGAGGCGGCAAGCGTGTATACAGAGACTATGCGCTCAATGATGTTATGATAGGCAAAAATGATTTTGTACATATGATGTCATTTGAACTCTATATCAACGATACGCTGATCAATACCTACAGAGCCGACGGAGTTGTGATAGCAAGCCCTACGGGATCGACCTGTTATTCCATGTCGGCAGGAGGACCTATAGCAGAGCCAACGGCAAAGCTTCTGCTTGTAACACCTATATGTCCGCATGCAATTAATACAAGACCGCTTGTGTTGTCACCGACGGACAGGATCAGGATAGTGACCAAGCATAATACTCAGCTTGTTTCATGCGACGGAGCAGACGGCACAGACCTTGAGTATGATGATGAACTCATAGTAACAAAAGCAAGACATACTACTAAATTCATAAGGTTCAAAGAGACATCGTTCCTTGATACTCTCCGAGACAGAATGCGTTATGTATAAAGGTGGGATCGTAAAATGAAGGTAGGAAGACAGGCAAAGATAATAGAGCTGATCGGAAGATACAACATCGAGACTCAGGAGGAGCTTTGTGCAAAGCTTAATGCCGAGGGCTATGATGTTACTCAGGCAACCGTATCGAGAGATATACGCGCACTTAAGCTGACCAAGGTCACAGGAAATGACGGAAAGGCAGTATATAAGACTGTTCCCGGCAATACGGATTTTTCACAGAAGTATCTTAATATACTTAAGAACGGATTTGTTTCCATGGACATGGCACAAAACATACTTGTTGTAAAGACCGTAACAGGTATGGCAATGGCTGTGGCAACGACCATAGATGCAATGGCCTTCAACTCGGTGCTCGGCTGTATCGCGGGAGATGATACTATTATGATAGCCGTGAGAACTGTGGATGACTGCCTTGACGTAATGAAGAAGCTCAGAGACATCATAGATAATTGATAACGGACAGAATAGGATATGCTGCTTGAATTAAACGTAAAAGATATAGCACTTGTAAGAAAGGCTTCGGTCGCTTTCGGTGAAGGCGTGAATATACTGACCGGCGAGACCGGAACCGGTAAGTCTGTGATCATCGACTCGGCCATGCTTGCTTTGGGTGCCAAGGCACATGCCGGCATGATAAGAGAAGGCGCCGAATATGCCTATGCCGAGCTTATCTTTGAACTTGATGAAAAGCGCAAGGCAAAGCTTGCCGAGCTTGGCATAAATGCTGATGAAAACGGAATGCTGATAGTGAGCCGCAAGCTGATGCCGGGCAAGAGCATAAGCCGTATCAATGATGAAACGGTCACACTTGCCACACTGAAAAAAGCAGCAGCACTGCTCCTGGATGTATACGGTCAGAACGAGTATTACGATCTGAATGATAAACATAAGCATCTTGAGATACTCGACGAATATGCCGGAACGGATATAAACGGACTGCTTGATGAGGCTGCAAAGGCCTATCATGCTTACCGTGAAGCATCCAAAAGATATGCCGGCTTCGATCTTGATGAGAAGGAACGTGCAAGATGCATAGATCTGCTTAGCTTTGAGCTTAATGAGATAGATGCGGCAGAGCTTAAGGAGGAAGAAGAAAGTGAGCTTGCCAGGCGCGTCAAGAAGCTTAATAATGCAAGGAACATACTTGAATCAGTAAGCGCAGCCAAGGCGATACTCGAAGATTGTGATACAGGACGTGCCGTATCCGAGCTTGAGCGAGCTATGCGCTATGATGACAAGCTTAAAGCCATATACGACGAGCTTATGGACGCTCAGGCGGTAATGGGCTCATGTATAGCTGATCTTGCCGCATACTCGGATGATCTCGAGGTAGATGAAGCGGCAATAGATGAAGCGGAGGAAAGGCTTGATACCATCAGACGACTTGAGCTTAAATACGGTCAGACAGTCACAGACATATTAAGCTACAGAGAAAAGCTTGAGAGTGAGCTTGCTGTGATGCAGGAGTATGATATCAAAAAGGAAGCTGCAAGATCGGATAAGGAAAGATGTGAGAAGGCCTTGAACAAGGCTTGTGACGGACTTAGCAAAAAGCGTAAGGAATATGCACTTAAGCTCTGCAGCGCAATAGAAACAGAGCTTAAGGATCTGGGGTTCGAGGATCCGAAGCTGAGTATGGAGTTTAAGGATGTCACGCCTACGGCAGAGGGCTCGGATGATGTTTGCTTTGTGTCTGCGCTCAATCCGGGCGAAAAGCTCAAGTGTCTTCAGGATGTAGCATCCGGAGGAGAGTTGTCCAGAGTTATGCTTGCCATCAAGACAGTGCTTGCGGCAACGGATGATATGCCAACATTGATATTTGATGAGATAGATACCGGAATAAGCGGCCGTACCGCACAAAAGGTGGCGGAAAAGCTTGATGTCATAGGTATGAAGCATCAGGTGATATGTGTTTCGCATCTTCCGCAGATAGCTGCTATGGCGGATACTCATTTTGTTATAAGCAAGACCAATCGTGACGGAAGAAATATAACAGATATTTCAAAGCTTGACGAACAGGGAGCGATAGCTGAGCTTGCGAGACTACTGGGAGGCTCCGAGATCACCAAGGCTGTATCGGATAACGCGGCAGAGCTTTTGAAATTAGCAAAAACCGGAAAGAAAAAGAGAAGAAAAGCGTGAAATCATTTGTCGGAGACAATCAAATACTTATATCCGTAGTAATAGCGTGGGCTGGTGCTCAGATAATCAAGACCCTGCTTACTCTGTGGATAGACAAGAAATTCGTACCTGAGAGACTTATAGGTTCGGGAGGAATGCCGAGTTCGCATTCATCAACAGTATGTGCACTTGCTGTGTCAACGGCATTTATCTATACCATACATTCGTTCGAGTTCTCAATAAGCCTTGTGCTTGCGATAATAGTCATGCATGATGCCATGAATGTAAGACTTGAGACAGGCAAACAGGCACAGATCATAAATGCAATGCTCAAGGATAATCCTTTCAACTGGAAGGGAGATGTTTTTGAACAGCATCTTAAGGAGCTTGTCGGACATACGCCGACTCAGGTGGTGTGCGGAGCTCTGTTCGGTATTATTGTGGCACTTATTGTAAATGCAGTGGTTACTCCATGAGAGAAAGCATAAAGATCAAAAAGTCAATAAGATCGGGGATGATAGCCGCACTTGCTGCGGCTGTTTGTTTAGGGCTCGGCGGATGCAGAGGGATGAAGCTTGAGAACAAGACCGAGATAATAGAGGAGTATACCGAGCCTCAGGCAATGATACTTGTTGCCAATGAGAGGAACCGTTATGAAAATGTGTACTCAGATAAGGTGTGGTCGGTCCGGGTCGGCAATGAAGGAACAGGCTTTGACAAGCTTACCATACAAAACGTCAAGAATTTTATGGAGGAGATCAAGCTGCTTAATATGCTTGCGGCAGACCGCGGCATATCCGTCAATTCGACAGAAAGGGATATGATCAGACGTGTTACCGACGAGTATATGAATTCCTTAAGCGAAGCGGATCTGAGCTACATAGGCTGTGACAGAAATGATGTTCAGACACTCTATACAGATTATTATACTGCGGAAAAACTGATAAACAGCATCACCGAGACCGTGGATACCGAGATAAGCGATTCGGAGGTCAAGGTCATCAAGATCGCTGAGATAGCCACAAGCGATCTTAAGAAGGCCAAGGCTATACTTAAACGTATCAAGATAGACGGAGAAAGCTTTTCGTCAATGGCAAGCAGATACACCGAGACTGATACCATAGAACAAACTCTTATGCGCAGTAATACTCCGGATCTTATCGAGAGGACTGCATTCTCACTCGAAGAGGGGCAGACCTCCAATATTCTTGCAGAGGGTGATATGTACTATATTATCAATTGCGTTGACGGTTATGCGGAGTCAGAGACTTTAGAACGCAAGGAGAGACTCAGCAAGGCATTAAATACCAAGGCGGTGAGAGAGATACTTGATCCGTACAGAGCAGAACATAATATCAAATTTGTAAACAGATTCTGGAATGATATGGATTTTTCCGAGCCTTCGGGTTCAAGCGTAAGCAACTTCTTTGATGTTTACGACAAGATCATAGGCTGACAAAATACAGAAAGTGGTTTTGGGGCTGCATGAATGTAATGAGGTGCTCCGAAAAGTTAGATTTTATTAGCGAGACAGCGACGGCTGCCTCGCTATTTTAAATTCACAGGAAACTGCGTCCTATGAATCAAAAAACGCTCCGCAGGATGCTTGACTCGCGCGAAGAAGAAAACTGTTGCAAGCGACCGCGTTCGACGCGAGAGTCTTTTATTTCTCGAAGTTTCTTCTAGTATGGCGAAAATGTGAATTTTACGAAAATGTTAGCACTCATATCTTGCAAGTGCTAACAAATGTGATATACTATGATACAAAATCTGCAGAAAGAAGGTAGAGACTTATGTCAGAGATCAAAAAAGGCAATTTAAATATAAACAGCGAAAACATTTTCCCTATTATTAAAAAGTGGTTGTATCAGGATCATGATATCTTTTATCGTGAGCTTATATCCAACGGCTGCGACGCCGTTACCAAGCTTAAAAAGCTTGCACTGATCGGTGAGTATGAGACACCGGCAGATGAGAAATACCGCATAGATGTTACTGTAGATCCGGAAAACAACACTATCACATTTACAGATAACGGACTCGGCATGACGGCCGAGGAGGTCGATAAGTATATCAATGATATCGCATTCTCAGGAGCTGCAGACTTCCTTCAGAAGTATAAGGATAAGGCAAATGAGGATCAGATCATCGGTCATTTCGGTCTGGGATTCTACTCCGCATTCATGGTAGCCGATAAGGTAACTATAGATACGCTCTCATACAAGGAGGATGCAGCCCCTGTATTGTGGAGCTCGGAAGACGGCATGCAGTACGAGATGGGCGAGGGCAGCCGCACGGAACACGGTACAAGCATCACTTTGTACATTAATGATGAAGAGCTTCAGTTCTGCAACGAGTACAAGGCAAGAGAGGTTATAGAAAAGTACTGCTCGTTCATGCCGGTTGAGATATATCTTCACGACGCAGCCAAGGAGCGTAAGGCAGCAGAAGAGGCAGCCGCTAAGACCGGTGAGGTCAAGACGGAGTCGGCTGATTCAGAGGGAACAAAGGAGGAGAGCGAGTCCAAGGCAGAGGCTGAGACCAAGGAAGAGCCTAAGCCTGTAAATGATACTAACCCGCTTTGGAACCTTAATCCGTCACAGGTAAGCGAAGAACAGTATAAGGAGTTCTATCATAAGGTATTCAGAGACTTTAAGGAGCCTTTGTTCTGGATACATCTGAATATGGATTATCCTTTCAACTTAAAGGGTATACTTTACTTCCCTAAGGTAGATACACGTTACGACAATATAGAGGGTACTATCAAGCTCTATAACAATCAGGTATTTATAGCAGATAATATCAAGGAGGTAATTCCTGAATATCTGCTGCTCCTTAAGGGTATTATCGATTGTCCGGATCTTCCGCTTAATGTATCCAGATCAGCATTGCAGAATGATGGATTTGTCAAGAAGATATCCGATTACATCACAAAGAAGGTATCAGATAAGCTCAGCGGTATGTTCAAGACAGACCGTGAGAACTATGAGAAGTATTGGGACGATATCAGTCCTTTCATTAAGTACGGCTGCATCAAGGATGTGAAGTTCGGCGATAAGATGAAGGATGCTATACTGTTCAAGGACATAGACGGAAAGTATCTTACAGTGGATCAGTATCTCGGAAAGACTGCCGAAGACAAGACTGAGGAAGCAAAGACCGAAGAAGCTGAGACCGAGGAGACAAAGAGCGCCGAAGATCAGACTTCGGATAATGCAGAGAAGCCTAAGGATAAGATATTCTATGTAACAGATGAGAAGGAACAGGAGCAGTATATCCGCATGTTCAGAAAGGCAGACAAAAATGCTGTTATCCTGAATTATGCTATAGATACACCTTTCATCTCCTTTATGGAGACAAAGTTCGAAAATCTCAATTTCATAAGGATAGACTCAGATGTTACGGATGAGTTTAAGTCCGAGGGAGAGAAGACAGAGGACGATAAGAAAAACGAAGAAAAACTGCAGAGCCTGTTCAGAAATGTGCTGAATAATGATAAACTTGAGCTCAAGGTCGAGAAGCTCAAGGATGCTTCGCTTGCATCCATGCTTACAATGTCCGAGGAAGGAAGACGTATGCAGGATATGATGAAGATGTATGCGGCATACGGCATGGATATGGGAGCATTGGGAACAGAGGAGCAGACTCTTGTACTCAACTCCAATAATGCTCTTGTTGCAAGACTTGAGGGAGAAGATGCAGAGTCCGAGACTGCAAAGCTTATAGCAGAGCAACTCTATGATGAGGCGCTTCTTGCCAAGAAGGCTTTGGGCGGTGAGCGTATGGAGAACTATATCAAGAGAACTCAGGAGCTTCTTGTCAGAGTACTTGATTCAAAAAAGGCTTAACGGAAGGACAGGCAGAAATGACCGAGAAGAGCAAAGGAAAGAAACTTGCGGAAGAATTGGGATATTCTTTTGAGCATATCGCAAAGCGTATGCCGGAGGATGTAGACAGATCCGCCAAATTTTGTGAGGATTACAAGGTGTTCATGAACCGTTCCAAGACGGAGCGTGAGTGCTGCGCTTATGTGAAAAAGCTTGCGGATGCCGAAGGCTACAAGGAGTTTAAGCAGGACGGCAAATACAAGAGCGGAGACAGACTCTATTATATAAACAGAGGCAAGAACATAATTCTTGTCACAGTAGGCAAGAAGCCGCTTGAGGAGGGGGCACGCTTTAATATAGCCCATATCGACAGTCCTAGACTGGATCTTAAACCATTCCCGTTATATGAAAATGATGAGATAGCTTACTTCAAGACTCATTATTACGGCGGCATAAGAAAATACCAGTGGGGAACCACTCCGCTTGCCATGCACGGTGTAGTTATGCTTAAGGACGGAACAAAGAAGGAGATATGCATAGGAGAGGATGAGGCTGATCCTAAGTTTGTTATATCCGATCTCCTTCCGCATCTTTCCGCAAAGCAGAACAAGAGACCGCTCAATGAGGGCTTAAAGGGTGAGGAGCTTAACATCATAATCGGCAATATCCCCTATCAGGATAAGGAAGTCAAGGAAGCTTTCAAGCTCAATGCGCTTAAGATACTTAACGATCACTTCGGTATGACCGAGAAGGACTTTACAAGAGCCGAGATAGAGATGGTTCCGGCGGTAAAGGCCTGCGATATAGGGTTGGACAGAGCACTTGTCGGAGCCTACGGACAGGATGACAAGGTATGCGCATACACCGCAGTCAAGGCTGCCTTTGAGGTAACAAGACCGGAGTATACAACAATTACCGTGCTTACAGATAAGGAGGAGATTGGTTCGGAGGGTAATACGGGAATGGCATCCAAGGCATTGGCTCATTTTGTTGAGGACCTTTGCGAGTGTCTCGGAGCAAAGCCTCGCAATGTCTACAGACATTCAATGTGTCTGTCTTCCGATGTAAATGCGGCATACGATCCGACATTTTCGGATGTATTTGACAAGCGCAATTCCAGCCTGCTCGGACACGGACCGGTACTTACAAAATATACAGGAGCAAGAGGAAAGTCAGGCTCCAACGATGCTTCGGCAGAGACTATGGCCAAGGTCATAGGCTGCATGGAGGATGCAAATGTCGCATGGCAGATAGGAGAGCTTGGTAAGGTTGATGTAGGCGGCGGCGGAACCATTGCCATGTTCATGGGTGATATGGATGTTGATACCGTCGATCTCGGAGTGCCTGTGCTGGCTATGCATGCTCCGTTCGAGATAACCTCAAAGCTTGATATCTATCATACCTACAAAGCCTTCTGTGCTTTCTACAAATAATGGAACATAAGAAGAAAAATGACATAATTCTTATCGTTTTGCTTATAGTTGCCGCCGCTCTGTGCTTTTTTGCAAAGAGCGGCGCTTTGAAGAACTCTGGCACCTCGGATAAGTCTGAGGACGGAGGCTTAAGACTTGTTATCACTGTGGATGATAAAGAAGTCTATTCGGAGCCGGCAGAGTCGCTTGAGCTTCCTAAGGAACTCAAGATAGAAGGAGCCGAGGGCGGTAGCAACATATTTGTCATTGATAAGGATGCAGAGGGTAAGATAGGCGTATGCTGCACGGAGGCAGATTGTCCGGATAAAATATGTGTACAAACCGGCAGGATAAGCGTGCCCGATCAGCCGATAGTATGCCTTCCTCACAGAGTTACAGCAAGATTTGTAAAAAACTCTTGACAATTGAGTGGATTTCCTATAGAATAGCCACTGTTCGCAAAACGAATTTTGGGGTCTTAGCTCAGCTGGGAGAGCATCTGCCTTACAAGCAGAGGGTCACAGGTTCGAGCCCTGTAGGCCCCATATCATTCGAAAAGCGTTACAATGGCGGAGTAGCTCAGCTGGCTAGAGCACACGGTTCATACCCGTGGTGTCGAGGGTTCAAGTCCCCCCTCCGCTACGATTTTAAAGAGGATCTGTATGGATTCTCTTTTTTTGTCGTTGATTAAAGCCGGAGTGCAGTCGAAGAAGCAGAGGTTTGCTTTCGGCTTTTTTGTCACATAAGGCTCTGTCCAAAGTTGCAAAGACCGACATATTAGTTTAGAATATTCAGCATGAGAAGCTGTTTTATAGTCAATCCGAATGCCGGTGGAGGCAGAGGTCTCAGACTCTGGAATAAGGCGCGTTCATATATGAATAAGCGCGGCATGGAGTATGAGATATATTTTACCGATGAAAAAGGCGATGCACGACGCATGGCCTATGAAATCACGGATTTGGACAGTGATCTTCCGACGGTCATATTTGTTATCGGAGCCGACAGTACGCTCAGTGAGGCACTTAACGGACTGAAGCATCCGGACAGGATAGAGCTGGTCTATATTCCGGTAAATGTCAAATACGGATTTTCACGCAGCCTGAGATTAAGATCAAATCCACGCGCTGTTATAAAGGGATGTTTAAGTGTAAACGGTAATCGTATCGACACAGTAGACTACGGTGTACTAACAGGTGAAAACGGAGAGATAACAAGACGCTTTATCAATACTGCCGGTATAGGCTTCGATGCGGAGCTTTGTCATGGGATAAGGAACAGCTACAGCGATAAGATGTCTTCTCCGACAGGGATAAGGGGCAGCCTTATTGTATATAGGGAGCTGCTCAGGGCACTTTTATGTACCAAGCCCGTAAAGGGCTATATATTGCTGGATGATTCGCACAGGATAGAATTCAACAATCTTATGTTCGTTTCGGCACATATACATCCTTATGAGTACAAATTCAAATTGGGAAGTTATGCAGATCCCAAAGACGGAATGCTTGAGATATGCGCCATAAGCTGCAGGAGCCGTATTAAGCTGTTTGAGCTTATAATCAGGAGCCGTTTAGGGAAGCTTAAGAATTCTGCCAAGGTCAGGCTGCTTCAGTGTGAAGAAGCACATATACATTTTGACAGGCCGTGTGAGGTGCATTCGGACGGAGACAGTCTTGGGACATTTAGCGATATAGATCTGCGCTGCGTGACCAGACAGCTTCATATCATACGATGAAGGAACGATAAGATCAAATATGAGAATAGGACACGGATATGATGTTCACAGACTTGTGAGCGGAAGAAAGCTTATACTCGGCGGAGTGGATATAAAATATGAGCTGGGGCTGCTCGGACATTCGGATGCGGATGTTTTGGTTCATGCCATAATGGATGCAATGCTCGGAGCGCTTGCTTTGGGTGATATAGGGCAGCATTTTCCGGATAATGATGAGAAGTATTCGGGAGCGGACAGCATAGAGCTGCTTAAAAAAGTTGGAGAGCTTGTTAAGGACAAGGGTTATACGGTAGTAAATATTGACAGCACTATTCTTTGTCAGAGACCGAAGCTTAAACCGTATATCCCGGATATGCGTGCTGTTATAGCGGCAGCACTTAATATTGATGCGGATGCCGTAAGCGTCAAGGCGACTACAGAGGAAGGACTCGGCTTTACCGGAAACGGAGAGGGTATAGCCGCACATGCGGTATGCCTGCTTGATAAAATGCAGTAAGCTGCCGGTAATAAGCAGACGGAAAATCGACAGACCGACATAAATAAGTTGGGTTTTATATTGAATTGATCGGCGAGATATGCCGAAAGGAATACAGTCTTCATTTCCGGGAAGGGAGATGTGGACAATACAGACAGGAGCAGGTATGAAGATCTTTGATACTTTACAGAGAAGAAAAATCGATTTTAAACCTATAGAGCCGGGCAAGGTAGGCATATATGTATGTGGACCTACGGTATACAATCTTATACATATAGGTAATGCGCGTCCTATGATAGTATTTGATACATTCAGACGTTACCTTGAGTACAAGGGCTATGAGGTCAATTATGTTTCCAATTTCACAGACGTTGACGATAAGATAATCAAGGCCGCCAATGAAGCAGGTGTTCCGGCATCAGAGATTTCTGAGAAATATATAGCAGAGTGCCGCAAGGATATGAGTGACCTCAATATCAAGCCGGCTACGGTACATCCGCAGGCGACAAAGGAGATAGACGGCATGATCGCTATGATCCGGAAGCTCATTGATAACGGTCATGCTTATGTTGCCGGGGACGGTACTGTTTATTTCAGTGTAGCAACAGACAAGGGCTATGGTAAGCTCAGCCATAAGGATATGAGCGAGATGATGTCGGGACTTCGTGATCTTAAGGTAAGCGGAGAGGAACAGAAGAAGGATCCTAACGACTTCGTTCTCTGGAAGCCTAAGAAGGAAGGCGAGCCTTCATGGCCTTCACCGTGGTGCGAGGGACGTCCGGGCTGGCATATCGAGTGCTCTGTAATGAGTCAGAAATATATCGGAGATACCATTGATATTCATTGCGGAGGAGAGGATCTTATATTCCCGCATCATGAAAATGAGATAGCCCAGTCAGAGTGTGCAACAGGCAAGCCATTCTGCAATTACTGGATGCACAACGGCTTCCTTAAGATCAACAATGAGAAGATGTCAAAATCACTCGGCAATTTCTTCACCGTAAGAGAGATAACAGCTCAGTACGATCCTATGGTGCTCAGATTATTCATATTGAGTGCCCAGTACAGAACACCGCTCAATTTCTCACGTGAGCTCATGGATCAGACCAAGGCAAGCTACGAGCGTATACTTAACTGCACAGACAAGCTTAATGCATTGCTGTCAGCTAATGCCAAGGACGGTGAGATGAGTGCAGAGGAGCTTGAGAATAAGCAGAAGATCGAAGGCTTTATCGGAGACTTCGAGGCAGCGATGGAGGATGACAATAATACAGCCAATGCGGAGACTGCAGTATTTGAGATAGTTCGTACAGCCAATGCAAGTGCAGATGAGAACTCAAGCCGCGCTTATCTTGAGTACGTCAAGGGAGTGATCAATAAGCTTTGTGACGGTGTATTGGGAGTTATCTCGGAGCGTAAGGCAGAGAGTCTTGATGCCGAGGTCGAGGAGCTTATAGCACAGCGTCAGGCAGCAAGAAAGGCTAAGGATTTCAAAACAGCCGATGAGATAAGAGACAAGCTTACCGCTATGGGTATTATCATTGAGGACACAAGAGAGGGAATCAAGTGGAAGCGAGCATGATGAACGGCTCGACACTCGCATATTTAGGAGATGCGGTGTTTGAGCTCATGGTCAGAAGCTATGTGCTGGAGCATGGTTCCAAGCAGCCGGACAGACTTCACAAGCATGCGACTGCCATAGTGAATGCGGCCTCACAGTCTGCAATGATAGCGGCAATGCAGGAGGTACTCAGTGATGAAGAAACGGCGATATATAAGAGGGGCCGTAATTCAAGTACAGCAACCAGCGCCAAGCATCAGAGCATAGCCGATTACAGACGTGCCACAGGTCTTGAGGCTCTGTTCGGATTCTTATATCTTGAGGGCAGAGAGGCACGTATGAGGGAACTGTTTGATATAGGGCTCAAGGCATTAAATCAGGTTTCCGGAACAAATACGGATGATACGGATAAGAAATAAGCCGGTGCAGCATCAGCAACAAAAGCTTGCTGTATAAAAAAGAATAAGAATTATATTATGAAGCTGTTGTCTGAGATCATAAAAAGATCCGGAAACAGCTTCAAATTATCGGGAGATTACATATATGGGTGAAAACAGCGATAATACTGCATCAAGAAGAGAGGTGCTCGGAACCGCACCGATAGGCGGACTGATGTTCAAGTTTGCCGTACCGAGCATAATAGCCATGCTTGTAAGTGCACTCTACAACATAGTGGATCAGATCTTTATAGGTCAGGCTGTCGGAACACTAGGCAATGCTGCTACCAATATTGCATTTCCGTTGGCTATGTCATGTACAGCACTCGGACTGCTGTTCGGTATCGGCGGAGCAGCTAATTTCAATCTTAATATGGGCAGACGCGAATATGATAAGGCTCCTTATTTTATAGGCAATGCAAGTTCTATGCTTGTTATATGCGGAACGCTGCTTTTTATCATAACAGAGTGTTTTCTGAGACCCATGCTCAAAGCCTTCGGTTCTCCGGAAGATGTACTTCCCCTTGCAATCGAATATGTAAGGATAATAGCCATAGGCTTCCCCTTCCTGGTGCTGACCATAGGCGGGGGACATTTGCTAAGGGCAGACGGAAGTCCCAATATGACTATGTTCGTTTCGCTTTCGGGAGCCGTGATCAATACTGTACTTGATGCGTTATTCGTATTCGCATTCGGATGGGGGATGTCGGGAGCAGCATGGGCTACGGTTATAGGTCAGGTATTTTCCGGAATCATTGTTATCATATATGTTTCACACTACAAGACGGTACCGATAAAAAGGGAGCATCTTATTCCTAAGCGGGAGCTTGTTATTGAGACGGCTGCACTCGGAGTGGCATCCTGTGCGAATCAGCTTGCTATGATGGTCGTGACTATAGTGCTTAATAATTCGCTTAAGTATTACGGAGCTATGTCGGTATACGGACAGTCTGTGCCGATAGCTGTTGCCGGAATCGTTATGAAGGTCAATCAGATATTCTTCTCAATAGTGATAGGTATCGCACAGGGAAGCCAGCCTATAGAGAGCTTCAATTACGGTGCAGCCAAATATAAGAGGGTAAAGGAAACCTTTATACTTGCCTTAAAGGCGGCGGCCGTAATATCGATCGCATCCTTCTTTCTCTTCCGGCTTTGTCCGAAAATGCTGCTCAATATCTTCGGAGACGGCAGTGATGAGTATTTTGAACTCGGTATAAAGTTCTTCAAGATATTCTTGTTCTTTACCTGGGCGAACTGTATTCAGCCGGTGACATCACAGTTTTTTGCTTCGGTGGGAAAGCCGCTCAAGGGTATGTTTGTATCACTTACGAGACAGATCATATTCTTCCTTCCTGCGCTCGTTGTATTGCCGATGATATTCGGGATAGAGGGCGTGCTCTATGTTGGACCGATAGCAGACCTTCTGGCGGCAATAGTAGCTGCATTGATGGTTGCGGGAGAGTTTAGGGATATGACTGATAAGGAAAATGCTTTAAGCTGAAAAATATCACGCAGAATTGCTTAAACAAAATCGAATAACAGCAGACTAACGTAGAGATGTAAGCTTTAGTCTGAAAAAATAACACGGATATGTGCCTATAGTTTTGGCTTTGGCACATATCCGTGTTTAATCGATAAGTGAATTTTTAAAATCAGCAATTTCCCTTGCGGCGCTCTTCGGCAAGGAAGCGACGGTAGAAAAAGGTTCCTATGCAGGTTGATATACTGTCTGTGATAGGAAAAGTCAGCCAGAACCATTCGAGACCTATACGTGAGAACAGGTATCCAAGCGGAACAAAGAGTACCACAGTCCTTATTATAGTCATGAGTGAGCTCTTGACAGCCGAACCGACAGCCTGGAAGAATACCGGGTAAGTCAGCGAGGTGACAAGCACAAGGAAGCTGATGCCGATAACCGGGAAGGCTGCACTTCCGATCTCAATCACCAGAGGATCCGAGGTGAAAAATTTAAGCATAGGTACCGGGATCAGCACAAAGCAAAGTGTGCCCAAGAACATAAGTGCCTCTCCGAAGGCGATTGATTCTATGAGTACTTTTTTACATCTGTCCAGATTTCCGGCGGCATAATTGTAGCTTATGACAGGAACTATACATGTCTGCATGGCTCCCAGAGGGATGAAGAAAAAGTTTTGCCATTTATAATACAGACCGAGAGTCGTTACTGCCTGATCACTGAAGCCTGCAAGAACCAGATTGAGACCGAAGATATAAAAAGTGTAAGCAGACTGCATTATTATATTCGGAAGTCCCATTGCAAATATAGCTCTGATATGTCCGGGGTACAAAGCTTTTGCCGGAGATCTGCGGAAGCCTTTTTTTGCTACTATAGCGGCAGCAACGATCTGTCCGATCACGGTTGCGATAGCGGCACCTGCAATACCCATAGCGGGAATACCGAATATACCGAAGATAAGTATAGGATCCAGTACGATATTTATGATTGCTCCGACGACCTGCGCTATTGTCGGAGTTTTCATATCTCCGTTTGCCTGAAGGACCTTTGTCCATATACTCTCAAGGAAGAGACCGAAGCTGAAGATACAGATTATCCTTCCGTAGACGATAACATCACGGATGACATCCTCGGAGTTCGTGGACATTTTTGCATATATAGGCATTATGAGTACACAGATCACGGAAAAAACAGCCCAGAGGAAAATAGCAAGCGGTGTTCCTACACCGGCAAACTCATCTGCCTTCTCGGGCTTGCCTATACCCAGCTTTGAGGCCATGATGGTATTGATGCCGACACCTGTTCCTACGGCGAGCGCGATCATCAGTAGCTGTATAGGGAAGATGATGGAAAGTGCCGTAAGACCGGATTCCGAATATTTTGCCACAAACAGACTGTCGACTATATTATAGAGTGCCTGAATAAGCTGAGCCAGCATGACCGGCGGTGCAAGCTTAAACAGTATCCTGCTTACTTTTTCTGTTCCGAAATAATTATTATCCATTATTAATATCCTTAAAACTCAGTGCAGAGTATTTTCATTGTTCAAAATGAGTAGTCTCAAAATTACCTCAAGGCATTGTATATCCCGTACCGAACTTAGTCAACAACGCAATATGTCTGTTAACGGCGGCGTTTCAAGGACGTAATAAAAACGTATGTTTTAAGCCTGCGGCGTTTAATAAAATCAATGCTTTATTAATATTTCGGTAAGGACTAAAGCAGCAGGGCTAAGTTATACTTATTTAAAATCCATACTTTTAAAAATCCCTACTTTAGATAAGCTTGCAGGAGGTGGCTATGAGCAAGGAAAATAAGAGCATTGGAAATATCAACACAAGGACGGCACTTAAAGCTATAGGAACATTTACTTCACTGCTCCTTGCTTTTGTGATGCTTACCGGTTGCGGTGGAGCTGCAAAATCAGCAGCTTCTTATACGGTATCCGAGACTGCCGCAAGTTATGAGGGTGAGTATAACGGCTCCGGTATTATGCGAAATGAAGCGTATGCGGAGGAAGCGGGTGTGGATTATGACAGTATGGCTGATACGGCGTCGGGTGCTTATGATAAGGGCACAGGGGTATCCGGCGGAACAACGGAGCCGCTCAGCGAATCTGAGATTGAAGCTGCAGGTGCATCCGGGGAGCAGACTGCCGCTTCACGAAAGCTTATAAAGACAGTTACACTGAATACTCAGACTACAGAGTTTGACAAGACTGTTGCTTCCATAGATGCACAGGTCAAGAGCTACGGAGGCTATGTAGAGAACTCAAGCCTGTATAAGGGCGGCTATAACGAGAGTAGTTATTACTCCCGTTCGGCAGATTATACAATAAGGATGCCGGCGGATAAGCTGGATGCCTTCCTTGGTGAGGCATTGGGTGAGCTGCATGTTACCAATCGCAGTGAAAATGTTGAGGATATCACTCTGCGTTATACCGATCTTGAGAGCAGAGTCAAGGCACTTGAGACTGAGCAGGAGAGATTGTTCGAGCTGATGACCAAGGCGGAAAATGTAGATGCGATCATTGCAATAGAGAGCAGACTGTCGGAGATCCGTTACGAGCTTGAGAGCATTAAGAGCTCGCTGAGAAGCTATGATAATCAGGTGGTATACAGTACGGTATATCTCTATATCAATGAGGTCAAGCTTACAAGCACGACAGGGGAGGCAAGCTTCTCGGATAAGATCGTCTACGGACTTAAAAATAATCTTATCGGACTCGGAGAAATGCTTGAAAGCCTTGTTATATTTATAATCACCGAGCTTCCGGTCATCATAGTACTCGGAGCACTGCTCGCTGTATTTGTATCTATTGTAAGAAAGATAGTAAGAGCAATAAGACGCAGGATAGTATCACTCAGAGATAGTAAAAAGAACAGTAAAAGAACCGGGGCGGCAGTAGGCGTGAACAGCACACAGACTAATGGAAATGAAGCCGACGCAGATACGCATGCCGATAAAACACACGATGAGGCAGATTCTTAAGGTATGCAGATAAAGGCAAATGAAACAGTAAGCGCAGATATCAATATCGAAAAACCGAACTTGATTACAGAAAACGATAAGCGGATATATCGAAGCAAGGTGAAAAGTTCACAAAATTAATTATTGACAAAGTTAATCGTTTAACGTAAACTTTCACCCATAACTTAATATTTCGCGTCGCTGTGACGGGAATAACCTGCTTTAAGATGCCTCGAGAGAATAGTCGGTTGGTGCGAGACTTAGGGTCACTGCAGGGTCTCACCCCTGAGCGACAACCCTATTGAGTGGGCGTTGATGGACGCCAAGAAGAGTGGTACCGCGGAAACAATTACTTTAACAGCAGTTTTCGTCTCTTTGTATGAACAATACAAAGAGACTTTTTCGTGTTTCCTTAACAAGATATTTAGGAGGTTTAGTAGTATGAGAAATTATGAAAAGTACAGACCGGGTTATTTTCCCGCTCCGGTTAAGACAGAGGAGCTGAGCTGGTATAAAAAGGATCATATAGAAAAGGCGCCTACATGGTGCAGCGTTGATCTTCGTGACGGCAATCAGGCACTCATAGTTCCGATGACTCTTGAGGAGAAAGCAGAGTTCTTTAAATATCTTGTAAAGATCGGTTTTAAGGAGATAGAGATAGGATTTCCGGCAGCCAGCCAGACAGAGTTCGATTTTACACGTTATCTTATCGACAACGATATGATTCCGGATGATGTGACCATACAGGTGCTTACACAGTCACGTCCGCATATTATCGAGAAGACCTTTGAGGCAGTCAGGGGTGCGAAGAATGTAATCGTGCATCTCTATAACTCAACCTCCTTTGCACAGCGTCAGCAGGTTTTCCGTAAGGACGAGGAAGAGATAATCAAGATCGCAACCGACGGTGCCGAGCTTATGCTTAAATATCGTGATATGTATCCGGAGACACGTTTTCAGTTCCAGTATTCTCCGGAGAGCTTTACGGGAACTGAGCCTGAATTTGCAAGAGACATCTGTAATGCGGTAATAGATGTATGGCAGCCTACAGCAGACAACAAGGTGATAATCAATCTTCCGGCTACTGTTGAGATGAGCCTTCCGCATATTTTTGCCAATCAGGTAGAGTATATGTGCAATACTCTTCATAACAGGGAAAATGTTATAGTATCATTGCATCCGCACAATGACAGAGGTACCGGTGTTGCCGATGCGGAGCTGGGACTTCTGGCCGGTGCAGAGCGTATAGAAGGAACCTTATTCGGAAACGGTGAGCGTACCGGAAATGTCGATATAATCACACTTGCCATCAATATGTTTACACACGGGGTAGATCCGAAGCTTGACTTCTCTAATATCAAGGAAGCTGTCGAGATTTATGAGCGTGTAACAGGTATGAGTGTAGGACCGCGTCAGCCGTATGCAGGAAAGCTTGTATTTGCCGCATTCTCAGGCTCGCATCAGGATGCTATCTCTAAGGGCATGAAATGGAAGGAAGAAACAGGTGACAAGTATTGGACCTGTCCGTATCTGCCGCTTGATCCGCATGATGTCGGACGTGCATATGAGGGAGATATTATACGAATCAACAGTCAGTCCGGTAAGGGCGGCGTAGCATACATCCTTGAGCATAACTACGGATATGTAATTCCTAAGGCTATGATGAGTGAACTTGGTTACTTTATTACAGGCATCTCGGATAACGATCACGCCGAGCTTCAGCCTGAGAATATCTTCGAAGCATTTAAGAAAGAGTATATCAACAGATTTACTCCTATTGACGTATCGGATGTACGCTTTGATCATCTGTCCACGACCAAGCTTGAAGAGGAGGACGGAGTATCCGTTAAGATGAAGGCTGTCATCAACGGAGAGACATTTGAGCTTGAGGCTGACGGAAACGGACGTCTTGATGCTGTCAGCAATGCACTTCGCAAGACAAGATATAACTTTGAGTATGACTTCATTACTTATTCGGAGCATGCTGTCAGTAAGGAATCAAACTCCAAGGCCGCAGCTTATGTATGCATAGCCGATAAGACAGGAAGACAGTATTGGGGAGTAGGAACACATGCCGATATCATCATTGCATCTGTAAATGCACTTGTTACGGCGCTTAACCGCATGAATGAACATTTACATTTTGTTAAGTAATGAATAATAACAACAATAAAAAAGGAATAGCTTTTATGATATCATCGGCATTTTTCTTTGCCCTGATGTCATTCTTCGTAAAATATGCAGCGGACGTTCCGCTGTTTCAGAAGGCCTTCTTCAGAAATGCGATAGCGGCAGTGATAGCACTGCCGCTCTTTCTGAGAGGACACCACAGCTTTAATATAGGAAAAAAGAATCTGCTGTTTCTGCTGTGCAGAGTATCCTTTGGTGCTTTCGGTATGCTGTGCAATTATTATGCACTGGAACATATGAACCTGCCGGATGCCAATATGCTTAATAAGACATCGCCGTTTTTCTCAATGCTTGCGGCGATCTGGCTGCTCGGAGAGAGGCCGAGCAAGAGGGACTGGCTTTCCCTTGCGATAGCATTTATAGGAGCTTTGCTTATAATGAAGCCATCGTTTGATGTTCATTTCTTGTATGCGATAATCGGAGTTGCGGGCGGATTCGGAGCCGGAATGGCATATGCCTTTGTAAGAAAACTGGGCACAAGAGGAGTAGACAGCTCTGTAATGGTACTTGCATTCTCATTATTTACCTGTCTGATATGCACGCCTTTTTCCATATATGAAGGAATCCATGTAAGCGCACATGATCTGATGATACTTATGTGTGTGGGAATAAGTGCGGCAATAGCACAATTTTCGGTTACCTTATCATATTCGGCGGCAGAGACAAGAGTTGTATCAATATACGGCTATACACAGATCATATTTGCGGCAATACTGGGAATGGTCTTCTTCGGTGAGGTCCCTGATGCGCTGAGCGTTGCGGGATATGTGACTATTATTGCGGGCGCACTTATAAAGCAAGGCTTTGGAAAGCGATGAAGCGAAGCAACGGCTTTGAATACAGTTTTTCGGTATGAAAGCTTAACAATCAAATAAAAAAAGTCTTATCGGGTATCCATATCATATCAATATGGATACCTTTTGCATTTTTATGAATGTCAATTAGTAAATATGCATATACACGGGCATAGTTTGTTGACAAAAAACCTATAGAAAACTATAATGTCAACATCAAAGCCACGAAGGAGTAACGAGGTGCGAGGAAATCGTGCTTTTCGTTACTGTACTTTAATTTTAAAAAGGAGAAAATTATGAAGAAGATTCTTTCACTTGCAACAGCAGCCGTTTTAGCGCTGTCACTTGTTGCCTGCGGATCATCAGACACAGCAACAACAACAGCTGCTGCAGGCGGAGACGCTCAGGCTGAGGCTTCAAGCGAAGCAGCGACTGTTCCGGTAACCGGCAAGATGACAATGGGAACAGGCGGAACATCAGGTACTTATTATGCATTTGGCGGAGTACTCGGACAGTACATCAAGAACTACGGTGGAATCGATGTTACCGTAGTTGCTACAGACGGATCAAAGGCTGATATCCAGGGTATCGATGCCGGAGATTATCAGTTAGGTACAGTTCAGTCTGATGTTATGGCTTATGCATGGACCGGAACAAAGGCATTCGAGGGTGAGGCTATCAACACATTCAGAGTTGTAGGCGGTCTCTATGCAGAGACAGTTCAGCTTGTTACAATGGATCCTGAGATCAAGACTCCGGCTGACCTTAAGGGCAAGGCAGTATCTATCGGTGCTCCGGGATCGGGTGTTTACTTCAACGCTATGGATGTACTTACATCGGCAGGTCTTACAGAGAACGATATCAAGGCTCAGTACTTAAGCTTTGCAGATTCCGCAGAGGGACTTAAGGATGGCAAGATCGATGCTGCATTCATCGTTGCAGGTGCTCCTACACCGGCTATCACAGAGCTTATGACAACAAATGATGCATATCTTGTACCGATCGAGGGCGAGTATGCAGAGAAGATCATGGCTGACTGCCCATACTATACAGAGCTTGCTATTCCGGCAGGAACATATCCTAAGCAGGAAGAGGACATCAATACTGTAACAGTTAAGGCTACACTTATCGTTTCGGCAGACGCTTCAGAGGATGATGTATACAATCTTACAAAGGCTGTATATGAGAATGCAGAAGCAATCAGCGGAGAGCATGCAAAGGGAGCAGAGCTCAGCATTGAGAATGCTACAACAGGTATGACAGCTCCGTTCCATGCAGGTGCAGCTAAGTACTTCGAGGAGAAGGGCGTAACTGTAGATACACAGTAAGCTGTATTGCAGTAAAGTGGATTTGATATATTGATTCAGCCCCGAATATCGCCGCAAGACGGTATTTGGGGCATACGTGACAGAAATATTAAACTTTATTTTTTTCCGACAAGGATATCTAATGAGCAATACCAACAACGAGAACAAAACAAATTCCGATATGACTGTCAATACGGCAGCTGTTTCCAAAGAAGATATACACAGCAGCGTAGACGATGTAATGAAGAAGTTTGACAGAGAGTCAAATGTACGAATCTGGGAAGGAACTCCCAAGTTAGTAGTTAACGGACTCTTGGTATTATTTGCTTGCTTCTGTATATATGTTACGCTCTGGGGAACCTTCCTTGAGGAAGTACGTCTTACATCATTCATGGCGTGCATAGTTTTCCTTGGTTATCTTGTATTCCCGCTCAGAAAAGGAACACAGAAGACCAATTACATCCCGGTATACGATATCATACTCATGATATTGGGAACCGGAGCATTCTTATATTTTACTTTCAACGCAATAGATATTATTCAGCAGGGAAGTAAGTTTGCCACATACCAGATCGTTATAGGTGTCATCGGTATACTTTCGCTCGGCGAGGTCTGCCGCAGATCGGTAGGTATTCCTATACTTATCGTTGCGGGAGCTTTCGTTATATATGCACTTACCGTAGGCCTTACCAATCCGACATTTGCAAAGAGACTTAATTATGCGGTCAGACTTCTCTTCTATTCAAAGGAGGGCGTGCTTTCAACTCCTGTAAATACCTGCTCGAAGTTCATCGTTATATTTATCATCTTCGGTGCTTTTCTTGAGAGGACCGGTATATCGGACTTCTTTATTGATTGTGCAAATGCACTCGTAGGTGCGTTTGCCGGCGGACCGGCTAAGGTTGCCGTAGTTTCATCGGCACTTTTGGGAATGGTATCGGGTTCCTCTGTTGCCAATACCGTAGGATCGGGTTCGGTTACGATTCCGATGATGAAGAAGACCGGATACAAGGGAGAATTTGCAGGAGCTGTCGAAGCTGCGGCCTCTACGGGAGGACAGATCATGCCGCCTATCATGGGAGCGGCGGCATTCCTGATGGCCGATATCGTAGGCATTCCATACAGCAGTATTATTTCGAGAGCGATACTTCCTGCCGTATTGTATTTCACCGGTATATTCATATCAGTGCATCTTGAGGCAAAGAGAAACAATCTTAACGGTATTCCGAAAGAGGAGCTTCCCAAGTTTTCCAATCTTGCCAAGAAGCTCTATCTCTTGCTTCCGCTTATAATACTGATCTTTCTTGTTACTACAAACATCAAGACTATTCAGACTGCAGCGGCTATATCCATAGTTGCGGCTATCGCTGTAAGTATGTTTGATAAGGATCACCGTATGAGCCTGTCGACCATACTTGATGCACTTGCATCGGGAGCAAAGGGTTCGATCTCGGTAGCGGCAGCCTGCGGTATAGCAGGAATCATAAGCGGTGTTATCACCATGACAGGACTTGCAAATGTGCTCATCAACGGTATAGTTGCAATTGCAGGCAACCGCCTTATCATTGCACTTATACTTACCATGATATGCTGTATAGTACTTGGCATGGGAGTTCCTACAACAGCAAACTACTGCATCATGGCAGCTACCTGTGCACCTATACTTATCCGTATGGGAGTTCCGACAATAGCGGCACACTTCTTTGTATTCTACTTCGGTATAGTAGCGGATATTACTCCGCCGGTAGCGCTTGCCGCATATGCAGGAGCGGCTATAGCCAAGGCAGATCCGATGAAGACGGCACTTAATGCAACAAAGCTTGCAATAGCTGCTTTCATAGTTCCGTATATGCTTGCAATGAATCCGGTAATGGTTCTTGTTGATGTGACAGGACCGATACAGCTTGTTCGTATCGTTGTTACCTCATTTGTAGGAATCTGCGGTATAGCGGCAGGACTTTCAGGATATCTTGTGACAGAGCTTAACTGGCTGCAGCGTATTATTATGCTTTTCGGCGGTTTGATGCTTGTCAATCCGTCTACGATAACAGACATAATCGGAGTTGCAATATTTGCAATCATTATCGTATGGCAGCTTGCTGCAAGAAAAAAAGCCGTAAAGGCATAAGAGTTCAAGACTGATCAAATCCCCTCCTTACAGGCATAAAGCCTGACGGGAGGGGATTTTCGTTACATTAGAAATTGCGTTCTATGGCCTTTTAGAATTATCGTTTAAAGCTCAGCCATTACGAATAAATTACTTTTTCAAGGGTTTACTGTACTTTTGTATGAATTCGTGATAAAAATTACAAGTACGTAGAAGTATATAGATAAAGGAGAAGGGATGATGAAAACAAGCAGATCCTCCAATAAGCTGAGAGGCTTTTGCGCGGCAGCGAGTTTGTTTGCGGCAACACTTGCAAGCACCGCTATATATTCGTATGCGGCAGAGATAGCTGTGCCTTTTTCTTCTGTATCGATCACTACAGACGGTGACTGCAGCTGGTCGATGGGCGATTCGGGAGCTCTTACTGTTGATAAATATGAGCTTAAGCTTTCGCGCAAGAGCTCGGGAACATGGAGTGATAACTACAAGACGGTCAAGACATCGGATGACAGCTATTCATTTACATTTACATCAAAGGGACAGTATAAATATAAGATCAGAGCACTGTTTGTCGGAGGAGACAAGAGCACCTGGTCCGGAGAAAGCAACACAGTATCCGTTACATCAGATGATGTGAGTCATAGTGAGCCGGGCTCCGGTGCGATATACATTCCGACAACGGGAAGTGACGGCAATACATATTATGTTCCGGCAGGACCGGGTAGTAATTATACTTACACAACCACGACTATAGGTCCGGACGGAAGCGTTAAGACGACTGCATATAACAAAAGCGGATCAAACACTCAGACAGGACCGGGAGGAGTACCGATCAATACGGCAAATCAGTCGCAAAGCGGTTGGATAAAGAGCGAAAATAAGTGGATATATCGCTATGCCAACGGTACTCAGCCAAAAAACAGCTGGGACAGGATCGACGGAAAGTGGTATCATTTTGATGTCAACGGTTTTGTGAGCTACGGATGGGTTGCGGATTCCGGAAAGTGGTATTATACCGATATCAATACCGGTGCCATGAAGACCGGATTTAATAATGTTAATGAGAAATGGTATTATTTCAATGAAAGCGGTATCATGCAGACCGGATATGTGGTAGTTGACGGCAAGACCTACTATATGGATCAAAGCGGAGCAAGGCTTGATTCAGGATATAATCCGGACGGACATCAGTTTGATGTTAACGGTATTATGATCAAATAATATGGTATAGACTTAACAAAAAACAATAAAACATTTTACGGAGAACAGATAAATGGGTATATATGAAGAACTTGTAGAGCGTGGACTGATCGCTCAGGTAACCGATGAAGAAGGCATAAAGAAGATGGTTAACGAAGGTAAGGCTACCTTCTATATCGGTTTCGATCCTACCGCAGACAGTCTGCATGTAGGACACTTTATGGCACTTTGCCTTATGAAGAGACTTCAGCAGGCAGGAAACAAGCCGGTTGCACTTGTCGGCGGCGGTACAGGCATGATAGGCGATCCGTCGGGAAGAACAGATCTTCGTAAGATGATGACGGTAGAGACTATTCAGCATAATTGTGACTGCTTCAGAAAGCAGATGGAGAGATTCATCCATTTCGGAAACGACAAGTCGGATGCTATTATGGTAAATAATGCTGACTGGCTGCTTAACCTCAACTATATCGAATTCCTCAGAGATATCGGAGTGCATTTCAGCGTTAATAAGATGCTGGCTGCACGCTGCTATGAGAACAGAATGGAGCAGGGACTTACCTTCTTCGAGTTTAACTATATGCTTATGCAGGCATATGATTTCTACAGACTGTTCCAGGACTACGGCTGCAATATGCAGTTCGGTGGAGATGATCAGTGGTCTAATATGCTTGCCGGAACAGAGCTTATCAGAAAGAAGCTGGGCAAGGACGCGCATGCAATGACTATCACACTTCTGCTTAATTCCGAAGGCAAGAAGATGGGTAAGACCGCATCCGGTGCCGTATGGCTCGATCCTGAGAAGACCAGCCCTTATGAGTTCTACCAGTACTGGAGAAATGTTAATGATGCGGATGTATTAAAGTGCCTCAAGATGCTTACCTTCCTTCCGCTTGAGCAGATCAAGTCAATGGAGAGCTGGGAAGGTGCTGAGCTTAATAAGGCCAAGGAGATCCTTGCGCATGAGCTTACAGAGCTTGTACACGGTAAGGAAGAGGCTGATAAGGCAGAAGCAGCGGCTAAGGCTGTATTCAGCGGGGCAAGCTCTGAGAATATGCCTACATATAAGCTTACAGACGCAGATATGAATGGTGAAGATGCCGATCTTATCAGTGTACTTGTTAATTCGGGACTCTGCTCATCAAGAGGAGATGCCAGAAGAAATGTTGAGCAGGGCGGAGTATCTGTAGCTGATGTTAAGGTAACAGACAGCAAGGCTGTGATCAAAAAAGCAGAGCTTGAAGCTGATGGAGTTATCATTAAGCGAGGAAAGAAGAATTTCGTAAAAGTAGTTCTGTAATAAAACGAATAATAAAAAAGAATGTGGCTTGGCACACACGCGCCGAGCGCAGTCGCTTGCGACAGTTTTCTCCTTCGCGCGAGTAAAAATCCTGTGGAGTGTTTTAAAACTTATAGGATGCAATTTCCTATGAGTTAACAATAAATGGCCTCATCCGTCTGATATCGGGTGAGGCCTTAGTTTATATACCTATTCAATTAAATAACCCTCTTTAAAAATAATTGCTGAGCACTGAGACTATAATTATATATCTTCATTGATACATAACATATAAGAGTAAAACAGTATTTCTATAAGGAAAGCATATATCGGATAAAACTGCTCTTATATCAGTATCCGAAGATGATAGGAATAAGAACCTCCTTGATCTTGATCTCAGCTTTATTTATTCTCCATTCCGCACATCCTGTAATAATCTCTGAGAAATCTTGCTAACTTTGTCATGATATATCTCCTTTCTGTGTGAGAAATTGTTTTCTTTTGTTGTCTTTATGATAACACTATGATTGTATTAATAAAAATACATATTAGTAAAGTGCATGATACTTAGAGAGTATCATAGGGTAGTTTGCATACCAAATATTTATAATGACAATAAAATAACAATTAAGTTACAAAAATATCAAAAAAGTACTTGCCAAGGTAAGGAGAGATGTGATAGTATAAGCGAGCT
>CAKRTC010000019.1 GCA_934402055.1 uncultured Lachnospiraceae bacterium | reverse complement strand
TATAGTTGCTGCAGGCTTTGCCGATAAGTGCGAGATACAGGCTGCATATGCCATTGGTGTTGCCAAGCCGGTATCGATAATGGTTGATACCTTCGGCACAGGCAAGTATACTAACAATCAGATAGAGGATGCCGTAGCTAAGGTATTTGATCTTAGACCTTATTCGATCATCCGTGATCTTAAGCTCAAGAGACCTATCTACCGCAAGACAGCTGCTTACGGACATTTCGGAAGAAATGACGAGGATTTCAGCTGGGAGAAGCTTGATAAGGTTGAGGAGCTCAAGAAGGCTATCGAGACTGTATAAGCCGGAGAGTAATTCGTATTATGGAAAATCTGACAGGAAAATGTGTGGTCTTAGGTATTTCGGGCGGTATAGCAGCTTATAAGATGGCAAATGTCGCATCAGCTCTGCATCAGGCAGGAGCGGATGTGCATGTTATCATGACTAAGAATGCTACAGAATTCATCACACCGCTTACTTTCGAGACACTTACCAACAACAGGTGTTCGGTTGATACTTTTGACAGGAATTTCAAGTATGATGTGGCACATATTTCGCTTGCGAAGGCTGCCGATCTTATAGTTGTGGCACCCGCTACTGCGGATATCATAGCCAAGATGTCACACGGCATAGCAGACGATATGCTGTCAACGGTAGTACTTGCGGCAAAATGCAAAAAGCTTGTGGCACCTGCCATGAATACAGGCATGCTTGAGAATCCTATAACGCAGGACAATATCAAGACACTTATTAAGTACGGATTTGAGATAATTCCGTCCTATGAGGGGCATCTTGCCTGCGGAGATACAGGCAGCGGTAAATTGCCTGATCCGGAAGTAATCTGCGACTGGGTATGTAAAGAAATCGCATATGAGAAGGATATGAAGGGCATAAAGCTTGCTGTAAGTGCCGGACCGACCAGAGAGGCACTTGATCCTGTGAGATACTTAAGCAATAAAAGCTCGGGAAAGATGGGTTATGCCATTGCAAGAGACGCAATGCTCAGAGGTGCGGAGGTCACACTTATATCGGGACAGACCGCGCTTCCGCCTGTGCCGTTTGTCAAAAATATCAGGATCACATCCACACATGAGATGTTTGAGCAGTTCAAGGCTGTGCTTGACGATACGGATATCATCATCAAGGCTGCCGCTGTGGCTGATTACAAGCCTAAGACTGTTGCAGAGAACAAGATCAAGAAGAAGGACGGAGACATGTCGGTAGAGCTTGAGCGTACCGAGGATATCATTTCCCATTGCGGAGCAAACAGACATGACGGACTCTTCATCTGCGGTTTCAGTATGGAGACCGAGAATATGATCGAGAACTCAACGGCAAAGCTCAGCAAGAAGAACCTTGATATGATAGTTGCTAATAATCTTAAGCAACCCGGCGCCGGCTTCCAGGTAGATACCAATATAGTCACACTCATAACCAAGGACGGAGCGGATACGCTTCCGATCATGAATAAGGATGAGGTGGCACATGTGCTTCTTACCGAGATATTAAAGAGAAGGAATAATAAATAAACTAATATTTAAGCCCCTGAGAGATGGAATATGTTCATAAACAGTTATACATATCCAATGGCTCTCGGGGCTTTTTTATCGATTAAAGTCGGAGTGTAGTACTAAGCAATCCGTAATTAATCGATAAGTGGATTTGTAGGAAATCACGCCCTATGGATTAAAAACACAAAGTTAATTCTGTAATAAAAGCGTAATAGATTTTTTCCGCCTCATATGAGATAATATTTTCCATGAAAGTGACTAAATTTTGTAATAATAAAATAAAGCGCTGCGGGATGATTCTTGCCGCAGCGATATTTGTGTGTGGGGGACTTAATATCTGCGGAGGGCATGAGCTTAAGAGCTATGCGGCAGAGAGCAGCAGGACTATTGGCTATGATGTGACCAAGGCAGAGAAAAACAAAAAGGACGAAGCTGTCGTAAGCGCTGCCGAGACCGAAGAAAAGTCTGAGATACGTACACCTAAGTACACTCCGATACGCACTGAAAAGACCGACAGAGGCTCATACTTCGGAGGCGGATCACTCACTATGCTTTCCAATAAAGATAATGACGCACAGAACATGTCATTTATATTTGATATCGGAGAGGGACTGATAGTTGTAGACGGAGGCTGGGATACCAACGGAGAGTCGCTGCTTAAGGAGCTTAAGGCACGAGGCGGCGATGTCAAAGCTTGGCTCATCACTCATCCTCACAGAGATCATGCTTATGCACTTGCATATATTCTCAATAATCACGCCAATGAGGTCAATATAGAGAATATCTACTACAGTTTCTTCGACAGAGACTGGTATGTGAAAAATGATGACGAATCCGTCATGATATATGATGCTCTTATGTCAGGCTTTGCAAAGCTTCCGCAGGACAGGATACACGGCGATATTAAGGCGGGAGATGTTATCGAGGTCGGCAAGGCCAAGATACAGGTGCTTAACAATGCTTATGATATCAAGGCGAATTCGGGCAATAACAGTTCGGTGTGCTATATGATATCAATGAACGGAAGCAATGTTGTCTTCCTCGGAGATATGGGAGTTGCCGCAGGCAATCTTATGGCAGAGGATGTCGATCTGAGAGCATTGAAATGTGATATAGTTCAGGTGGCTCACCACGGACAGGAGGGAGTAAGCTACAACTTCTACCGTCAGCTTGCACCTAAGGTCATGATGTGGCCTACACCCGCTTGGCTGTGGTACAATGACACAGGAAACGGAAGAGACAGCGGTCCGTACAGCATTGCACAGACAAAGTCCTGGCAGCATGGATTGGTCGTTAAGGAGTATTACGTCGCAAAGGACGGAGACCACACGGTTTATTGATGTACGCGGCTTAAGGATAAGATTTTGGCATAAGCTGTAATTACAGTGAGATTTTCACAGCTTAAAATACAAATATGAAACAGATATAGCACTCGGGGTTCAGGCTCCGGGTGCTTTTACTATGTATAGGGTATAAAATAAAGATACCCGCCATATAGGCGGGCGGAAAAACATACTTGGTTTTTTATGATTGTTAAAATCAATGCTCATAATGACCGGTAAATATCAAATTAAAATCTGTATTTCATATTGATTTCCGACATATTCTTTAAAGTTATCCTCATATTCATTAGCAAGAGCATATTTTGGGCTGATTTTAAGCTTTTTGAGGTAACTGTCGACAGCACCGATGCACCCGAAATCATCAGAAAGTAATTTTGCTCGGAAACATAGATAATTCCCTCCGGGAATCATCAGAATATTTTCACTTTCAAAATTGGGAATGCCGTTTATGGTGATTGCTGAATATCGCGGAGCGAATTTTTTCTGACGAAGACTTTCATAATCAAAAACATAGCTCCATTGACGAAGATACTTGAGATTTTGGAAGGATTCACTGCTTTTTAAACGTGAAAGCCGTAAGTCATTTTCCAAGAATTCATCTTCAGGATAATAAGGAGCTGCGGCTAAATATTTAGTTTGTTTTTGTACTATATAAAAATCCGAAGAATGATCTTCAGAATCCAGATATTTGAAATAGTCCATATACCAGTCTATCTCTTTAACTTTTCCTCGAAGTTCACGGATATGCTGTTTATACTCTCGCTTTTTCTCATTCAGGAACGGCATAAGTGTGTCGACCTTTCCGGTCTCGATAACCTCCTGAATTTGAGGAAGAGACAGTCCTATGTTCTTCAGATATCGGATCCTGTCGAGCTTTTGGAACTGAGGAATGGTGTAGTAGCGATATCCTGTCTCCGGATCGACATATTCAGGTATGACCAAACCTATTTCATCATAATAACGCAATGTCGAGGGTTTTAAATTCAATGTTTGAGCAGTCTCGCCTATAGAAAAATACATCTTCATTTTAAGTGAGTTAGCCTCCTGAACATTTCTGCAAAGTATCTGTCGTATTTTATCATATTTTTTGAAAATATGTCAAAGGCTATGCACCGTAAATGGCTTAAATTAAGGCGTTTTGTACAAAAAAAGTCAGGTCTTGACCTTCAAGTAGCTTGATAGTTTATCATGAATTTAACAGCAAATCAGCACGTTAAATTTATAAAATGAATGTGTCTGTATTTAACAAAGATTTAGGAGGAGTATTAAGATGAAAAAGCGAGCAAGGGATTACGGATTCACTTTTGAGGGTAAATGTGGTGAGTTCAATGCTATTACAGACGTATCCGGAGTGGAAGTCGGATATACAACCTTGATTCGTGGTGTTCCTGCGGTGAATACAGAGATAGATCCTGATTTTGCCAGAACAGGTGTAACAGCAATCCTTCCGAGAGGAAAGCGCAGAAGCGCTGTATTTGCGGGACGTTTTGATTTCAACGGAAACGGCGAACTTACAGGCACTCACTGGATCGACGATTCCGGATTTCTGCATGGTCCTATTCTTTTGACCAATACACACAGCGTCGGAACTGTTCGTGATGCTGCCACTAAGTGGATAGTTAAGAACAAGTTTTATTATCCATCTCATGATACAGGTGATTTTGTCGAAGGACCGGGATTTTTCTATCCTGTAGTTGGAGAGACCTTTGACGGATCATTGAATTATATAGACGGATTCGCAGTTAAAACAGAGGATGCATGGGCTGCACTTGATAATGCTAAGAGCGGTCATATCGAAGAGGGCAACGTAGGCGGCGGAACCGGAATGAGATGCCATGGATTTAAGGGCGGAACAGGTACGGCTTCACGTGTTCTCCCTCCTGAAGCAGGCGGCTATACAGTGGGTGCTTTGGTTCAGGCAAATCACGGAACAAGAGACAGCTTTCAGTTCAGAGGAGTCCATATAGGAAGAGAACTCGAAGGTTATGAAGAGATAATTCATGATGCCTGCATTCATCCGGGTGACGGATCTATTATAGTTGTTCTGGCTACAGATGCACCTGTAATGCCGTGGCAGCTTAAGAAAATGTGCAGACGTGTTTCCTTAGGACTGGCGGATCTTGGCGGCGGATGTGAAAACGGTTCCGGAGATATCTTCATAGCTTTCTCTACAGGTAATGACAATAGCTTTACATTTACTAAAACAACTGTTGAAATACTCGGAGATGAGAGTATGGATCCGATTTACCGTGCAGTTGAACAGGTTGTAGAAGAGGCTATAATGAACGCACTTGTAGCAGCCGAGGATATGACGGGATATAATCTGAACTTCTCTCCGGGAATGCCTAGCGAAGAGATAGTTGAGATCCTTAAGAAACACGGAAGATTGTAATATTCCATGTTTGAATAACAAAAAGGAGTTCAAACTATGAAGACGCGTTTTAAAATGCCATCGGCTTATATGATCATTTTCGGAATTATCGTGCTTGTTGCGGTGTTGTCATGGATAATTCCGGGCGGTGCCTACGACTATGTAGATCCGAATGCAGACAAGCTGCAGCCTATTGCGGGAACTTTCCATGAAGTTGCTTCAAACCCGCAGGGATTTATGCAGATACTTTCAGCTCCTGTCAACGGATTTATAGATTCGGTTGATATTATCTTATATACTTTGGTTATCGGCGGATTTTTGGCAGTTGTTATGGAGACAGGAGCAATCAATGCCGGTATCGGACATACTATCAAGAAACTTAACGGAAAGGATCTGCTGCTGGTTCCTGTTTTGATGGGATTATTTTCCCTTGCGGGTGCGCTTTTCGGAATCGAGGAAGAAACACTTCCGTTCTTCCCTGTATTGATACCTGTTTTTATTGCAGCAGGTTATGATACGCTTACGGCTATTGCGGTAGTTAAGCTTGGCGCGGCACTGGGTGTTATGGCTTCAGTTGCCAATCCGTTTGCAGTAGCGATTGCAAGTAGATTTGCAGGCATTTCCATGGGTGACGGAATCGTTATTCGTTTAGTACTATTGGCCATATACATTCCGGCGGGAATACTCTTTGTAATGTACTATGCGAAAAAGATAAAAGCAGATCCGTCTAAATCATTGGTGTATGCTCAATATGATGAAAATAAGCGCTTTTTCCTGAAAAATGCAGATTTCCAGGAGCTTCCGGAGCTGACTACCAAGCGTAAGCTTATACTCATAGTTTTTGCACTTGCATTTATGATCATGATGTGGGGCGTACTTCCGTGGGAGGATCTTGGCATTACGATCATTCCTACTCTCGGATGGTGGTTCAACGATTTGTCCACTGTATTTATGACAGCCAGCATTCTTGTAGCGATAATTGCAGGTATGAAGGAAGAACAATTTTTGGATACTTTCATTAACGGTGCTAAGGATCTGTTGAGCGTAGCAATCATTATCGGAGTTGCAAGAGGAGTTTCGGTAATAATGAATGATGCAAGCATTACAGATACAATACTCCATGAAGGTGAGACCATACTTGCAAACACCTCATCGGCAGTATTTGCTGTTGCTTCGTTCTTTGTATACATCGTTCTCTCGATATTTGTTCCGTCCAGTACAGGACTCGCAACACTTTCAATGGGCATTATGGCTCCGTTGGCAGACTTCGCCGGAACAGGCCGTGAGATAGTTATTATTGCTTATCAGGCAGGAAATGCAGTTGTTTGTCTGTTGGCACCTACAGTAGGTCTTCTTATGGGCGTTTTGACAATGACAAAAACTTCCTATGGAATATGGCTTAAGTTCATTTGGAAATTCATGGTATTCATTGTTATTGTTACTTGTATTGTATTAGGCGTTGCAAGTACCATGTGCGGTTGAAAATAATCTATTTAGATTAAGCATAGCTTTGACTGCATTTATAGAAAAAAATAAATATGAGCTAAGTGTTGCTGATGAAGTAAGGCTTTCAGCCAAGGCATGATGGAGTCTGAAAAACAGTTATAAAACACAATAAGTAAATGCGCTGGATTCGGTATATGCCGGGTTCGGCGTATTTATTGTACCCAAGGGGTAAATGCTAATGGAAATAAATGTTTTTAAGCAGTGCAGATAAAGTAAGTATGAAGATTATAAGGAAAAGAAGTTAGGAAAGAAAAATGTTAAAAGTTGCAAAAATCCTTCATGACAAGATGCGATTTATTGATTTGTGTCTGTTTTTTATGATAGTATAGAGATGAAAATTGTATCAAGTTGCAAAAATCTTTCACAGGGAGGCTTTTACAATGGAGGTTCGCAGAGATTTCTATTTAGATAAATTGATAAAACGAAAAAACAACGGATTGATTAAAGTAATTACCGGAATTCGCAGATGCGGTAAGTCATATTTGCTGAATACCATTTTTTATCATCACTTGTTGGATAATGGCGTTGACTCTGATCATATCATTCGTTTTGCCTTTGACTCCGCGGACGATCTTTATCTGATTGGGGAGAGTCTGATTCAGATTGAGAAAGAAAAACGTGGTGTTGATCCTGAAAAGTTCATGGCATATATCCGTTCAAAAATTGTAGATGAGGGTATGTACTACCTGCTTCTTGACGAAATTCAGATGTTGGATTGCTTTGAAGCAGTTTTGAATGGTTATTTGCGCAAGGATAATATGGATGTATTTGTGACCGGAAGTAATGCAAAGCTTTTATCCAAAGACATTGCTACTGAGTTTGCAGGTCGTGGTGACGAAGTTCATATGTATCCGCTGAGCTTTTCTGAATTTATGACTGTTTACAACGGCGATAAGTATATGGGCTTATCTGAATATATGCTATACGGTGGTATCCCTCAGGTTGTATTGCGTGAGGAAGCAAATGATAAAGCAACCGTATTACAGAATTTATTCAATGAGATTTACATCAGAGATATTACCAAACGCAACAGAGTGAAAAACATCGGTGAACTGGAAGACTTGCTCAATATTTTATCGTCAAGTATTGGTTCTCTTACCAATCCGGAAAAGCTAAAAAATACTTTTAAGACTGTAAAGAATTCAAAGATTACTTCCAACACCCTCAGAAGGTATTTGGATTACTTTGAGGACTCTTTCTTGATCGAATCTGCTCAACGATTTGATATCAAAGGCAAGGCATATATTGAAACTCCGAAGAAATACTATTTCTCCGACCTTGGGCTTCGCAACGCAAGAATAAATTTCCGTCAGTTTGAACAGACACATTCTATGGAAAACGTCATTTACAATGAACTTCGTATGCGTGGTTATAGTGTAGATGTGGGCGTTATTCCTGTTGTTGAAAAGGACAAGGATGGGAATGTGACCCGCAAGCAATTAGAGGTGGATTTCGTATGCAATCTGGGGTCTTCCAGGTATTATATCCAATCAGCATATTCACTGCCGGATGAGGCAAAGCGCAGCCAGGAAATCAGACCCTTTAGAAAAATTGACGATTCTTTTAAGAAAATTATTATTACCAAAGATATTGTGCAGCCGTACTATGATGAATATGGTATCCTGACTGTAAATATCTATGATTTTTTGCTTGACCCGGAGTGTATCGGAAAATAAGCGAATATGAAGAACAAGCAATTAGTTTCTTGGCGCTGTAATAACAGGGTGCATGACCATAGGAAGGATGTGTACGCATGGCAGTTTCTGACGATTCCCTTATAAGCGCATGGGAATGCCATTTATCAAGCATTCAAGAGAATATTGACCAATACATATCATCGCATTATCAGGCTCCGTATATTGAGCATGATCTTGATCTGGAAGATGAGTGCAACGAGGATGATCTTGTTACATTTCCTTCTATTGGTGCTGTGCCAAAGCATGCGTTACTCACGGAAGAACGCTGTTTCTCCTCTGAGGAAGATGCTTCTTCCCTATCGGTACATCCGGGAATTGACGTCTTTCTACAGCAGCAGGGCGAAGCATTTTCGCAGATGTTGCTACGGATGATTGATGAGCGGAATCTTAAGGATTCGCAAGTCTATAGAGATGCCAATATTGACAGACGACTGTTTTCCAAGATTCGTGGGGATGAAGATTATATTCCCAGCAAGAAGACCGTGATCTGCTTCTGCATGGCGTTGCAGCTTGAATTGTCTGAGGCAAGGAGACTTCTGGAGGCAGCAGGTTATGCCTTATCGAGCTCTTCGAGATTTGACCTTATCATTATGTACCTGCTGGAGAATAAGGAGTTTAATGTCGTGTTTGCCAACATTGTACTTGAGAAATATGGAGAAGGCACATTGACCAGATAAATGTCCCCTTTAAGGCGACCTTTTGAGAGCTTAATTTTAGTAGTATGTGCTTGTCAAAACAAAAAGCTGATGATAGCAGAAAGGCGGCACATTATGAAAAAAGGATTATCGGAGCTTGTATTTGTACTGGATCGCAGTGGTTCTATGGGAGGCTTGGAAAGCGATACTATTGGCGGATTCAATGGTATGCTGGCCAAGCAGAAAAAAGAAGATGGCGAGGCTAATGTCACAACGGTGCTTTTCGACGATCAGGTGGAGATCATCCATGATCGGTTTCCGATTGCAGCGGTGAAGCCATTGACCGATGACGATTATTATGTCAGGGGTTTGACAGCATTACTGGATGCTGTCGGCAGTACCGTGAAGAAGATTGAAAATGTGCAGAAACGTCTGCCGGAAGACTTGAAGGCGGAAAAAGTTATTTTTGTGATCACAACGGACGGTCAGGAGAATTCCAGCAACGAATATACTGCTAAAATGGTCAGAAGGATGATAGAGGCTCATCAGGAACAGGGCTGGCAGTTTATCTTTATGGGAGCCAACATGGATGCTGTAACGGAGGCGGAAAGGCTTGGTATATGCAGAAAACATGCCGTGAGTTATTGCAATGATGCGGAAGGTGTTGCACTGAATTATGATGTAACCGGTAAAGTATTATCTAAGATGAGAGATGGTAGGCTTAGTGGGGGAATTATCGATGAAGAGCTGGATATGGCTTTTGAGCCAATAAGGCGTCATTTGAATAAATAAATGCAAGAGGGAGGGACTTTATATGCCGTATCTAGCAGAGAGTTATATCCACGAGATGGATCGCAAAGCATTTGCGGCATTGAACACGTTTCCACAGTTTGTAAAACTGGAGGAAGCGTATCATGCAAATTATGATGAAAGGGCGGCGAGGATTCAGCTGTTATCATCATCGGTTCGAATTAATGAAAATCAGATGCCGGAAATCTACAATCTGTTGCCGCCGATTTGCGAGAAACTAGGGATTGATGTCCCGGAGCTGTATTATATACGGGACAAGGAAATGAATGCGGCAACGATGGGAACGACCAATCCCTGCATTTATGTGACGTCCGCTTTGGTCAAGCATCTATCCTTGGAGCAGATTGCCAGCGTGCTGGCGCATGAGTGCGGACATATTGCTTGCAAGCATTACCTGTATCATTCGATTGTGTCGAATGTAATCAACAAATTAAATGACAGTGCGCTGGGATATGTTGGAGCATTTCGCCGTTTTGCCACACCGGGACTTGTGAATGCAATCTTGTTCTGGGACAGATGCAGTGAGCTATCTGCGGATCGTGCTGCCATTCTTTGTGACGGACAGCCGGAGACGATGGTGGATGCTCTCATCCGCATGCATGGATATGATAACATCAATCGAGATGAATTTATAAAGCAGGCAGTCGATCTTCACAGCTTTGTAAATGACTCGAATGGTAACAAGCTTATTGAACAGATGGTTGTCAGCAGTGAATCGCATCCACGCTTGGCAACGCGTGTCTATGAATGCTGTGAGTGGTCCAAGACTGACTGTTTTAAAAGCATCTTGAATGGTACGTATCAGCAGCTTATGGCCGAACATTCTGACATTATTGAAGAAGAAATCATTGCTGCGGAGGTGACTTGCAAGGCAGAATCCGGAGTTGCTCCGGTAAGTATTGCCGAGCGGCCTTCAGATGCTCAGATTGATGCTGCCCTTGCTCAGGTAAATAAGCAGCTGGAGAGATATACCTTCAATGGCGATAAGACGGATTATGCTATGGCAATAGCAAGTGGTATTTTGGCCGGAATTGTAGATAGTGTATTTGTTGGAGAACTTTCGCTGGAAGTTGCAAATCAATGGGGAAATGAACAAGTAGAGAAGATTGTGCTGAATGTTGCAAGATATCAAGGCTATGATGGTGATGATCTTTCACGCGCTGTACGGTATTTGGAGGAAATGTTCCCTATTGCAGCAGATAAGGCAACAGATGCTTTTGGTGGCGGTCTGCAACATCATCTTCGCGATTTTTCACATCATCCTACGCCTGTAGGACTAATCTGTTCTATTCTTACACAATTTACCGGAAAGGTATATGGCACGGATGTCCATGGTGCATTCATGTCAGTGACACTAGATGCAGACGGATTGGCTCTTGTTGGAAATAATTTCGCCGAAAAGATTACATTTGGAGTAATAAATTGGATATTCCACATGGTCAGTGACATTGCAGGATCATCAGGATCAATTATGAAGGGAAGTATGGGAACAGGTTTGCCCGGACCGATTGTATCTCTTATTAAGGAAATGTCTGCACTGCCGTTTTTTAAGAAACAAGATGTAAAAGGACATAAAGAACTTTCTGTCTATATCGCTAAACTGTTTAATGGAACATTATTAGGGGAACGAGATGAGAACGGTAGGCTCATTCCGCTTAAGTTTGATTTGCGCACTGAGATGGGACTGGGGATGCAAATAGGAAAACAGGCAGTTCCGATAGTTATCAATGAGTGTGTCGTGAGAGCATCTTATCTTTTGCGGAGGCTTATAAGCGAACTGTCAAGGAATGATATTCAGGACATGAGCAGTTTGAACCATGTTAATTGGAAGGCTGTAATCCCATTTCATAACAGGACAGTTGATTGTATGCTGATGATCTCTGGCATGACATTCACTCTGGCAGATACAGCAGACGCTGCTGTCCATGCTGCCATTGAGTCTTGCGGAAACTGGGTAATGTTCTCAGGTGTATTCGTATCTAGATTCAATTATGTCGGAGCCGGCAGAGCGGCAGTTGCTATCGTGAAGGAAGTATCGAATGAGCAGAAGGAAGCTCAGCTGCTCCATGAAAAGCTCATACTTACCAATGCGAAGACAGTGGTGGTGATTGAACGTTTCTCTGCTTATAGAAAAGCTCTTGAGGAACGCGTGTCTAATTACCTTGCAGAGGATATGGAAGCATTCCTGACAGGATTTGACTATATGAAGCAGGGGATGAAAAGTGGAGATTCCGATCTTGTAATCAAGGGAAATGTGGTTATTCAAAGAGTGCTCGGCAGAGAACCGCAATTTACAAACCAAAAAGAATTTGATGAGCTTATGGATTCGGATGAGGCACTGATTTTGTAGGAGGAAGTCAGATGGCAAAATTTGATTTTGGAAATACATTAAAAAAAGCCGGAGATGCTGCCAAAAGGGCAACAGAGAAGGCCGGAGCAGCTGCTCAGATAGGAGCAGAAAAAGCAGCTGTGGCAGCAAAGATTGGTGCAGAAAAAGCACAGACCGGTGCTAAGACATTAAAGGATGCAACCAAGAGGGAAGCTGACAAACTTTCTGAATCTGTAAAGACTGCTGCAGAGCATAAAAAAGCTGATTATGATGAGAAGAAAGCAGAAAAACAGGCCGCGGCCGAAAAGGCAGCTATAGAGGCAAGCGGTGTGACAGCAATTGCTCCTCAGAAAGCGGTAAAGATATTCTATTATCTGATGGCAATCGACAGGAAGATTACGCCGGAGGAAGAAGAAAAGTTTGAACTTATCGGCAGGGAAATGGATCCTGATTTTGAAGCTCACAAAGAGGAACTCATAAAAGAGTGTAAGGAGCAGATGGAAAAAATCATTGATGCCGAGGATTATTATGATGTAATTCAGGATGGCATTGAAGCGGCTTTGTCCGGAGAGCAGGTCTCGAACAATGGTTTTGTAACGCCGAAGCTCCTACTCTGGGATTTGCTGACGATTGCATATGGTGATGATGAGTATGATGAGGAGGAACGAAAGCTCCTCAAATATGTTGTCCGGAAGCTAAACATTGCGAAGGATGTTTTCATGGAAATGGAGAGCAGCATATTAACTGTCAGCGATATAGAAAAAGAAATCACTTGGATCAAGGGAACGGACAGGCCGTATCTTGTCATTGAGAAACAAATCAAAGAGCTTGAAAAGCGCAGAGACGATATTCTGCTCGCTGCAAAAGCCTTGATCATGCTTTAAGGAGGAATCGAAGATGCCGTTACCTTTATTGTTTATAGGAATTGCAGCAGTGACAGGCTCTGTAGGAGCCGGAAAAGCCGTGAAGGCAGGGCTTGATGTGCACTCTGCGAGTCAAATCAATAAATCCGCCAATCAGATTGTTGCTGAATCCACGGAAATGATAAATGCGCAGAGGGCAAGTTGCAGCGAAGCACTGAGGTGCCTCGGTGATAAAAAAGTGGTTTTGCTGAATGAGAATATGACGCAGTTTCTGGACACCTTTACGAAACTGAAAAATGTGGATTTCCGGGAGACAGAAGGATTAAATGAGCTTGGTAAGCTGCACATTGATGCACAGGATTTTGTAGAACTCAGGAATCTCTGCAATTTTGCAATCCCTCTTGCCGGCGGAAGCGTGGCCGGAACAGCAAGTGGAGCACTGGCAGCTTTTGGCGCATATGGTGCAGCCCAGGCACTTGCCTGCGCATCGACAGGAACTGCGATTGCTTCTCTTAGTGGTGCTGCGGCGACAAATGCGACATTGGCATTCTTTGGCGGCGGTTCCATTGCTGCCGGAGGCTGGGGTATGGCAGGCGGAGTTATGGTATTGGGCGGACTTGTCGCCGGTCCTGCGTTGCTTGTCATGGGTTTGGTTGCAGGTAAGGCAGCAGATAAAAATCTTGACCAGGCGAAAATCAACCGACTGGAAGCAATACAGCTTGCAGAACAGTTGGATACAGCATCTAAGCAGTGTGAAGCGATCCGCCGCAGAGCCTACATGTTCTATAACTTGTTGGTAAGACTGGATACCTATTTCCTGCCATACATTTACAAGATGGAGGACATTGTAAAAACAGAAGGCTATGATTATAGCAGTTATTCTCCTGAATCTAAGAAGGCAATTGCTTCTTGTGCGAGCATAGCGGTATCAATCAAGTCTGTGTTGGATACACAGCTGCTGACCGATGACGGCCTACTGACTGACGAGTCTGCCGGAGTTGTGGTTAATACGGAGAAATTCGTGAATAAGCTGGTGCTTGCCGGATAAAAACGCAATCTTCATAAGAATATAGATTTGATTTTGTATTTCCGAAAACTTATACTGAAAATACCAAAGCGAGAATAGACTCAGACAACAAACATTGAAAAGGAAACAAATAATATGAGCTTTAAGATGATTCACGAGAACTATAATGTGTCCGACTTGGACAGATCCATCAGATTTTATAACGAGGCATTGGATCTGCACGAGGTAAGAAGAAAGACTAAGGATGACTTTACTATCGTATATCTCAGCAATGATTCAAGCGATTTTGAGCTTGAGCTGACTTGGCTTAAGGAACATCCTCAGGCATATGATCTGGGAGAATGTGAATTCCACCTGGCATTTAAGGCTGACGATTATGAAGCGGCACACAAAAAGCATGAGGAGATGGGATGCATCTGCTTTGAAAATCATGAAATGGGCATCTATTTCATAGAAGACCCGGACGGATATTGGCTTGAGATATTACCGTAAATACAGTACTAAAATAACGAGCAGCAAAGAACAGAAATTCGTTCGATGCTGCTCGCAGTTTATTTTTTATATTATATAAGATGTTCAAGCGTATATTCGATATTACAATACTCAATGCCGTCTGTGCCGAGTATGGCTGTCTGAACGGTACGTTCGCTTTCCGATGAAGCGATACATTTTGAAGAAATTACAAGCTTATCGTGAAGCGTTGCGGCATGCTTGTATTCGACTCTTATATGATTGGGATACTCATCAGGAGTGACGAAGCCTGCATCATACATAGTTTCAAAGCCTATTGAAATGTATTGAATATTGTTAACATGATGATTGGTATCAAGCATGCTGCGATCCACGTTTAATTCGGCTATCTTTGTAAATCCGGAAATATCTTCCAGACGAACCTTGCGTGTGTCGCTGTTAAGACCGAGAACATTGCCAATCTCACCGAAGGGCGCTATATCATCCGGAGTAGGCTTTAACGGACGCATTGTGTCTGTATTGACCTCAAACCATGCCGAGTCTGCCTTGACATAATATTTGCCGCTTTGGCTGTCCTTGATCCAGAAATTCCTGTAAGCAAATAAGCCCTTGATATCGTGAGGACTTGTACCGATAGTGATATAAGACGAGTCCTCAGGCAAAGCTTCAATGTAAATGTCCCAGTAGTTCATGAGCCATGAACGTTTGATCTCTTTGTAATGGTCTACGGATAATCCCGAATCAAAGCTGTGATAGGAAGAGGTATTCTGCAGATAATTAAGCAGAGCAAGCAGTCTTATTCTGTTATTTTCATCATATTCCGAATATCTGGTTCTTGTATTAAACTCGTACATATATAAGTAAATCCTATATCTTAAATCATCGGACGAAGCCGACATATTATCCTCAAAAACTTATAGATTATCAAATCCGAAAATGAAATCAAAATGAACACCTTTCGGAATTTGTTAATTGTGAACTAAATTTGATTATTAATAACTAAGCTAAGCAAATATTATGATATAATTAGCGTAGCAATGAGCCGTGCATAAGACGGTTATAACAATTCAACCGCTTGCGAGTTGAATTGTTATGAGCGGATTATATAGGGCGAAGCCCGTAAATCGACGAACGCGGAGCGTTTGGAGATTGCACGGCTCAATGGACGGTGAGCTGAAAAGTGGCGAAGCCCGTAAATCGACGAACGCGAAGCGTTTGGAGATTGCACGGCTCACCAAACAGATATGAGCCGTGAACCTTTCTTTTATTTTTAGGGAGATATACACATGATACTGAACAAAGGCAAAGCAATAGGCATCATGATCGATATGCAGGACAAGCTTGTTCCTGCAATTGCACACAGAGAACAGCTCAGCACAAGCTGTAAGCTGATGCTCGAAGGTTTAAAGATACTTAATGTACCTGTTATCGCAACTCAGCAGTATACTAAGGGACTAGGAGATACCTTACCCGAATTAAAGGAATTTACCGGTGGCAAATACATTGAGAAGATAACATTTTCAAGCTGGAGAGAGCAGAGCTTCCGCATGGCTGTGAGAGAAACAAAAGCATCACAGATAATGATCTTTGGTGTTGAGACTCATATCTGCGTGGAGCAGACCGTTCTTGATATGCTCGGTGCGGGACTTGAGGTATATCTCATTAGTGATTGCGTAGGGTCAAGATTCGACACAGATAAGGAAACTGCGATACGCAGAATGGAGAAGGCGGGAGCAATCGTTACCACCTCCGAGGCAGCTTTGTTCGAACTTACCGAGCAGGGCGGAACGGATGAATTTAAAGCAATATCAAGACTTGTAAAGTCAAGGGAGTTTTAAGAAAATATAAGATGATAAAAGCAGCATTTTTTGATTTGGACGGAACACTTGTTAATTCCATCGGCGGTCTCAAGACCTCGATGAATCTGGTAATGAAGCAGTTCGGCTTTGATGAGATAAGCGACGAGCAGACCAAGAAGTATGTAGGAAACGGATATCAGAAGTTTGTGGACTGCGCACTTAAGGCAACGGCAGACAGACTTTATGCCAAGGCTGAAAAACTTGAGAGCAAGGATCCGGATAAGGCTATGGAGCTTGAGATGCAGGCAGATGATGTCATGGCAAGCTATGAGGACGCCTGTGAGGCTTATCTTGAGGTATATGCGGAGCATTATCTCGATAATTCCGACCCGTATCCGGGCATGAAGGAGACTCTCGCAAAGCTTAAGGATATGGGAATCAAGCTTGCATGCATCACAAATAAACCGAAGGTTCCTACAGCCAAGACACTTGACGAGGCCTTCGGACACGATTATTTTGATTATGTGGTATGTGATGACGGTATCGTACCGAGAAAGCCGGATCCGACAGGATGCAAAAATGCTATGGAGGCGCTCGGAGTCAGTGCCGATGAGGTAATATACCTCGGAGATACCAAGACGGATATGCAGACTGCCGTAAACGCAGGCTTCAGATCTGTCGGATGTCTCTACGGCTTCAGAGATGAGAAAGAGCTTAAGGATAACGGGGCTGTCTATCTTATCAAAGAACCGCTCGAGCTTATTCCTATAGTTGAATCAATCAGATAATCATAATATTAAGGCAGTATTCATTGACATATGTATATGACTCTCAGGCGGTTCTCAAGATAATGCCTGTGGGTGATGATATATTGGGTAAAGCGTCTTTTACTCGGATAGATAACAGCAATTATTATATAGCTTTGCGCATGTTCTGAAATTACTTACAGAATGCACTATGAGTGCCGAAAGCGGGCACAGGGAGGAATTATGCACAAGAAACTGTTATGTCTTTATTTAGGATTAGCTATGCTTGTTATATCTCTTTCGGCTTGTTCAAAGTCGGAGGATAAGCCAGCGGATACGGAGGTTGATGTTTCGGAGGAAGTCTCCGGGGATACTGCAAAGCCGCGCCCTCATTCCTTCGGAAAAAAGGATAAGAATACAGAGAGCCCGGAGCAAGAAGGGGTAAAGCATATTCCGATAAGCATTGAAGAAAAGAGCTATTCGGTGACTGATCCCGAAACCTATCGATTGATGGCGGAGTGTAATTACTTCAATATGATCATGGATGAGGAAACAGCCAAACTTTATCCTAAGCTTAATGAAGAATTTGAGCTGTATAACAATAACGAAGATATCCGTTCCAGGGAAATGGTAGAGAAGCTTCGCGAGGATTATCTGTCTATGAGCAGCTATGTTGCCGACAGTGATATGTATCTCTCCGATCATATCAAGCCTCATGTTATGAGATCGGATTCCAATATCATAAGTATTCTCTGCGAAGCCGATAATTTCCTTGGCGGAGCGCACGGTTATTATTGGTCCTACGGACTTAATTACGATCCGGAGAGCGGAAAAGAGCTGCATCTCTCCGATGTGGTACCCGAGAAGGAGAAGTTCATTGAACTTATCAGTGACAAATTCAAAGAGAAATACAGTGACTATGCGTATGATGAAACTGTCACGGATGCCGGAGAATATCTTGCTTCAATGGGTGAGGATCAGTACGAAAGCTGGCCTTGGTCCATGGATTCCGAAGGAATAACAGTATATTTTGCGCCGTATAATCTCGGTTCATATGCATTAGGAGCACAGGAAATAAGTATATATTTTGACGAGGCTCCTGTCATATTTAACGATAAGTATTTCAATACCTGCGAGGAGTATGTTATTCCGCTTGTCAATTCCAGGAGCTATGAGCTCAGACTCGGAGACGGCAGTCTTGCAGAGGTAGCTGTTGAGCTTGATGCCATAGAAGAGTATGATGCGTATGCAATAGAATACAAGATCGGCAATGTTTCAATTAAATTTGATGATTATTATTGCTATTCCGCGGATAATTATATTGTGTATTCGGGCGGAAAGCATTATATCTATTCATTCTCCGGAACGGAAAATGATTATGTGATATTAAATGTTGTTGATATCGAGAACAAGAGCTTTGATAGTAACCGCAGTGAAAATGCATATCTGTATGAGCCTATAGTAAGCTGGGAGGATGGCGGGGACTACTACAGCTATTCTAACGGCGGTCCCGCATTTACAGATCCTGAGAGCTTTGTAGTCGGACGCAGACTTCAGCTCCTCGGAACAGGTATGGGATATAAGACTTATCATGTAGGCAAGGACGGATATCCGGTATCGGAAGATGAGTACTATATGATGTCTAACGGCTTTGCATTTAAGGCAGTCAAGGATCTTGAGCTTGATACCGTTGATGAAGCAGGCAAGGTAACAGGTACTAAGAAGGTTCCGGCAGGCACATATCTCTTTAATGTCCGTACCGACGGAAAGTCTGTTGTAGACCTTCAGCTTATCGACGAGTCGGAGCTTGAGATATCGGGCGAGAGTGACTGGAAGACATATATGATCAAGGATCAGAATGATGATCTTATTGATCTCAGTAAGACTATATACAGAGTAAAGGTGGATGATTCTGACTGGCCGCCTATGGTTAACGGACAGGAAGAGGATTCCGTATTTGAAGGCGTAATGTATGCCGGATAAATTATAATTCAGAGGTTATTTTAAATGAAAACAGCATTGGTAGTAATGGCTGCCGGAATCGGTTCAAGATTCGGCGGAGGAATAAAGCAGCTTGAGCCGGTAGGACTTAACGAAGAGGTTATCATGGATTTTTCTATACATGATGCCGTTAAGGCAGGTTTTAATAAGGTAGTCTTCATAATCAGACATGATCTCGAAGAAACTTTCAGAGAGGTTATAGGTGATCGTATAGAGGCTGTCTTAAAGCAGGCGGGAGTTGAGGTGGCTTATGCATTTCAGGAGAAGGATGAGGTGCCTGAGGGTGTAAGTGTACCTGCCGATCGTAAGAAGCCATGGGGAACCGGTCAGGCGGTGCTTGCATGCAAGGATATAGTTGATTGTCCCTTCGTTGTTATCAATGCGGACGATTACTACGGCAGAGAGGGCTTTAAGAAGGTACATGAGTATCTTGTTAATTCGACAGATCCGAGTGAATATTGCATGGCAGGATTTGTTATCAGAAATACCTTGTCCGATAACGGCGCAGTAACGAGAGGCGTATGCCGTATGGATTCAGACAGCATGCTTACCGATGTTGATGAGACGACCGGCATAGTTAAGATCCCGGATGCCGATGCAAAATACGGCTTCAGAGTCGAGGCTGACGGTGTAAATATAGATGCCGATTCGCTTGTTTCCATGAACATGTGGGGACTTAAGCCTGAGCTTTTTGCAAAGCTTGAAAAGGGCTTTGTCGAGTTCTTTGACAAGACAAAGGGAGAAGCACTGCTTAAGGCAGAGTACCTGCTTCCTATGTATATCGATGAGCTTATCAAGGCGGGAGAGGTAACTGTCAAGGTACTCGGAACTGATGATAAGTGGTTCGGAGTGACATATAAGGAGGATAAGCCTCTTGTAGTTGAAAGTATACGTAAGCTTATTGCAGACGGCGTATATGCTAAGGAACTTTATTCGGATCTCTGAATAAATAAGGATTTTGTGGGCTGCATTGCTGTTTTCAATGCAGTTCATAAGTATGTATGACATTTCAATAAAAACAATATAGATTTTAAAGTAAGGAACAGCTGTGCAGATCAAAAGCTGCCTCCTATGTTTCTGCGGAAAGGAAACTATGAGATATAAGACACTTGGTATGACAGGACTTAAGGTATCGGAGATGGCTCTCGGAACCTGGGGTATAGGCGGCGTAGGCTGGGATGATGTTCCGGTTGAAAAACGTCAGGATGCTATCAAGGCAGCAATCGAGTGCGGGATCAATTTTATCGATACAGCACCGGCGTACAATGCGGGAGTTGCCGAACGTCACGTAGGACAGGTACTTTCAGATATGAAGATGCGTGAGAAAGTCGTGATCTCCACCAAGTGCGGTACCAAGTATGTTGACGGAAAGTATATCCGTACCTGTAAGTCAGATGATATCAAGCGTCAGATAGTCGAATCTCTTGGCAATCTTAAGTCGGATTATATAGACATTTACCTTATCCATTGGCCGGATCCTGAGGTGCCCTTTGAGGAGACTATGAAGCTTCTTGAGAGCTTTAAGGAGCAGAAGCTTATACGTCATATCGGAGTAAGCAACTTTGATATAACCCAGATGGAGCAGGCTTCACAGTTTGCACCTATCGAGGTATTCCAGCCGCAGTATTCAATGGTTGCGAGAGATAACGAGACAACGATCAAGTGGGCTTATGCTCACAACATCGGAGTCATGTCCTACGGCTCCTTAGGCGGAGGAATACTCACAGGTAAGATACGTGAGCCTAAGGTATATGCTCCGAATGACAACCGCAGCAGATTCTATAAGCATTTTCAGGAGCCTATGTTCTCAAAGGTAATGAAGGTGGTGGATGTTATGGATGAAATATCCGCACAGCATCATGATGTTCCGCTTTCTCAGATAGCCATCAACTGGGCTACACAGAAGGAATTCATCACTTCCTCAATAGTAGGTGCACAGAGCAGAAAGAATGTTGAGGAAAATGCGGCAGCCTTTGATTGGTCTCTGAGTGACGAAGAGATGGCTAAGCTTGACAGACAGATCGAGAAGCTTCAGTAAGTCAGCGTCAGCGGAATATTAAAAGATTACAGAGGACAGAAAATGTACAGCGAGAAAATAAAAAAAGAGTATGAGCGTTGGTGTGAAAAAGCTGAGGATGCAGATGTTGCAGCTGAGCTTAAAAGCATAGCAGAGGATAAAGATGCTCAGGAGGATGCCTTCTACAGAGATCTTGAATTCGGTACAGGCGGACTCAGAGGGGTACTCGGAGCCGGAACCAACAGGATGAATGTGTATACCGTTGCCAAGGCTTCACAGGGACTTGCCGATTATGTATGCAAGCATGATCCCGAAGGCAAGCGCAGCATAGCTATAAGCCGTGATTCGCGTATCAAGTCAGAGGATTTTGCCAAGATAGCGGCAGGAGTATTTGCAGCAAACGGAATCAGGACCTACATTTACAAGGAGCTTATGCCCACTCCTTGTGCTTCTTATGCAATAAGAGCACTCTCATGCTCGGCAGGCATAATGGTTACCGCCTCACATAATCCGTCCAAGTATAACGGATATAAGGTATACGGACCTGACGGCTGTCAGATAACCACAGAGGGAGCAGAGGAAGTACTTGCAGAGATCGAAAAGCTTGATGTATTCGATGATGTCAAGAGGATAGATTTTGAGGAAGGTCTTGCCTCAGGCATGATCTCATATATAGATGACAAGGTCTATACCGATTTCACAGAGGAGGTCAAGGCTCAGTCTGTGCTCTACGGAGATGAGATAGATAAAAATGTTTCGATAGTATACACACCTCTTAACGGAAGCGGACTTAAGCCTGTACTTCGCGCACTTAAGGAATCGGGCTATACCAATATTACCGTAGTCAAGGAACAGGAACAGCCGGACGGTCATTTCCCGACCTGTCCTTATCCTAACCCTGAGATCAAAGAAGCTATGGCTCTCGGCATGGAATATGCGGCAAAGTGCAATGCAGATCTGCTGCTTGCAACCGATCCGGATTCCGACCGTGTAGGCATAGCGGTAAGAGATGACAAGGGTATAGCCGGAAATAAGGGCGAATATGTGCTGCTTACAGGTAATGAGACAGGTATACTTCTGCTTGACTATATCTGCTCTCAGAGAAAAAAGCATGATAAGATGCCTGAGGATCCGGTACTCATCAAGACTATAGTTACTATAGATATGGCAGACCGTATAGCCGCCGATTACGGAGTAAGGACCATCAATGTTCTTACCGGCTTCAAGTTCATAGGCGAGCAGATACTTATGCTTGAGCGTAAGGGACATGAGGACTCCTATATATTCGGATTTGAGGAGAGCTACGGTTATCTGAGCGGCAGCTATGTAAGAGACAAGGATGCCGTTGACGGTGCATTTATGATATGTGAGATGTTTGCATATTATAAGACAAGAGGCATAGGTCTCCTTGACAAGCTTAATGAGCTCTATACAAGATACGGACATTGTCTCAACAAGACATATTCCTATGAGTTTGACGGCTCGGCAGGCTTTGAGAAGATGCAAGATATCATGAATGATATGCGTAAGGGAGTGAGTGTCATTGGACCTAAGAAGGTGCTTAAGTCCCTTGATTATGCAGAGGGACTCGACGGACTTCCGAAATCCAATGTCCTTAAGTATCTCCTTGAGGATAACTGCTCTGTAGTCGTTCGTCCTTCCGGAACGGAGCCTAAGCTTAAGTTCTATATCTCTGTAAGTGCTGACAGTAAAGAAGCATGCGCAGCTGTAAGTGATGAGATTAAGCATGCGCTTGAAAAATACCTGTAAAGGTATAAGGATACAAGTAAATTAGTATTTTAAACAAGCTCCGATAGTCGTAATCTGACTATCGGAGCTTGACTTTTTATGAATAAATGTAAAAAATGTAAAAAATACACAAAAAAATCTATAATCCCCTGATGTAATATGTTATAATTCACCTAAATATGTTGAGAATAAAAGCTCATACATAGAAACTATTATGAAGGGAGCTTAGTATCATGAAAGCTTATGAGACAAAAGACATCAGAAACGTGGTATTTCTTGGACACGGAGGGGCCGGTAAGACAACAGTAATCGAAGCACTGGCTTACATTTCGGGTGTTACATCACGTCCGGGCAAGGTCGCAGACGGCAATACCATCAGCGATTTTGACAAGGAGGAGATAAAGCGTAAGTTTTCGATCTCAACATCTGTTGTTCCGATAGAGTTTGCAGACGAGAAGGAGACAGTTAAGGTCAATCTTCTTGATACTCCGGGATATTTTGATTTCGTAGGTGAGGTTGAAGAGGCTGTAAGTGTAGCCGATGCTGCGGTTATCGTTGTAAACTGCAAGTCAGGTATCGAGCCGGGCACAAGAAAGGCATGGGAGCTTTGCGAGCAGTACAGACTGCCGCGTATCTTCTTCGTTACCAATATGGATGATGACGATGCATCCTTCAGAGAGCTTACCATCAAGCTTACCACAGAGTTCGGACGAAGCATATCACCTCTTCAGATCCCTATCAGAGAGGATGGTAAGTTTGTAGGATATGTTAACGTTATCAAGCAGAAGGGACGTAAGTATACCACCGCTTCCAACAAGGTAGAGGTTCCGGTTCCGGAGTATGTACAGAAGCAGCTTGAGACAGCAAGAGCTTCTCTTATGGAGGCTATTGCAGAGACAAGTGAAGAGCTTATGGAGAGATATTTCGAGGGTGATGAGTTCTCACCGGAGGAGATATATGATGCTCTCCGTACAGACGTACAGACCTGCAATCTTGTTCCGGTCGTTATGGGTTCGGGTATTGCCGCACAGGGTATGAATTACCTGCTTCAGTGCATCAACAGATACTTCCCGTCACCTGCCGACAGAGAGTGCGTTGGTAAGGATATGGCTACAGGCGAGAGATTTACAGCTAAGTGTAATTCCGACGCTTCAACATCTATACTTGTATTCAAGACCATCGTTGATCCGTTTATCGGTAAGTACAGCTTGTTCAAGGTAGTTACAGGTCAGGTTAAGGCCGATATGAACTTGTACAATACCATCAAGGATCAGGATGAGAAGCTTGGCAAGATCTATATCATGACAGGTAAGGATGTCAAGGAGACAGAATTACTTAACGCCGGAGACATCGGAGCTTTGTCAAAGTTGAGCGTAACTCAGACAGGAGATACACTTGTAGCTCAGAGAAATGCTCCTGTAGCTTATAATATGGCAGATATAGATACTCCGTATACCTATATGGCATATACCACAGTTACCAAGGGTGATGACGATAAGGTTGCCGCAGGCTTTGCAAAGCTGCTTGAGGAGGATAAGACACTCAGACTTGTTAATGATTCCGAGAACCGTCAGTCACTTGTATATGGTATCGGAGAGCAACAGCTTGATATAGTTAAGTCAAAGCTTGAGGACAGATATAAGGTTAAGATAGAGCTTGCAAAGCCTAAGTTTGCTTACAGAGAGACTCTTCGCAAGAAGGTTGAGGTAAGAGGTAAGCACAAGAAGCAGTCAGGCGGACACGGTCAGTACGGTGATGTTCTGATGGAGTTTGAGCCTTCGGGAGATCTTACAACAGCATATGTATTTGAGGAGAAGGTATTCGGAGGATCGGTTCCGAAGAACTACTTCCCGGCAGTTGAGAAGGGTATTCAGGAGTGCGTACTTAAGGGACCTATGGCCGGATATCCTGTAGTAGGACTTAAGGCTACACTTACAGACGGTTCCTATCATCCGGTAGACTCTTCGGAGATGGCCTTCAAGATGGCAAGTACACTTGCATTCAAGGAAGGCTTCCTCAAAGCTAATCCGGTTATCCTTGAGCCTATCGCAGCTCTTAAGGTTACAGTTCCGGATGCATTTACAGGTGATGTAATGGGAGATCTCAACAGACGCAGAGGTCGTGTGCTTGGTATGAATTCCAACCATCACGGCAAGCAGACCATCGAGGCTGAGATACCTATGTCAGAGCTTTACGGCTACGGCACGGATATCCGTTCGATGACAGGCGGACTCGGACACTTTGAGTACGAATTTGCAAGATATGAGCAGGCTCCTACAGATGTTCAGAATGCGGTAATAGCTGCAGCTGCATCAGAGGAAGAATAATTCATAGCTATATAATTATTGTTATATCAACAGATGAGGGATGGGCGTTCAGCCTGTCCCTTGTTTTATTTTGTGATTTGTTGTAGGATTTTATGATAGTGAATTATAAAAAATAATCGGAGAATTCATGTATATATGAGAGCAGCTGTCTAAAAGCGTTATGCTGCACATGGATATTTCAAACGGAGCAGTAATTATAATATGAGTAAAAAATTAAAAGTATTGGTATTTACATTATTCTCGGTGCTTAGCCTTGCGGCCTGCAGCAGATATGAGCCCGCTGCACTTGAGCCGGGATATGATGCATCTGCCATGCCGGAGACCTCGGTTATTTCCTTCAGTGATACACAGAATGAAAGTGATGCAGAGGAGACGGAGGCAGAGAACGAGCCGGAGGATACAGTACCGGAAGACACAAGAGAACGAACCAAGGTCAAGGGTATATATGTTGCATCCAAGCCGCTTGCCAATGAGGAATTTATGTCCAAATTCTGGGACAGGATGGACAGCACCGAGCTTAATGCCGTTGTTATAGATATAAAGGATGACTACGGCAGGATCACCTATGATATGCAGGGAGTCGGTATAGTTGATGAGCTTGGTTCGGTAGATGCATGTATAGCGGATATGCCGGGACTTATGAAGAAATTTAAGGAGCACGGCATTTACACTATAGCGCGTATAGTAAGCATGCGTGATCCTTATATCGGCAATGTCAAGCCTGAGTGGTGCCTGACCAATGCCGACGGAAGCATATACAAGGATAACAGCGGATATACCTGGATAAATCCATACAAGACGGAATACTGGGATTATCTGCTTGCCATAGCAGATCAATGTATAGCCGACGGATTTGATGAGATACAGTTCGACTATATACGTTTTTGCACAGACAAGGGAGCTTCGGACTGTGTGTTTGATGAAGCGGATACTAAGGGAAGAGACAAGATAAGCATAATTTCTGAGGTCGTGGAATATCTGTCCTCGCACATAAAGGAAGAGGATGCCTTTGTTTCCTGTGACGTATTCGGTACCATTATAGGAAGCCAGATAGACTCAAGATCCGTAGGACAGGACTATCCGCAGATGGCTGCTCTTGTAGACTATATGTGTCCTATGATCTATCCTTCGCACTATGCCGCAGGAAACTTTGGGCTTGATATGCCGGATAAGCATCCTTATGAAGCAATATTGGGTGCCTTGAAGCGTTCGAGGTCAGTCATATCCAAGGCATTCACCCAAGGCGGAGATTACGGAGTCGATGCTCATATAAGACCGTGGCTGCAGGCATTTACGGCTACCTGGCTCGGTGACGGCAATTACATCAGATATAATGCAGAGCAGATCAGGCAGCAGATCCAGGCTGTTTATGATGCGGGTTATGATGAGTGGATACTTTGGTCGGCTTCGGTCAGCTATGATTACGGTGCTTTCTTGAGCCCTTCCGAAGCAGATGAGGAGACAAAACGCATAGAGGAATCACGTGCCGCTTTGCCGCCTGAGGAAACTCTCGGAGAGCAGGGCGAGACCTTTCCGGAGGAACTGCAAAATGCATTGGACGGTGATCAGCTTAAGCCGGAGGATGAAGCGAAGCTGCTTGAGGATGGACCTATAGTTACTTATGAATGATGAAAATGTGACAGATAATATTAAAGAGACAGCGCACGAGTCTGCATTTGAAGAAAAGGAAGTAAACAAAGAGAGACTTCCGAAGTATTCGGATGCGGATATTCCGTGTTCGGAGTCTAAATATGAATCGGAAGATGAATCCGATGCTTTCGATATTAAGGCTGAATTAAAAAAACTCCCGACTAAGCCGGGAGTTTATATTATGCACGGACCTAAGGACGAGATAATCTATGTCGGCAAGGCAGTAAATCTTAAAAACAGGGTAAGGCAGTATTTTCAGTCTGATAAAAACAAGACAGATAAGATCAAGAAGATGATCTCCCTCATCAGGCGCTTTGAGTATATAGTCGTAGACTCAGAGATGGAAGCTCTGGTACTGGAGAACAATCTTATCAAGGAGAACAGTCCGAAGTATAATACTCTGCTCAAGGATGACAAGACCTATCCTTACATCAAAGTAACGGTAGGGGAACATTTTCCGAGAGTAATGATGACACGCAAGGTTAAAAAGGACAGATCAAGATATTTCGGACCTTATACCTCGGGAACCGCAGTAAGAGATACCATAGATCTCATGCATAAGCTCTTTAAGATACGTTCATGTTCAAGACGTCTGCCTGAGGATACATATAAGGAGAGACCCTGTCTGTACTATCATATGGGGCAGTGTCTCGGTCCCTGCAACGCCTTTATAAGCGAAGAGGATTACAGAAGGCATATCGATAGGGCTGTGGAATTTCTGTCGGGAAAATATGATTACGTCAGGAAATATCTTACAGACAAAATGCAGACCGCTTCGGACGCACTTGAATTTGAACGTGCGATAGAGTACAGAGAGCTGCTTAATGAAATAGAGGTACTTGCTTCAAGTCAGAAGGTCACTGATGTCAATATGGATGACAGGGATATTATAGGTATAGGTATCCTTGGAAATGATGCTGCCGCACAGTGCTTCTTTATACGAGACGGAAGGATGATTGGAAGAGAATCACTTCATCTCGAGGTAGATTCTAAGGACGATATATCAGATATTTTAAGTGCTTTTATAACTCAGTTTTACTCGGGAACACCTTATATACCTAAAGAGATATGGGTGCAGGCGGATATACAGGATAAGGAGCTGCTTGAAAAATGGCTGAGTGAAAATAAGGGCAGAGCGGTTAAGATCATCAGTCCTAAGAGGGGTGACAAGGAGAGACTTGTCGAGCTTGCTGTTAAAAATGCAGATAATCAGCTGCTAAAGGATTTTGAGAAGCTTAAGAGAGAGGATAAGCGCACAAGAGGCGCTCAGGAAGAGATCAGAGAGCTGCTGGGGCTTTCAGAGCTGCATCGTATCGAGTCTTATGACATTTCCAATATCTCGGGAGTGAATTCCGTGGGCTCAATGGTCGTATTTGCGGACGGTAAGCCGAAAAACAGTGATTACCGCAAATTCAAAATAAAGACGGTAAAAGGACCGGATGATTACGCTTCTATGCGTGAGGTACTTACAAGGCGCTTTAAGCGCGGAATAAGCGGTGAGGGGGAATCATTTTCATCCCTGCCGGATCTTATCATGATGGACGGAGGAAGAGGTCAGGTAAACATAGCGCTTGAGGTACTTGGAGAGCTTGGTCTTGATATTCCGGTGAGCGGAATGGTCAAGGATGACGGACACAGGACAAGAGGATTGTATTTTAATAATAAGGAGATACCGATAGACACTCGTTCGGAAGCCTTTAAGCTGATCACGAGGGTGCAGGATGAGACTCACAGATTTGCTATAGAATATCACCGAAGCCTGCGCAGCAAGGAACAGGTACATTCGATACTTGACGATATCGAGGGCATAGGCGAAGTGAGAAGACGTGCGCTTATGAAGTATTTCAAGTCTGTAGATGAGATCAAAAAGGCTTCGATAGAAGAACTGAGCGAACCGGAGGGCATGAATCTTGCTGCGGCCGAAAGTGTGTACAGGTTCTTCCATTGACACGAAAAATCTAATAGTCTATACTTGTTTAGCTATATATTATGCGGAAGTTTTCGGTATTCGCTCGGATACCGTCAAAGCATAAAATAATATGATTCTATTTTTAAGCAACATTTTTATATACAGAGGTGTGATGTAATGGCACAGTACAACCATCAGGCAATCGAGAAAAAGTGGCAGGAATATTGGAAAGAGAATCCTGTCAATGTGAACGACGGTAAGAAAGAGAAATATTACTGTCTTGATATGTTCCCGTATCCGTCGGGAAACGGACTTCATGTAGGTCACTGGAGAGGCTATGTTATCTCCGATGCATGGTCAAGATATCAGCTTATAAAGGGAAAGTATGTTATCCATCCTATGGGATGGGATGCATTCGGTCTTCCGGCAGAAAACTATGCCATCAAGAATCATGTACATCCTGCAATCTCAACAGCTTCAAATATCAAGAACATCAAGAGACAGATCAATCAGATCAATGCTCTCTATGACTGGGATATGGAAGTTAATACCACAGATCCTGATTTCTATAAGTGGACTCAGTGGATCTTCGTTAAGATGTTTGAGAAGGGGCTTGCTTATGAGAAGGAATTCCCTATCAACTGGTGCCCGTCCTGTAAGACAGGACTTGCAAATGAAGAGGTCGTTAACGGATGCTGCGAGCGCTGCGGTTCACCTGTTACCAAGAAGAACTTAAGACAGTGGATGCTTAAGATCACTAATTATGCAGACAGACTCCTTAATGATCTTGACAAGCTTGACTGGCCTGAGAAGGTTAAGAAGATGCAGACCGAGTGGATCGGCAAGTCTTACGGTGCAGAGGTTTATTTCAAGCTTGCAAAGCCTGTAACTGATGCTCCTGAGGGAACAGACGGTGAGAAGCTTACAGTATATACAACAAGACCGGATACACTTTTCGGTGCAACCTTTATGGTGCTTGCTCCGGAGCATGCGCTTGCATCAAAGCTTGCAACACCGGAGACAAAGGAAGCCGTAGAGAAGTATATCTTTGATTCATCTATGCGTTCAAATGTAGACCGTATGCAGGACAAGGAGAAGACAGGCGTATTTACAGGTTCTTATGCCATCAATCCGCTTACAGGCAAGGAAGTGCCGATCTGGCTTTCGGATTATGTTCTTGCCGATTACGGTACAGGTGCCATCATGTGCGTTCCGGCGCATGATGACAGAGACTATGACTTTGCAAAGAAGTTTGATCTTCCTATCATTCCGGTAATTTCTCCGGACGGAGAGGATGTAGATGTATCAGAGCATGCATATACAGCAGCTTCCGGAGTGCTCATCAATTCTGGAGAGTGGACAGGTAAGCGTTCTGAGGATATGAAGAAAAACGCTCCGGCTATCATTGAGGAGATGGGACTCGGCAAGAAGACTGTCAACTTCAAGCTTCGTGACTGGGTATTCTCAAGACAGAGATACTGGGGTGAGCCTATTCCGATAGTACATTGCCCGCATTGCGGAAATGTAGCCGTTCCGGTAGAGGAGCTTCCGCTCAGACTCCCTGATGTTGAGAACTACGAGCCGACAGGTACAGGTGAGTCACCGCTTGCCGCTATCGATTCATGGGTAAACTGCAAGTGTCCTAAGTGCGGTGCGGATGCAAAGAGAGAGACCAATACCATGCCTCAGTGGGCAGGTTCTTCATGGTACTTCCTCAGATATGTGGATGCACACAATGACAAGGAGCTTGTAAGCCGTGAGAAGGCAGACAAGTATCTTCCTGTAGATATGTATATCGGCGGCGTAGAGCATGCCGTACTTCATCTGCTCTATTCAAGATTCTGGACAAAGTTCCTGTATGATATCGGAGTGGTTGATTTTGACGAGCCTTTCACAAAGCTCTTCAACCAGGGTATGATCACAGGTAAGAACGGAATCAAGATGTCCAAGTCCAAGGGAAATGTCGTATCACCGGATGACATGGTCAATTCCTACGGCTGTGATGCACTCAGACTCTATGAGCTCTTTATGGGACCGCCGGAGATGGATGCAGAGTGGGATGACAGAGGAATCGACGGAGTTTACAGATTCCTTTCAAAGTTCTACAGACTTGTAACGGATTCCAAGGATAAGGATATTGAGCCGACAAGAGAGATGCTTGCGGTAAGACATAAGCTTATCAGAGATATTACATCAAGACTTGAAGCATTTACACTTAATACCGTAGTATCCGGATTCATGGAGTATAACAATGCTCTTATCGACATTGCCAAGAAGACCGGAGGAGTCGATAAGGAGACTCTCAAGACATTTGCGGTACTTCTCGCACCTTTTGCTCCGCATATTGCCGAGGAGGCTTGGCATGATATGGGCGGTGAGGGATCGGTATTCCATGCCGTTTGGCCTGAGTATGACGAGGAGATGACCAAGGAGGACACCATTCAGGTTCCGATCCAGGTCAACGGTAAGGTCAAGGCTGTTCTTGAGATAGAGGCAGATGCAGACAAGGAGACTGTAATGGCTAAGGCCAGGGAGCTTATCCAAGACAAGATCACAGGAAATATTGTCAAGGAGATATATGTTCCCGGCAAGATATTTAATATCGTTGTAAAGTAAGTTAGTGCAACGTTTAGGGGAAATGTATTTATGTCTCAAGGCAGAAATAATATGAATCATTCTGCTTCCCGCAACAGATCGAGAAAGCGCAGAAGCAGAAGAAAGAACAACACACCGCTCCTTATGGGAGTCGGTGTTGTTGTCATATTGGCAATAATTATTGCAGTAGTTTTACATTTTAAGGGCGGCAAGAATGCTCCGGATATAGAGGATGAGACCACAGAGGCTGTAGATCATTCACGCGTTCAGCATAATGCCGTTATAGATCTTAATTCAATAATAAACAGCAGTTCAGGTATTGAGGATGATAACCGTATCAATGTCAAGGGCATGAATGCGGAAGAGATAACAGAGGCAGTCAAAGCCAAGTACAAGTGGGAACTTGCTCTTGTTAACAAGGACGCAAGGGTCGGTGATGTGGTACAGCCTCAGGTAGATATCAATCAGACGACAGAGGCTGCCACACTCGGAGATCCCGAGAATCCTGATGCAGAGGGAACAGGATCTACAGAGGAGACAGAACCGTCTGATATAACCGTATCGGATTGTATTGAGCTTAAGGATATGATAGCGGAGCGTATACCTGCTCTCATAGACGAGATATTTGAGGCAGACAACAAGAGTACAGCTGTTTCGGATACAGAGAGCATCGAAGAAGAGGAGACGGAGTCAAAGAAAAAGAACAAGGATAAAGAATCTGAGTCGGATTCCGAGACAGAAGCCCCGTCAGATGAAGTCGTTTATACTTTTACACTCGGAGATCTTGATGATGAGATCGCAAAGGCTGCCAAGTATGCTTCGGATATGTGGTATGTCGAGCCGCTCGGCGGAAGCATAGGTTCCTATGACAGCACAAACGATAAGTTTATCATGGAGAACTCACGTGACGGATTTAAGCCTGACAGAGATAAGCTTGCGTCTGATATCAAGTCGGCAATAGCTTCCAAGGATTACAGTTCAGAGATAGCCGTGACGGGCAGCTCCATATCGGCGGAGAGCTCCGATAATATCTCGGGTCAGTACAAGACACTTGCATCATTTACGACCAAGACCACATCTAATGCGGTCAGAAATAAGAATATTGCACTTGCCTGTGCCAAGCTTAACGGAACCATAGTTAGACCGGGTGAGGAATTCTCATTCAACAAGACTGTAGGTCAGCGTACCAAGGAGGCCGGTTTCGGAGAGGCAGCAGCTTACAATAACGGAGAGGTAGTGCAGGAGGTCGGAGGCGGTGTTTGTCAGGTTTCGACAACACTTTACAATGCCGTACTTCAGGCGGGACTTAAGATCACTGCAAGACAGTCACATACCTTTAAGCCAAGCTATGTAACACCGGGAATGGATGCTACGGTAAGCTGGGGAGGACCGGACTTTAGGTTTGCAAATCTTCCCAATAAGCCTGAGTATTCATATAAGAGCAGCTATGCAATAGGCATAAGAGCAAGCTACTCTAATCAGACTGTGACTGTATCTGTATACGGAAGACCTATACTTAAGGACGGTTACACCTTCTCCTTAAGTTCGACTCAGACCAAGACTATAGAGAAAGTCAGAAAAGCAATCACACCGGACAGTGGTAAGACACCTACGAACGGAAGTGAGGGATCTGCATGGGAGACACGCCTTGTTATCAAAAAGGACGGTGAGCTTGTAAGCAACAATGTGGATCACAATGCTTTGTATTCGGGACATATCGAATACTATTATGAGCAGGATCCTAATGAGACCTCGGTTGCCGAGACAGAGTCATCAAGCGGAGAGTCTACAGGCGAATCGGTATCGGAATCTCCGGACGGACCGGGTTCCGCTACAAATAATTCGGGAGTAATAGGACCGAGCGCTCCGTCGGGACAGAATAATGAGACCACGGCTGCAACCCAGGCTCCTACAACGGCTCCTGCAACGACAGCCGATCAGTCAAATGTTTCGGATGCACCCGGTAACGGCAGTGGCAGCGGCGGAGTTATCTCCTCTGACGGGCCGGGCAGTCTTGGCGGTCACAGCGATTCGGACGGACCGGGTGACTGATCCGTCATAGCATAAGTCAACAATATAGTTTTTTAAGGAAACGATAGATATGAAAGACAAGTTAAAGCAGATCACGGAAGAGGCATTGGCTAAGATCAAAGACTCAAAGTCTCTTGACGAGATCAATGATATCAGAGTTGAGTTCCTTGGTAAAAAGGGACGTATTACTTCTATCATGAAGGAGCTTAAGGATATAGCTCCGGAGGACAGACCTGCATTCGGACAGCTCGTTAATGAGGCTAAGCAGAAGGCGGAGCAGGCTATAGAGGATACCAAGATTAGGCTTCAGTCAGCAGCACTTGAGGCTAAGCTTGCTTCCGAGAAGATAGATGTTACACTTCCGGCAAAGAAGAAAAAGACCGGACACGGACATCCTAATCAGGTTGCACTTGATGAGGTTGAGAGAATATTCGTCGGAATGGGTTATGATGTAGTAGAAGGTCCTGAGGTAGAGTATCAGGAGTACAACTTTACCAAGCTCAATATTCCGGAGGGTCACCCTGCAAGAGATGAACAGGATACCTTCTATATTACAGATGAGATCCTGCTCCGCAGCCAGACTTCGCCTGTTCAGGCACATGTCATGGAGCAGGGCAAGCTTCCTATCAGAATGATAGCTCCGGGCCGTGTATTCAGATCCGACAGCATTGATGCAACTCACAGCCCGTCCTTCCATCAGATAGAGGGACTTGTTGTAGATAAGCATATTACTATGACCGACTTAAAGGGTACACTTACACAGTTCGCAGAGCAGCTCTTCGGAGAGGGAACCAAGACACGTTTCCGTCCGCATCATTTCCAGTTCACGGAGCCGTCTGCGGAGGTTGACGTAAGCTGCTTCAAGTGCGGCGGAAAGGGCTGCCGTTTCTGCAAGGGCGAAGGTTGGATAGAGATACTCGGCTGCGGTATGGTTCATCCGCATGTACTCGAGATGTGCGGTATCGATCCTAACGAATATACGGGATTTGCTTTCGGTGTCGGACTTGAGCGCATAGCTATACTTAAGTATGAGATCGATGACATGCGTCTTCTCTATGAAAATGACGCAAGATTCTTAAAGCAGTTCTGATTGGGAGGAGAGAGCAATGAATACACCGCTTTCATGGATAAAGGATTATGTTCCGGAGCTTGATTGTACAGCTTCGGAGTATTCCGATAAATTAACACTTTCCGGAACCAAGGTAGAGACTGCCGAGGAACTCGGAAAGAATCTCAGCAAGATATATATCGGCGAGATCAAGAGCGTTGCTCAGCATCCTAATGCCGATAAGCTTGTTATATGTACCGTAAATGTCGGAGCCGAGAGAGCAGACGGAGTAGATGACAACGGAGATGTTCAGATAGTTACAGGAGCACCCAATGTCACAGTTGAAACCGTAGGCGCTCTTGTTCCGGTCGTACTTGACGGAGGCAAGGTTGCCGGAGGACACGACGGAGGAGCCAAGCCGGAAGACGGCATAGTAATTAAATCAGGTGAGCTCAGAGGAGTAAAGTCCTACGGAATGATGTGCTCCGTTGAAGAGCTTGGCTCGGACAGAAATGCTTATCCGCTTGCACCGGAGAGCGGCATTTACATATTTGATGATGCAGTTATCAAGGAGCTTGGTCTTAAGCCGGGTGATGATGCAATCAAGGCACTCGGTCTTGACGATACAGTTATCGAGTATGAGATAACTTCAAACAGAGTGGATTGCTACAGCATAGTAGGAATCGCAAGAGAGGCAGCTGCGGTATTCGGCAAGGAGTTTAAGTTCAATACTCCAAAGGAGACCGGAAACAGCGAGAGCATTAATGACTATCTTAAGGTAAGGGTTGAAGATGAGAGACTCTGCCCGCGTTATTGCGCAAGAATGGTCAAGAATATCAAGTTTGCTCCGTCTCCGGAATGGATGCAGAAGAGACTGCGCAACAGCGGCATCCGTCCTATCAATAACCTTGTGGATATTACAAACTTTGTAATGCTTGAGTACGGTCAGCCTATGCATGCCTTCGATTACGATACACTTGAGGGACATGAGATAGTTGTTAAGTGTGCATCAGACGGAGAAGTGTTCAAGACACTCGACGGACAGGATCGTGTACTTGACCATACAGTACTTATGATCAATGACGCAGTAAAGCCGGTAGGTATTGCCGGAGTTATGGGCGGAGAGAATTCAATGATCACCGAGAATGTACATACGGTGGTATTTGAGGGAGCTAATTTTGACGGAGTCAATGTAAGACTTTCGGCAAAGAAGGCAGGTCTTCGTACAGATGCATCATCTATCTTCGAGAAGGGGCTTGATCCGGCAAATGCTTTAAGCGCTGTTGATCGTGCCTGCGAGCTTGTTGAGGAGCTTGGCTGCGGAGAGGTTGTCGGAGGTACTATTGACATTTATCCGCATCCTGAGACAGGAGTTACAATAGACTTTGAGCCTGATAGGATCAATGCACTGCTCGGTACACATATAAGCACTGAGGATATGCTTAAGATCTTTGACAAGATAGAGCTTGCTTATGACAAGGCAAACAATAAGATAATCGTTCCAAGCTTCAGACGCGATCTCTATGCGACCTGCGATCTTGCGGAGGAAGTACTTCGTTTCTACGGATATGACAAGATAGAAGATACTCTTCCTGTAGGAGAATCTACAGCGGGTAAGCTTACATATAAGCTCAGAGTCGATGAGAAGGTCAGAAATATAGCAGAGCTTTCAGGTTTCGACCATATTATGACCTACGCATTTGAGAGTCCAAAGGCATTTGATATGCTTAATATCGAGGCTGACAGCGAGCTCAGAAAGTGTATAGTTATCAATAATCCGCTTGGTGAGGATTTCTCGGTAATGCGTACACAGCCGCTGAATGCAATGCTTACGGCACTCAGCTTCAACTACAGCCATAAAAATGAGAATGTCTGGCTCTATGACCTTGCAAATATCTATGTTCCGAAGGCACTGCCGCTTACAGAGCTTCCGGATGAGAGAGAGCAGCTCACACTTGCCGGCTACGGTGATGATATAGACTTCTATTCACTTAAGGGTGTTATCGAGGTGATCTTCGAGAGACTCGGAATGAATAAGCGCTATAAGCTTAATGCAGACTGCAACAGACCTTATCTGCATCCGGGACGTAAGGCAGATATATACTATGACGGTGTACTTGTAGGATATATCGGAGAGCTTCATCCTGTCGTTGCCAAAAACTACGGCTTCAAGGAGGGTGTAAGAGCTTATATTGCTGTGTTGGATATGCCTGAGATCGTAAGATTCACAGACTTTGACAGAAAGCATGAGGGAGTTGCCAAGTTCCCTGCCGTATCAAGAGACCTCTCTATGCTCGTTCCAAAGGAGCTTTGTGCCGGAGATATCGAGGATATGATACTTCAGCGCGGAGGAAAGCTGCTTGAGAATGTCAAGCTCTTCGATATTTATGAGGGTGCACAGGTCAAGCACGGATATAAGTCAATGGCTTACAGCCTCAGCTTCCGTTCAAAGGAGCATACGCTTACCGATGATGAGATAACATCTGCCATGAATAAGATCCTCAACGGACTTAATTCGCTTAATATCGAGCTCCGCTCATAATATTAAAGCGGATCTTATATTAAGGTCGAACAGCCGGTTACAGAGATAAATGTTAAGGAAGGAATAAGAAACACAATGCCGAAGCTTAATGAGAACTATTTGAAATTAAAGCAGAACTATTTATTTGCCGATATCCGTCACAGGATCGACAGCTATTGCGAGAAGAATCCGGAGCTTGGAAAGAAGCTTATACGTCTCGGTATAGGAGATGTTACTCTTCCGCTCGGAGAGCCTATAATCAAGGGACTCCATGAGGGCGTTGATGCAATGGCTAAGGCTGAGACCTTCAGAGGTTACGGTCCGGAGCAGGGATATGACGAGACCAGACAGGCAGTAGTAGATTATTACAAGAGAAACGGCGTTGATGTAGACTTTGAGGCTGTATTTATCTCAGACGGAGCAAAGAGCGATACAGGAAATATTACAGATATATTCGGAAACGGCAATGTGATCCTTTGTCCCGATCCGGTATATCCCGTATATGTTGACACCAATACCATGTGCGGAAGAGATGTAATATATATGGCAGGAAATGCTGAGAACGGTTTCCTTCCGATGCCTGATAAGAATGTTCATGCAGACATCATTTACCTCTGCTCACCTAACAACCCTACAGGAGCATGCTACAACAAGGAGCAGCTTAAGGAGTGGGTTGATTATGCAATTGCAAATGAAGCTGTTATCCTCTTTGACTCTGCGTATGAGGCATTCATAGTTGATCCTGAGCTTCCGAGAAGTATCTATGAGGTTGAGGGAGCAAGAAAGTGCGCAATAGAGTTCTGCTCTCTGTCTAAGACAGCAGGCTTTACAGGAACAAGATGCGGTTATACGGTTGTTCCTACAGAGCTTAAGTTTAAGGCATCTGATGGAACAGAGATGTCACTTAACCAGATGTGGATAAGACGTCAGAGCACCAAGTTCAACGGAACCTCTTATATCGTACAGAAGGGAGCCGAGGTAGTATTCTCAGAGGAAGGCATCAAGGCTTGCAATGAGAATCTTGATTACTACAAGAGAAATGCCAAGCTTATCGCAGATACAATGACAGAGCTCGGTATTCCTTTCACAGGCGGAATCAACTCACCTTATATCTGGTTCGAGTGTCCTAATGGTATGGAATCATGGGAGTGCTTCGATTACATGCTCAATGAGATACAGGTAGTAGGTACTCCGGGTGCAGGCTTCGGAGAGAACGGTAAGAACTATTTCAGACTTACATCCTTCGGAAGCTACGAGAGCACAGTTGAAGCTATGGAGAGATTTAAGAAGCTTTTTGCCTGATATAAGAGCAAAACTTGACGAAGCAAGCATATTGTGTTAAACTTGTCAAGTTGTTTGGCGAAAGTATATACTTTTCTGCCGCAAATGTATATATTATGGCATAAGGCGGTACGGTGAACCGCATGCCGATTCGATAGGAGAGAACAGACATGACTGTTTTGACAGTAGTATTGACTGCCGTATATGTAATCATAGGAGTTATCATTTCCGCTATTATCCTTATGCAGGAAGGAAATACTCAGGGACTCGGAAGCATAGGCGGTATGGCCGAGAGCTATTGGGGCAAGAACAAGGGACGCAGCATGGAAGGTAATCTTGAGAAGTTTACCAGATACGGAACTGTTTTGTTCATGATCCTTGCACTTGTACTCAACATATTAATGTAAGAGTAGCAATTTTAAGCTTAAGGCAGCCTGTTCAGGGCTGCCTTATTTTAACTAATAGGAAATGTGCGTTCTACTCTTATCGATTAATTACGGATAGCTTCGCGGGATGCTTTACTCGCGCGAAGGAGAAAACTGTCGCAAGCGACCGCGCTCGGCGCGAGAATATACCAAAGCACATTTTTTATTATAATAAGAGGATCCTGTATGAGTAAGGAAGGCATCAAGTTAGTAGCCAATAATAAAAAAGCATATCACGATTATTTTGTTGATGAGGCCTATGAGGCGGGAATAGAACTCTTCGGAACAGAGGTAAAGTCCATAAGACAGGGACATTGCTCCATCAAGGAAGCATTTATAAATGCTTACAAGGGGGAGCTTTTTATCGAGGGCATGCATATCAATCCTTATGAGAAGGGCAATATCTTCAATAAGGATCCGCTTCGCACAAGAAAGCTGCTCATGCACCGTGCCGAGATAAATAAGCTTATGGGACGTTCTGCAGAAAAGGGCTTCACACTTATACCTCTTGAAGTATACTTTAAGGGTTCCAAAGTCAAGCTTAAGCTCGGACTTTGCCGAGGCAAGAAGCTCTATGATAAGCGAGAGGATATGGCTAAGAAGGAACAGCGCCGTGAGCTTGAGAGAGAGTTCAAGTCGGCAAATATCAGAGTGTGATCGTGAAATAAGATGTTCTTATCGTAAGCATTTTGTAAGTAGCTATCAAACAAGAGTTGATATATAATAAAAATATATTCATCGGGCTTGTACCGGTTTCGACGGGGATCATGCAGTCGGTGAAGCTATCCGCAGGATGATGCGTTAAATCTCAAATTTAAATATAAACGCTAACGATAATAGATTAGCTCTTGCAGCCTAAGCGCTGCTTGTGTCCGTTCGCGGGTACCTGTCCCGGCGAGCTGCGGGCATCGATCTGACAGGAAACGACTTATACAAAGCTTTGAGTATATGGGCGTATCATGAAGCTTAGCCTGACTTACGGGGTGTTCGCCACCTGTTTGTCAAGCGAATAAATAACGACGGACTATGATAGTAGAAGAACGAGGAATTGGTTTTCGGACAGGGGTTCGACTCCCCTCAGGTCCACTTTCACCAAATGGCTACAAATAAGGAAAAGCCCTTATCTGTAGCCATTTTTCTATGGTCTTGCTTGCGTAATCAAGTAAGCATTTACGCATAAAAAGTGATATTTTACGGGGGAAGTATGACATGAAACATGACACGAAGTTAACACGGATTTTTATTCAAAAAGAGATTGCGTACTATAATATAAAAAGTCATGAGGGCTGTTCACCCCGGCGCAGAATAAAACTTGCAGGCGGCTGTACCCGGCATAATATTGATAATAAAAAAACATTGACACAAGGGCCATATGTATAGTCCCATCTTTGACAGTCAACAAGCGCAAAATCCTTATTTTATGGGACTTTGCGCTTGTTTTTAAAGTCAAAAAATGT
>CAKRTC010000018.1 GCA_934402055.1 uncultured Lachnospiraceae bacterium | reverse complement strand
TCAGCAACAATTTAATAAAGTTTGTGGTGATTTCTGTTAATTTGCACTTGACAAGAGGTCATTACATATCAGATTTTGATATTGAGTATAAAATTGTACCCGAGGATCGTTTGATGATCTTCGGGTACTTATAAAATTACCCATTTACAGCAAATTATTGCAAATACTTATCCTGCTTATTCTTATATAATCCTGATTATTGTTGATAGGCTTCGGATGTCAGGGCAGATTTGTTTACAACATAAGCTATGACAGACAGCCGGAATTCAATAATAATATAAAGTTAGTTCATACCTTGATACTTACGGTATTTTGTACAGCGCAGACTGCTGTGCGGGAGGATAAGGATAATGGAATTACTTAAGAGAGACGAACTCAGAGAGAACAGACTTCCGGGCAGGATAATCACCAACACGGTAGGAAAAGGTGAGGCTTATCCTGTGCAGAGTGAAAAGATGACGATATGCTTTGCGCATTACTCGGCGGAGAGTGGACCAATGGAGCCTCATAATCATGCCGAGGAAACAGTAGTGGTGCTTGCCGGAGAAAAGTGCTTTGTGAAGTTCGGTGATGCTAAGGATAATCTTACAGAGAAACGTGAGCTTCATCCCGGGGACACTATGCATTTCCCTGAGCTTGAATGGCATGTGTTCGGCTATGAGGAAGGCGGATTCCTTGACGCACTTTGTATCTACGGACAGGTCGATAATATACGTCCCGAGGATATAGCAAGACAGAACAGCTGACAGCAGAGCCGAATTTCGGAATCTGCAAAGCAGCTTTGTGTAATATAAATTGCTCCCTTTTCAGGTGCCGACAGTCTATATGAAGCTGTCGGCATTTGTATTTTTTAAAGAAAATTATTTTACACAATATACTTTCGTATATAATTTGATTCAGAAGATTCAGCAGCATAAAAAACATAATTGACATAGATTTTTATAACAGAGGTAAGTAGATGATATTTGAGGAACAGTCAGAGATAAGAAAGATACTCAGCAATACAAAATTACCTAAGTTTGCACTTGTAAGACAAGTATTTCCTGATGATGCAATACAGGACGTACCGAAGTACCTTAATGATAAGCTTAACGATCCGGAGCTTAAAGCAAGGATCAAGCCGGGTATGAAGGTGGTACTCACGGGTTCCAGCCGTGAGATAGACAATATGCCGGTGATCCTCAGAGAGCTTGCGAGATTTGTCAAGTTTCAGGGCGCTCAGCCATATATCATACCGGCTATGGGCAGCCACGGCGGAGCTACGGCAGAGGGACAAAGGGAACTGCTTGAGGGCTACGGTATTACCGAGGAATTTTGCGAGTGTCCTATATATTCAAGCATGGAAACCGTCAGAGTCGGTTATGTAGGCTCTGACGAGGTACGTATGGATAAGTTTGCGCATGATGCAGATGCGATAATACTTGTCGGACGTATCAAGGGACATACCGCATTCCGAGGAACATACGAGAGCGGAATGGCCAAGATGATGGCTATAGGTCTCGGAAAGCGTGAGGGTGCCGACAGTCTGCACAAATACGGTTTCGGTAAGATGGGAGAGCGTATACCTCCATTTGCCAAGGTGGTTTTCAATAACTGCAATATTATATTCGGAGTTGCTCCTATTGAAAATGAGAAGGACCGCACCTGCCGCATCGAGGTGATCAAGGCTGAGGAGATATTTGACAAGGAGCCTGATCTGCTGCTTTATGCCAAGTCACGTATGCCGCGTATCATACTGCCTGAGACGGATATCATGGTCGTTCGTGAGATCGGTAAGAATTTCTCGGGTTCCGGCATGGATCCTAATGTTACAGGCACATTTGCAACACCTTTTGCAAGCGGCGGAATCAAGAAGCAGAGAACTGTTGTGCTTGATATAAGTGAGGAGAGCCATGGCAACTATCTTGGACTCGGAAATGCCGACACAACTTCACTCAGAGCCTTCAACAAGATACGCACAAACGGCTGCTATGCCAATATGCTGACCAGCACGGTCGTTGCCGTTGGTAAGATACCTATGGTGCTTGAGGATGATGATCTTGCGATAAGGACGGCGGTCAAGCTGATGACCGAAGGCAACAGAAATGATCCGCGTATCGTGTATATCAAGAACACCTTAAGTCTTGAAAATATCCTTGTATCCGAGGCTCATCTTGATGAGGTGCGTACTCATGAGGATATGGAGATACTTGAGGAGCCGAGAGAGCTTAACTTTGACGAACACGGAAATCTACTGGATTTTGCATGATTAACCCAAGAAATGAGCCGAGTATAAGTATTTTCTCCTTAACTTTACCGGCATAAAAGGTATAATTGACATAGACTTGTTTTGCCGTGAAAGCTTTGCAATGCAAATGCTGTAAATGCAGCCTGCTCTCACGGCAATGATGTCTGACAGACAGATATTGTCAGAGAAAGGATTTGGGTTTATGGCAAAGTTTTATACTGCGGTGGTTACGATACTCACCAAAGACGGCAGGATAGATCATGAGGGCAACAAAGCTGTTTATGAGAAGCTTATTGCCGCAGGAAGTGACGGAATAGTACTGATGGGAAGCACGGGAGAGTTCTGTTCGCTTACCATGGATATGGCCAAGGAGCTTATCGATCTTGCTTTGGAAACTATCAAGGGACGTATGGATGTAATAGTGGGAGCTTCGAGAATGCTGCCTAAGGAGAGTGTTGAGCTCGGCAATTACGCCATGGAAAAAGGCGCGGATGCCATTATCATGATTTCTCCGTATTACTTCAAACTCTCAGATGCAAGCATTGAGAACTTCTATGATCTTACGGTACCGAATATCAATGGACCGGTATACATTTACAACTTCCCGGGCTGTACGGCGCATGAGGTATCACCTGAGCTTATACTCAAGCTTCGCAGAAAATACAGCAACATCAAGGGCTGTAAGGATACCGTCAAGGACTTTGCACACACAAGAAAGATATGTGAGACTGTGCTTCCGGAGTTCCCTGATTTTGAGATCTACAGCGGCTTTGATGAGTTCTTTGTACATAATGTTATGTCCGGAGGCGCAGGCTGCATAGGAGGCCTCACCAATGTTTGTCCGGAGCTTATGGCAGATTGGGTCAAGGCTGTAAATGCAAAAGACTGGGACGAGTCTGCCAAGATTCAGCGTAAGGTCAACAAGCTTATGGATATGTTTGAGATCTGTGCTCCTTTCCTTACAGCGGTTAAGCGAGCTTTGCTTATCCAGGGAGTTATTTCCAACGAATACGGAAGCGAGCCTAATGTTATTGCAAATGATGCCGAGGATGCCAAGATAAGGGAGATTCTGGAGGCTATCAAGGACTGACGGACAGCATCAGCCATGCTTTTCTATGCGTATCATTCCGCCCTTTCGTCCGGAGCTGAGATTCCAGAGTCTTCCGAAATCTGCCCATATGTATTCGCCGTAGGAGACGAGCTTGACCATCATTACCTCATTAAACACGGCATAGCCTGTGATAAGGAACCAATGCCATACAAAATCGGCAAATGCGGGATCCTTATGACGCAGATTAAGGTAGGGGATAGGATATCCGGCTCTGATCTGCTTTATTACGAAGGCTCTTGCTTCGGTATAGCTTTTGCTGCCGTCAAAGCCTGTGAGACTTATATTGTCACAGCCGTGATCATGAAGGTAGCTTCCGAAGCCGTCAATGTATATACCAAGCTTATCTATACCGGAGTAACGTGGCTTAAGATAAGGCTTCATCTGCATTGCGAATTCCTCATATTGAGACTTGGTAATATTATCAAGCCCAAATGGATAGAGCTTATTACTCCCTTTATACATATCAAGGTATATGCAGGTATCGCAGGCTGTTACAGCAGCACATCCGCCTACTCTCATCCAGCCGCTGTGAAATAGCTCCTGATTGCCGCCGTAGAGTTCTTCTATATTAAAATAAGGAAGCTCGCAAAGCTCCTTGGCATCATCGGGAAGGTTTGTTGTGTTTCCTATTATTTTATCTGTTTTAATATCCATACGTTTTTATATCTGCTTCTTGTTCTACGTTCTGAGCAAAATCGTTCGGAACAGTATCTGATACAGGCAGTCTGTGATAGCTTTGTGTGTTGTGTGTTGTGTGTTGTGTGTTGTGTGTTGTGTGTTGTGTGTTCTATGGCATAGCTAAGCAAAGATCCCGTTTTCTGTTTCCGACCGTCTCCAAATATAGCATAAATAAGGTGAATAATCTTGACAAACAAAGGCATTTATCATATTTTATTTTATTGAACAGAGGAGCTTATTGCTTCAACGAACCGATTAAGGGGAGCTTGCATAAAGCGGGCTGAGATTCGACTGTATCGTCGTAACCCATAACCTGATTTGGATAATGCCAACGTAGGGAAATACCTGTAAGATCATTCGGAAAGATTCATTTCCGATACTTTATATCAAGAGGAGTCCCGCGCGGCTCCTCTTTTCTGCGTTATATCGGGGGCACCACCTTGTGACGCAATACAAAAGGTTAATGCATTTACCGAAAGGAGAACGGAATGAACACAGCATTGACGATCGCCGGAAGTGATTCCAGCGGAGGCGCCGGTATCCAGGCAGATATCAAAACAATGACCGCAAACGGCGTATTTGCCATGAGTGCGATCACAGCTCTTACAGCCCAGAATACAGTGGGTGTACAGGGCATCTATGAGGTTACGCCTGAATTTCTGGCAATGCAATTGGACAGTATTTTCACCGATATCAGACCGGACGCTGTCAAGATCGGTATGGTTTCTTTATCAGAGCTTATTCGCTGCATCTCGGCAAAGCTCAGGGAATACAAGGCCGAAAAAATAGTAGTTGATCCTGTTATGGTCGCAACAAGCGGCGCAAGACTGATCAGTGAGGATGCTATAGGCACACTGAAGTCTGAGCTCTTACCGCTTGCCACGGTACTTACCCCAAACATCCCGGAGACCGAAGTACTGGCTGAGATGCCGGTAAAGTCGGCAGAGGACATGCTTAAGGCAGCAGAGCTTATATCAAACAAGTATGGCTGTGCTGTGCTGGTAAAGGGCGGTCATAAGTTAAATGATGCCAACGATCTGCTCTACGCCGATGGAAAGTATCACTGGTTCAACGGAGTTCGCATCAACAATCCCAACACACACGGAACAGGCTGCACCTTATCAAGCGCGATAGCATCAAATCTTGCCAAGGGCTATAGGCTCGAGGCCTCGGTTGAACGTGCCAAGGCATATATAAGCGGAGCATTGGGAGCAATGCTTGATCTCGGACAGGGCTCGGGACCTATGAATCACGCCTTTGATATAAGCGGCAGATTTGCAGACTGAGAGGAAGCACCGATATGAATAGAAAAGTAGATGAGCTTATTGCTTCTGCCAAGGATATATGGGCAGGCTATGACGAGCATCCTTTCGTGAAGGGTATTGCAGACGGAACACTCGATAAGGAAAAATTCAAATATTACATGATACAGGACTATCTGTATCTTATAGATTATGCAAGAGTATTTGCTCTCGGAACGGTAAAATCAACAGATTCCGAGACCATGAAGCTTTGTGCTGGATACGTCAAGCAGATACTTGACGGGGAAATGGATATCCATAAGGGATATATGCACAGACTCGGTATCAGTCTTGAGGAGGCCGAAACTACCAAGCCTGCACTTGATAATATCAGCTATACCTCATATATGCTTCGTGCCGCTTATGACGGAGGAGCACCGGAGGTCATGGCGGCAATATTAAGCTGTGCCGTAAGCTATGAGGTGATCGGCAAGCATATCGTGGAAAATGATCCAAAGGCAGCAGAACATGAATTCTACGGAGAATGGATAAGCGGTTATTCTGCGCCTGAATATGCCGAGGCAAACAGAAAACTGGAAGCTCTTACCGAGAGACTGATAGCTGATTGCGGTGATGAAAGATTCGCAAGATTAAAGGAGATATTCATCAACTGCTCACGTTATGAGGGAGCCTTCTGGGATATGGCTTGGGAGATGAGAGCATGAGCGAGGCTATGCTCGAATTCAAGGATGTAAGCTTTACTTATCCCGGAGAAAAAAATCCAACCATAGACAAGCTTAGCTTCAGCCTTAATAAGGGAGAATTCGTATGCCTTATCGGCCCTTCGGGCTGTGGTAAGAGTACGATATTCAGGCTCGTCAACAAGCTCCTCACACCGGACAGCGGTCATATATATGTGAACGGCAGGGACATTAACGAACAGAAGAGCTATTGCGGATATATGCCGCAGAGCGATCTGCTGTTCCCATGGCGAAGCGTTGCGGCCAATGTCAGACTTCCTCTTGAGATAAGAGGCGGAATGAGCGATGCAAAGATGAATGATAAGGTTAATGAGGCTCTTGAAAATGTCGGACTCGGAGGTCTCGGAAATAAGACGCCGTCCGAGCTTTCCGGAGGAATGCGCCAGAGAGCGGCATTTGCAAGAACTCTTATGACAGGCTGTGATCTGCTGTTGCTGGATGAGCCTTTTTCCGCACTTGATTATCTTACCAGACTTAATATGCGTGAGTGGCTGTCGGAGCAGTGGGAGCATGAAAACAAGACCATACTCTTTATCACACATGATGTTGAGGAAGCGGTATTCTTGTCCGGCAGAGTATTAGCGGCGGATAATTATCCGATAAACAGACTTACGACAGTCCCGATACCGGCGGAGTATCCGCGAACACGAGCAACGCTCGAGGAAGCTCATATGGTCGAGATACGTGAACAGCTTATAGAAAAGCTAAGAAAGGAGCATTCATGAAAAAAGGAAAAGCTTCTTCCTACAATCTTCCGGCAATTATATTGATGCTGGTGCTGCTCATGATATGGCAGGCAGGTGCAATGAAGCTGGACGCGGCGTATATACTGCCGTCTCCGCTGCAGATAGTTCAAAAGCTCTGGGACTTGAGAGAGCCATTGTTCAAGGCACATCTTCCGGCAACCATGGAGGTGGTCGGCATAGGCCTTGCCATCTCGGTGATATTGGGACTCGGTCTTGCCATAGTTATGGACCTTAACAAAAATGTTGAGAAGGCGCTCTATCCTCTTATAATAGCGAGCCAGACCATACCGACTACCGCACTTGCACCGCTTTTTGTACTTTGGTTCGGATACGGAATATGGAGTAAGGTATTGGTTACGGTATTGATAACCTTTTTCCCTATTACCATAACTGTATTTGACGGCTTCAAGTCGGTAAGAGCAGACATGATAGAGCTGATGCAGACCTTCGGAGCTGACAGACGCACTATATTTATCAAGCTCAAGATGCCGGCTGTACTTCCGTACTTTTTCTCAGCTATCAAGATGGCCATACCACTTTCTTTGATCGGAGCGGCAATAGGAGAATGGCTCGGCGCTCAGTCAGGACTCGGATATTTCAGCCGACGCATGATGACCCAGCTTGACGGAGCAGGTGTGTTCGCACCTATACTCTTATTAAGCATTGCTGCCATGGTATTGGTTGCCGTCGTAGGAGTGCTTGAGGAAAGATTCGTACACTGGAGAAACGAGTAAAGCATCCGGTAACAAGCAAAGCAACAGACATCATTAAGACAAAAGACAAAATAAATAAGTAATAAAAAGACAGCTTTCGGTCACTTCCGGGAAAAATAATTAATAATGCTCCGGAATAAAGCAGGCCGACAAGCCACATGAGGAAATCAAGCAATGAAGAAGAATATACTTGCAGCAGTTATGTCTATCGCACTTGCAGCATCCATGCTTGCAGGCTGCGGAAGCAGCAACACAACAAGCACAAGCACAGCCGAAACAAAGGCAGAAGAAAACACTGAGGCTGATACAACAGCCGATGATAAATCAGCCAAAGACCTCAAGGAAGTCAATGTGGTACTTGACTGGTATCCTAATGCATTGCATACATTTATCTATACTGCAATAGAGAAGGGCTACTATGAGGAGGAAGGACTTAAGGTCAACATCCAGTTCCCAAGTAATGCCAATGATGCTTTGAGCCTTGTTGCTGCCGGAAAGGCAGAGATCGGTCTCTACTACCAGCATGATATTATTCAGGCTGTAGCTAACCAGGGAATCAAGGTCAAGAGCATCGGTGCCGTAGTTCAGAGCCCGCTTAACATTATCCTCTCACTTAAGGATAAAAACATCACACGTCCTAAGGATCTTGCAGGCAAGACAGTAGGTTATGCCGGAACAGCTCTCAGTGAAGCTCTTGTTAAGACTATGATGGAGGCTGACGGTGCAGATTTCTCATCCGTCAACATGATGGATGTAGGCTTCGAGCTTATGAGTTCGATGACAACAGGCAATGTTGATGCCACTATCGGCTGCCTTGTTAACCACGAGGTTCCGCAGCTTGAGGAAGAAGGCTTTGATGTTAATTACTTCATGGTAAATGAGTACGGCATTCCTAACTACTATGAGGCTGTATTCCTTGCAAATGATGAGCTTATCGAAAGTGATCCGGAGATGCTTCAGGGCTTCCTTCGCGCATCAAAGAAGGGCTTTGAGGACTTCAAGGCTGATCCGGACGGATGCCTTGCAATCCTCCTTAACAATCAGAACGAGGAGAATTTCCCGCTCTCAGAGACCGTTGAGCAGAAGAGCAGCGCAACCATACTTCCACTCATGGAGAATGATGATACAAGCTTCCTTTCACAGTCTGATGAGTGCTGGCAGGAGAATATAGACTGGATGCTTGAGTCCGGTCTTATCGACAAGGCAGTAGAGGTTGATGACGTAAGAACCAATATCGAGTTCTGATTATCAATCAATAAAAGTTAATACTGTTTATAAAATGAAGCCGGTCATGGGATATTCCCCACGACCGGCTTTTCACGTCTTTGAAAAATGCAGATACATTTTCATTATGGAAAATATTGTTTACATAAAATGTACAAAAATCAGAAAAAAGGAATGTGCATTTTTTCGGCTTGCGGTATGCTATACTTCAAACAAAGCATAAATCATTTCTAAACATCAATTCTTAGAGCTGCAAAGGCAGCCGTCCGAATATTCAGAGTGAGATCCATGCTTTACAAGAAACCACAACTTAATAAGGCAGGATCAAGCGATGAATAAATGACAAGTATTCATCATATACTTGTATTTGATATTAGTTTTTAGGCTTCATTGCATAAGATCCTGCATCAGGCGAAAAAGGAGAGTACATATGTATACCAGGAAGACTCGCAGGACACTTAAGGATCAGACTATCAAGGATAGTTTCATGTTTGAAGCAGTGATGACAGACGGAGATAATTGTAAGGAACTGCTTGAGATGGTACTTGGCAGGAGACTTACGGAGATAAGTGTAAGCAAGGAGCACAGTATAGACAATAATCCTGATTATAAGGCATCAAGACTTGATATATTTGCATCCGATGAAGAGGGAACACGCTATAATATAGAGATGCAGGTAGCAACAGAGCATACGGAGCTGAGATCAAGGTATTATCACAGTCAGATGGATATGGATATACTGCTCGCCGGAACAGATTATGAATATCTGCCGGAATCGTATGTAATATTTATATGCGATTATGACCCACTCGGTTATAATAAGTATATATACACAATGAATACTCATTGTGAGGAGCTTCCGGAATTAAAGTACAGGGACGGAGTACATACGATATTCTTAAGCACCAAGGGAAATAATACCAAAGAAGTACCGGAAGAGATAATCAAGTTTCTCAGGTATGTAAGTGCAGGTTTAAAGGAATCGGAGCAGGACTTCGGAAGTGATTTCGTAACAAAGTTGCAGAGGTCTGTGAAATGGATCAAGAGAAGCAGGTCGAAGGAGAGGGAATACATGGTACTGGATGAGATAAAGAAGAAAGAACGCCGAGAAGGACGTGAAGAGGGTCTTGAGGAAGGCATAGAGATTGGCAAAGAAGCCGGAATAGAAATTGGCCAGAGTGATATTGTAATACAGCTTCTCCAGAAAATGCGTGACGCAAACAAGGTGGCTGAGCTCCTTGATATGCCGCTTGAAGCTATTGAGAGAATTGCGCAGAATAATAAAATTGATGTTTGATCATGTTATCTTAGAAGCATTTAAATAAGGCTGTTTTATTCTTTGTCAGTTGCTTCCAATAATGGAAAACGTAAAGAATGTTAAAAAACGATGTTTCAGTAAAAAGAGCAGTGGATAAAAATTCACTGCTTTTTTTGTGCAAAATAGCAATGAAATACAAATTGACACACATATAATTTAATTCTATTATACAAAATATGAATACAATCTAATAAACAAAGTATTCACAAATGAATATATTGAATAATGATCGACAAAGGAGTATCACATGGCAGCTATTACATTGGATTATACAGGCAAAAATTATATTGTAACAGGCGGTGCCGGAGGAATTGGCGGCGCTGTTGTAGATGGCATAGTAGAGGGCGGCGGTCATGCAATTATTGTTGATATTAATGAATCTGCTATGCAGAAGTATGCTGATAAGTATGGGGATAAAGTAACACTTGCAAATGTTAATTTGGCAGATCCTGAAGAAATTCGCGAAAAATTCGGAGCAATGGTTACTGAGTTTGGAGCTATACATGGTCTTATCTGCGTAGCCGGCATTATAAGTACTGCTGCATTCGAGGATATCTCACAGTCTGAGTGGGATAGGGTTATCAATATAAATCTTACTAGTGTGTATGCAAGTATTCAGAGTGTATTTACAAGTATGAAGGAAAATCACTATGGACGCATTGTTGTTGTATCTTCCGTTGCTTCACAGGTTGGCGGTGGATTGCTGGGAACTACCGCTTATGCAGCATCAAAGGGTGGCGTGAATTCACTTGTAAAGGGCGTTGCAAAAGAAGGCGGACGTTTTGGCGTTTATTGTAATGGAGTTTTGCCGGCATATACAAAGTCTGCAATTACTGCCGACATGGGAGAAGAGAAACATAATAAGATATTGTCAGGTATGCCGGTAGGAAGACCGGCTGAACCGCAGGAGATTGCTAATGCAATACTGTTCCTTGCATCCGATCTTGCAAGTTTTGTAACCGGAGAAGTAATGAACGTAGATGGCGGAATCAGGATGGATTGATTAAGATTAATAGAAAGTTATACATACCTTACCTCAGAACAGGCTTGATACTATTTGTGTCAGGCCTGTTCATTTTATGATGTATAATTGAAGTGAAAAAAGCTCATCAAACAGGACGTTTAATGAGCTTTTAATTAAAGTTGAATTTATAAAAGATTCGGAGAATTATCTACTATAAAGTTAAGAACCTTTAGAGAATCTCTTAAGTGTAACTCCAGAGCTTTTTGAAGTTCATCCTTTTTACCATCTTTAAGGAGATTGAGCAGATACGGATGTTCATTGATTGCAGCAGAGCGTTGATCCATAGTGACATTACCTGCCTGATACATATAGTACGCAGCGCTTATGCCACAGTTTGAATTATAAATCTTTTTAAGCTCCTCATTTCCGGATAGGAGTATAAATCCATAATGAAAATTGAATTCGGCAGTGGCTCCCTTCTGATAATCATGACCACCTACCAGTTCGAAATCATTAATAGCTTTTTCCATGTCTTTAAGAACATTTGGGAAAAAATACATATTGTCAGTAGCAGTTCGTGCTGCATATACTTCCAACATGATACGCGTCTCAATTAAATCACGGATTTTTTTGCCTGTGAGTTTAGGAACAAAGATTCCCTTACGAGGAACAGATTCTGCAAGTCCTTCGGCGACAAGACGGTTCAGAGCTGAAACCACAGGAGTTCGACTAATATTAAGCATCGAGGAAATCTCTATGGTTGAGAGTTTGCTTCCCGGTGGGAATGTTGCTGTCTGAATTAGTTTTCTTAAGCTTTCATAAGCGTATTCAACAAGAGAATCCCTGTTGTTTACATCAATAGTAGCCATAATTGAAAATTCCTTATATGATTAATCGTTTTCAAACATAATGTTATCATAAAGTGAATTGAATTAGCAATAAAAAAAATTCAAAATAAGAAAATATAGATAAGATTGAATGCAATACAATTAAAATACAACTCAATAGTGTAGAAAAAAATTCAGTTTTATTGTTAAAAAGTACATATAGACAAAAAATGAGCGCACAAGTATCATTTAATCATGCAAAATACATAGTGCATGAAGATAATTCAACTTTATTACGGAGGGATTTATGAAAAAGAATATTGCATTGTTGCTTACAGCAGCTATAGTAGCGAGTCTGACAGCATGTGGTGGTTCTGGTTCATCTGGAAATGACACAAATACTGCTGCAACCGAGACAGCGGCAGCAGAGACAAAAGGAACAGATAGCAGCGCCGGCGGTCTTGCAGTAGATGATGCATTTGGAAATGCCGATACTGCAGAATATAAATGGAAGATAGCCATTGATAATAATGTCGGAACAAATCAGTATGATGCGGCTGTTAAGTTTGCTGAGAAGCTTGCTGAACTCTCGGATGGAAATGTCTATTCGGAAATTTATGCGGGACAGCAGCTTGGAGCAGGAACAGAAGTTCTTGAGGGATTAGGAATGGGAATGCAGCAGGTATGCATTCAGTCTGTAGGTACACTTGCACCATTCTGTGATTATGCAAATATTGATGCACTTCCGTTCATCTTTACAGATTATGACCACTTTATCAATGTTTGGAGCGGAGATCTCGGACAGGAGATGAAGGATTATATCGGAGAGCAGGCGAATTTCGAGATTCTTGGATATATGTACAGAGGTGCACGTATAACAACAGCAACAAAGAAGATGGAGAAACTTGCTGATTTCAAGGGATTCAAATTAAGAGCACCAAATATTGAGGTTTATCTTAAAACTTGGGAGAGAATAGGGGCTATTCCTACACCACTCAGCATTTCAGAGACATTTACAGCTATTCAGCAGGGTACAGTTGAGGGACAGGAAAATCCGATAACAGAGTGTGTATCAAATGGTTTCTATGATGTATGCCCATATTTCATCAAGACAAATCATGTATATTCACTTGATACATTTGTTATGGACAGAACATATTTCCAGTCACTTCCGGAGGATGTTCAGGCAATGGTAGTTGAAGCTGCTAATTATGCTTCAGATTGGAAAAATGGTGTAATGGCTGAAGATGAGGCTGCGCTCGAAGAAGATTGTAAGGCAAAGGGTGTTGAGTTTATCGAGTTTGATGATGCAACAAGAGACGAATTCATGCAGGCATTTGATGGATTCGTTGATGAGGTTTTCCCATATCTTACAGAGTGGGTTGATAAGATTAAGGCAGCTGATGTTCAGTAATTTTAACTGATGATGCCAAAAGGATGGCGGTCATCGTACCGCCATCCTTTTTAATCCGTACGAAAGGGGAATTATATTATGCTTAAGACATATTCAAAATTAATGGATATTTTGTTTAGTGTCATTAAATGGGTAATGATCATTGCAAGCGTACTGATGGTAGCTTGTATGGCGTATCAGGTAGTAACCAGATATTTATTCCATCGCGGTAATGTTTGGAGTGAAGAACTTACGAGATTATTGTGCATTTGGACTGTATTACTTGGATCGGCTGTAGCTATCAGAGAAAAAGGGCATTTGCAGATAGATGCACTTACAAATTTGTTTCATGGTAAGAAAAAAAATATCATTGATGCTGTGATAGAGATTGTTGTTCTTATATTTATAGTAATAATGATCAAATATTCAATCGAACTTTGCAAAAGTGTAGGCACTGCAACATCTGCCGGATTGAAAGTATCAAAGGTATATATTTATATGGTTATGCCGATAGGTTTTGGATGTATGGCTCTTTCATCAATAGAGGTCATTATGAAAGATATCGCGGCTTTTATCGGAACAGATAGTAAGGAGGAATAATTATGAATGCCGGCATAGTTGTTATATTGATATTGGTGGCAGCGGCATTGATTGGTATTCCGATCTATGTTGCGCTTGGCATAGCTACACTTATAGGAGTACATCTACTTGGGCTTCCGTTTGTAATGATACCCCAGAAGATGTTCACAGGCATGGATTCGACAGCGTTAATGGCTATTCCGTTCTTTATTCTTGCAGGAAATATAATGTCAAGATCAATAACCGGAAAGCTGATTAATGTATCGGATGCATTGATAGGATGGATAAAGGGTAGCCTTGGAATCGTTACAGTACTTGCATCAGCTCTTTTCGGAGCGATATCCGGATCGGCAGTTGCAACGGTATCTGCGGTAGGTGGAATTACTATACCTGCGATGAAGAAGCAGGGATATCCGGCACCTTTCACAGCAGCGGTTGCATCGATGTCATCTATACTCGGACCTTTAGTACCGCCTTCGATAACACTGATAGTATATGCAAGTCTTACGGATATTGCCGTTTCCAAGCTTTTCATGGCGACGGTTGTTCCGGCAGTTTTACTGGTAGTTATGCTCATGGCATATATGCTTTGGTATGGACGTAAGCATGACCTTCCATCGGAAGCAAAGAAACCTTTGAAGGTGATTTTAAGTACTATTAAAGATAGTATATGGGCTTTGCTTATGCCGGTTATTATAGCAGTTACTATATTCGGAGGAATATGTACAGCAACAGAGAGTGCAGTTGTATCGGTTATATATGCCTTACTGGTTTCATTATTTATATACAAAGATCTTAGAATAAGTGATCTTCCAAAAATTATAATGTCTTCGGCAGTTTCGACTGCAACAATAATGGTGCTTGTAGGTCTTTCAAAGTCGTCTTCTTTTGTGGTTACTACATCAAGACTACCACAGCTTGTATCTGCAACATTTACAGGAATTACAAGTAGTAAGATCGTTATCCTGATACTTGTTAATCTTATATTCCTTGTACTTGGCATGCTGATGGAAACAAATGCATCTGTTATTATGATGACTCCGATTTTGCTTCCGCTCATGGATGCGTTCGGTGTAGACAGAATGCAGTTTGGAATGATTATGTGCGTCAATCTTTACATCGGCCTTATGACTCCTCCGGTTGGCTTAAGTCTGCTGTTAGGTAATAAAATTGCCGGATGTAAGATATCAGACACGATTAAAGCGGCATTGCCGATGCTTGGTATAGGAATGTTGTTATTATTGATGGTTACATATATACCGGCACTTTCGTTGGCATTACCTAATGCTTTAAGCAATTAAAGAAACGGATGTTTTACCATAGTATTTAGTTTATTGGTTTTGAAAATTGATATATGGCGATTATGCGGATAATGGTTTGATTTTTCGATTTCGCTTATTGTTCGGGAGACTGAAATGAAGTATTCAAAAGAATTAATAGCAGATATGTATAAGGAACTTCTCAGTGTGAGGATGGCTGAGGAAAAGCTTGTTGAGATATATGCTCTCGGTAAGGTTCCGGGACATATTCATTCCGGTGTAGGAGAAGAGGCAGCATATGTAGTGCCTTTGATGACAAAACAGGAGGGAGATTATTCTAAGTTTACACATAGAGTGATTGCAGCCACACATGCGGTAGGAATTACATTCAATGAGATGTTTGCGGAGATTCTCGGCAAAGACACCGGAACTTCACACGGAAGAGGCGGCGTTAATCATGTGGCCAGACTGGATAAGGGAATAATAGGAGTTGCCGGATCACTTGGAGTAGATACAGAAGTCGCGATAGGAGCAGGTCTTTCTGCCAAGTATCTTGATAACGGAAGAATCGTTTATTGTTTTAACGGAGACGGTGTTCACAGCCGAGGAAACATTCATGAAGCATGGAATCTTGCGGCAGAATGGAAATTACCGGTGCTGTTCGTTTGTGATGACAATCAGTTTGCCATCTCGGCTAATCATAAAAATACAATCTGTGTTCCAAATCCTGCGGCAGACAGAGCAGCTGCTTACGGTATGCCTGCTAAGCTTGTGCATGGTGATGATCCGCTTGCAGTATACGATGCTGCAAAGGAGCTTACCGATTACATAAGAGAGGGTAACGGACCGGCAGTTCTTGAAGTAAAGACATATCGTTGGAGAGGCCATTTTGAGGGAGATCAGTGCGCTTACAGAGATAAGGAAATTACAGAGCAGGAGCTTAAAAAGGACTGCATAGTTAATCTTGAAGAGTATATTCGTGAAAACGGAGTCCTCTCGGATGAAGATATGGAACTTATGAAAAAAGAAATAGCACTTGAACTTGATGAGGCTGTAAAATTCGCTGAGTCGAGTCCGGAGCCTGCATTAGATAGCGTTTATCTTAATGTATATTGATTAAGTTAACAGTCGTTGTTTTGGAGGAATAAGATGAAGCAGACATTTGCACAGGCCATCAGCTCAACATTAAGCGAGGAGATGCGTCGTGATGATAAGATAATTGTATATGGTGAGGATGTTGCCGAAATGGGAGGAATCTTCACTGCCACAAGAGGAATATATGAGGAGTTTGGAGCTAAGCGCTGTATAAGTACACCTATAGCTGAGGGAGCAATTGTAGGAAGCGCTATCGGTGCGGCTGTTACAGGATTAAGACCGGTTGTAGAGCTTATGTACTCCGATTTCCAGTTGGTTGCATTTAATGAGCTTTTCCACTCACTTGGTAAGTGGAAGTTTATGCATGGTGAAGCATATAAGCTTCCGCTTGTGGTTAGATGTGCAGGCGGTTATTCATTCGGAGCAGGACCGGAACATTCAAATACATTTGAGTGTCTTTTCACACATGCTCCGGGACTAACAATTATAACACCTTCAAATGTATATGATGCAAAGGGACTTCTTCGTTCAGCAATCAGATCAGACAGCCCTGTACTGTTCTATGAGCATAAACAGCTTTATAAGACAAAGATGGAGGTGCCGGAGGAAGAGTATTGTATTCCTATCGGAAAAGCAGACATTAAACGAGAAGGAAAGGATGTAACAATTATTGCTGTAGGGCTTATGGTAAGCAAGGCACTTGAGGCGGCGGAGAAACTTGAGGCAGATGGTATCAGTGTTGAGGTACTTGATCCGAGAACGATTTTACCGGTAGATAAAGAAGCATTTTTTGAGTCGGTAAGTAAAACACATCGTTGTGTAATTGTTGAAGAAAGTAATAAAACAGCAGGCCTGGGAGCAGAGTGGGCAGCTATGATACAGGAAGAATTGTTTGATGAACTTGATGCTCCTATTAAGAGAGTAGCTTCATTAGATGTACCTCTCCCATATAATCTGGGGCTTGAAGCAGAGTGTGTTCCTAATCCTGACAAGATCATTGCCGCGGTTAAGAGTCTTTTCTGACATAAAAATGCGAGTTTTGATAAAAATGTGACGTGAGGTAGAGAATAAATGAGCGTTGAATTGGTAATGCCTAAGACAGGACTCACAAATACAGAGAATACACTGGATTCCTGGAGTGTCTCAGAAGGCGATAAGATAAGCAAAGGTCAGCAGATTGCTGAAATAGAATCAGAAAAGACAACCATGCCGTTTGAAAGTCATGAGGATGGATTTATTCATCTGATTGCAAAAAGCGGAGATACGATAGCAGTTGGCGGAGTTATTGCATTGTTGGCAGCAGATAAAGCTGAGTACGACAGTATATGTGCCGGAACAACAGTTCAAGAAACAAAGGTAAAAAAAGAAACAACAACATCGACTGACAACATAGCAAATGCTATAGAACTTGTAATGCCTAAAACAGGACTTACAAATACCGAGAACACACTTGATTCATGGACAGTGGCTGAAGGAGATACAATTAGCAAGGGTCAGCAGGTTGCAGAGATCGAATCTGAGAAAACAACTATGCCATTTGAAAGCCACGAGGAAGGAATAATCCATCTTGTTGCAAAGGTAGGAGAAACAATAGCAGTTGGCGGAGTTATTGCACTGCTTGCACCGACAAAAGAAGACTATGAAAAAATCTGTGCTGCAGGAGATTCTCCGATTAGTTCAATAAAATCAGCTGAAAGCAGCACAGAAAATAAAGAAGAGTTAAAAGTTCAGACAGCTACAAATGTAGCTGTGACATCAAATGGAGGAAGAGTCAAGGCTTCGCCGCTGGCAAAAAAGAGAGCAAAAGAACGAGGCATTGATTTGCAATTGATAGTCGGAACCGGACCAAACGGAAGAATTGTTGCCAAAGACGTAGATAATTACGTTCCGACAACACCGGTATTGAAAGCTGATACCTTTGTTAAGGAGCCTGTTCATACACCGCTTACACCTATCCGTAAGGCTATTGCCAAAAACATGTTTAACAGCTTAAGAACCATGGCACAGACCTCTGATTCGGTAGAAGTCGATGTTACGGAACTTATGCAGCTCCGCAAGAAGCTTGTTGATAATCAGGAGTTACTCGGAACAAAGATAACCATCAATGATCTTCTGTCATATGCCGCTGTTAAAACAGTTAAGAGGCATCCTCTTGCTAATGCAAGTTTTGCAGAGACAGAGATAATAGAATATCCGTATATTAATCTAAGCATGGCAGTTGCGACTGATTATGGTCTTACATCACCTGTTGTGAAAAACGCAGACGGTATGAGCCTTACAGAATTAAGCCTTGCACTCAGAGATCTTACCGTAAGAGCAAGAGATAGAAAGCTTACACCGGATGATCAGAGAGACGGAACATTTACAATAACAAATATGGGAATATTCCCTGTAGATAATTTTAATCCTATTCTTCCGGCACCGCAGTCCTGCATTATGGGATTCGGACGCTGTACAGAAAAGCCGGCTGTATACAATGGAGAAATATGTATTCGAACAATGATGGTTTTGTCCGTAACATATGATCATCGTGTATTTGACGGCGGTGAAATAGGAAAAATAATGAAGGATATGAAGGAGTATCTGGAGAATCCTGTACTTTTCCTTGCACAGTAAGAGGGAGATAAGAGTATGACGAAAATATACGATCTTATTGTTATAGGAGGCGGTCCGGCTGGATATGTTGCTGCTATCAGGGCGCAGCAACTGGGTCTTTCGACACTTGTTATTGAAAAAGAACATCTTGGCGGAACTTGCCTGAATGTAGGATGTATTCCGACAAAAACCTTGTTTCAAAGTGCTGAAGTAGCAGATACTGTAAAGGAATCTGCAGAATATGGAATAGATTCAAGCTTAACAAGAGTGGATTATAAGACTGTTATTGAGAGAAAAAACGCAGTTGTAAAGCAGCTGGTAAGCGGTGTCGGATATCTTCTGAAAAAGAATAAAGCAGAAGTAATAATGGGAGATGCCAAGATTCTTTCAAACAGACAGGTTAAGAATCTGAAGAGCGGGATAATATATGATACTAAGCATATACTTATTGCCACGGGATCATCAAATGCAGTGCCGCCGCTTAAAGGACTTGATGGAAAAAATGTGATCGATAGTACAGAACTTCTCGGGCTTACGGTACAGCCAAAGAGCATGGTTGTAATCGGAGGAGGCGTTATAGGCTGTGAGTTTGCATCGATTCTTAATTCATTGGGAACAAAGATAAGTGTTATAGAGATGATGCCAAAGCTTCTTGGTAATATGGATCAATCACTTGCGGATGCTGTGGCAAAAGATTTTGCATCAAGCGGAATTGATGTAGAGCTTTCGTCAAAAGTCCTCAGAGTAGAAGATACTGATGGTAAAAAGAAGGTCGTTTTTGAGAAAAACGGCAAGGAAGCTTATAAAGAGGCCGAGTATGTGCTTGTATCCACAGGACGCAAAGCGAACAGTGCGGGACTCGGACTTGAGACACTTGGAATGGAGCTGGTAAAAGGCTTTATTAAAGTGGATGATCATATGAAAACTAATATTCCGGGGATATATGCAGCCGGAGATATTACAGGTCAGGGAATGCTTGCTCATACTGCATTTGAAGGTGGTACTGTTGCTGTTGAAAATATAGCAGGAGGAAATAGAACACTTGATCTTAAAGCGGTTCCAAAGGTAGTATTTGTCAGCAATGAAGTTGCTTCCGTGGGAATGACCGAAGAAGAGGCAAAAGAAGCCGGATATGAGGTTATAAGCGGGGTATTCAGTCTTGCAGGAAACGGAAAATCTTTGGCAATGGGTAAAAATAAGGGCTTTGTAAAGATTGTTTCTGAAAAGAAGGATCACATGATCCTTGGTATGCATATGCAAGGACCGACTGCATCGGAACTGATAACCGTTGGCACACAGCTTATAGCTTCGGAGATGATGCTTGAGGATGTAGAGTGTTGCATATATCCGCATCCGGCTGTAGCTGAGTCAATACGAGAGGCATGTTTGGCAACACTCGGAAGAGCGATTCATGCATGACTTTTAATAGACGGCTAAAAATGTATTTAATATTGAAAGAAACTAACTAACATAATGATCACCTCGGCAACAGCCTGATCTGCCATAACAGGCAATCAGGCTGTTGCTATGTATAAGTAGGAGAAATGAAATGAAATCAGCCAAAGGATCATTTAAAAATATATATGCAGTAAGATTTGAACCGGGTGAAGATGTGCAGAATAAACTTTTGGAATTCTGCAGAGAAAAGAATCTGGGACATGGAGTTATAATATCGGCAATAGGTTCATTACAAGGATGTAGTTTTTTTGACCCGGAGGAATTGAAAGATAAACCCGGATATTATGCATACGGAGATCCGATAGAGTATCCGTGTCCGATTGAACTCATTGCTATGAATGGAATTATATGTACAGAGGAAGATGGAACAATTTCTACCCATATACATGCAAGTTTTGCCGATACACAGGGAAATGAATACGGAGGACATTTTAAGGAGGGAAATAAGGTCCTTACTACTGTTGAAATGGTAATCGGTGAAATGGATCATATTAATATGAGCAGAAAACTGGAACCTATCAGGGGCGTCAAAGTTTTTGAACCTATAGAGTATTGATATATGGCTACGGTAAAAATAAGGTTTATAGCTAATTCATCCGTATTGATTGATGTGGGAGACCGCAGATTACTTATTGATGGTCTCTATGGAAATAATCCGTTTTTTACACCTATACGTAAGGAAATGAAAAAAGCTGTGTTTGGAATGAACAGCGAATACAGGGATATTGATTATCTGATATTCACACATCGCCATACGGATCATTTTGATGCTGCTTATATAAATGAATATGTTCGTAATAATAATGTTAAAGCAGTATTCGCAACTCCTGCAAGTATAGATCCGAATGCTTACCTGGAAGACCGGAGAAGACTGGATGAATGCGAGAAAAGAAATATATTGCATGAAATCAGCTTTGATACAGAAAATTCTGTTAGTTTTAATCTTACGGATAAGATTATTTTAACATATTATAATATGGATCATCTGGATAAGAATACATACCCTATTCCAAATGCGGGAGTGAAGATAGAAATAGACGGAAGACAATTATTCTTTGCAGGTGATGCCGACTATTCAAACGATAATGCAAGAGTGTTTGAGCAGCTGCAGTCGATTGACTGTATTTTTATTACACCTTTGTTCTTGCAGCATTCTGCAGGAAGAGCAATAATTAATAAAACCAATCCAAAAAGAATTGTTATTTATCATCTTCCGGATGAATCTTATGATAATACAAGTGTATTAAGTATATGTAAAAGAGCACTTGAATTTGAATACGTGTGTCCGGTAGATGTGTTTGACAAGGAAGGAAAGACTATAGAGTTTTGATATGAAATTACATTATCTTGAGACCGGAAGTAATGATCCGGCATGGAATCTTGCATTTGAAGAAGTTGTACTTGAATCAAGACGAGATGACCCATATTTAATATTATGGCAAAATGACAATACCATAGTAGTAGGTCAAAATCAGAATACCGAAGAGGAAATTAATCGAGATTTTGTTGAGGAGCATGGTATTCATGTTGTTCGCAGAATGACAGGTGGTGGTGCGGTATATCATGATATGGGGAATCTTAACTACTCATTTATAGATGATGCAGGAGAATTGCAGGATATTAGTTACGAACGATTTACAAATGCTGTAGTAAGTGCTCTAAAAGATCTTGGGTTAGATGCATGCGCTTCCGGAAGAAATGACATTCTGGTAAATGGGTATAAAGTATCCGGAACTGCTCAACGCTTATGCGGAGGAAGGATACTGTATCACGGAACACTTTTGTTTGATTCAAGGCCGGAAATGATAGCAGGAGCCTTAGATGCCGATCCGCTAAAGTTTACGTCAAAAAGTAAAAAGTCTGTTCGTACAAGAGTCGGCAATATTCGTTCATTTTTAAAGAATGATATGGGAATAAATGAGTTCAAGGAATATCTTTTAAAATACTTTGGAAAAGACGGATTTGAAACAGACAAGTTGAGTGAAACAGAGCTTGAGCAGGTATCAAAGCTCAAGAAAGATAAATATGATACATGGCAATGGACATTCGGAAGATCGCCAAAGTTCAACTTAAGTGCAAAAAGAAAGTGGGATGGAGGTATTGTCGATATCAGAATAGATGTTGAGAATGGCATAATAAACGAAATTAAGTTTTATGGGGATTATCTTTCACTCAGACCGATTTCAGAATTAGAAAAATCTTTGGTTGGATGTAGATTTGATCCGGCTGAAGTAAGTAAAAGTATTGGTAATTATTTCAAATTGAGTGGATATAAAATTACAGAGCTATTTGGATCTGTAACTGAACAGGAATTATTAGATACAATGTTCTCAAAAAATCAGAATTAATGTAATTTAGGCAGTCATTAAGCGACTGCCTGAATATATTATCAGGAAAATAATTTAATTTAATACTGTTTATAAAATGAAGCCGGTCATGGGTGACGTCCCCACGATCGGCTTTTGTGTGGATCTCCAAAGTTTTATGGGGTTTCCCAAAGTTTTGTGGGGTCTGTTAATGGGGGCTGTCGTTGGGGGGCAGTGAAAAACTCCAAAGTTTAGTGGGGGCTGGTGCATGATACATTGGCCTCTTTTATCTAATCCCCTGATTTCGAAACAAAAGTTTCTCATCAGTCCCAGCCCACCCATAGCGGTAGCTTCTGCTGCGCAGAAGCAAAAGAATGTATTATATTGTTTCGATAATGATCAGATAGGTATTCTTAGGATATTAAATCCAAACATGACTGAAAAACATAGATATATTTTCATCATGGAAAATATTGTTTACATAAAATGTACAAAAATCAGGAAATAATAATGTACAAATTTCTATCGGAGGATATGCTATACTCCAATCAAAGCATAAATCATTTCTAAACATCAATTCTTAGAGCTGCAAAGGCAGCCGTCCGAATATTCAGAGTGAGATCCATGCTTTACAAGAAACCACAACTTAATAAGGCAGGATCAAGCGATGAATAAATGACAAGTATTCATCATATACTTGTATTTGATATTAGTTTTTAGGCTTCATTGCATAAGATCCTGCATCAGGCGAAAAAGGAGAGTACATATGTATACCAGGAAGACTCGCAGGACACTTAAGGATCAGACTATCAAGGATAGTTTCATGTTTGAAGCAGTGATGACAGACGGGGATAATTGTAAGGAACTGCTTGAGATGGTACTCGGCAGGAGACTTACGGAGATAAGTGTAAGCAAGGAGCACAGTATAGACAATAATCCTGATTACAAGGCATCAAGACTTGATATATTTGCATCCGATGAAGAGGGAACACGCTATAATATAGAGATGCAGGTAGCAACGGAGCATACGGAGCTGAGATCAAGGTATTATCACAGTCAGATGGATATGGATATACTGCTCGCCGGAACAGATTATGAATATCTGCCGGAATCGTATGTAATATTTATATGCGATTATGACCCGCTCGGTTATAATAAGTATATCTACACAATGAATACTCATTGTGAGGAGTTGCCGGAACTAAAGTACAGGGACGGAGTGCATACGATATTCCTAAGCACCAAGGGAAATAATAAGGATGAAGTACCTGAAGAGATAATCAAGTTTCTCAGGTATGTAAGTGCAGGGCTAAAGGAATCGGAACAGGACTTCGGAAGTGATTTTGTTACAAAGCTGCAGAGGTCTGTGAAATGGATCAAGAGAAGTAGGTCGAAGGAGAGGGAATACATGGTACTGGATGAGATAAAGAAGAAAGAACGTGAGGAAGGACGCTGTGATATTATAGTTCAGCTTCTTCAGAAAATGCATGATGCTAATAAGGTTGCGGAACTTTTGGATATACCGATAGAAGATATTGAGAGAATTGCGAAGAGTAACAAAATTGATGTTTGATTATGTCATTTTAGATACGTTTAAATAAGGCTGTTTTATTCTTTGTCAGTTGCTTCCGGTAGTGGGAAGCACAAAGAATGATATAAAAGTGATTTTGATTATAGAACATATGGCAGTCACATTATGGTATGCATACATAATAGTATGCTACCTGTAAGCGACTGCCTGAATATATTATCAGAAAAATAATTAAATTTAATACTATTTATAAAACAAAGCCGGTCATGGGTCATCGCCCACGACCGGCTTTTATCTCTTCAAAATATTGAGAAATCGTTATATTTGTGACTGCTGTGAAATACGACCGACTTTTATTCTATCGGCACGCGTATCTTCTGGTAGGTATAGCGCTGGCCGTCTTCAAAGAGCTTGGTCTGAACGATGAAGAAGCTCGGACCTGTAAGCTTGAAATTGTGCTGCTCAAGGATTTTATTGACATTAGCGAACATATTGTTTCGGACTTCCTCGTGATCGTCATTGTTCTGATCGTAAGGTATGGCACGTCTGTCAAAGTATTCGAGATACCTTCCTGCCGGAATATGCTCCACGGGATCTTTTAGTGTAAGTCCCTGCTTTCTTGCAAAATCTCCGGGCACCGATACACCCCAGTCAATAACAGGAGGAAGCTCCTTTCGGCTGTCAACTCTTGCGGTCGCTCTGACCACAGGCTGCCATTGCTGCCATTCCTTAAGTATTTTCTGGTCTCCTATATCATCAAACAGGAAGTTTCTTGTCTGCATCAGAAAATAGAAGTCCTCAAACTGTCTTATATGCCACGCCTCGGCTGCATAGGCATCGCAGGTATCATTCATCTCGTCCGTATACTCAAGCAGGCCCTGAAGATAGCGTATGCGGCACTCGATATCGGTGCGTCGGCTGTTAAAGAGCTCTATAGTTTGTGCATAGTCCGTACCTGAGGTGAGCTCGCGTATCTCTCTGCCTGAAAATCCCATATTCTTGAGCTTAAGACATTCACTGACATTGGATACGCGCACAGCTGTGTAATATCTGTAGCCGTTTTCTGTTATCTTAGGCTGCAGAGTTCCGTTCTTTTCATGATATTTTACGAAATCCGGTGTAACACCGGTTTTGGCTGCAAATTCACCTATAGGGTACCATTTCATGTCTGCTTTCCTCGCTTCAAAATAGCTTTGAACGTCATGTAAATGTAACATATTCCTACAAATTGCACAAGAAATCACGAAAAAACTTGTTTTAATATGTTATTGCAACGGTGCAACACTGTATTTTATCGTGTGCATTACAGAGAGCGGTGAGAACGATCGGATTTCCGATACCTTCAGCCGTTGCACATCTAACAATCGACTTGTCGGCAGATTTTAATGAGTTTCTTCTATATTAATGGAAGCATGATCAACAACAAACTCAAGCTCTGTCAGGAAAGTCACATTATTTATCGGAGGGAAACATGAAAAAAATCATTGCATCTACACTTTCTGTAGTAATGGCGTTGTCACTTGCAGCCTGCGGAAGTTCAAGCAAGCCTGCAGAGACCGAAGCGGCAGCTGAGACAAGCGCGGCAGAGGCAGAGGCAGCCGAGGATGTATCGGCTCTTACAGATCCGATTAATCTTACTTTCTCGGCCCAGGAAGTAGGAACAGGCGCTTACACGGTAGCAGCAGCTGTTCAGGCCGCTATGCTTAAGGGACTTCCGGCAGGAAGCACCATCGATCTTACAACAAACAGCCCGGGAGGCGTAGGTGCACCGGTGCTTATCCAGAACGAGGAGTGCGATCTTATAGTTTCCAATGTAGGTCCTTCACTTTGGAGCTACGAGAAGTCTCCGGAAGAGTATGATTTCGGTGGCTGCACGGATATCAAGTCACTCGGAGGCGGATTCGGACATACCTTCACAAATGTAATGTTTACACAGAAGTTTGTTGATGCAACAGGTTACACAACACTTGAGGAAGTAATCGAAGCTAAGTATCCTATCAAGCTTGTTACAAAGAAGAACGGATCACTCGGAGAGCTCACAGCTGAGCGTGTTATCGAGTCTTGCGGAATCAGTGTTGATGAGTTCCTTGAGTTTGCTACATGGGAGAAGACAGGAACAGATGCGCTTAAGAGCGGTCTTCAGGATGATCTCTATGACGCAACAATCGACCACATCGATGCAGGTCAGTCAACAACAACAGAGCTTGCACTTACACACGATATGTACTTTGTACAGCTCAGTGACGAGACACTCGCAAACATGGAAGCGAAGGGCTATGCACCTATCGTTATGCCTGCAAACACATGGAACAAGCAGGAGAACGACATCAACACAGTAGGAAGCCAGCAGAACCTCCTCGTTTCGGCAAGCATGAGTGATGATGTTGCATATGCACTCATCAAGGCAGTATGCGAGAACAAGGACGATATGGCAGCAGCAGTTGCTTCTCTCGGATATTTCGATCCTGAGACAGCAGGTCTTAAGCAGTTCACAGGTGCTCCGCTTCATCCGGGTGCAGCTAAGTACTATGAGGACGCAGGCCTTCCTTTTGACGCTGAGTAATACAGTACTGTAAATGAATAATTCGGAGAGTATCGCTTGTCGGTACTCTCCGCAGAAAACACGAAGCTTAAATTATCCGGTTTGAATCAGCTGCTATGCGGCCGGGTGCTTATATTTACCGGCACATTTGCGATGAAACCGGATGAGAAACATTTTCATGGAGGAATTTCGGCATGTCAGGACTTTTGGAAGGAAAATCGGCAATAATCACAGGCTCATCAAGGGGAATAGGCCGGGCCATTGCTAAGAGCTATGCCGAAAACGGAGCAAGACTCATCATTCACGGGACAAAAGAAGAAGCACTTTTGGAGCTTAAGTCCGAGCTCAACGCACTCGGAGCGGAATGTGAGTATGTGGCAGGAGATATAGGCAGCCCCGACACAGCGGCAAGGCTTGCCGAAAAGTGCCTCGAAAGATACAAAAGCATTGATATCCTTGTGAATAATGCAGGGATCAATTCAAGAAAAAGTTTCGAGGAGCTTAGCTTCGAGGACTGGGACAATATGCTCAGGACCAATCTTACGAGTGCGTTTTATACCTGCAAGGCAGTGCTTCCGAGCATGCTGGAGCAGGGAAGCGGAGTGATAATCAATATGTCGTCCTCCGCAGGAAAAACAGCTCACCCAAATGCTGCAATAAGCTACGGCGTGAGCAAGGCGGGTATCAACTCGCTGACCCAAAAGCTCGCTTATGATTATGCGGCTAAGGGTATCAGGGTAAATGCGATATGCCCGGGTCCTATCGAGACGGATATGTCCAAGCAGTGGACCGAAGAATATCGTGAGAAGGTATATTCAAGCATACCTATGCACAGACTGGGAACGGGAGCAGATGTCGCAAATGTTGCGGTATTTTTAGCCTCGGACATGGCTGCATTTATATGCGGAGAGTCTGTAAATGTTAACGGCGGAAAGTATATGAACTGATTCCGCATTCTTCAGGAAAGAAAAGATTCGATTTAACAGGTTTTGTTTACGGAGGAAAAGAAAGTGACAGACAATAATAAGCTTACAGTGCGTAAGATTGCTGCAATTGCAGTCACTGTTTTGTTTTTTGCCTTCCAGATGTATATAGCCTTGGTCAAGCAGTTCACACCTATGCTGCAGGGACCGCTTCATTTGGTATTTGCTCTCACACTTGTATATATATATTATCCGGCAGATTTCAATTATCGCAAGAAGCTGCGTAAGGCAGCCGAGGCGGAAGGAAAAGAAGCCGATCTGGTATTGCTTAATAAGCGTGCATGGATGAACTGGCTCGATATTCCTTGTTTTGCATGAATCGCATATATGGCGTGGTATGTGATATCCCAGTATGCACGTCTTACCGATTATGTGCTCGGTATCTCTGATGTGCTTACCATTGACTATATTGCCATGGTCGTATGTATAGCTATATTGCTGCTTGCGGTATATCGTACACTCGGCATGATGCTCACAGGCTTCATAGCGGCATTTATCTTATTCGCATGGGTATCACCGCATCTTCCGGGTATCTTCTACACCAAGCCTAAGTCAACTATGCTTAAGTTCCTTAATCAGTTTACGGCAGGCATGGTAATGACAGAGAGCGGTATATTCGGAACACCTCTCTATACCTCGGCAAGCACGCTTTTCTATTTCATGGTATTCGGTGCATTCTTCTCGGAGATAGGAGGAGGCCAGCTCCTCATCGATGTGGGAATGAAGGCTTCCAATAAGTCATCGGGCGGACCGGCTAAGGCAGCCGTACTGTCATCGGGACTCATGGGTATGATATCGGGATCTGCCGTTGCAAATGTAGCAACCACAGGTGTTATGACCATTCCGATGATGAAGAAGATAGGTTATGAGCCGGAGGAGGCAGGTGCAGTCGAGGCTGTAGCTTCCACAGGCGGACAGATAATGCCTCCTATAATGGGAGTAGGTGCTTTCATCATGGCAGAGATGCTCGGCATCAGCTACTTAAAGGTTGCCATGGCGGCTATTATCCCGGCCCTTGCTTATTATTTTGCGGTATTTGTACTCGTTGACAGGATCGCAGCAAAGCGTGCTGCCAATATCAAAACAGATGTTGATGCGACTATTACAGTCAGCAGAAAGATAATTCCGAGATTGTATCTCCTTATCCCGGCATTGCTGCTCGTAGTCTACATTATTCGCGGAGCTTCTCTCATGAGAGCCGGTATGATCGGTATCTTCGCTTGCATAGTTTGTGACATCATCAATTATTTTGTTAATAAAGAGGAATATATCGATCTTAAGGCTCTCGGAAACTGCTGCATGGACGGTGCCAAGCAGGCAGCCAGCATTGCAATTCCGACAGCAGCCTGCGGAATCATCATAAATGTTGTTACAGGTCAGACCTCACTTGCAACCAACCTTTCAAACCTTATTACTAAGCTCGGAACCAGCAATCTCTTCATTGCTCTGCTTATAGGAATGGCAGGCTGCATGGTACTCGGTATGGCACTTCCGACAGTTGCCGCTTACCTCGTAGGAACCATACTCTTTGTTCCTTGTATCAGACCTATACTTACAGGCCTCGGATACAGTGATATGACAGCAAATATCTGTGCAAACATGTTCGTATTCTATTACGGAATCATGGCTCAGATCACACCGCCTGTATGTGTTGCCTCGTATACTGCCGCCGGAATAGCGGACGGAAATGCCATGAAGACAGGTCTTAAGGGCTTCACCTTCGCAATGGTGGGCTTCATGGTGCCTTTTGTATTCGTATACAATCCGGCAATACTTCTTCAGGGAACGACTGTTGAGATTATTATCGGAGTTATACAGCTTGCACTCGGAACCTTTTTCCTTGCAATAGTTGTATCGGGCTTCTTTAAGAGTGAACTCAATAAGTTTGAGCGTATCGTTCTCTTTGCGGCATCACTTTGTCTGATTGCACCGGAGCCGGTGAGCTCGGTAGTGGGAGCTGCAATCGGTATCGCTATACTTGTGCTTTCTGCGATCAGGGCTAAGAAAACGGCAGCAGCCGCAGCGTAAAACAGCTTACGCTGAAAGATACGAATTAAAGGATGTATGCACGCTGCTTTATATTCACGGCATGCATGCTCCCAAGCTGCGGCATGAGGATGTTCAAGACACATTCGTGATAAGACCGTTTGAACAACGACAAGAAATATAATACGGAGATCATTTATGGAATATAAGCATTTACAGGACCTTACTCCGGACGGACAGGTCTATGTCAATGAGCATATGGGAACACTTGAGGCTATGCTTCCTCCCGAAGAGGGCAATAAGACAGCCCACGGTCCGGCTTTGCTTGAGACTGAGGACGGGGCACTGCTTTGTGCATGGTTCTCGGGTACCTATGAGGGCAGCGGAGATTGCCACATTGTTATAAGCCGTCTTGATAAGGGCAGCGATAAATGGAGCAAAACTGCAGATCTGTCTGTTATCTGCAACAGAAGCGAGCATAATCCAAGCCTCTTTCAGGCGCCGAACGGTGAGATATGGGCAATGTACACCTCACAGGAGGCACGCAGAGCAGATAAAGACAATATGCAGTATACAGCTGTTGTAAAGAGACAGATATCCAAGGATCAGGGCAGGACCTGGGGCGAAGCTGAGGTAATGTTTGACAGAGAGGGCACCTTCTGCCGTCAGCCTATACAGATACTCGGAAACGGCAACTGGATATTCTCAAACTGGATATGCTCGGACAGCGCAAACGGACTTGCGGGAGATCCGACGGTTTTCCAGATATCCGAGGATCAGGGCAAGAGCTGGAGAGAGGTCGAGATGCCGGAGAGTCATGGCAGAGTTCATGCAAATGTCGTGGAGTTAGACGATAAGGGACATCTTGCGGCATTCATGCGCAGCCGTGAGGCAGACTATATATACAGAAGTGAAAGTAAGGACTTCGGAGAGAACTGGTCGGTTCCGGTTCCTACTCCGCTTCCTAACAATAATTCAAGCATCAGTGCGATCAGGCTTAATAGCGGACGTATTGCAATTGCTTACAATCCTACTCACGCACCAAAGACGGTAAAGGGCGGTGCTGCATGGCCGGGACTCAGGTGTCCGGTGGCTGTGGCATTATCGGAGGATGGAGGGTTAACATTCCCGATGATACGTCACATGGAGCTCGGTGAGGGCTTCGTCGGAGACGAGAACAGCACAAACAACCTGCAGTATGAGTATCCGTATCTTATGCAGTCAAGAGACGGAAAACTTCAGCTTGCGTTTGCATACCGCACAAGGATCGGAATGAAGTGGATGAGCTTCACCGAGCAGGACGTCATGGGAGATAAGCGACAGACGGAGGGTATATACAACCCGACTGCTGCTGTCATTAAATAAGACTGCTTCGGGCGGGACAAGGTTTTCCCTCCATAGATAAGCATTAGACCGCCCGTATCACTTATGTTTCTTTAAACCCCAATAATAAGAAAAAACGAGGAGCCTTTGTCGCAAGACATCGGCTCTTCGTTTTCTTATAAGCATTCGGCACAGCTATTTTTATTTATGCGGGGAAGCAGATTATGAATAGGGACTTGCGTCCTGTCATGTGCCGAAATCTTATCCGGTTTTATATAAGTGCAGGCAGACTGTACTTGCTGCTGTATTCCTTGAATCTCTGTTTAAAGTCCTCATTGTCGGAGACAAGCTCTCTCTGAGTTTCGTGAGGGCTTAAGCCTAACTTTGTGTTATCCAGCAGACATTCGGCGATATTTGTGCAGTGATCGCTGATGCGCTCAAGGTTGGTAAGTATATCGGAGAGCACAAAGCCGGCATCTATGCTGCAGTTTCCGTGCTGCATACGGAATATATGTCTTGTACGCAGCTCTTCCTTAAGCTGATCCACTACCTCCTCAAGAGGCTCTATACGCGAGGCAGACTCTCTGTCGTCCTCGGTAAAGCCCATATATGCGAGGTACATGATCTCGCTTACGGCTGCTGTCAGTATGCCGAGCTCCTTTTTTGCATCGGGAGAGAATACTATATCCTTGTTTTTACGTTCCTCGGCAGACTCAAGTATGTTGAGACTGAGATCCGCAATACGCTCAAAATCTCCGATAAGCTTAAGGTACTTTGATGCGGTGAGGCTGTCGGAATCATTTATCTGACGCGAGCTGAGCTTAACGAGGTATGAGCTTATCACATCCTCGTATTTATCGGTCTTGGACTCGTTGCTGCGGACAGCATCCGCAAGCTGTACGCTGCAGTTATCAAGTGCCTCTATACTCTCGTTAAGAGATGCCATTGCGCATTTTGACATATCGTCAAGGAGTATGCGGCAGCGCTCGAGAGCAAGTGCAGGTGCTGTAAGAAGTCTTTCGTCAAGCAGTACGACACTGTCGTCCTTATCATCAGTATTGGGAACGATACGGCATACGATCCTTTCAAGCAGACCTCCGCACGGGAAGAGCAGTACGGTGCAGGTGATATTGAATATTGAGTGGCATATGGCTATTCCTGCCATATCTGCGGCTTCGTCGAGAAATACCGGAGCGCAAAGCATTTTTATTATGCAGAATACGATAAGACATACGCTTGTTCCGATGATATTGAAGCTTAAGTGTACCAAGGCGGCACGGCGAGCATTTTTATTGGTTCCGATAGAGGACAGGAGAGCGGTCACACAGGTACCGATATTCTGTCCCATGATGATGGGAATGGCTGCGCCGTAGCTTACCTGACCTGTTACGGCAAGTGCCTGAAGTATGCCGACAGAGGCAGAGCTTGACTGGATAACGGCTGTAAGTAATGCCCCGACTATGACACCGAGTACAGGGTTTTTGAATACAACAAAGAGCTCCGCAAAGCCCGGAACGTCCTTAAGCCCGGATACGGCACCCGACATGGCGCTCATGCCGTACATGAGCACGGCAAAGCCTAAGAGTATCATGCCTGTATCTTTTTTGCGGTCGTTTTTTGCGGTCATCATGAAAATGATGCCGATAAGCGCAAGTACAGGAGTGAAGGAACTTGGCTTAAGCAGCTCTATAAATAGGCTCTCGCCGTTTATGCCTGCAAGTGAGAGTATCCATGCGGTCACGGTAGTACCGATATTGGCACCCATGATGACATAGATGGACTGCTTGAGAGTCATAAGGCCTGAGTTAACAAAACCTACCACCATAACTGTGGTGGCGGAAGAACTCTGTATGATCGAGGTGACTACGAGACCGGTAAGCAGTCCCATGAACTTACCGCTGGTAAGCTTACCGAGGAGAGCCTTGAGGCTGTTTCCGGCACGTCTTTCGAGAGCATCGCCCATTACGCTCATTCCGAAGAGGAAGAGGCTTAAGCCCCCGATCAGATTCAGTACATTAAATATATTCATTATAAGTCATTTTCCTTTCCGGTAAGCTTTGCTGAAAGTACAAGTGATAGAACTATTGCTGTAAATGCCGTAACGCACAGAGGCTGAGCAAGGCCTAAGAGCAGCATCCATACGGTATCCTGTGTCGTTGAGAGCCTTATTATCGAACCGTCCGAGAGTCGCTCGGCAGTGTATAAACATTTTTTGTCAAGTGTTGAGGAATAGCGTGAGCTCTCTCCGAAACCGTTTTCCAAAGCAGAACGTATCTCTTCTCGCTCAAGGTGATTTTCCATCTGAGCTATATCAGCTTCGTTGTCAAAGAGGAGTGATCCGTCGGAGGCAATCCAGGTAACACGGACATCATCGGCGTCAATGTCATCGAGATAATCAAGTCCGTTAAGCTCCACAGCTTTGGCAGCAAGCCCGGTCTCGGACTTAAGCTCATTAAACTGCAGTTTGGTGAAATACTTAAGCAATACACCGAATATCATGACTATACTTAAGAGCAGTACAGTCAGCGAAGTGCCGAATATGGCACGAAACAATTTCTTATTCATTTGTAAACCTCTGTATATATGACCGGAATTAAAGTAAAGCTGCTTTTATTTTTCGTTTTTGTATCCGGAACTTTCGGGAACTCCCTTTAGGAGTGCTCTGTTATTTATAGGTATCTCTACAATTCCGGGTATCATAATATTATGTTCTTGTAAATACTGTTGTAGCTTCTGTGTAAAATCTTTGTAAAGTGGCATCTGTTTCGGAGATTTACGAGCTTATCACCTCAACTTTCATGCAGCTTTATGATGCGTCTATTGCTCTTTTTTAATAAAAATTCGATTAAAACATTGTAAAAAAAGTCGGGAATGGGTACAATTTTGTATGACTGTCTCAATATGGGGTAGTGGGCTTTTTTGCATGAAAAAGGCAAGCTCATTTGAGATACGGATGAATTCAAATTTATCTTTTGAGAGGAATAATATGTCAAATACAAGAAAGATCGGAATAGCCACAGATACCAACAGCGGCATTACTCTTAAGGAGGCCGAAGAGCACGGACTTGGTATTATCCCGATGCCTTTTTTTATCGATGAAGCGGAGTTTTTCGAGGGTCTGACCATCACAAGAGAGGTTTTCTTTGAAAAGCTTAAGGGAGGTGCCGATATCAAGACCTCACAGCCTTCTCCGGCATCACTTTGCGAGCTTTGGGACAAGATGCTTGAGACTTACGAGGAGCTGATATATATACCTATGTCAAGCGGTCTCAGCAGTACCATGGCTACGGCACGTATGATGGCAGAGGATTATGACGGCAAGGTGCATGTTATAGACAATCACCGTATATCTGTTACTCAGAAGCAGTCGGTATATGAGGCGCTTTATATGGCAGAGCAGGGTAAGAGCTCGGCTGAGATAGTTGAGCTTCTTGATCGCACGGCTATGGATGCAAGCATCTATATTGCCGTGGATACGCTTGAATATCTCAAGAAGGGCGGAAGAGTCACCCCGGCAGGCGCGGCTCTTGCATCAATACTTAACTTAAAGCCTGTACTTCAGATACAGGGAGATAAGCTTGATGCTTACGCCAAGGTGAGAGGTGAGAAGGCCGCTCAGGAGAAGATGCTTCAGGCTGTAGAAAAGGATATCAATACACGCTTTGCAGGCAAGAAGGTCTATATCAAGGGCGCATATACCTGCAGTGAAGAAGCAGCCGAAGTATGGAAACAGAAGATCATGGACAGATTCCCGGGATATGATATTGAGCTTGATCCGCTTGCACTCAGCATAGGCTGTCATATCGGAGAAGGTGCTACCGCAATAACATGCACAGTAGAGAATATAGAGGCTCCCGAGATAGAGAGAATGATCTGATGACAGGCATCAATATAAATAATATCAGGATAGGATTTGTCAGGGCAGTTCCTATTTTCTTCAGCTATGTTTTTATAGGCATGGCCTACGGCATAACTATGGCTGAGAGCGGCTTTTCCTGGTATTGGTCTATGCTTATAAGCCTCTTCGTTTATACGGGAGCTTATCAGTTTGTACTTATATCCTTTCTTGCGGGCGGAGTTCCTATGCTTACGCTTATTATGACGGCACTTCTTATGAACAGCCGCCAGAGCTTTTACGGGCTGACTTTTTTGAAGGATTTCAATGCCATGGGTAAGCGCAGACTCTTCATGATACATTCCCTGACGGATGAGACCTATGCGATAGACTGCACGCTTGTCGGTATGCCGGATGAACAGCGGCGTGATGTAATGTTCTGGCTGGCGCTTTTCGGATGGCTTTTCTGGAATCTCGGAACCTTACTGGGAGGACTCACGGGACAGCTTCTGCCATTTGACTTTGAGGGTATAGATTTCTGTATGACAGCGCTGTTTGTTACTATTTTCATGGATCAGTGGGAGAGGATCAAGGATCACGCTCCGGCAGCAGCCGGACTTGCGGTGGGCAGCATATGTCTGTTTATCTTCGGGCCGAGCAGCTTTATGCTCCCGGCACTTATCATAGTATCGCTCATGATTCTGATCTTTGATAAGTATAAGGGCAGGGCAGACAAAAATGCCGATAAAAAGGAGGACCGGTATTGAGTACAGCAAATATAATACTCATGATAGCCGTTTCGGTGGCTGTCACCTTCTTTTTGCGCATACTGCCGTTTTTTGCATTTTCGGGAGATCGAAAGATGCCGGAATGGCTGGACAGGCTCGGACAGGCATTGCCTCCCGCGATAATGGCAGTGCTTATAGTGTATTGTCTCAAGGATGTTCCTTATGATCTTAAAAATGCAGCCGTGCCTAAGCTACTCGGAGTTGCGGCTACTGTCATAAGCTATAGATTTAAGCATAATTCACTGATCAGCCTTGTATCAGGTACAGCTGTATACATGCTGATGATCAGATTGATTTAAGAAGACGGTTCGTTCATGGGAAATGTTGATAATTTCCCTGCATGCTGCCTGATAACACAGATATTTACGGTTTTGGTTTATTCGAAAGAAGGTCTAAGATGAATGAACAGATAAACGCACCAAGCAAAGAACAGCTGGAGAAGTACGAAGCACTTAAGGCATATATCGCATCACTCGGAAGTGTTGCGGTTGCTTTCTCAAGCGGAGTTGATTCTACATTTTTGTTAAGGGCAGCCAAGGAAGCACTCGGGGATAAAGTTATAGCGGTTACGGCTTCATCCTGTTCGTTCCCGAAGAGAGAGCTTAACGAGGCCAATGCCTACTGTGAAAAGGAAGGCATAAAGCATTATATATGTGAGTCTGAGGAGCTTGAGATCGAAGGATTTGCCAAGAATCCCAAGAACCGCTGCTATCTCTGCAAGCATGAGCTCTTTGAGAAGATAAGAGCGATTGCCGATGAGCACGGAATAGCCGAGATAGTCGAGGGCTCAAATATTGACGATAACGGAGATTACCGTCCGGGACTTCAGGCTGTTGCGGAGCTTAATATCAAGAGCCCGCTCAGACATTGCGAGCTTACAAAGCATGATATCAGAGTGCTTTCAAAGTACCTCGGACTTCCTACCTGGGACAAGCAGTCCTTTGCCTGCCTTTCTTCAAGATTTGTATATGGTGAGACTATAAGTGAAGAAAAGCTTGCCATGGTGGATAAGGCCGAGCAGCTGCTCCTGGATCTCGGCTTCCATCAGCTCAGAGTTCGTATACACGACAAGCTTGCGCGTATAGAGCTTGATCAGAGCGAGTTTGACAAGATCATGCAGAAGGATATCCGCGAAGAGGTTTATTTTAAGCTCAGAGAATACGGATTTTCGTATGTATCGCTGGATCTGCTCGGATACAGAACAGGCAGCATGAACGAGACCATAGATACTAAGTCTGACAAATAAGCTGCCCGGCTTACGGAGTTATAGGATAAGATGCTCGATAAGGATATAAGGCACAATAATAAATATGATCAAAATGCATCACGGCATAAGCATTGGGATGTGCTGTATTCGATAATACGCACCCTGACCATAGCATTGCTTGGAATATCACTGGCAGTGGCTGTGCCGCTTTTGTGGCGCAATTTTTATTATATGCATGTGGATGCATTACATCTTGCGGAGCACACGCCATGGAGCAGGGCTGAGATCATAGAAGCCTTTGACGAGATGATGGATTATTGTATGCTGGGAGCTCCTTTCGATACCGGAGTGCTCAAATGGAGCAATGAGGGCATGGAGCATTTCAGAGACTGCAGGCTCTTGTTTACTCTTGATATACATGTGCTTATAGTATCTACCATGATGGCTGCGGCTTTGTTTGCAATCAAGAAGGTAGGTGCGGTCAGAGAACTTAGACCGCTCGGAAGAGGACCTTTGTTTTGGGGAGGCTTTACAGAGATAATCCTGATCACGACAGTGCTCGGCGGAGTTATCTTCGTGGATTTTAATAAGGCATTTATAATATTTCACAGGCTGTTTTTTCCTGATAAAACAAATTGGCTTTTTGATCCGGCAAAGGATCAGATAATACGGATATTGCCGGAGATATACTTCAGAAACTGTGCGATACTTATAGCTGTGATAATGACGGTATTCGGAGCGCTGATGATGCTGCTTGATTTTAATATAGGTCGAAAAGTGCGTAATTAAAACAGCGCCGAATGAGGTATTTATGTTACTTTCTCTTGAACATATAGAAAAATCATATACCGGACGCATGCTGCTTAACGACACTTCGTTTTTCTTAAATGAAGGCGAGCGTGTGGGTATTATAGGCATCAACGGAACGGGTAAATCCACACTTCTTCGTATTATTGCAGGCGAAGAAGAGGAGGACGAGGGCAGGATAAGCAGGGCAAGACATGTCGTAGTAAGATACCTGCCTCAGACTCCGGTGTTTGATCCGGAGCATACCGTACTTGAGAGTGTACTGGCACAGGCAGGTGAAGGTGTGAGTGAGGCTGATGCCAAGACCATGCTTACCAAGCTCGGCATTTTTAATTTCGATCAGCCTGCAGGAGAGCTCTCGGGAGGACAGCGCAAGAGACTTGCTCTTACGGCTGTGTTGCTGTCGTCCTGCGATATACTTGTGCTCGACGAGCCTACCAACCATCTTGACAGTGAGATGTCGGCATGGCTTGAGGAGAGGCTTAAGAGCTTTAACGGAGCCCTGGTCATGGTTACACATGACAGATATTTCCTTGATTCCGTATGTACACGCATAGTTGAGCTTGATAAGGGTAAGCTCTATTCCTACGATACAAATTACAGCGGCTTTCTTAAGCTTAAGGCAGAGCGAGAGGCTTCGCTTCAGGCGTCGGAGAGAAAACGTCAGTCTATACTCCGTAAGGAGATAGAGTGGATGATGCGAGGCGCACGTGCACGTTCGACCAAGCAGAAGGCACATATACAGCGCTATGAGGCTCTGCGTGACATGAAGGCACCGGAGACCGACGGACGTGTAGAGATGAGTTCCGTCTATACACGTATGGGACGAACTACGGTTGAATTGCTTGATATAAGCAAATCCTACGGAGATCGTACACTTATCAAGGATTTTACATACAGATTTCTGAAAAATGACCGTATAGGCTTCATAGGACCGAACGGCTGCGGCAAGACCACGCTCATGAAGATGATAGTCGGCATGGAACAGCCTGACAGCGGAGAGATAGTAATAGGGCAGACAGTAAAGCCGGGCTACTATACTCAGGAGATCGCCAACGATCCTTCTGCGGGCATAGCCTACATGAATCCTAATGACAGGGTCATAGATTATATACGCAATACGGCAGAGTATGTGCGTACCGCAGACGGCACTATGACTGCTTCGGCTATGCTTGAGCTCTTTCTCTTCCCGGGTGAGCAGCAGTATTCACCTATATCCAAGCTCTCAGGAGGAGAAAAGAGGAGACTTAATCTCTTGAGAGTGCTCATGGAGGCGCCGAATGTGCTCATACTTGACGAGCCTACCAACGATCTTGATATAGCCACATTACAGATACTTGAGGATTATCTTGACAGCTATCAGGGTATAGTCATAACTGTATCACATGACCGCTATTTCCTTGACAGAGTAGTCGGACGCATATTTGCCTTTGAGGGAAATGGCAGACTCAGACAGCATGAGGGCGGATATACCGATTATGAGAATCGTCTTAAAGCGGAGCGTGAGGCTGCGGGGATTGACGGTGAGCCGGCAGGAAGCATTTCCATGGGCAAGGACAAAAGTGCCGGAAAGCAGAGCGTCAAAACGGGTGGTACAGCTCAGGCAGCAGCTGAAAATGAGGCGGCGGGAAATGCCGAAGCAAAGGATCCCAATGCCGGACGCAGACGTGAGCGCAAGCTCAAATTCAGCTATATGGAGCAGCGTGAGTATGAGACTATAGATGCCGATATAGCGGCACTTGAGGCGGCTATTAAACAGAATGAGGCTGATATGAGTGCCAATGCCACAAATTCTGCCAAGCTTACGGAACTTACCAAGAAGCAGACGGAGCTTGAGGAGGCATTGGAGGCCAAGACGGAACGCTGGTTCTATCTCAACGAGCTTGCTGAAAAGATAGCATCGCAATAAATAAGGTCTGCGCAGACAGACATAACAACGGTGGACACAAAAATGAATATGGATCTTATATACGGGGACGAGATCGGGCTTGCTTCGGTGGTGCTGAGATTGTTTCTTGCTACACTTTTCGGTTATATAGTGGGAATCAACCGAGAGAAGAAGAGAAGAGGTGCGGGAACCAGGACACATGCTCTGGTTTGCATGTCCGCATGCCTTGTAATGATAACAAGTGAATATATCGCACTCACCTTCCCCAATTACAGCGGAGATGTTGCGAGACTCGGAGCCCAGGTAATAAGCGGTATGGGATTTATCGGGGCAGGCACCATCATCATAACCAGATACAATCATGTAAGGGGACTTACGACTGCGGCAAGCCTCTGGGCTACGGCCTGTCTCGGACTTACCCTAGGCGCAGGCTTTATCAGCGCAGGCATTGTTGCCACGCTGCTTATGATATTCCTGCTTATTACAGTCGAGAAGCTTGATAAGACGATCAAGAAAAATTCGGTCGTGCATGACTATTTTATTGTATTTGACGGAATGGAGGGCTTTTCCCGCTTCCTGACAGAGCTTAAGGGCTCGGGCATCAAGATCAACAATATAGAGATAAACCGCAACAAATCTGATGATGAAACGGTTGTGATAATTACGCTTGAGACTAAGATGAATCTTGCGGAATATATGCTTGAGCTTGAATGCAGAGATTCGATCAAGATAATGAATGAGCTTTAAGGACAGAACATACAATGAACAGTAAAGAAATAAAAGAAATCAGGAAGCTGTATACCAAAGACCGCTGTTCGGTCTCAAGGCTCTGCGGCTGCTATGTTAACGGAGAAAAGGAAAAAGTAGCTTCATTTTGCGGCGGTCTTATCGGCATGGAGGATGAAGAGCTGTATAAGTACATGGAGATAATCAAAAAATGTCTCTCCGGCAGCTTTGAGAAGAACCTCTTTAACATAGATATTCCGCTTCAGTTTGAATTCAACAATGACTCATACAAGCTTCTTACGGGTATGCGTGATGCGGATCTCGGCAATGAAGCACTTATGGATGCCTTTTATGACAGGATAATTGAGACCTATCAGCATGTTGGCAACTTTATGATAATAGCTGCGATAGATACCTATGATGTTCCGGGCAGATCAAAACTCGGAGACACCATGGCTGATGCCTCAGAGGAGTCCTTTAAGTATATAATTGCAGCTATATGTCCGGTAGATCTTGCTAAGCCGGGCTTATGCTACAACAATGACGAGGGCTGGTTCATGGCGGTTGACAGGGACTGGGTGGTCGGAGCTCCGGAGGCGGGATTTATGTTTCCGGCGTTCAATGATCGCAGCACAGATCTCCATGCGGCCTTGTATTATGCTAAAAATGCAGACGCACTTCAGGACAGCTTCATAGAACAGATGTTCGGCTGCGAGACTCTTGTTACCGCAGAGCAGAAGAAAAATGCTTTCGGAACAGTAGTGAGTGAGGTATACGGAGAGGAATTTGATGCCGAGACCATGAAGACTGTGCATGAGACTCTTGAAGAAGAGGCCGAGATCATCCGCAATGAGCCTGACATGGACAATATGCTCTCCAAGACACATGTACGAAACATACTTGAAAAGAGCGGTGCCGATAAAGAACAGATGGACAGATTCGATTCGGCTTATGATGAAATGCTCGGAGATGATACCTTTGTGGATATAGAGTCTCTCTGCGGAAAGAAAAAATTCACTGTCAAGAACGAAGCCGTTGAGATCAAGATCGCGGCAGATCGCACTGAGCTTATCAGATTCGAAGAGATAGACGGCAAAAAATGCGCCGTCATAGAGCTTGACGGCGCCACAGAGATAAACGGAGTCCTTGTCTGACTTATATGATAAATGCAGAATACCTAGTCTTGTATAAGACAGTACGGATATGGCTGCGGCTTCAGACAGCAGGAAAAGCATTCATCTGAATATAAGTATACAACTAAAGAAACGGGCTGTAGCATTTAAAGATGCCGCAGCCCATTTTGTTTGCGCGCCATGGGCGCGCTCTAACGGGTGAAAGTCCCAAACACACCTAGGCAACGAGGAAGTGTATAG